>NZ_JBIUBT010000003.1:0-709992 GCF_044548235.1 Streptomyces sp. NPDC052043
CGCCAACTTCGCCCGAGCACGGTTCACTTCATGTGCGTCCACAACGTCCAACATGCCCCAAACAGGGCCGAGAAGACCTAACGGAGCCCTACTAGGGCCGCGGCGGGCAAACGTTGCCTGTCGCGGCACCAGCGCCCCACCGACTGTCGGCAGTCATAGGTCCGTCCACGGCCGCCCTGCCCCCGGGCTCGCCCACCGGCGAGGGGCGAGCCCAGAAGGCGGACGGGTCAGCGGCGGGCGTTCTTCGGGTCGAGCAGGCCCGCGCGGCGCAGGGCGTCGGCCATCGCGCTGTTGGCGGGCGGGGGCGCCTGGCGGGAGCCGCCACCGCCACCGCCGCCGCGGCCCTGGCGCTGCTGCGGCGGACGGCCGCCGCGCCGGCGCCGCTCACCGCCGTCGCCCTGCCCCTGACGGTCCTGCGCCGCCGCCTCGTCGTCCAGACGCAGCGTCAGCGAGATCCGCTTGCGCGGGATGTCGACGTCCAGCACCTTCACCTTGACGATGTCGCCGGGCTTGACGACATCGCGCGGATCCTTCACGAACTGCTTCGACATGGCCGAGACGTGCACCAGACCGTCCTGGTGGACGCCGACGTCGACGAACGCGCCGAAGGCCGCCACGTTCGTCACCACGCCCTCCAGGACCATCCCGGACGACAGGTCGGCGATCTTCTCGACGCCCTCCTTGAAGGTGGCCGTTTTGAACGCCGGCCGCGGGTCGCGCCCGGGCTTCTCCAGCTCCCGCAGGATGTCGCTCACCGTCGGCAGACCGAACGTGTCGTCCACGAAGTCGGCCGCCCTGAGGGAGCGCAGCACCCCGGTGTTGCCGACGAGCGAGGCCACCTCCTGGCCCGTGGTCTTCACCATCCGGCGGACCACCGGGTACGACTCGGGGTGCACGCTGGAGGCGTCGAGCGGGTCGTCGCCGCCGCGGATCCGCAGGAAGCCCGCGCACTGCTCGTAGGCCTTCGGACCCAGCCGCGAGACCTTTTTCAGCTGCGCCCGCGAGGTGAACGGCCCGTTGGTGTCCCGGTGCGCCACGATGTTCTCCGCGAGCGACGAGGTGACGCCGGAGACGCGCGCGAGCAGCGGCACGGACGCCGTGTTCACGTCCACGCCGACGCCGTTCACACAGTCCTCGACCACCACGTCGAGGGAGCGGGACAGCTTCACCTCGGACAGGTCGTGCTGGTACTGGCCGACGCCGATCGACTTGGGGTCGATCTTGACCAGTTCGGCCAGCGGGTCCTGGAGCCGGCGCGCGATGGACACCGCGCCGCGCAGCGACACGTCCATGTCGGGCAGCTCCCGCGAGGCGTACGCCGACGCCGAGTACACCGACGCGCCCGCCTCCGACACCATCACCTTGGTGAGCTTCAGCTCCGGGTGCCTGGCGATGACGTCGGCGGCGAGCTTGTCGGTCTCCCGGGACGCGGTGCCGTTGCCGATCGCGATCAGCTCGACCGCGTGCTCCTTGGCCAGCCGGGCCAGCTTGGCGACGGCCTCGTCCCACCGGTTGGCCGGCACGTGCGGGTGGACGACGTCGGTGGCGACGACCTTGCCGGTCGCGTCGACCACGGCGACCTTCACGCCCGTACGGAACCCGGGGTCCAGGCCGAGGGTCGAGCGGGTGCCGGCCGGCGCGGCCAGCAGCAGGTCGCGCAGGTTGGCCGCGAACACGTTCACCGCCTCGTCCTCCGCGGCCGTGCGCAGCCTGAGGCGCAGGTCGATGCCGAGGTGGACGAGGATCCGGGTGCGCCAGGCCCAGCGGACCGTGTCCTGCAGCCACTTGTCGGCGGGCCGGCCGCGGTCGGCGATCTGGAAGCGGTGGGCCACGATCCCCTCGTACGACGACGGGCCGTCCGTCTGCTCCTCCGGCTCCAGGACGAGGTCCAGGACCTCCTCCTTCTCCCCGCGCAGCATCGCCAGGATCCGGTGCGAGGGCAGCTCGGTGAACGGCTCGGCGAAGTCGAAGTAGTCGGAGAACTTGGCGCCCGCCTCCTCCTTGCCCTCCCGCACCTTGGCGGCCAGCCGCCCGCGCCCCCACATGCGCTCACGGAGCTCGCCGATCAGGTCGGCGTCCTCCGAGAACCGCTCGGTGAGGATCGCCCGGGCGCCGTCCAGGGCCGCCTGCGGATCGGCGACGCCCTTGTCCGCGTCGACGAAGGCGGCCGCCGCCGCGAGCGGCTCCACGGCCGGGTCGGCGAGCAGGCCCTCGGCCAGCGGCTCCAGGCCCGCCTCCCGCGCGATCTGCGCCTTGGTCCGCCGCTTCGGCTTGTACGGCAGGTAGACGTCCTCAAGACGCGCCTTGGTCTCGGCGCCGCGGATCCGCGCCTCCAGTTCGTCGGTGAGCTTGCCCTGCTCGCGCACCGACTCCAGGATCGCCGTCCGCCGCTCCTCCAGCTCCCGCAGATAGCGCAACCGCTCCTCGAGGGTGCGCAGCTGCGCGTCGTCGAGCATCTCGGTCGCTTCCTTGCGGTAGCGCGCGATGAAGGGCACCGTGGAGCCGCCGTCCAGCAGCTCCACGGCGGCCTTGACCTGCCGCTCCCGTACGCCGAGCTCCTCGGCGATCCTGCCCTCGATGGACGCTGTGAGGGGTGTCGTCACGATCCCGTACCGCCTTCTCCACTCCGGTGTGCGCCGCAATTGTGGCAGGCCCCACGGACATCCGGGCCGCAGGGCGCCGTCCGGCGAGGCGAACCACCGTCAGCCACGGCATCGGTGGTGACGGAGGGGGGCGTGGCAGGAAAGGTGGGAAACCTGTCATTGCGGCCATCCTCCGGGCGGCGAAGAATCGGTCGCATGGCGCAGCGAACCGTTCTCGTCGTCCTCTTCGACGGAGTCCAGAGCCTCGACGTCACCGGCCCGGTGGAGGTATTCGCCGGCGCGGGCCGACACGTACCGGGGGCGTACCGCATCCACACGGCCTCCCTGGACGGTGGCCCCGTGCGCAGCTCCAGCGGTCTGACCCTGGCACCGAACTCCCCGCTCGCCGAGGCGCCCGCGCCGCACACCCTGCTCGTGCCCGGCGGGGAGGGCACCCGCCGGCCGGACCCGCGTCTGGTCGACTGGATCCGCGGGCACGGGCCGGGTGCCGCGCGCCTGGTCTCGGTGTGCACCGGCGCGATCCTGCTGGCCGAGGCGGGCCTGCTGGACGGCCTTCGGGCCACGACCCACTGGGCGTACTGCGCCAAGCTCGCCCGCGACCATCCCGCCGTCGAGGTCGACGCCGACCCGGTCTGGGTGCGCGACGGGCACGTGGCGACCTCGGCCGGCGTGACCTGCGGCATCGACCTGGCCCTCGCGCTCGTCGAGGAGGACCTCGGCCGTGAGGTCGCACTGAGCGTCGCCCGCCACCTGGTGGTCTTTCTGCGCCGGCCCGGCAACCAGGCCCAGTTCAGCGCCCAGCTCGCCGCCCAGACGGCCCGGCGTGAGCCCCTGCGGGACGTACAGCAGTGGATCACCGAGCATCCGGCGGACGACCTGTCCGTGGAGGCGCTCGCCGCCCGTGCCCGCCTCTCGCCGCGCCACTTCGCCCGCGCCTTCCGGGCGGAGACCGGTACGACCCCCGGCCGCTACGTCGACCGGGTCCGCCTCGAACACGCCCGCCGGCTCCTCGAGGACACTGCCGACGGTGTCGAGGAGGTCGCCCGCGCCAGCGGCTACGGCACGCCGGAGGCCATGCGGCGCGCGTTCGTCAAGGCGCTGGGCGCCGCCCCGGCCGAGTACCGGCGCAGGTTCCGCCCCGCTTCCGCCACCACCTGACACCCGACGGAGGGAAAGCCGTGCAGATCGCCATCGTGCTCTTCGACCGCTTCACCGCCCTGGACGCCGTGGGCCCCTACGAGACCCTCGGCCGCCTCCCGGGCGCGGAGACCGTCTTCGTCGCCGAGCGGCCCGGACCCGTCCGCACCGACACCGGGCACCTCGCGCTCACTGCCGACCGGACCCTGGACGAGGTCACGAACCCCGGCATCGTCGTCGTCCCGGGCGGCCCCGGCCAGTCGGCGCAGATGGACAACGAGACCCTGCTGGCCTGGCTGCGCACCGCCGACGCCACCAGCACCTGGACCACCTCCGTGTGCACCGGCTCGCTGCTGCTCGCGGCCGCCGGGCTCCTGGACGGCCGCCGCGCGACCTCGCACTGGCTGGCCCTCGACCAGCTGGGGCGCTTCGGCGCCGAGCCCACGGGGGAGCGGGTCGTCGTCGACGGCAAGTACGTCACGGCCGCCGGCGTCTCCTCGGGCGTCGACATGGGCCTGACCCTGCTCGGGCGGATCGCGGGCGACGAGCGCGCCCAGGCCGTCCAGCTGCTGATCGAGTACGACCCGCAGCCGCCCTACGACGCCGGATCCCCGGCCAAGGCGCCCGCGCACCTCGTCGAGAAGTTCCGGGCCGACAGCCGCTTCATCCTGACGTAGGCGCCGGTCACGGGCCCTGGCGCACGCTCCAGGTGAACCGGGGGGTCCGGCGCTCCAGGAACGCGGCGACCCCCTCCGCGGTGTCGCCGCTCGCGCGTGCCTGCTCGGCCCAGTGGGCGTCGCGGTCCGTGCGGCCGTCCGTGAACTCCTTCGTCGCGGCCTGCGTCAGCTGCGAGCGCGCGGCGAGGATCCCGGTGAACTCCATGATCCGCTTGGTGAGTTCGCCCTCGGGCAGTACCTCGTCGACCAGGCCCGTGCGCAGCGCGTGCTCCGTGTCGATCAACTCGCCCGAGAAGAGCAGGTACTTGGCGGTCGCCGGGCCCACCAGGGAGGCCAGGCGGCGGGTGGAGGATGCGGGATAGACGATGCCCAGCTTGGCGGGCGTCACCCCGAACAGCGCCCCCGCCTCGGCGAACCGCAGGTCGCAGGCCGCCGCGAGCTGGGCGCCGCCGCCGACGCAGTACCCGCGCACCGCCGCCAGCGTCGGCTTGGGGAACGCGGCGAGCGCCTCCTCGGCCCGCACCGCCAGGTGCTGCGCCTCCCGCGGCGAGCCGCGCAGCGTGGAGATGTCGGCACCGGCGCAGAACGTCGCGCCCGCCCCGGTCAGCACCAGCACCCGGACGTCCGGATCGGCCGCGAGATCGTCCAGGAGCGGCGGCAGTGCCCGCCACATCGCGGCGGTCATCGCATTGCGCTTGGCCGGGTGGTGGATCACGACGGTGGCCACCGCCCCGGTGACGTCGTGCAGCAACTGCGGCTCCATGCGCCGGATGCTATCCGCCCGGCCGAGCGTTTGATCAAGAAGGGTCGGGGGACAGTTACGACACGGCAGCAAAGGGAACAAAGCGGAACAAAGGAAATAAGGGTGGAAGCGGGGGTCCGTACGGCTGTGAGGAGGCGCCGATGGCCAGGTTCACCAAGCCCCGCAGCGAGACGGCGAGGATGCGCCGCAGTTTCGGCTGGCTCGCCGGACTCGGGGTGGTCCTGGTGGTCGCCGGACTCGTGGGACTCGTCTACACGGCGGCCGTCACGCTGACCTCCATGCTCCTGTTCGGCTGGCTGCTGCTGATCGGCGGTCTGGTCGGGCTGCTGCACGCGGTGCAGGCGCGCGGCTCGAACTTCTTCTGGCTCGGTGCCATCGTGGCCGCCCTGAACATCGCGGCGGGCGTGGTGATCATCGGCCATCCGCACGCGGCGGCCGCCGCGCTCACCATGTTCGCGGCCCTGCTATTCCTCACCGGCGGCCTGTTCCGGTTGGTCGGCAGCGCCGTGGTGCGCGGCCCCCAGTTCGGCTGGACGCTCCTGCTGGGTGCCTTCTACCTGCTGCTGGGCATCCTGGTGCTGGGTTCCTGGCCGAGCAGCAGCCAGTACGTGATCGGCGCGTTCTTCTCCCTCGCCCTGCTCTTCGACGGCCTCGGCCTGATCGCGACCGGCTTCGGCGGCCGCCGGGTCGTCGGCATGGTCTCCGACCGGACCGCCTAGCGCCCGTCCCGGCAAGGACGGGCGCCAGGGCGCGTGGACCGTACAACCCGAAAAGTTCGCGAAGTCGGCGCGGACGGGACAGGATCGGTCCCGCCCGCGACCGAGTCGTACGCCAACGGTCACAAAGCGCTTGAAACACGCTGACTTGTGTTCAGTCCTTGGGCTGAGAGCGGTGCGTTACCAACACTCGACGTGTGGTGACAATCGAGCGCGAGGGCGGCGACCGGACGATGGACGACCACGGGCGCGGGTACGGCTCACGCCCGGAGGGCGGCGCGGGGGCACCCCTCCACGACGTACCGCCGGATCCGCTGCCGTACGAGGGGGTCTGGCGGTTCACCGCGCCCGCCGTCGACGCCTCGGTCCCGCAGGCCCGGCGCGCGGTCCGGGACCTGCTGCTGCGCCAGGGCGTCCCGGTCTCGGACGACCTGGTCCACGGGCTGCTGCTGATCGTGTCCGAGCTGGTCACGAACGCCGTACGGCACGCGGCGCTGCTGTCGCCGATGCTCGCCGTGGAGGTCGCGGTCGGCGCCGAGTGGGTGCGGGTGTCCGTGGAGGACAACCACCCCTACCGCCCGACCGCCCTGGAGACCGACCACGGGCGCACCGGCGGGCGCGGGCTGCTGCTGGTCCGCGAGATCGCGCGGGAGGCCGGCGGGGTCTGCGACGTCGAGCACACCGCGAGCGGCGGCAAGGTGATCTGGGCCGCCCTGCCGCTCAAACCCGCGCACCGGGCGGGGCAGACGGGAATGTCGGGAATGTGACGACAGGCCTCCGGCCCGCCCGGCCCCTCCCGCCGGGCCCGACACGAAGGGCCGGGCGCGAAGGGGCGTCGCTGCCGGTCCTCACCAGCCGGCGGGACCCGTCAGCTCCCTGATCGCGGGCCGGGCCGCGTCCAGCACGGTCGGGAACCAGACGGAGAAGGGGTCCCGCGCATGCCGCTCCGCCAGCTCGGCGGGCGTCATGAACGCCGTGGCGCCGACCTCGTCGGGGTCCGGCCGCAGCGGGGACTGCACCAGGCCGACGAAGAGGTGGTTGTACTCCTTCTCGACCAGGCCCGAGTCCGGGTCCGGGTGGTGGTAGCTGACCGTGCCCGCCTCGGCGAGCAGCGACGGGGAGATCCCCAGTTCCTCGTAGGTGCGCCGGGCCGCCGCCGCCATGGGCGCCTCACCGGGGTAGGGGTGGCCGCAGCAGCTGTTGGACCACACACCGGGGGAGTGGTACTTGCCGAGCGCCCGCTGCTGGAGCAGCAGCCGGCCGCGGTTGTCGAACAGGAACACGGAGAAGGCGCGGTGCAGCCGTCCTGGTGGCTGGTGGGCGGACAGCTTCTCCGCGGTGCCGATCGTCACACCGTCCTCGTCGACCAGTTCCAGCAAGATCGCGTCCGCGGTGCCGTTCGGCGAGCTGAGCTTCGCGGTGGCAGGTGTGGTCGGCATACCCATCCTTCACTTCGGTCCTCGAGTCCCAAGTCTGCCGTACGAAACCGGCACTCCCGGCACTTCCCGGCACTCCGCATGTCCCGTTGTCCCACGCGGCGCCGTGGTACCGCGGCTCGTCATCGGCCGGGCACGTAGGTGATCGTGCCCGCCCGTGTGCGCCCGGAACCGTCCGGGTGCTCCTTGGCGAGATCACGCGCATACACCCCGCCCGCGCGGGCCGGAGCGGGTGCCGCGTGCCCGCTGGTCACCTCGCCGGCCCGGGTCGCGGGGCGGGTCCCGTCAGTGGCACAGGCGGGCCTCGTGCTCCGCGTGCCCGCTCGGCTCCAGCTGGAAGGTGCAGTGCTCCACGTCGAAGTGGTCCCCGAGGCAGCCCTGAAGGTCGTGCAGCAGCTTCTCGTGGCCGGTGGCGCTGAGCGTGTCGGAACGGACGACCACGTGCGCGGAGAGCACCGGCAGACCCGAGGTGATCGTCCAGGCGTGCAGGTCGTGCACGTCCTCCACGCCGTCCAGCGCCAGGATGTGCGCCCGTACCTCGTCCATGTCGACGTTCTTCGGGGCCGCCTCCAGCAGCACGTCGAGGGTCTCGCGCAGCAGCCGGAGGGTGCGCGGCACGATCAGCAGGCCGATGACGAGGGAGGCGACGGGGTCGGCGGCCTGCCAGCCGGTGAGAAGGATCACCGCGGCCGAGAGCATGACGGCCACCGAGCCGAGCGCGTCCGCGGCCACCTCCAGGAAGGCGCCCCGTACGTTCAGGCTCTCCTTCTGGCCGCGCATCAGCAGCATCAGGGAGACCGAGTTCGCCACCAGGCCGATCGCGCCGAACACGATCATCAGCCCGCCGTGGGTGGGAGTCGGGGCGAGGAACCGCTGGATCGCCTCGTAGAGCACATAGCTGCCGACGCCGAGCAGCAGCAGGCAGTTGGCGAGCGCGGCGAGGATCTCCGCGCGGGCGTACCCGAAGGTGCGGTTCCGGCTCGGTGGGCGGTTGGCGAAGTGGATGGCCAGCAGCGCCATGCCGAGGCCGAGGGCGTCGGTGGCCATGTGGGCGGCGTCCGCGATCAGCGCCAGCGAGTCCGCGAGCAGGCCGCCGACGATCTCCACCACCATCACGGTGAGCGTGATCGACAGCGCGATACGCAGCGTGCCGCGGTGCGCCGCGCCGGCCGTGCCGCCGGCTCCGACGCCGTGAACGTGCCCGTGGTCGTGACCGGCCCCCATGGGATGACCGCCCTTCCGTGTTGCCTCCGGGATCACAGTGAACTACGGGTGGGGGGTATCGGGCAACGCGGCACTGAACACCGTTGTCATGTGCCCTGACCTGCGCAAACGAACCGCAGGTCAGCGTGTAGCGACGCCCCGGGTGCCGTGCTGCGGCAACCGGCCCCGCCACGCCGGACGGCCCCTTTCGGGTACCCCGGAAACGGGTCCGGCGGCCCGGCTTCCGGAGTTGCCGCCCGCTTGCGCGCGGACAGGTGCACCGCCCTCGGTAATCGGCCCGTGTCGGGGGCGTTCCGCCCCTGCCGCAACCGGATGTGACGAATGCCCGATGTGGTGCGGAGTTTGTGGCCCGGCAGCCGGATCACCCATGATGATCGCGGCGCAGGCTCTGGCAGACCAGGTCGGTCGGGTCAGTGAACGGGCGGTGAACGTTGGCTTCCCGCCATCCGATAGCCTCTGCCGACATGTCGCCCGGGTGCCGCAGGCAGGCAGGCGGCGCCCCTACATGTACATGACTGGCGCGGACGCGTCGGTACCCAGGGAGTGAGTTCGGTTGTCGATCGCCATCCTGACCGGTCAGCCGGTCCCCGGATCATCGATCGAGGGCGATCTGCGGTCGCTCGGCTTCGACGTGCGGGTCGCCGCCGACGGCACCGACGCCGAGACGTTGCTGGCCCAGGTGCCCGGTGACCAGCGGGTCGCCCTCGTCGACGCCCGGTTCGTCGGCCATCCGCACGCGCTGCGCCTGGGCCTGACCGACCCCCGCTTCCCGCTCGCCGCCGTCCCCGGCGCGGTGACCGCCCGCCCGGCCGGCCGCCAGGCGCTGACCCGTGCGATGGCCCGCGAGAACTCCGCCGACGGCGTCGGCGGCGCGGTCCCCGCCGCCGGCCTCGCGGACCGGATCTCCGACGCCCTGGACGCCGACGGCACCGACGTGCACCGCCCGGTGCTCGGCAGGCTCGTCGCCGCCGTGCCCGAGGACCCCCAGGCCCGCAACGAGGCACGGCAGGCCGTCACCGCCGTCGACGACGAGGACGTCCGCCTGAAGTCGGCCGTCAAGGCCCGCGACGGCTTCTTCACCACCTTCTGCATCAGCCCGTACTCGCGCTACGTCGCCCGCTGGTGTGCTCGCCGCGGCCTGACCCCCAACCAGGTCACCACGGCCTCCCTGCTCACCGCGCTCATAGCCGCGAGCTGCGCCGCCACCGGCACCCGCGGCGGCTTCGTCGCCGCCGGCGTGCTGCTGATCGCCTCGTTCGTGCTGGACTGCGCCGACGGCCAGCTGGCCCGCTACTCGCTCCAGTACTCCACCCTCGGCGCCTGGCTGGACGCCACCTTCGACCGGGCCAAGGAGTACGCCTTCTACGCCGGCCTCGCGCTGGGTGCCGCCCGCGGCGGCGACGACGTCTGGGCCCTGGCCCTGGGCGCCATGATCCTGCAGATCTGCCGGCACGTGGTCGACTTCTCCTTCAACGAGGCCAACCACGACGCCACGGCCAACACCAGCCCCACCGCCGCACTGTCCGACAAGCTCGACAGCGTCGGCTGGACGGTCTGGGCGCGCCGGATCGTGGTCCTGCCCATCGGCGAGCGCTGGGCGATGATCGCGGTGCTGACGGCGCTCACGACCCCCAGGCTCACGTTCTATGTCCTGCTCGTCGGCTGCGCCCTGGCGGCGGCGTACACCACGGCGGGCCGCGTCCTGCGGTCGGTGACGCGCAAGGCACGGCGTACCGACCGGGCGGCGCAGGCGCTGGCGGACCTCGCGGACACCGGGCCGCTGGTCGGACTCCAGGTCCGCTTCCTGCCCGGC
The DNA here is from genome assembly GCF_044548235.1 of Streptomyces sp. NPDC052043. Classification (NCBI taxonomy): domain Bacteria; kingdom Bacillati; phylum Actinomycetota; class Actinomycetes; order Kitasatosporales; family Streptomycetaceae; genus Streptomyces; species Streptomyces sp. NPDC052043. The sequence continues at coordinate 10,370 of NZ_JBIUBT010000003.1, forward strand.
CGGTTCCGTGCCACCGCGCCCCTCAACGCCGCCGTCGGCGCGGTCATGGTGACGCTCGGTGCCTGGCTGTGGGGACCGAGCTGGTGGGTCGTCCTGATGGCCGGCGTCTACGTCCTGCTGTCCGGCGAAGCCCTCGACCACGCCCTCAAGGGCTCCCTCGACTGGCTCGTCCCCCCGCTGTTCCGCGCCGCCGAATACGGCACCGTGCTGATCCTCGCGGCCAAATCCGGGGTGAACGGAGCCCTTCCCGCGGCTTTCGGCCTGGTGGCGGCCGTCGCCTACCATCACTACGACACGGTGTACCGCATCCGCGGCGACGCCGGAGCGCCGCCGGCCTGGCTGGTGCGCGCCCTCGGCGGACAGGAGGGGCGCACGCTCGTCGTCGCCGTGCTGGCCGCGCTGCTCACCGCCCCACAGTTCACGGTCGCGCTCACGGCCCTCGCCGTGGTCGTCGCCCTGCTGGTGCTCGCCGAGAGCACCCGTTTCTGGGTGGCCTCTCATCTGAGGGGCGCACCCGCCGTACACGATGAAGGAGTACCCGCATGATCGGCCTCGTGCTGGCGGCCGGCGCCGGACGGCGCCTGCGCCCCTACACCGACACCCTGCCCAAGGCGCTGGTGCCGGTGGGGCCCGACGGTGCGGAGGACGGCCCCACGGTCCTGGACCTCACCCTCGGCAACTTCGCCGAGATCGGCCTGACCGAGGCCGCGATCATCGTCGGCTACCGCAAGGAGGCCGTCTACGAGCGCAAGGCGGCCCTGGAGCAGAAGTACGGCCTGAAGCTCACCCTGATCGACAACGACAAGGCCGAGGAGTGGAACAACGCCTACTCCCTGTGGTGCGGCCGTGACGCCCTCAAGGACGGCGTGATCCTCGCCAACGGCGACACCGTGCACCCGGTCTCCGTCGAGAAGACCCTGCTCGCCGCCCGCGGCGACGGCAAGAGGATCATCCTCGCCCTGGACACGGTGAAGTCGCTGGCCGACGAGGAGATGAAGGTCGTCGCCGACCCCGACAAGGGCGTCCGCAGGATCACCAAGCTGATGGACCCGGCCGAGGCCACCGGCGAGTACATCGGCGTCACCCTGATCGAGGGCGACGCCGCCCCGGAGCTCGCCGACGCGCTGAAGACCACCTTCGAGCGGGACCCGCAGCTGTACTACGAGGACGGCTACCAGGAGCTCGTCAACCGCGGCTTCACGATCGACGTGGCGCCGATCGGCGACGTCAAGTGGGTCGAGATCGACAACCACGACGACCTCGCCAAGGGGCGTGACATCGCGTGCCTGTACTGACCCGGCTCATTCCGTCGCCGGTCGCCGTCGACATCCGCCGGGGCGCGCTCGACGACCTGGCCGCGATCCTCTCCGACGAGCGGATCTCGCCCTCGGGACGGCTGGCCTTCGCCATCAGCAACGGCTCCGGCCGGGCGCTGCGCGAGCGGTTCGCCCCGGCCTTCCCGGGCGCCGACTGGTTCGAGGACGCCGACGGCACCATCGACGGTGCGGTCAGGCTCGCCGACTCCGTCAAGCGGGCCGGCCGCTACGACGCGGTGGTCGGCCTCGGCGGCGGCAAGGTCATCGACTGCGCCAAGTACGCGGCGGCCCGCGTGGGCCTGCCGCTGGTCGCGGTGGCCACCAACCTGGCCAACGACGGGCTGTGCTCGCCGGTCGCCACGCTGGACAACGACGCGGGCCGGGGCTCGTACGGCGTGCCCAATCCGATCGGCATCGTCATCGACCTCGATGTGATCCGCGAGGCTCCCGAGCGCTTCGTGAGCGCCGGCATCGGCGACGTGATCTGCAAGATCTCCGCCGTGGCCGACTGGGAGCTGTCGCACCGCGAGACCGGGGAGAAGATCGACGGCCTCGCCGCCGCGATGGCCCGGCAGGCGGCCGAGGCCGTGCTGCGGCACCCCGGCGGCATCGGCGACGACACGTTCCTGACGACGCTCTCCGAATCCCTGGTCCTGTGCGGCATCTCCATGTCGGTGGCCGGGGACAGCCGCCCGGCGTCGGGTGCCTGCCACGAGATCAGCCACGCGTTCGACCTCCGGTTCCCGCAGCGCAACGCGCTCCACGGCGAGCAGTGCGGCCTCGGCGGCGCGTTCGCCACCTATCTGCGCGGCGACGTGCAGACGGCCGGACAGATGGCCGAGGTGCTGCGCCGGCACGGACTGCCGGTGCTGCCGAAGGACATCGGCTTCACGGTGGACGAGTTCGTCCAGGTCGTCGAGTTCGCCCCGGAGACCCGGCCCGGCCGCTACACGATCCTCGAACACCTCGCCCTCAAGACCGACCAGATCAAGGACGTCTACGCCGACTATGTCAAGGCCATCGGTAGCTGAACTGAGACCGGTCGTCCATCCGGCAGGGGTGAAGGACCGGCGCAGCGGAGAGCACTGGGCGGGACGCCTCTACATGCGCGAGGTGTCCCTGCGGGTGGACCGCTACCTGGTGGGCACCAGGGTCACGCCCAACCAGCTCACGTACCTGATGACCGTCTTCGGCGTCCTGGCGGCCCCCGCCCTGCTGGTGCCGGGGATCGCGGGCGCCGTGCTCGGTGTGCTGATGGTCCAGCTGTACCTGCTGCTGGACTGCGTCGACGGCGAGGTCGCCCGCTGGAAGCAGCAGTTCTCGCTGGGCGGGGTCTACCTGGACCGGGTCGGGGCCTATCTGACCGACGCCGCCGTCCTGGTCGGGCTCGGGCTGCGCGCCGCCGACCTGTGGGGATCCGGGCGGATCGACTGGCTCTGGGCCTTCCTCGGGACCCTGGCCGCACTCGGCGCGATCCTGATCAAGGCCGAGACCGACCTCGTCGGCGTCGCCCGGCACCAGGGCGGCCTGCCGCCGGTCCAGGAGAGCGCGGCCGAGCCGCGCTCCACGGGCATGGCGCTGGCCCGCCGGGCCGCCGCGGCGCTCAAGTTCCACCGGCTGATCCTCGGGATCGAGGCGTCCCTGCTGATCCTGGTCCTCGCGATCGCCGACACGATCAGGGGCGACCTGTTCTTCACCCGGCTGGGCACGGCCGTGCTCGCCGGCATCGCGCTGCTGCAGACCCTGCTGCACCTGGTGTCCATCCTCGTCTCCAGCAGGCTGAGGTGAGCGGCATGACCCCTGCGAACGCTCCGCTCAAGGTCGGCGCCGTCGTCATCACCATGGGCAACCGCCCCGAGGAACTGCGGGCCCTGCTCGACTCGGTCGCCCAGCAGGACGGTGACCGCGTCGAGGTGGTCGTCGTCGGCAACGGCTCGCCCGTCCCGGACGTCCCCGAGGGGGTGCGGACCGTCGAACTGCCGGAGAACCTCGGCATCCCCGGCGGCCGCAACGTCGGCATCGAGGCCTTCGGGCCGGGCGGCGGCGACCTCGACATCCTGCTGTTCCTCGACGACGACGGCCTGCTCGCCCGGAGCGACACCGCCGAGCTGTGCCGCCAGGCCTTCGCCGCCGACGACCGGCTCGGCATCATCAGCTTCCGCATCGCCGACCCGGACACCGGTGAGACCCAGCGCCGCCACGTGCCGCGGCTGCGCGCCGCCGACCCGATGCGCTCCTCCCGGGTCACCACCTTCCTCGGTGGCGCCAACGCCGTGCGCACCCGGGTCTTCGCGGAAGTCGGCGGCCTGCCGGACGAGTTCTTCTACGCCCACGAGGAAACCGACCTGGCGTGGCGGGCCCTCGACGCGGGCTGGATGATCGACTACCGGTCCGACATGGTGCTGTACCACCCGACGACCGCGCCGTCGCGGCACGCGGTGTACCACCGCATGGTCGCGCGCAACCGGGTGTGGCTGGCCCGCCGCAACCTGCCGCTGCTCCTCGTCCCGGTCTATCTGGGGGTGTGGCTGCTGCTCACCCTGGCCCGCCGCCCCTCGCGTCCGGCCCTGAGGGCCTGGCTCGGCGGCTTCCGGGAGGGCTGGACCACAGCCTGCGGGCCGCGACGGCCCATGAAGTGGCGTACGGTGTGGCGACTCACCCGACTGGGCCGTCCGCCGGTCATCTGACAAGCTCGTTCCCCGCGGGTACCCGGCCCTACCCGGCCGGCGCTCCAGCCATGCCCGTACATCCGCACTGGCAGCGCATCTCGAAGACGAAAGTTTCCACTTGTGAGTGAGACAACGCATGACGGCGGGGTCGCCCTGGGCGCGGCCCCGTCGCCCGACGAGGGCCTCACCCCGGCCCAGCTTGCCGACAAGTACGGGCTGTCCGTCAGCGGCGCCCGGCCCCCGCTCGGGGCGTACGTCCGGCAGCTGTGGGGGCGGCGCCACTTCATCCTCGCCTTCTCCCAGGCGAAGCTGACCGCCCAGTACAGCCAGGCCAAGCTCGGCCAGCTCTGGCAGGTGGCGACGCCCCTGCTGAACGCCGCGGTGTACTACTTCATCTTCGGCGTCATCATCGGGGCCACCCGCGGGCTCGACCGGCACACGTACATCCCGTTCCTGGTGACCGGGGTGTTCGTGTTCACCTTCACCCAGACCTCGGTCATGGCCGGCGTCCGCGCCATCTCCGGCAACCTGGGACTGGTGCGCGCGCTGCACTTCCCGCGCGCCTCGCTGCCGATCTCGTTCGCGCTCCAGCAGCTCCAGCAGCTGCTGTACTCGATGATCGTGCTGTTCGTGGTGGTCATCGCCTTCGGCAGCTACCCGGGCCTGTCCTGGCTGCTGATCGTGCCGGCGCTGGCGCTGCAGTTCCTGTTCAACACCGGGCTGGCGCTGATCATGGCCCGGATGGGTGCCAAGACCCCCGACCTCGCCCAGCTCATGCCGTTCGTCACGCGGACCTGGATGTACGCGTCGGGTGTGATGTTCTCCCTCAGCGGCATGCTCGCCGGGAAGCCGGACTGGGTCATCCGGCTGATGCAGGTCAACCCCGCCGCCATCTACATGGACCTGATCCGCTTCGCGCTGATCGACGGCTACGACTCCTCGCACCTGCCGCCGCACGTCTGGGTCGGCGCGCTCGGCTGGGCCGTGCTCGTCTTCGTGGGTGGCTTCGTGTACTTCTGGAAGGCGGAGGAGAGGTACGGCCGTGGCTGACCGGAACCACCACCACGACATGCGCGACAGTGGGCCGCGGGTGCCCACCGTGATCGCGGACGAGCTGCACATCGTCTACCGCGTCAACGGCACCAGGGCCGGCAAGGGCAGCGCCACCGCCGCGCTCAGCCGCATTCTCAAGCGGGGCTCCGACAACGAGGCGCGGGGTGTGCGCAAGGTGCACGCCGTCAGGGGCGTCTCCTTCGTCGCCCACCGCGGCGAGGCGATCGGCCTGATCGGCTCCAACGGCTCCGGCAAGTCCACGCTGCTGCGCGCCATCGCCGGCCTGCTGCCCGCCGAGCGGGGCCGGGTCTACACCGACGGCCAGCCCTCGCTGCTCGGCGTGAACGCGGCGCTGATGAACGACCTCACGGGCGAGCGCAACGTCATCCTGGGCGGGCTCGCCATGGGCATGTCGCGCGAGCAGATCAAGGAGCGCTACGAGGGGATCGTCGACTTCTCCGGCATCAACGAGAAGGGCGACTTCATCACCCTGCCGATGCGCACGTACTCCTCCGGCATGGCCGCCCGGCTGCGCTTCTCCATCGCCGCCGCCAAGGACCACGACGTCCTGATGATCGACGAGGCCCTGGCCACCGGCGACCGCAAGTTCCAGAAGCGGTCCGAGGCGCGCATCCGGGAACTGCGCAAGGAGGCCGGCACGGTGTTCCTGGTCAGCCACAACAACAAGTCCATCCGTGACACCTGCGACCGGGTGCTGTGGCTGGAGCGCGGGGAGCTGCGCATGGACGGCCCCACCGAAGAGGTGCTCAAGGAGTACGAGGAGTTCACGGGCAAGTAGCCCGCGGGCGAGGGGCCCCGCCGGAACGCGTCCGGCGGGGCCTGTCGTTCGCAAAGGATGTGTCAACTCGCGCCGTGCTGAGGAATCTTGACACCAATCGGTGTGTTGTTGTGATGTGCAGGACACCCCCGGCGCGGCGTGCTGCGTTGTACAACGTAAGCTGTAGCGGTCCCGGAAAGCGGCAAGTGGGGAGATAATGCGCGACACCCTCCGCCGACGCCGCCGCGCGGACGGACGGGCGGCGTGTCCGAAATAGTGTGTGTTGGGTCGGCAGTGTAGAACGGGAGATGTGACGGCAATGGCTACGGAAACTCCCCAGCTCAACGGAGCAGGTGCCGTGCCCGTGCCGGGCAGTGGACGATGACGCGGACACCGACGGCGCGCGACCCCGAGCGCGCCACCCTCGACAAGGCCGCGGGTGAGAACTTCCCCGTGGCACCGTTCTTCCTGCCCAGAGCCTGGCGCCTCGACCTGATGGCCGTCTACGGCTTCGCCCGCCTCGTCGACGACATCGGCGACGGCGACCTGGCCCCCGGCGGCGCGGACGCCCGGCTGCTCGGCGTGTCGCCCGGCGAGGCCGAGGACCGCCTGGTCCTCCTCGACGCGTTCGAGGCCGACCTGCGCCGGGTCTTCGACGGCACCCCGCGCCACCCGCTGCTGCGCCGGCTCCAGCCCACCGTCCACCGCCGCTCACTGACCCCCGAGCCGTTCCTCGGCCTGATCGCCGCCAACCGGCAGGACCAACTCGTCACGCGGTACGAGACCTACGACGACCTCCTCGCCTACTGCGAACTGTCCGCCAACCCCGTCGGTCGCCTCGTCCTCGCCGTCACCGGCACCTCGACGCCCGAGCGTGTCCGCCGCTCCGACGCCGTCTGCACCGCCCTGCAGATCGTCGAGCACCTCCAGGACGTCCGGGAGGACCTCGGACGCGACCGCATCTATCTGCCCGCCGCCGACATGAAACGTTTCCACGTGCAGGAGTCCGATCTCGCCGCGCCCACCGCGGGCGCCTCGGTGCGCGCCCTGGTCGCGTACGAGGCGGAACGCGCCCGCGGTCTGCTGAATGAAGGCGCCCCCCTGGTGGGTAGCGTCCACGGCAGGTTGAAGCTGCTGCTCGCGGGGTTCGTGGCGGGGGGAAGAGCGGCGGTCCACGCGATCGCCGCCGCCGAATACGACGTACTTCCCGGCCCGCCCAAGCCCGGGAGGACCCGGTTGCTGCGCGAGGTGGGCGTGACTCTGCGAGGAGAGGGGTGATCCGGGCCGTGGAGTCGGAACACGTGTCCGCGCCGGTGCTCGCCGCCTACAGCTACTGCGAGGCGGTCACAGGGCAGCAGGCCCGCAACTTCGCCTACGGCATCAGACTGCTGCCGACGGCCAAGCGGCGGGCGATGTCGGCGCTGTACGCGTTCTCCCGGCGCGTCGACGACATCGGCGACGGAGCGCTGCCCGACGACGTGAAGATCACCCGTCTGGAGGACACGCGGGCCTTGCTCGGCCGGGTCCGCGACGGCGCGGTCGAGGACGACGACACCGACCCCGTGGCCGTCGCCCTCAGCCACGCCGCCCGGGTCTTCCCGATCCCGCTCGGCGGCCTGGACGAACTCATCGACGGCGTCCTGAAGGACGTCCGCGGCGAGACGTACGAGACCTGGGAGGACCTGAAGGTCTACTGCCGCTGTGTGGCCGGGGCCATCGGACGGCTCTCCCTCGGCGTGTTCGGCACCGAACCGGGAGCGCGCGGCGCCGAACGCGCCCCCGAGTACGCCGACACGCTGGGGCTCGCGTTGCAGCTGACCAACATCCTCAGAGACGTCCGCGAGGACGCCGAGGGCGGCCGCACCTATCTGCCCGCCGACGACCTCGCCAAGTTCGGCTGCTCGGCAGGGTTCCACGGGCCGACGCCGCCGGAGGGCTCCGACTTCGCGGGCCTGGTGCACTTCGAGGTGCGGCGGGCCCGCGCCCTGTTCGCCGAGGGCTACCGGCTGCTGCCGCTGCTGGACCGCCGCAGCGGTGCCTGCGTCGCCGCCATGGCCGGCATCTACCGCCGCCTGCTCGACCGCATCGAGCGCGAGCCGGAGGCCGTGCTGCGCGGCCGGGTCTCGCTGCCCGGACACGAGAAGGCGTACGTCGCCGTGCGCGGCCTGTCCGGCCTCGACGCCCGGCACGTCGCCCGGCAGTCCGTCAGGAGGCGTGCCTGATGGTGAGGGTGATGTCGGCGCACGGTGGGACCACCGGCGAGGAGCGGCGGGCAACCCTGCGGTGCCGGGCCGCGTCCCTGACGGCAACGGTCGCCCGCGAAGCACCCGCTCACCGCGGCGGACGCACAGGGGAGGGCGCGCGATGACCGACGGCACACGGCGGGACGGACCGCTCACGGACGCCACGGGACCGGCCGGGCGGCACGCCGTCGTGGTCGGCGGCGGCCTGGCCGGCCTCACCTCCGCGCTGGCGCTCGCCGACGCCGGAATGCGCGTGACGCTGCTGGAGGGCAGACCCCGCCTGGGCGGGCTCGCCTTCTCCTTCCAGCGCGGCGACCTCACCATCGACAACGGCCAGCACGTGTACCTGCGCTGCTGCACCGCCTACCGCTGGTTCCTCGACCGGATCGGCGGCGCCGCGCTTGCCCCGTTGCAGAACCGCCTCGAGGTGCCCGTCGTCGACGCCGCGCGACCCGAGGGCCGGCGGCTCGGCACACTGCGGCGCGACCCGCTGCCCGTACCCCTGCACCTCGGGCGCAGCCTCGCCACCTACCCGCACCTCTCGCTCGCCGAGCGGGCCAGGGTGGGCCGCGCCGCGCTCGCGCTCAAGGGGCTCGACCTCGCCGATCCGACCCTGGACGCACAGGACTTCGGCAGCTGGCTGACCGCGCACGGCCAGTCGGCGCGCGCCGTCGAGGCCCTGTGGGACCTGGTCGGGGTCGCCACCCTCAACGCGGTCGCGAGCGACACCTCGCTGGGGCTCGCCGCGATGGTGTTCAAGACCGGACTGCTGTCCGACCCGGGCGCGGCCGACATCGGCTGGGCCCGCGTCCCGCTGGGCGAACTGCACGACGGGCTGGCCCGCAGGGCGCTCGACGCCGCGGGCGTGCGTACCGAGGTCCGTACACGCGTCACCTCCCTCTCCCTCAACGGAAACGGGAGCTGGAACGTTCAGGTTCCCGGCGAGAAGCTGCTCGCCGACGCGGTCGTCCTCGCCGTACCGCAGCGCGAGGCCCACGGACTGCTGCCGCCCGGCGCCCTGGACGCCCCGGACCGGCTGCTCAGGATCGGCACCGCGCCGATCCTCAACGCCCACGTCGTCTACGACCGCACGGTGCTGAACGCGCCCTTCTTCGCGGCCATCGGCACACCCGTGCAGTGGGTGTTCGACCGCACCGAGGCGGCCGGCCTGAAGCACGGTCAGTACCTCGCGGTGTCCCAGTCGGTGGCGCAGGACGAGATCGACGCGCCGGTCGCCGTGCTGCGCGAGCGCTACCTGCCCGAACTGAGGCGGCTGCTGCCCCGCGCCCGCGGCGCCGAGGTGACGGACTTCTTCGTGACCCGGGAGCGCACGGCGACGTTCGCCCCGGCCCCCGGCGTCGGACGGCTGCGGCCCGGCGCCCGCACCAAGGCACCCGGCCTGTACCTGGCCGGAGCGTGGACCGCCACAGGGTGGCCCGCGACCATGGAGAGTGCGGTCCGCAGCGGTGTGAAGGCGGCCGAAGCCGCCCTGAGCGCCCTGGGCCGGCCCCGCCCGAGCCGTCTCTTCGCCATCGAGGAGGCGGCGGCATGACATTCGATCAGCAGCCCACGGCAGGCCCCCGCACCTCCGGCACCGCAACAAGAGGAGAGACTGTGCCCACTGTGCCCCCGGCCTCGACGGCCGCTCGGAGGACCGCGGTGGACGTGACCGCGCTGTTGGAGCGCGGCCGGACCCTGGCCACGCCGGTACTGCGGGCGGCCGTCGACCGCCTGGCGCACCCCATGGACACCGTCGCGGCCTACCACTTCGGCTGGATCGACGCCGAGGGCAACCCGGCACGCGGGGACGGCGGCAAGGCCGTGCGCCCCGCCTTGGCCGTGCTCTCCGCCGAGGTCACCGGGGCCGCGCCCGAGGCCGGTGTGCCCGGCGCGGTCGCCGTGGAGCTCGTCCACAACTTCTCCCTGCTGCACGACGACCTGATGGACGGCGACGAACAGCGCCGTCACCGGGACACCGTCTGGAAGGTGCACGGCCCCGCCCAGGCCATCCTGGTGGGCGACGCGCTGTTCGCCCTGGCCAACGAGGTGCTGCTGGAGCTGGGCACGGTCGAGGCCGGCCGGGCCGCCCGCCGCCTGACCACCGCCACCCGCGCCCTGATCGACGGGCAGGCGCAGGACATCTCCTACGAGCACCGGGACCGGGTCAGCGTCGCGGAGTGCCTGGAGATGGAGGGCAACAAGACCGGTGCGCTGCTCGCCTGCGCCTCCTCGGTCGGCGCGGTCCTCGGCGGCGCGGACGACCGCACCGCCGACACGCTGGAGACCTACGGGTACCACCTCGGCCTGGCCTTCCAGGCCGTCGACGACCTCCTCGGCATCTGGGGCGACCCGGAGGCCACCGGCAAGCAGACCTGGAGCGACCTGCGTCAGCGCAAGAAGTCCCTGCCGGTGGTGGCCGCGCTCGCGGCGGGCGGCCCGGCCTCCGAGCGGCTCGGCGAGATCCTCGCCGCCGACGCCAAGAGCAGCGACTTCGCGAACTTCTCCGAGGAGGAGTTCGCGGCCCGCGCCGCCCTCATCGAGGAGGCGGGCGGCCGGGAGTGGACGGCCGAGGAGGCGCGCCGTCAGCACACCATCGCCATCGAAGCCCTCGACGCCGTCGACATGCCCGAGCGGGTACGGGCGGCGTTCACGGCGCTCGCCGACTTCGTCGTCGTACGAAAGAGATGATCACTATCGGTCGAACCAGCCTCGCGTAGTCGCCGGCCGGTGCTGCAAGGTGGTTTCAGGCACCGGCCGACGGCGGACCCACAGCAGCACGACTTGCACGACTGCACGAAGGGGAAGCCATGACAGCGACGACCGACGGAAGCACCGGGGCGACACTGCCGACCCGCGCTGCCGCGGCCAGTGAAACCGTACTCAGCACCCCCGAGGCGGCCGGGGTACAAGAAGCCGCCGCAGCCGCCGCCCGGCGGGCGACCGACTACCTGCTCGCCCACCAGGACGCCGAGGGCTGGTGGAAGGGCGACCTCGAGACGAACGTCACCATGGACGCCGAGGACCTGCTGCTGCGTCAGTTCCTCGGCATCCTGGAGGAGGACACCACCCGGGCCGCCGCGCTCTTCATCCGCGGTGAGCAGCGCGAGGACGGCACCTGGGCGACCTTCTACGGCGGCCCGGGCGAACTCTCCACCACCATCGAGGCCTACGTGGCCCTCCGGCTGGCCGGCGACGCGCCGGACGAGCCCCACATGGCCCGGGCCTCGGCCTGGATCCGCGCGCGGGGAGGCATTGCGGCCTCCCGTGTCTTCACCCGGATCTGGCTGGCCCTGTTCGGCTGGTGGAAGTGGGAGGACCTGCCCGAACTGCCGCCCGAGCTCATGTGGTTCCCCAAGTGGTTCCCGCTCAACATCTACAACTTCGGGTGCTGGGCGCGGCAGACGATCGTTCCGCTGACCGTCGTCTCGGCCAAGCGCCCGGTGCGTCCGGCCCCGTTCCCGCTCGACGAACTGCACGCCGACCCCGGCCATCCGCGTCCGTCGCGGTCGCTCGCGCCGGCGAGGACGTGGGACGGCCTGTTCCAGCGGCTCGACATGGTGGTGCGCGGCTACCGCACCGTCGCCGTGCGCAGGGTGCGCGAGGCCGCCATGAACTCGGCCGCCCGCTGGATCATCGAGCGGCAGGAGAACGACGGCTGCTGGGGCGGCATCCAGCCGCCGGCCGTGTACTCGGTCATCGCGCTGTACCTGCTCGGATACGACCTCGAGCACCCGGTGATGCGGGCGGGCCTCGAGTCGCTGGACCGTTACGCCGTGTGGCGCGAGGACGGCGCCCGCATGATCGAGGCCTGCCAGTCGCCGGTGTGGGACACCTGCCTGGCCGCCATCGCGCTCGCCGACGCCGGACTGCCTGCCGACCACCCCCAGTTGGTCAAGGCCGCGGACTGGATGCTGGGCGAGCAGATCGTCCGCCCCGGCGACTGGTCGGTGCGGCGTCCCGGACTGCCGCCGGGCGGCTGGGCGTTCGAGTTCCACAACGACAACTACCCCGACATCGACGACACCGCCGAGGTCGTCCTCGCCCTGCGCCGGGTCCGGCACCACGACCCGGAGCGGCTGGACAAGGCCATCGGACGCGGGGTGCGCTGGAACCTCGGGATGCAGTCGAGGAACGGCGCCTGGGGAGCCTTCGACGTCGACAACACCAGCCCCTTCCCGAACCGGCTGCCGTTCTGCGACTTCGGCGAGGTGATCGACCCGCCGTCGGCGGACGTCACGGCGCACGTCGTGGAGATGCTCGCCGCCGAGGGCCTGTCCCACGATCCGCGTGCCCGGCGCGGCGTCGAGTGGCTGCTGGCGGAACAGGAGCCGAACGGCTCGTGGTTCGGCCGCTGGGGCGTCAACTACCTCTACGGCACCGGGTCGGTCGTGCCCGCGCTGACCGCCGTCGGCCTGCCCGGCTCCCACCCGGCGATCCGGCGCGCGGTGGCCTGGCTGGAGAGCGTGCAGAACGACGACGGCGGCTGGGGCGAGGACCTGCGCTCCTACGACCAGGTCGAGGAGTGGAGCGGCAGGGGCGCCTCCACCGCCTCGCAGACCGCCTGGGCCCTGATGGCCCTGCTCGCGGCGGGGGAGAGGGACTCCAAGGCCGTCGAGCGCGGCATCGAGTGGCTGGCGGCCACCCAGCGGGAGGACGGCTCCTGGGACGAGCCGCACTTCACCGGTACCGGCTTCCCGTGGGACTTCTCCATCAACTACCACCTGTACCGGCAGGTCTTCCCGCTCACCGCGCTCGGCCGGTACGTGCACGGCGAGCCCTTCACCGGCCGGCGGCCCACCGTCGGTTCCCTCGCCGACCGGCCCGGCGCCGAGGTCAAGGGGAGCTGATGCGCACACAGCCCGGACCGGCCCCGCTGCTGATCGCCTGCGCGCTCGGCATCGAACGTCTCGCCCTGCGCGCCGGCGAGCGCGGCGGAGCGGACGGGCCGGTCACCGTCCTGCGGACGGGCATGGGACCCAAGGCGGCGGAACGGTCCGTCACCCGGGTCCTCGCCGGCCCGCCGCTGGACCGGGCCGCGGTGCTCGCCACGGGCTTCTGCGCCGGACTCGCCCCGGGCATGCACCCCGGCGACCTCGTCGTCGCCGAGGAGACCCGGGACCCGCGCGGTACCGTCCCCTGCGTCGGCACCGAACTGCTCGTGAAGGAACTCACCCGGACCCTGCCCGGGCGCACCGTGCACACCGGGCCGCTCACCGGCTCCGACCACGTCGTGCGTGGACCCGAGCGGTCCGACCTGCGCGCCACCGGCGCGATCGCGGTCGACATGGAGTCGGCGGCCACGCTCCTGAGCGCGGTGCGCGAGGGCCTGCGCCCTGTTGCGGCCGTGCGGGTGGTCGTGGACGCTCCAGAACATGAACTCGTCCGTATCGGGACGGTGCGCGGTGGAATATCGGCCTTCCGTGTACTCCGTTCCGTCCTGCCGACTTTTTTCGAATGGCACCGTAATGTGCTGCTCCCCAGGAGGTGAGCCAGTTGGCCATGCCACTGCGCCAGTCCATCAAAGTCGCCACATACTTGGCTGAACAGAAGGTCCGCAAGCGGGACAAGTTCCCGCTGATCGTCGAGCTTGAACCGCTCTTCGCCTGCAACCTCAAGTGCGAGGGCTGCGGCAAGATCCAGCATCCGGCCGGAGTGCTCAAGCAGCGCATGCCCGTCGCCCAGGCGGTGGGAGCGGTGCTGGAGTCCGGTGCGCCGATGGTGTCCATCGCGGGCGGCGAGCCCCTGATGCACCCGCAGATCGACGAGATCGTCCGGCAGCTGGTGGCCAAGCGGAAGTACGTCTTCCTGTGCACCAACGCGCTGCTGATGCGCAAGAAGATGGACAAGTTCAAGCCGTCCCCCTACTTCGCCTTCGCGGTGCACATCGACGGGCTGCGGGAGCGGCACGACGAGTCGGTGGCGAAGGAGGGTGTGTTCGACGAGGCGGTGGAGGCCATCAAGGAGGCCAAGCGGCGCGGCTTCCGGGTGACCACCAACTCCACCTTCTTCAACACCGACACCCCGCAGACCATCGTCGAGGTGCTCAACTACCTCAACGACGACCTCAAGGTCGACGAGATGATGATCTCGCCCGCCTACGCCTACGAGAAGGCGCCCGACCAGGAGCACTTCCTGGGCGTGGAGCAGACCCGCGAGCTGTTCCGGAAGGCCTTCGCGGGCGGCAACAGGCGCCGCTGGCGGCTGAACCACTCCCCGCTGTTCCTCGACTTCCTCGAGGGCAAGGTCGACTTCCCGTGCACCGCGTGGGCGATCCCGAACTACTCGCTGTTCGGCTGGCAGCGCCCCTGCTACCTGATGAGCGACGGGTACGTGCCGACGTACCGGGAGCTCATCGAGGACACCGACTGGGACAAGTACGGCCGGGGCAAGGACCCGCGGTGCGCCAACTGCATGGCGCACTGCGGCTACGAGCCCACCGCCGTGCTGGCCACCATGGGATCGCTCAAGGAGTCCCTGCGCGCCCTGCGCGAGACGGTGTCCGGGAACCGGGACTGACGCCATGACAGCCATTCCTCTGGGAGTCCCCGAGGTACCGGCCCGACCGATCGCCGAGCGCCGCAGGAGCCGGCGGATCCAGGTCGGGTCGGTGGCGGTGGGCGGGGACGCGCCGGTGTCGGTGCAGTCGATGACGACGACGCGTACGTCGGACATCGGGGCGACGTTGCAGCAGATCGCGGAGCTGACGGCGTCGGGCTGCCAGATCGTGCGGGTGGCGTGTCCGACGCAGGATGACGCGGACGCGCTGGCGACGATCGCGCGCAAGTCGCAGATCCCGGTGATCGCGGACATCCATTTCCAGCCGAAGTACGTGTTCGCGGCGATCGAGGCGGGGTGCGCGGCGGTCCGGGTGAACCCGGGCAACATCAAGCAGTTCGACGACAAGGTCAGGGAGATCGCCAAGGCGGCCAAGGACCACGGCACGCCGATCCGTATCGGTGTGAACGCGGGGTCGCTGGACCGCCGGCTGCTCCAGAAGTACGGCAGGGCGACCCCGGAGGCCCTGGTCGAGTCGGCCCTGTGGGAGGCGTCCCTCTTCGAGGAGCACGACTTCCGCGACATCAAGATCTCGGTCAAGCACAACGACCCGGTCGTGATGATCGAGGCCTACCGGCAGCTCGCCGAGCAGTGCGACTACCCCCTCCACCTGGGCGTCACCGAGGCCGGCCCCGCCTTCCAGGGCACGATCAAGTCGGCCGTCGCCTTCGGCGCGCTGCTCTCCCAGGGCATCGGCGACACCATCCGCGTGTCGCTGTCCGCGCCGCCGGTCGAGGAGATCAAGGTCGGCATCCAGATCCTGGAGTCGCTGAACCTGCGGCAGCGCGGCCTGGAGATCGTCTCCTGCCCGTCCTGCGGCCGTGCCCAGGTCGACGTGTACAAGCTGGCCGAGGAGGTCACGGCCGGTCTGACCGGCATGGAGGTGCCGCTGCGCGTCGCGGTGATGGGCTGCGTCGTCAACGGTCCGGGTGAGGCCCGCGAGGCCGACCTCGGGGTCGCGTCGGGCAACGGCAAGGGGCAGATCTTTGTGAAGGGCGAGGTCATCAAGACCGTGCCCGAGTCGAAGATCGTGGAAACCCTGATCGAGGAGGCGATGAAGCTCGCCGAGCAGATGGACCAGGACGGCGCCGCATCCGATGGCGGCATCGTCGCGGGGACACCGACAGTGACAGTGGGTTGAAGCACGGCACGGACCGAGAGGGGGCCCAGCGTGACCATTCTGGAGAACATCCGGGGACCACGCGACCTGAAGGCGCTGTCCGAGGCGGAACTGGGTGAACTGTCCGACGAGATACGCGAGTTCCTGGTGGAGGCGGTGGCCAGGACCGGCGGTCACCTCGGACCCAACCTGGGGGTGGTGGAACTCACCGTCGCGCTGCACCGGGTCTTCGAGTCGCCGGTCGATCGGATCCTGTGGGACACCGGTCACCAGAGTTATGTACACAAGCTCCTGACAGGGCGTCAGGACTTCTCGAAGCTGCGCGGCAAGGGAGGGCTGTCCGGCTACCCCGCCCGGGAGGAGTCCGAGCACGACGTCATCGAGAACAGCCACGCCTCCACGGCGCTCGGCTGGGCCGACGGACTCGCCAAGGCCCGCCAGGTGCAGGGGGAGAAGGGACACGTCGTCGCCGTCATCGGCGACGGCGCGCTGACCGGCGGTATGGCCTGGGAGGCGCTGAACAACATCGCGGCCGCCAGGGACCGGCCGCTGATCATCGTCGTCAACGACAACGAGCGGTCCTACGCGCCGACCATCGGCGGCCTCGCCAACCACCTGGCCACCCTGCGTACCACCGACGGCTACGAGAAGGTCCTGGCCTGGGGCAAGGACGTCCTCCAGCGCACCCCGGTGGTCGGCACCACCCTCTACGAGTCGCTGCACGGCGCGAAGAAGGGCTTCAAGGACGCGTTCGCGCCGCAGGGCATGTTCGAGGACCTGGGGCTGAAGTACCTCGGCCCGATCGACGGACACGACATCAAGGCCGTCGAGTCGGCGCTGCGCCGGGCCAAGCGCTTCCACGGACCCGTCCTGGTCCACTGCCTCACCGAGAAGGGCCGCGGCTACGAACCCGCGCTGGCCCACGAGGAGGACCACTTCCACACCGTGGGGGTGATGGACCCGCTCACCTGCGAACCGCTCTCCCCCGCCGGGGGGCCGTCCTGGACCTCCGTGTTCGGCGACGAGATCGTGAAGATCGGCGAGGAGCGGGACGACGTCGTGGCGATCACCGCCGCCATGCTGCACCCGGTGGGCCTGGGCAGGTTCGCCGAGCGCTTCCCGGACCGGGTGTGGGACGTGGGCATCGCCGAGCAGCACGCGGCCGTCTCGGCCGCGGGGCTCGCCACCGGTGGTCTGCACCCGGTCGTCGCCGTCTACGCCACCTTCCTCAACCGGGCCTTCGACCAGCTCCTGATGGACGTGGCCCTGCACCGCTGCGGGGTCACCTTCGTCCTGGACCGGGCGGGAGTGACCGGCGTGGACGGGCCCTCCCACAACGGCATGTGGGACATGTCCGTCCTCCAGGTCGTGCCCGGCCTCAGGATCGCCGCGCCGCGCGACGCCGACCAGCTGCGCGCGCAGCTGCGCGAGGCCGTCGCCGTCGACGACGCGCCGACCCTGGTCCGTTTCCCCAAGGAGTCGGTCGGCCCGCGGATCCCGGCCCTCGGCCGGGTCGGCGGCATGGACGTGCTGCACCGCGCGGAGCGGTCCGACGTGCTGCTGGTCGCCGTGGGCGTGATGGCGCCGGTGTGCCTCCAGGCCGCCGAACTGCTCCAGGCGCGCGGCATCGGCTGCACCGTCGTCGACCCGCGCTGGGTCAAGCCCGTCGATCCGGCGCTGCCGGGCCTGGCCGCCGGGCACCGGCTGGTGGCCGTGGTCGAGGACAACAGCCGGGCGGCCGGCGTGGGCGCCGCGGTCGCCCTGGCGCTCGGCGACGCCGAGGTCGACGTACCGGTACGGAGGTTCGGCATCCCGGAGCAGTTCCTCGCGCACGCCAAGCGCGGGGAGGTGCTGGCCGACATCGGGCTCACCCCGGTCGAGGTCGCCGGCCGGATCGGCGCCAGCCTGGCCGTGCGGGAGCAGGCCGGGACGATCCCGGCGCAGGAGGGCGCCGGGGCCGTCATGGCAGTCAAGGAGACAACCGAATGAGCACGGAGTTCGACCTCGGCGCCCTGCTGTCCCAGCGGGGCGCCGAGCGCTACGAGCTGCACGCCAGACACCTCAACCACCAACTGCCGCGCATGCTGCACACGATCGGCTTCGACAAGGTCTACGAGCGGGCCGAGGGCGCGTACTTCTGGGACGCGGAGGGCAACGACTACCTGGACATGCTCTCCGGGTTCGGGGTGATGGGCCTGGGCCGCCACCATCCCGTCGTCCGCAAGGCGCTGCACGACGTGCTGGACGCCCAGCTCGCCGACCTCACCCGCTTCGACTGCCAGCCGCTGCCCGGGCTGCTGGCGGAGCGGCTGCTGGCCCACAGCCCGCACCTGGACCGGGTGTTCTTCGGCAACAGCGGCACGGAGGCGGTGGAGACCGCGCTGAAGTTCGCCCGCCGCGCCACCGGCAGAGGGCGGATCCTGTACTGCGAGCACTCCTTCCACGGGCTGACCACCGGCTCGCTGTCCGTCAACGGCGAGGAGGGCTTCCGGGACGGCTTCGCCCCGTTGCTGCCCGACACCGCCGTCCCGCTCGGCGACCTCGACGCACTCGAGCGGGAGCTGAGGAAGGGCGACGTGGCCGCCCTGATCGTCGAGCCGATCCAGGGCAAGGGTGTGCACGAGGCCCCGCCCGGCTGGCTGCGCGCCGCGCAGGAGCTGCTGCACCGGCACAAGGCCCTGCTCATCGCCGACGAGGTGCAGACGGGCCTCGGCCGCACCGGGGACTTCTACGCCTACCAGCACGAGGACGGGGTCGAACCGGACCTGGTCTGCGTGGCCAAGGCCCTGTCCGGCGGCTATGTGCCGGTCAGCGCGACCCTCGGCAGGGACTGGATCTTCAAGAAGGTCTACTCCTCGATCGACCGGGTGCTGGTCCACTCGGCGAGCTTCGGGTCCAACGCCCAGGCCATGGCGGCGGGGCTCGCCGTACTGTCCGTGATGGAGAACGAGCAGATCGTGGCCAACGCGCGGGCCACGGGCGAGCTGCTGAAGTCCCGGCTGGCGGCGCTCACCGACCGGTACGAGCTGCTCGCCGACGTGCGCGGCCGGGGCCTGATGATCGGCATCGAGTTCGGCCGGCCGAGGTCGCTGAAGCTGCGCGGGCGCTGGACCATGCTCCAGACGGCCCGCAAGGGACTGTTCGCGCAGATGGTGGTCGTCCCGCTGCTGCAGCGGCACCGTATCCTGACCCAGGTCTCGGGCGACCACCTCGAAGTGATCAAACTGATCCCGCCGCTGGTCATCGGGGAGGCGGAGGTCGACCGGTTCGTGGACGCCTTCACCGCCGTGATGGACGACGCACACGGCGGCGGACTGATGTGGGACTTCGGCAAGACGCTGGTCAAACAGGCCGTCGCCAACCGGTGAGCGGAGCCGGACAGGGCTTTGCCTCTGAGGTAAGAAATTTGCCTTAGGGGCAAAGCGGCGCTGGAATGGAGGTATGAGCTCTCCAGAGTCCCCGCCCCCGGCAGGGCCGGTCGAAGACCTGCCCGCCGTCGCGCCGCAACTGCGTGCGCTGCGCCGCCGTGCCGCGCTGACCCTGGAGGCCGCCGCCCGTGCCGCCGGGCTGTCGCCCGCCCACCTCTCCCGCCTGGAGACGGGCCGGCGCCAGCCCTCGCTGCCGATGCTCCTCGCGCTCGCCCGTGTCTACGGTACGACGGTCTCCGAAGTGCTCGGCGAGACGGTCCCCGACCGGGACGCGGTCGTGCGCGCCGGGGACCTGGAGCCGACGCGGGCCGGCGGCTGGACGTACTGGCAGGCCGGCGCGTCCGGCCGCGGCATGCAGGCCCTGCGGGTCCTGGTCCCGCACGGCTCCCAGGGCGACATCGTGCGGGTGCACCCCGGCGAGGAGTGGCTGTACGTCCTCAAGGGGCGCCTCAGCCTCCGCCTCGGCGATGCCACGCACCTGCTCGTGCCGGGCAGCAGCGCGCACTTCGACTCGCTGACCCCGCACCGCATCGCGGCCGAGAACCCGGACGGGGTCGAGCTCCTCTTCGTCCACACCCTGTTGCAGAGTCCCACGGCCGCGCTGTGCCTGGGCCCCCATATCGGAGACATGCCATGAGCAACCTGGAAGAAAAGTTCCCGCGTGCCCTGTGGGTCCGGCTCGTCATCTACACCGTCGTCGGGCACTTCTTCGCCGGGTTCGTCTGGTTCCTGTTCTCGGTCGGCTCCAAGTGACGGCCCGAGCGACGGCCCGGGTGACGGCCTGAGCAGCGCCCGTCAGTCCAGCAGTCGCTCGCGCAGCCGGTCCCGGGTGTCGGGGGCCAGCCGCAGCCCCCGCTCCAGATAGGCGTCGACGCCGCCCCAGCTCTCCTCGATGGTCTCCAGGGCCGCCGCCAGGTACTCGGCACGCGCCTCGAACAGGGGGCTGAGCAGCTCCATGACCTCGGGGGAGTAGGCCGCGGCCGAGGTCCCGCTGCGGTGCACCTTGTAGCGGCGGTGCTTGGCGTTCGACTCCAGGTAGTCGGCGACGATCGCGTCCCGCTCCACGCCGAGGGCGAGGAGGGTCACGGCGATCGACAGGCCCGCGCGGTCCTTGCCCGCCGCGCAGTGCATGAGGACCGGGACGCAGTCCTCGGCGAGCGCGTGCAGCACCTGGGAGTGCTCGCCGGTGCGCTCCTTGACGAGCACCCGGTAGGACGCGATCATCCGCTGCGCGCCCTTGTCGTCGGCCAGGACGGAGCGCAGTTCGTCGAGGTTGCCGTCGCGGACCATCATCCAGAACTCGGCGCCGTCCGCCGGGTCGCTCAGCGGCAGGTTCACATGGCGCACGCCCGGCAGTTCGACGTCCGGGCCCTCCAGCCTGACGTCGGCCGCGTTGCGGAAGTCGAAGATCGTGTGCAGGCCCAGGGAGCCGAGGTAGGACGCGTCCTGCTCGGTCGCGTGCGCGAGGTGGCCGCTGCGGAACAGCATCCCGTGCCGCACCCGCCGGCCGTCCACGGTCGGCAGCCCGCCCACGTCACGGAAGTTGCGCACGGCGGCCAGCTCGGGCTCGGTCGAGGGGACCTGCTGCGTCACGGGGACTCCTCCCTTTCGGCCCCGCCGTCACGGCGCGTCGGCGGGCACGGCTTCGACCATACGACATGGCTTCCTGGGGCAACGAGTTGTCCGGGGGCGTTGCCCCGGCGCCCGCGCGCCTCGATGATGGCGGTGCGGGCACGGACCGGTTCGGACCTGTGGGGGACGGAACATGCTGGAGACCGCCGACGACGGCCGTACGTGGCTGCTGACCGGGCCCACGAGCGGGTACGCCGTCCATCTCACCGGGCGCGGCGAACTGCTCCACCTGCACTGGGGACCGAGCATCACGCTCGCCGACGCCAAGGCCCTGGCCGCCCGTCCGCTGCCGGACGCCCGGCCCTTCGAGTCCCCGCTCGACGGACACGAGGAGTACCCGGTCGAGGGCGGCCCCCGCTTCGTGCGGCCCGCGCTGTCCGTGCGCACCGCCGGACGGCGCGGCACCGAGTGGACGTTCGGGGGGTACCGGACCGAGGACGGCGAACTGCGCCTGCTGTTCCACGACTCGGGGCTGGACATCACCCTGCACTACCGGATGCGCGGGGACGTCGTCGAGCGCTGGGTCACCCTCGCCAACCGCGGGCCCGAAGCGGTGGAGGTGCTGCGCGCCGACTCCGCCACCTGGACCCTGCCCGACCGCGAGGGCTGGCGGCTGTCGCAGCTGCACGGCCGCTGGGCCGCCGAGTCCCGCCTGGCGCGTACCGGCCTCGCCCACGGCGAGCAGGTCATCGGCAGCCGCCGCGGCCACACCGGCCACCAGCACCTGCCCTGGGTCGCCCTGGACACCGACGCCACCGAGGAGCACGGCGAGGTCTACGGCTGCGCCCTGGGCTGGTCCGGCTCCTGGCGGATCGCGGTCGCCCGGCTCCCGGACGCGCGCGTGCAGATCACCGGGGGCGCCGGGCACGACGACTCGGGGCTGCTCAGGCTCCAGGACGGAGAGACGTACGTCACCCCCGTCTTCGCCGGGCTGTGGAGCGGGAGCGGACACGGCGGCGCGAGCCGTGCCTGGCACGCCTACCAGCGGCAGTACGTCGTCCCTGACGCGGACCGGGACCGGCCGGTGCTCTTCAACTCCTGGGAGGCCACCGGATTCGACATCTCCGAGGAGCAGCAGGGGGCGCTCGCGCGGCAGGCGGCGGCGATCGGCGTGGAACTGTTCGTCGTCGACGACGGCTGGTTCGGCGCCCGCACCGGCGACCGCGCCGGGCT
Source organism: Streptomyces sp. NPDC052043 (assembly GCF_044548235.1). Lineage (NCBI taxonomy): Bacteria > Bacillati > Actinomycetota > Actinomycetes > Kitasatosporales > Streptomycetaceae > Streptomyces > Streptomyces sp. NPDC052043. The sequence continues at coordinate 32,337 of NZ_JBIUBT010000003.1, forward strand.
CGGCGACTGGTGGCCCAACCCCGACCGGTTCCCCGGCGGTCTGAAGCCGCTCGCCGACCAGGTGCACGGCCTCGGCATGGGGTTCGGCATCTGGGTCGAGCCGGAGATGGTCAACCCCGACAGCGACCTGTATCGCGCCCATCCCGACTGGGTGCAGCACCAACCGGGGCGCACACGGACGGAGTTCCGCAACCAGCTCGTCCTCAACCTCGCGCGCGAGGACGTGCGGGAGCATCTGTGGGAGCAGCTGGACGCGCTGCTCTCCAGCGCCCCGATCGACTACGTGAAGTGGGACTTCAATCGCTCCTTCACCGACCCGGGCTGGCCCGGGGAGCCGTACCCGCAGCGTCTGTGGACCGACCATGTGCGCGCGCTGTACGCCCTGCTGGACCGGTTGCGGGCCGCGCACCCCGGCGTCGCCTTCGAGTCCTGCTCGGGCGGCGGCGGCCGGATCGACCTCGGCGTCCTGTCCCGTACGGACCAGGTGTGGACCTCCGACAACACCGATCCGCTGGACCGGCTCGCCATCCAGCACGGCTTCAGCCAGGTCCATCCGGCGCGGGTCATGGCGGCCTGGGTCACCGACAGCCCGAACGTCCAGCTCAACGGGCGGGCCAGCACGCTGCGTTTCCGCTTCGTGAGCGCCATGGCGGGGGTGCTCGGCGTGGGCGGCGACCTCACCCGCTGGACGGAGGAGGAACTGGCCGAGGCCCGCGACTGGATCGCCCTCTACAAGGAGATCCGGCCGGTCGTCCAGCACGGCGACCTGTACCGGCTGCGGGACCCGCGGGGAGGGCTGAGCGCGGTGCAGTACGTCCTCGGCGACGACACCGTCGTCCTCGCCCTGCTCCAGGCGCAGCACCACGGCGAGCCCGTGCCTGCGCTGCGGCTGCGCGGCCTTGACCCGGCGGCCTCGTACGTGTGCGAGGACTCGGGGGAGGTGCACCGGGGTGCCGTGCTGCTGCACCATGGGCTGCGCACCGGGCTGCGGGGCGACTTCGACGCGACGGTCGTCCGGCTGCGGCGCGTGTGAGGGGCCCGCGTATTCCCGCCGGAGGCGATCGGGCGGAGTGGCCTTTCTCACCGCCCGTCAACCCTTTCCTACGGTCGCGTAGGTCACATTCGAAGGTGAATCATGGGCCGACGTGGCAGACGATTCGAAGAGTGACAGCAGATCAGTGATCGGGTCGTACGTGGCGGTGGGGGACAGCTTCACCGAGGGCGTCGGCGACCCTGGCCCCGACGGGGCGTTCGTCGGCTGGGCCGACCGGTTCGCCGTGCTGCTCGCCGACCGGCGGCCCGAGGGCGGCTTCCAGTACACCAACCTCGCCGTGCGCGGGAAACTGCTCGACCAGATCGTGGCCGACCAGGTTCCCCGGGCCGCCGAACTCGCCCCCGACCTGGTCTCGTTCTGCGCCGGCGGCAACGACATCATCCGCCCCGGCACCGACCCGGACGACGTGGCCGAGCGCTTCGAGAAGGCGGTCTCCCGGCTCGCCGCGGTCGCGGGCACGGTCATGGTGACCACCGGGTTCGACACGCGGGGCGTTCCCCTCCTCAAGCATCTGCGCGGCAAGATCGCCACGTACAACGGGCATGTGCGGGCCATCGCCGACCGCTACGGCTGCCCGGTGATCGACCTGTGGTCGCTGAGGGCCGTCCAGGACCGCCGCGCCTGGGACGACGACCGTCTGCACCTCTCGCCCGACGGCCACACACGGGTGGCGCTGCGCGCCGGTCAGGCTCTCGGGCTCGACGTCCCGGCCGACCCGGAGCAGCCCTGGCCGCCGCTGCCGCCCCGCGGCACGCTGGAGGTCCGCCGCGACGACGTGCACTGGGCGCGCGAGTACCTGGTGCCGTGGATCGGCCGCCGACTGCGCGGCGAGTCCTCCGGCGACCACGTGACGGCCAAGGGCGCCCTGTCCCCCGACGACATCAGGACCCGGATCACGTCGGTGGCCTGAGTCCGCACCGGCGGGCTCCGGGTCCCCTGCCGTCGTCCGCGCCCCGCGCCGGTCGGTGCGCCGTGCGGGTCAGTCCCGGGCCACCGCGTCACCGGTGTCCCGTGCGGCCTCCGGGACCTCGCACGAGTCCTTGAAGCCCTGACTCCTCAGACCCAGCGCGGAGTTCATGCGCGAGCGCAGGTTCTCGACCGCCACGATCGCCGTCAGTTCCACCAGGGCCGGCTCGCCCAGCCGGTCGCGCAGCCGGGCGGCCAGGTCGTCGTCCACCGTGGGCGGCGTGGCCGTCATGGCCTCGGCGTACGTCAGGACGTCGCGCTCCAGCGGTGTGTAGGCGTCGCTGTCCCGCCACACCGGGACGTCGCGCAGCTTCTCGGGCGCCATGCCGCGCTCCCTGGCGACCCAGTGGCCGAAGTCCATGCACCACGAGCAGCCGATCGCGGCGGCCGACGCCATCTCGGCGAGCGCCTTCAGGTCGGGGTCGAGCCTGTTCCACTTCGCCAGGGACTGCTCGAACCGCAGGTCGCTCCACAGGACCCGCGGATTGTGGGCGAGCGCCCGGGCGGGGTCCAGCACCTTGCCGTAGACGCGCCTGCTGTACCACTCGACGAGTCGGTACAAGCGGGTGCGGGGCGGGGTGAGCGAGACGCGGGCCATGGCGGCCACCTCCAGTCGTATCGGTTCCGTGGGCACCTCGCGGGTGCCCGCACCGGTACGACGGGCGGGAGCGCGCCGGTGTGACATCCGGGCCGTCGCAGGGCCCCGACATAATGGAAAGCCTGACCGACTCCACCTGGAGGTAGCGTGGCAGGATTCCGTCCTTCGAACCCGGGGCTCCGTGCACTGCGGCCCGAGGCCTTCGGCGCCGACCCCAGCGGGGAGCGCATGGCGCGCATCCGCAGATCACCCCACTTCAAGGACGGCGTCTTCCAGAACCCCGGGGGTCCCGCCCGGACCCGGCCCTCCGGCTCGACGCCGGCCTTCGCCCGGCGCTACCTCGACAAGGAGGAGCGCCGGCGCCGCGCCCCGCGCGGCACCGTGCCCGTGCATGCCACCACGCTCGCCGACCTGGCCAGGCCCGCGGCCACCGGTCTGCGGCTGACCTGGATGGGGCACTCCAGCGTCCTCGCGGAGATCGACGGGCAGCGGGTGCTCTTCGACCCCGTGTGGGGCGAGCGCTGCTCGCCGTTCCCCTTCGCCGGGCCCCGGCGGCTGCACCCGGTGCCGCTGCCGCTGGCCGCGCTCGGCCCGGTCGATGTCGTCGTCATCTCCCACGACCACTACGACCACCTGGACCTGCCCACCATCAAGTCGCTGGCCGGCACGGACACCGTGTTCGCCGTGCCGCTCGGCGTCGGCGCCCACCTGGAGCACTGGGGCGTGTCCGCCGACCGCCTGCGCGAACTGGACTGGCACGAGGCCACCAGGGTCGGCGGGCTCACCCTGACCGCCACCCCCGCCCGGCACTTCTGCGGCCGGGCCCTGCGCAACACCCAGCACACCCTGTGGGCCTCCTGGGTCGTCGCGGGCGAGGAGCACCGGATCTACCACAGCGGTGACACGGGGTACTTCGACGGCTTCCGGCAGATCGGCGCGGACCACGGCCCGTTCGACGCGACGATGATCCAGATCGGCGCCTACTCCGAGTTCTGGCCGGACATCCACATGACGCCCGAGGAGGGGCTCCGCGCCCATCTCGACCTCCAGGGGGACACGCCGTCGGGTGTGCTGCTGCCGATCCACTGGGGCACCTTCACCCTCGCCCCGCACGCCTGGGCCGAGCCCGGCGAGTGGACGAAGGACGCCGCCGAGGAGGCGGGAGCGGCGGTGGCGTTCCCGCGGCCGGGGGAGCCTTTCGAGCCCTCGGGCAAGGTTCCCGCGGAGCCGTGGTGGCGACCGGTGTCCGCGCCCCTGTCCCACCCGTGGCGCCGGGCCCGTGGACCCGAGGCCGCCCCGACGGCCCCGTCCGCCCCGTCCGTCCCGGGTGATCTGGACCTCGCCGGGGAGCGCTGACGCCGGCCCAGGGTGACCTCTTCGCCGGAAATCTCTGACAACTCCCCGATCGAGTTCGTCCCGTTTCTCCGACTCGATGCGGACATCCGGCGACTTCGGCTGCGCGGCAATGCCGACTATGCGGGGGAAGCGCATGCCGCGCAGCCGACTGGAAATGCCTAAACCTCACTGACCAGGCAAAGCTCCACAGATCCCGTTCTACACCTGCTGTGGCAGCTTCCTGCAAGCGTTGTGCCCTGCGAAGGAATCGCATGTTAATGTTTCGGCACTTGATAACCTGTTAATTGTGAGGCGATTATGCACGAACGCGAGTTGCGCGCTTTTGTCGCGATTGCCGAAATAGGCCGGATGGATCTTGCAGCCAAGAAGCTCGGATACTCGCAACCGGCAATAAGTTACCAGATCATATGCCTTGAACGATCTTTGGGTATCAAGCTGTTCACCCGGAATTCAGGCGGCACCACTTTGACCCGCGAAGGGCAGATGATCCTGTCCTCGGCGCGCGCGACTCTGATGCTGATCGAGAACATCAAGAGAGAATGCGTGGAATTCAGCAGAGCGCCCGTCGCCGTCACGAGCCTGGTGCCCTGACCCCCGGCCCGGGGCTCCCCATGACCACCTCGATCCCGAAGTGCCGTCCCGGCCGCCGCAACCGGCCGCCCGGACCGAGCACCAGGCGATGCCACCCATGTACGCACAAGGGAGAACCGTGGCACAGCGGGAAACGGAAGTCGTCGGCGTGAGCACGCCCTTGGCCCGCAGGGACGACCGGGACGACCGGGGCACCGTGGTGGTGTCGGGCCTCGCGAGCGACGCGCACACGTGGAACCTGGTCTACCTCCAACTGGTCATCGAGGAGCTCGGCTACCACGTGGTCAACCTCGGACCCTGCGTACCGGACGACGTGCTGGTCGACGAATGCCGCCGGATCGACCCGGCGCTCGTCGTCATCGGCAGTGTCAACGGGCACGGCTGCACCGACGGCCTGCGCGCCATCACCCGGCTGCGCGCCTGCCCGGAACTGGCCGCCACGCCGATGGTCATCGGCGGCAAGCTCACGGTGTCCGACGAGAACGTGGGCCACCACGCGCGGGCCCTGGTGGCCGCGGGCTTCGACGCGGTCTTCCCCGACCAGGCCTCGGACGCGGCCGACTTCACGGCGTTCGTCACCTCGCTCCCGCCCGTCGCGCGGCCGGTGCTGAGCGCGGGGAGACCCCGGTGACCGCCCTGGTACCGGGCGGGCCCGCCCCCGCCTGGCCGGGATTCGGCGCGTTCGTCCGTGCGCGGGCGCGGGCCGGCGCGCTCGTCGTGCAACCGCGGATGGGGTTCGGCGACCCGGAGCGGATGCGGGCGGGGCTGGCGGCCACCAAGGCGGCGCGCGGCCACACCGTCGGCACGCTGACCCTGGACAGCTACACCAGGGTCGGTGATCTGGCCGCGGTCGAGCACGCCCGGCGCGAGGGCCAGCCGCTCAACGGCTACCCGATCGTCAGCCACTCCGACGCCACGACCCGGGCGATGCTGGCCGGTGTCCGGGACGCGGGCTTCCCCGTGCAGGTGCGGCACGGATCCGCCCTGCCCCAGCACATCTTCCGCAAGCTGATCGCGCTGGGCCTGGACGCGACCGAGGGCGGCCCGGTGTCCTACTGCCTGCCCTACGGGCGTACCCCGCTGGCCGAGTCGGTCGCGGCCTGGCGGCAGTGCACGGAACTGTTCTCCCTGCTGCGCGACCAGGGTGCCGAACCGCACCTGGAGACCTTCGGCGGCTGCATGATGGGCCAACTGTGCCCGCCCAGCCAGCTGGTGGCGCTCAGCGTGCTGGAGGCGCTGTTCTTCCGCGCGTACGGCTGCCGCAGCGTCTCGGTGAGCTACGCCCAGCAGACCCACGCCGGCCAGGACACCGAGGCGGTGTTCGCGCTGCGCCGGCTGTGCGGTGAGCTGCTGCCCGACGTGGACTGGCACGTGGTCGTCTACGCCTACATGGGGGTGTACCCGTACACCGAGTCCGGGGCGTACCGGCTGCTCGGCGAGGCCGCCGGACTTGCCGTGCGGACCGGGTCCGAGCGGCTCATCGTCAAGACCGTCGCCGAGTCGCGGCGGATCCCCACCGTCGGCGAGAACGTGGCCGCCCTGGAGTACGCGGCACGGGTGGCCGAGACGGCCCGGCCGGTGCCCGCCCCGGACACGGACACGCAGACGTACGCGGAAGCGCTGGCGCTGGTCGAAGGGGTGCTGAACCTGCACTCCGACCTCGGCCGCGCGCTGCTGCTGGCGTTCGAACGCGGCTACCTCGACATCCCGTACTGCGTGCATCCGGACAACCGGGGCCGTACCCGCAGCCGCCTGGACGAGGAGGGCAGGCTCTGCTGGGCCCAGACCGGAGCGCTGCCGCTGACGGGTCTGGTGCGGACCGGGCAGGGCCGGAAGGTGACCGCTGCGGGTCTGCTGGCCGACCTCTCCTATCTGCGGCGCACGTTCGACCAGGAGGCGATCCAGCACCGTCCAACCGCCGCGGTGCCGGCCTCCGACCCGGCGTGACGGAGACGACGCCGGCCACACCACCCGCCCGCGACGCGGGGCGGGAAACCGCCCCGGCCGACCGCTCACGGCACCCACCGAGAGACCCGACCACGCCGCCCACCCCCCGCCGCGCGGGGGCGGCCGTGCTGGGCGTTTTCGTGTCCCCGCGTCGGGGTGTCGAGTGGGGTGGGGCGGGGGTGTCGGGTCAGGCGGGCTTCGGGGCCGGCTCGGGCCAGGCGGTGAACTGGCGGCGGCCGTAGAGCAGGGGGGCGCCGTCGGTGGAGTCGGTGCCGACCACGTCGCCGAAGACGACGACGTGGTCGCCGACGGCTTTGGTCTCGGCCACTCGGCAGGCGGCGAACGCGACGGTGTCGCCGCCGAGCCGGGGGACTTCGGCGCTGCCAACCGGTTGCCACGGCACGTGCTCGAAATGGCTCAGTGAGGAGTCGGCGAACAGACGGGCGACCCCGCTCGCGCGGACACCGAGCAGGTTCACCCCGAAGAAGCCGTGGGCGCGCAACGCGCCGAGCGTCCGGCTGGTCACCGTCAGGCAGACGGACAGGACCGGCGGATCCAGGCTGACACTCGAGAGGGAGGAGCAGGTCATTCCGCGCGGCCGGCCGTCCGTGTCGAGCGTGGTCACGACGGACACACCGGTCGGGAAGGAACTCATGAACGCGCGATACGCCCCGGCGCCGACCGGGCCCGGCTCCGGCTGCCCGCCCGTCCCCTTCGCCGTTGCGCCCGGCGCCGCGGCGCGCGCGGTCACCGAGCCCGCTCGCGTTCCCGCCACGCCTGCCCGAGCCGGTCGAGATGGACCAGGCCGGCCAGCACCTCGTCGGTCTCGACGCCGAAGTCGATCAGGCAGGAGACCTCGTCCACGCCGACCTCGTACAGCCGCTCGCACATCCGCAGGCCGTCCTCGACCGTGCCGAACAGGCCGCTGGTCTCGAAGTAGCGGTCGAACGCCTGGCCGACCAGGAAGTCGATGTCCGCGGGGCTCATCTTGTTCAGATCCAGCGCGACCGCGTTGGCGCCCGCCGCCTTGGCGGCATGGATGACCAGGTCGAAGGAGCTGGCCAGGTACTTGCTGAACGGCTCGCGGACCGTCTGCCTGACCTTCTCCCGGTCCGTGCCGATGAAGGTGTGCAGCATGAGCGCGACATGTCCGTCGCCCTCGGTCTCGTCGTGGTGGTCGCGGAAGGCCTGCCGGTACTCGCCGATCCGCTTCTCCAGCACGTCGATGCCCTGCCCCAGCAGATGGGTCAGCACCCCGGCGCCCATCTCGCCCGCCTCGCGGAAGGTCTGCGGGTTGCCCGCGCTGGTCAGCCAGACCGGCAACTCCCGCTGCACCGGCGGCGGGAAGACCGTCACGTCGACGCTCTCGCCCGCGCCGTCGACCAACGTCGCGGGCTCCTGCCGCCACAGGCTCCGGATCGTGCGCACCGAGTCGATCAGACCGGACCTGCGGGTCGGATATCCCTCCGGGCGCAGCACGAAGTCGGCCGCGTGCCAACCGGAGGCGAATGCGATGCCGACCCTTCCTTTGGAGAGGTTGTCGACGACGGACCATTCCTCCGCGATACGCACCGGATGGTGCAGCGGGGCCACCACACTCCCGGCCCGCACCGCGACCCTCTCCGTGACCGCGGCCACCGCGGCACCCGTCACCGCCGGATTCGGATAGAGGCCGCCGAACGCGTGGAAGTGACGTTCCGGCGTCCACACCGACGCGAAATCATGGGTGTCGGCGAACTTGGCACCCTCGATCAGCAGCCGGTACCTGTCGCCGGCGTCCTCCTTGTCGTTCGCGAAATAGAAAAGCCCGAAATCCATGGCGCCTCCACCATCAGCGCGTTCGGTCGGTGGCCGAGTGAAATACGGAGCGGAGCCCGATTCCGTCAGCCCGATACGCGCAGCCTAGTCAGCGGGAAAACCCGCTCCGGATCAGTTCGAAAACTCTGTGGCCGGGTTTGGGGCGAGACCGCCCCGGGCTCGTCGGGGGCCCGGGGCGGCCTCACCGCATCGGTCCGGCGCGCCCGTACGCACGCGCCGCCGCCGGAGCGGTCACGGCGATCACCAGCAGACAGAAGACGAGGGCGATCGGCGCCGCGTGACGGTCCGGAAAGCCGGCACCGGCGGCCGTCCCCTCCGTGCCCAGCAGTGCGCGCACCGTGCTGTTCACCGCGGTCACCGGGTTCCAGCCGACCACCTGACGCAGCCAGCCGGGCAGCCCGTCCGGCGGCACGAACGCGTTGGACAGGAATGTCGCCGGCAGAAGGCACACCGGGAGGACCGAGGTGACCGCCTCCGCGTTGCGGAAGGTGAGCCCGAGGAAGATGCCCAGACACGAACACCCGATGCCCAGCAGCAGTTCCAGGCCGACCGCGGCCAGCGCCGCCGTCGGCCGGACATCGCCGGCCCAGCCGGCGATCCGGGCCGCGGGCACCACACTGGCCATCGCCACCGCCACGGGCAGCGAGTCCACCACGATCCGTCCGGAGAGGATGGCGGCGCGGTCGACCGGAAGCGAGCGGAGTCGGTCGAACATGCCGTCCTGGAGGTCGTCGACGACGCCCAGCGCGGAGAGCGCGACCGTCGACACGGCGAGCGAGGTGACCACGCCCGCCGACACGTACGCGCCGTACGGCCCGCCGCCGGGAACCCGCATGCTGCCGCCGAACAGGACCCCCAGGCCCAGCACCATCGCCACCGGCATCACGGTGAACCCGATCAGTTTCTCCGGCAGCCGCAGCAGCTGCCGGAGGTGCCGGCCGGCGATGGCCCGCGTGTCGCCGAGGAACTCCGCCATGTCGCCGCGCCGGTCAGGCGTGCCCGGCGAGCAGGATCCGGTGCATCGGGGTGTCCAGCACCGCGACCCGCCGCAGTCCGGCCGAGGCCAGCCACTGGTCGTAGTCGGCCAGCAGGAAGGCGTCGCCGCCGCCGGTGGCCAGCATGGACGCGGCGAACAGCATCGCGAACCGGTCCTGGATCGACTTGGCGTCCTTCTCGTCGGTGACCAGGTGGTCGGCGATGCAGATCAGACCGCCCCGCGACAGGGCCTCCTTGGACTTGCGCAGCAGCTCCTGCGCCGACTCGGGGGTCTGGAGGTGGAAGATGTTGACGAAGACCAGCAGGTCGTGGTCGGAGCCCCAGCTCTCGGCCCAGAAGTCGCGCACCTGGACGTCGAACCGGTCGCCGACGCCGAGCCGTTCGGCCTGCGCCATGGCGATCGGGGCGATGTTCGGGGCCTCCAGGCCGGTGGCCCGCCACTGCCCGAACGCCCGCAGCAGCAACTGGCTGTACAGGCCGGTACCGCAGCCGATGTCCAGCACGGAGACCGGTCGGTCGGTGGGCCACTCCAGCGTCTCGAACCCGCCGCGCAGCGCCTCGACGATCGGCGGCGCCCAGAAGTTGATGCCGCGCACCAGGGACTCGTAGTTGTGCTCGGTGATCTGGTTGAGCTGGAGCCCGCCGGCCTCGTCGCGGTTGTCTCCGCGCACCGCGTCCGCCAGGTTGCGCCAGGAGTGCCAGGCCAGCTGACGGTCGTACTCGATCTTGCCGACCAGGCTGAACAGCCCGTCCGGCAGCAGGCATTCGTGCATCTCCTGCGACATCCGGTAGACGGCGGGGCCGTCCTCGGCCGGGACGCGGTCGACGATGTCGTAGGCGTACAGGCCGTCCATGAGCACCCGCATCGCCCGCTGGTTGGCGGCGCAGGCCCGGGCGAGCTCGTCGCTGGTCTTCGGTCCGGTGCTCAACTCGGCGAACACACCGAGATCGTGCGCGGCCTCGATGACGCCGGGCGCCCACAGCGAGATCAGATGCTCGTACACCCGGTGGGCGGAGTGCACGACCTTGCCCGCACCCCGCCAGTCGGGGAGCAGCGCGGTGTCCACGAGCGGGCGGACGTTGAGCTCCGGCGCGGGTGTGTCGCCCGCCTCGAAGTCAGCGGGCGTGGTGACACCAGGCGTCATCGCAGTGCTCCTTTGGGGGTAGGCGGCGCCTTGTCGGGCGAGCGGGTCACCGGGCCGCCGCTGTCTGGTACCTGCGCGCGGCGAGCGGCATCGCCAGCGCGATCATCACCGCGATGAGGACCACGGCGACGGGGACGGGGTGAACCGAGGGGAACGAGGTGTCTCCGACGGAGGTGGGGTTGCCGAACAGCTGGCGCAGGGCCCCGACCACCGCCGACAGCGGGTTCCACACCGCGATGGCGCGCAGCCACTCGGGCAGCCCACTGAGCGGGATGAACGCGCTGGACAGGAAGGTGAGCGGCATCATGACCATGGACATCACCGCGCTGACCGCCTCGACGTTGCGCAGGGACAGCCCGAGCAGCGCGCCGAGCCAGGCGGCACCCAGGCCGAGCAGCAGCAGGATGCCGAAGGCGGCCAGCATGCGCGGGGCGCCGGTGTGCACCCGCCAGCCGATCAGATAGCCGACCACGCCCATCACGACGATGGCGATCGTGGACAGCAGCAGGTCGGAGACGGTACGCCCGATCAGTACGGCGTAGCGGGACATGGGCAGCGAACGGAACCGGTCGACCAGGCCGTTGCGCAGGTCGTCGACCACGCCGACCGCGGTGGTCTGGAGGTTGGCCAGCATGACCTGGGCGAAGATGCCGGCCATGATGTACTCGCGGTAGTTGCCGCCCTCGACCTGCATGGCACTGCCGAACAGGAACCCGAAGACGATCACGTACATCACCGGCATCAGCGTCACGCTCAGCAGCCGCTCCGGCACCCGGGACAGGTGCCGCAGATGGCGGCCCGTCAGGGCGAGGGAATCGCTCAGGAACTCGCTCATGTCGCCGCTCCTTCGGCCACCGGCCGCTCGGCGGGGCCGGTCAGGGACAGGAAGACCTCGTCCATCGAGGGACGGCTGAGCCGGAAGTCGGCCACCCGGACGCCCGCCCCGGCCAGTTCGGTGGCCACCGCGGCGATGCCGCCGACGCCTTCGGTCATCGGCACCGAGACCGTCCGCTTCTCCTCGTCCACCACCGGTTCGTCGACGCCGAACCGGCCGAGCACCTTGGTCAGCGCGACGACGTCGTCGGCGGAGGCGGCGGTGACCCGCAGCCGGTCGTCGCCGACCCGGTCCTTCAACTCGTCCGGCGTGCCTTCGGCGACGACCCCGCCGTCCTTCAGCACGGCTATGCGGTCGGCGAGTTGGTCGGCCTCTTCGAGGTACTGGGTGGTCAGCAGGACGGTGACACCACGGCTCACCTGGGCGCGGATCACCTCCCACAGGGTCAGCCGGCTGGCCAGGTCGAGACCGGTGGTCGGCTCGTCCAGGAACAGCACCGGCGGCTCGGCGATCAGGCTGGCGGCGAGGTCGAGCCTGCGCCGCATGCCACCGGAGTAGGTCTTCACCGCACGGTCGGCCGCGTCCGTCAGGTCGAGCCGTTCGAGCAGCTCGTCCGCCCTGGCCCGGGTGGCGCTGCGGCCGAGGTGGTAGAGGGTCCCGATCAGCCGGAGGTTCTCCCGGCCCGTCAACCGCTCGTCCACCGCCGCGTACTGCCCGGTCAGCCCGATGCGCCGGCGTACCTCCTTCGCCTGGCGGCGCACGTCGAATCCGGCCACGGTCGCCTCACCGCCGTCCGCGGCGAGCAGGGTGGCCAGGATGCGCACGGTCGTGGTCTTCCCGGCGCCGTTGGGGCCGAGCAGCCCGAACACCGTGCCGGCGGGGACCGACAGGTCGACACCGTTCAGCGCGTCCTTGACCTGCTTTCCGCCGTAGCGTTTGCTCAGCCCCTCGGCCCGAATTGCTATGTCCACGCATTCACCCCCATACGCTAAAGTCCGCTGATCGCGGATCAACGGTTCAGATCGGACAACGCCGGGTTTCCTGCGGGGAACAGAGAACGCGGGCGGGTTCACCGACCGCGACGACTGCCGCATCGGCGCCGCCGACGCTAGCACCGGCGTGGCCGGAACCGGCCCCCTCATTGAAAACTCCGATATGCACGGGGTTCGCGCCTTCGTGCCCGGTGATAGCGTGCCCGCGGTGTGCTCGGGCTTCGACGTGAGGATTTGAATGGTGCACGAAACACTAATTCCAGGCGAAAGTGAAGAGAATTCTCCTGGTCGGAATCAGGGTACCGAACTGCCGCGCCGGCCGGTCTGGGTTCACCTGGCTTTCCTCTTCACGATTCTCTTCATGCTTCTTCACGTGTACTGGGCCGTGGGCGGCACCTGGGGGCTGCCGCTTCTGGCGCGGCACGACAAGTCCGCGGTGCAGGCGGTCAACTGGGTGGTGAGCGCCATCATGCTGGTCGGCGCGCTCTTCGTCCTCGCGCTGAACCGCCGCACGCAGAGCCGGGTGCGGGCCTGGGTCCTGCTGGTGCCGATGTGGATCGCGGCGGTGGTGTGCGTCTCGCACGCCCTCTACGGATTCGTCACCAAGGCCCTGTACCTGAGCGGACACCACGGAGCGGTCGACTTCCCGGTCGTGCCCGGCGTCGGCGCGGCGGAGGCGGCCGAGGCGAACCATCTCTCGGCCGTGCAGGACCTCCTGGTGTTCGAGCCGTGCTTCCTGGTCCAGGGCCTGGTGCTGGCCCTGGCCGCCTGGCAGTTCCTCCGCACCCGGGGCGCCCGCCGCAGGTGGTGGACGTCGCTGGTCGTGGGCATCCTGGTGATCGACGTGTTCGGCGCGCTGCTCTCGCTCGTGGGCGCGCGCTTCGCGGTCTCCTGACCACCCCCCCCGCGTCGCCGGCTCAGCCGGCGACGCGGGCCGCGGCGAGGTGGCCGGTCAGCCGGCCGGCCAGGTCGCGGACGAGGGACTCGGGGTCGTCCATCAGATAGAAGTGGCCGCCGGGGTACACCCGGTGGGTGAAGCGGCCGGTGGCGCTCACCGCCGCCCACTCCTGCAGGCCGTCGACCGGTACCTGCTCGTCCTCGTCCCCCACGTACGCGGTCACCGGGGTGGCCAGCGGGGTGACCGGGCGCGGGAGGTAGGTGCCGATCAGCCGGAAGTCCGCCCGGATCGCGGGCAGCACCAGCTCCCGCAGGTCCGGATCGTCCAGCACCGTGTCGGCGTCGGGGTCGCCGAGCCGCCGCACCTCCGCCACGATCGCCTCGTCGCCGCCCAGGTGCACGCTCTTGGGCACCACCCGGTGCGGCGGCAGCTGTCCGGAGGCGAACAGCCACCCCGGAGCCGAGCCGGTGCGCTGCTTCAGCCGCAGGGCCACCTCGTAGGCGACGGAGGCACCCATGCTGTGCCCGAACAGCACGAGCCGCTCGCCCGCCCAGCACTGGAGCGCGTCGGCGATCGGCGTGGTCAGCGCGCCCATCTCGTCGATGCACGGCTCCAGGACCCGGTCCTGACGGCCCGGGTAGCACACCCCGGTCACCTCGATGTCGTCGGGCAGCCACCGCGGCCAGTCACGGAACATGCTGGCCGCGCCGCCCGCGTGCGGGAAGCACACCAGCCGCAGACGGGGCCTGGCCACCTTGCGGTAGCAGCGCAGCCACTTCGACGGGCTCACCCCGGCGGACGGGCTCACGCGTGTGCTCCGTTCCCGCCGTCGTACGCCGCCAGCGCCGCCTCGTCCGGCTGGAACCGCACCGGCAGACCGCACAGCCCGGTCAGGAAGTTGGAGTGGATCCGCTGCGGCTCGCCGGTGACCTCGAAGCCGGTGCTGTAGGTGCGCAGCGCGTCCAGCATCGCGTTCACCTCGACCCGGCCCAGATACGCGCCGAGGCAGAAGTGCGGGCCGTAGCCGAAGGTGATGTGCTTGTTCGGCGACCGGTTCAGATCGAAGGTGTACGGGTCGGCGAAGACCTCCTCGTCCCGGTTGGCCGAGCTGTTCCACAGCGTGACGATGTCGCCGGCGGCGATCACCTGGCCGTGCAGCTCGATGTCGGTGACCGCGCGCCGGCCGAAGTGCATCGCCGGCGTCGCCCAGCGCAGCACCTCCTCGGTGGCCGACTCCAGCGTCACCTCCCCGTCGCGGAGCAACCGCCACTGGTCCGGGTGCCGGGTGAAGGTGCGCACCGCGTCGATCATCGAGAGGCGGCTGGTCTCGTCACCGCCGAGGATCAGGCTGTAGCAGTTGAGGACGATGACCTCCTCGCTCAGCGGCTCGCCGTTCACGGTGCTGTTGGCGAGCACGCTGATCACGTCCTCGGTCGGCTTCGCCCGGCGCTCGGCGACCAGCTCGTTGAAGTACAGCAGGATCTCGTTGCGGGCGAGCCAGGCGTCGGTCGCTGACTGGCCCTCCTCGTTCGAGCTGAGCGCCGACTTGTTGAGGTTCAGCAGGAACTCGCGGTCCGCGGTGGGCACGCCGAGCAGGTCGGAGATGGTGTTCATCGGGATGTGCTCGGCCACGTCGGTGGCGAAGTCGCACTCGCCGCGCCGGACGGCCTCCACCACCAGGCGGGTGGTGTTCGTGCGGACCCGGTCCGTGATGGGCTTGAGCGCCTGCGGGGAGAACGCCTTCAGCAGCACGTTGCGCAGGTTCCGGTGCGACGCGCCGTCGGTGACCGCGAGCATCTTGCCCGCGGCGGAGTCGCCCCCGGCGAGGAGCGTCACCAGGACGTTGCCCCTCTCCGAGGTGAGCCGCTTGTTGTCCTTGTACAGCGCCATGACGTCCGCGTAGCGGCTGATCACCCAGAAACCCGGCGCGTCACCGGTGGACGGGTGCCAGTGGAGGGGACGCGTGGTGCGCAACTGGCGCCAGTATGCGCGGAGGTCGTTCTCCTCGAACGTTCTGGGATCGGTCAGATCGACTGTGGAGACATCGTCCGGTATCGACATCGTTTGCGCAGTCATGTCTTCGCCATTCGTCGTGGGCTGCGAAAGGGAATTGCGGCGGTATTTTCGACCGAGGGGACAGCCGGTTCAGGCCCGTGGAAAAGGGTGTCCTTTTCCACGGGCCTGAACCGGTCGGTCGACATCAGCTCCGGGATCCGGCTACTTGCTTTCCCCGAGCTTTTCGGCGAGTATGCGGCCGATTTCCGCGGCCGGTTCAGCCTGCATCATATGCGCGTGGCTGCACCGCACCACCCGATATTCAATTTTTCCAGTCACGAACGGCCGCCAGCGTTCGGCCCGTTCGACGAGTTCCGTGGCGGGTACCGCCTCGTCCGGCTCGGCGACGAGGACCAGCACGTCGCCGTCGAGCGGCTGCGGTTCGAAACCGCCGATGAGCGTGCGGCTGTTCGCGAACACCCGGGCCAGTGCGGCGATGGCCGACTCGTCGAGGTTCGCGAAGACGCTCTGACGTTCCCTCAGCACCTCGGCCACCATCGCGTACTCGAGCGGTTCGTCGCCCAGGCTGTCCATGTCGTGGCCGACGAAGTCCAGCATGATCCGCAACGCGTCCTGCTGGTCGGGCAGGCGCTCCGGCTCCGGCTCGCTCCGGTCGATGGGGTACTGGTCGAGGTTGGCGAGCAGCCCGACCTCCTCGCCCGCGGCCCGCAGCTGGGTGGCCATGGCGTGGACCACCAGACTGCCCAGCGACCAGCCGAGCAGGTGGTAGGGGCCGTTGGGCTGGACGCCGCGCATCTGCGCGACGTAGTCGGCCGCCATCTCCTCGATGCTGCTGGGCAGCGTCGCCGACGGATCGGCGAGCCCCCTGGCCTGGAGGCCGTAGAGCGGGCGGTCCGCCCCGATGTGCTTCATCAGACCCGAGTAGACCCAGCTGAGGCCGCCCGCCGGGTGCACGCAGAACAGCGGTGCCTTGTCGCCCGTGGTCCGCAGCGGCAGCAGCACGTCCAGCGTGTCCCCCTCGGTGTCGCCCGCGAGCCGGCCGGCCAGCTCCGCGACGGTGGGCGCCTCGAAGATGGTGCGGATGCTCAGCCGCACGCCGAACGTGGCGCGGACCTTGGTCACCAGCCGCATCGACATGATGCTGTCGCCGCCGACGTCGAAGAAGCTGTCGTGGACGCCGACCGTCTCCAGCCCGAGCACCTCGGCGAACAGGCCGCACAGGATCTCCTCCTGCGGAGTGCGCGGGCCCGTCCAGTCCGTGGGGCTGAAGTCGGGCGCGGGCAGGGCCTTGCGGTCGAGCTTCCCGTGGGCGGTGAGCGGCAGTGCGTCGAGCTCGACGAACGCGGCGGGCATCATGTGGTCCGGCAACCGCGCGGCAAGGACGTCACGCAGGCGGGGCACCTCGATCGTCGCACCCTCCGCCGCCACCACGTAGGCGACCAGGCTCTTCGCGCCCTCCTCGTTCTCGCGGACGACGACGACCGCCCGGCCCACGCTCTCCTCCTGGCCGAGTACGGTCTCGATCTCGCCGAGTTCGATCCGGAAGCCGCGGATCTTGACCTGGTCGTCGGCCCGTCCGGCGAACTCCAGGGTGCCGTCCGGCGTCCAGCGAGCGATGTCGCCGGTCCGGTAGATGCGTGTGCCGGGCGGGCCGTAGGGGTTGGCGAGGAAGCGTTCGGCGCTCAGCGCGGGGCGGTTGAGGTAGCCGCGTGCGAGTCCTTCGCCGGTGACGTAGAGCTCCCCGGCGACGCCGACGGGGACGGGGCGGAGCCGGGCGTCGAGGACGTAGGCGCGGGTGTTGATGACGGGGGTGCCGATGGGTACCGGGCCTTGGGCGGTGAGGGGCGTGCTGATGGTGGCGGCGACGGTGGCTTCGGTGGGGCCGTAGGCGTTGATCATGCGGCGGCCGGGTGCCCAGTGGGCGACGAGTTCGGGTGGGCAGGCGTCGCCGCCGACGATCAGGGTCTGGAAGTGGGTGAGGTGGGTGGCTGCTTCGGTGGGGACGCTGGCGAGTGCGGCCGGGGGGATGAGGGCGTGGGTGACCTGGTGGTCGCGGAGGACTTCTACGAGGGTTTCGCCGACCAGAGGGCCGGGGGGCGGGACGACGAGTGCGGCGCCGGCACCGATGGCCGTGCAGAGTTCGAGTACGGAGGCGTCGAAGCTGGGTGAGGAGAACAGCAGGACCCGCGAGTCCGCGTGGACGGTGAAGCGTTCGACGCAGGAGGTGGCGAAGGCGGCCAGGCCTCGGTGGGAGACGACGACGCCCTTGGGGCGTCCGGTGGATCCTGAGGTGTAGATGACGTAGGCGGGGTGGTCCGGTCGCAGAACAGGGGTGCTGACCGGGGAGCTGTCCGTGTCCGGGTCGGTGTCGACGGTCAACCAGCTCGCTTCGCCGCCCACTTCCGCGAGCCGTGTGGCGGTCTCTTCGGTGGAGAGGATCAGGGCGGGTGTGGCGTCGCCGAGGATGTAGGCGATGCGGTCGACGGGGTAGTCGGGGTCGATGGGCAGGTAGGCGCCGCCGGTCTTGAGCACGGCGAGTTGGGCCACGATCATCTCGACCGAGCGGGGCAGCACCAACGCTACGAGGCGTTCGGGGCCCACTCCGGCGTCGATGAGGACGCGGGCGAGCCGGTTGGCTCGTTCGTCGGTCTCTCGGTACGTCAGTGACTCCTGGCCGTGCACGACCGCGACCGCGTCCGGGTCGCGTTCCACGGAGGTGGCGAACAACTGCGGGAACGTCACCGGCAGCACGTCGTCGCGCGCCGTGTCGTTCCACTCCACCAGCACCCGATGCCGTTCCTCGGGGGACAGCAACTCGGCGTCGCCGACGGCCCGGTCCGGGTCGGCACTGAACTGACCGATCAGGCCGACCAGCCAGTCCATCCAGCGCACCATCTCGGCACGCTCGAACAGCTCGCCCCGGTACTCGAACTTCAGCAGCAGCTCACTGGTCGGAACGGCGATCAGCGAGATCGGGTAGTGGTTCGCGTCCCGCGCCTCCAGGCCGGTGATCCGCTGACCCTCGGTGGGCCTGCCGAGCGAGCCGGTGTCCATCGGGTAGTTCTCGGTGACGGTGAGGGTGTCGAAGAGCTGGTCGACGCCCTGGGCGCGCAGGATGTCCGGCAGGCCGAGGTACTGGTGGCCCATCAGCTCGGTCTGCCGGCTCTGCAGGTGGCCCACCAGTTCCGCCCACGACTCGCCGGGCCGTACCCGGACCCGTACCGGCAGGGTGTTGATGAACAGGCCGACCATGTTCTCCACGCCGTCGATCTCCGCCGGGCGTCCGGAGACCGTGCCGCCGAAGACGACGTCGTCGCGTCCGGTCAGCCGTCCCAGCAGCACACCCCAGGCCGCCTGGACCACGGTGTTGAGGGTGACACCGCAGCGCCGGGCCGCCGCGTTCAGCGCGGTGGTCAGCTTCTCGGGCACACGGAACAGCAGCTCGTCCGGCACGGTCGCCCGGCGGCCGGAGTCCTCCGGCGCGATCAGCGTCGGTTCACTGACGCCTTCGAGTACCCGCTGCCACGCGGCGAGCGCGGTCCCGCGGTCCTGCCGGCCCAGCCAGGACAGGTACTCCCGGTAGGGGGTGGGCGTCGGCAGGTCACCGCCCGCGTACAGCACGAACAGATCGCGCATCACCAGCGGCGCGGACCAGCCGTCCAGCAGGATGTGGTGGGTGGTGAGGACGAACCGGCAGCGGTTGTCGCCCAGGTGGACGAGGGTGAACCGGAACAGCGGCGGCCGCTCCACCTCGAACCGGTCCACGCGGTCGGCGGCCATGAACCCGGCCAGTTCGGCGTCCCGCTCCTCGGACGCAAGACCGCTGAGGTCCACCTCGCGCCACGGCAGCTCCACCCCGCGCCGCACCACCTGCACGGGACGGTCCAGGCCCTGCTGCCGGAACGCGGCCCGCAGGTTGGCGTGCCGGTCCAGCAGCCCGGCCGCGGCCTCCCGGAGCCTCGCGGCGTCCAGGCCGCCCTCGACGTCCACTGCGATCTGGATGTTGTAGACGTCGGGGGAGTGCTCGTCGAACTGGGCGTGGAAGAGCAGGCCCTCCTGCAGCGGGGTGAGCGGCAGTACGTCTTCGAGCTGCTCCGGGTCGGCCGCCTCCACCATGTCGATCTGGGCCTGGGTCAGCGGCACCAGCGGGAGGTCGGAGGGGCTGTGGCCACCCGCCGACGGGCGTGCCACGTGTGCGACCAGGGCGCCGAGCGCCTCGAACCATGTCTCGGCGAGCTCGCGCACCTCCTCCTCGGTGAACAGCGCGTCCGCCCAGGACCAGACGGCGATCAGCCGCGGGCCGTCGGCACGGTCCTGGGTCTGCGCGTTCAGGTCGATGCTGTGGCTCAGCGGTACGTCGGTGTCGCCGCCACCGCCGAGTCCGCCGGACTCCGGGGCGGGGCTCCACTCCTCCGGCGTGGCCTGCGCCTTCTCCTCGGCGATGGCAAAGCGGCCCAGGTAGTTGAAGCCGATCTGCGGCTTGGGCAGGCCCGCCAGCATCATGCTGGTCTGCGGGTTGAGGTAGCGCAGCAGGCCGTACCCGATGCCGTTCTCCGGCAGCCTGCGCAGCTGCTCCTTGACCTCCTTCAGGGCCCGGCCGGCCGAGGGACCCCCGGCGCAGAACTCGGTCCAGTCCAGCGGGCCCGGGTCGACCCGGACCGGGAAGAGGCTGGTCAGCCAGCCGACGGTGCGGTGCAGGTCGACACCGTCGACGATCTCCTCGCGGCCGTGTCCCTCGAGGTCGATCAGCACGCCCGTGTGGTCGCCCCGGTCGTGCGTCCGCCGCCACCGTGCCACCGCCGCGCCGAACGCGGTGAGCAGCACGTCGTTCACCCGGGCGTGGAAGGCGGCCGGCACGGTGGTCAGCAGCGCCGCCGTCAGCTCGGTGGGCAGGACCAGCGACATCGTGCGCGCGGTCGCGGTGATGTCCCGTCGTGGGTCGAGGGGTTGGGGGGTCAGCAGCGGGTCGGAGTCGCCGAGCACGTCCAGCCAGGTCTCCAGCTCCCCGACCCGCTCGGCGTCCTGCGCGGCCTCGGTCAGCCGCTGGGCCCAGGTGCGCAGCGAGGTGCCCACCGGCGCCAGCTCCGGCGTCCGGCCGGCCGCCACCTCGGCCCAGGCCTGGGCCAGGTCGGGCAGCAGGATCCGCCAGGAGACACCGTCCACGACCAGGTGGTGCACGACCAGCAGCAGCCGGCCGGGGGCCCCGGGCCCCGCGTCGAACCACACCGCCTGCACCATCGCGCCGGTCTCCGGGTCCAGCCGGTCCCAGGCCGCCTGGACGTGCTCACCGATGCGGGCGTTGGTCTCCTCCCGGCCCAACCCGGCGACGTCGACCCGGCGGACGCAGTCGGCGGCGCGCAGTTCACCGCGGGGAGGAATGTCCAGGTTCCAGATCAGGCCGCCGGTGCGGCGCAGCCGCATCCGCAGCGCGTCGTGGTGGTCGAGGACCGCCTGGAGGGCGGCTTCCAGGCGCTGCAGACCGAGGTCGCCCGGGACGACCACCATCATGGTCTGGTTGAAGCGCCGGATCGGGCCGCCGCGCTCCCGCATCCAGTGGATGATCGGGAGCAGCGGCACGGAGCCGACGCCGTCGGTGTCCCCGCCGCTGCCGGAGGACGCCCCGGCACCGGGACCGCCTGCGGCGGCCGCGAGACGGGCGACGGTCTTGTGCTCGAACACGTCCCGCGCGGTGAACGCGACGCCGGCCGCGCGCGCCCGGCTGACCAGCTTGATGGAGACGATGCTGTCGCCGCCGAGGTCGAAGAAGCTGTCGTCGATCCCGACCTCGGACAGGCCGAGCACCTCCGCGAAGAGCCCGCACAGGATCCGCTCGGCCTCGTTGCGTGGCTCCCGGCCGCCCGGGGAGGAGGTGAACTCGGGCGCGGGCAGGGCCTTGCGGTCGAGCTTGCCGTGGGCGGTGAGCGGCAGTGCGTCGAGCTCGACGAACGCGGCGGGCATCATGTGGTCGGGCAGGGTGGCGCTCACCAGCTCCCGCAGCCGCGCGGTGTCGATCTCGCGGCCGGCGGCGGGCACGAGATAGGCGACGAGCTGCCTGCGGTGCTCCGCGTCCTCCCGCGCGTGCACCACGGCCCGGGCGACGGCGGAGTCTTCGGCGAGTACGGTCTCGATCTCGCCGAGTTCGATCCGGAAGCCGCGGATCTTGACCTGGTCGTCGGCGCGTCCGACGAACTCCAGGGTGCCGTCCGAGGTCCACCGGACGATGTCGCCGGTCCGGTACATGCGCGCTCCGGACTGGCCGAAGGGATCGGCGAGGAAGCGTTCGGCGCTCAGTGCGGGGCGGTTGAGGTAGCCGCGTGCCAGCCCGTCACCGGTCACGTACAGCTCCCCGGCGACGCCGACCGGGACGGGACGCAGCCAGGCGTCGAGGACGTAGGCGCGGGTGTTGATGACGGGGGTGCCGATGGGCACCGGGCCGCCGGGGTTCAGGGGTGTGCTCATCGAGACGGCGACGGTGGCTTCGGTGGGGCCGTAGGCGTTGATCATGCGGCGGCCGGGTGCCCAGTGGGCGACGAGTTCGGGTGGGCAGGCGTCGCCGCCGACGATCAGGGTCTGGAAGTGGGTGAGGTGGGTGGCTGCTTCGGTGGGGCCGCTGGCGAGTGCGGCCGGGGGGATGAGGGCGTGGGTGACCTGGTGGTCGCGGAGGACTTCTACGAGGGTTTCGCCGACCAGGGGGCCGGGGGGCGGGACGACGAGGGCGGCGCCGGCGCCGATGGCCGTGCAGAGTTCGAGTACGGAGGCGTCGAAGCTGGGTGAGGAGAACAGGAGCACGCGCGAGTCCGCGTGGACGGTGAAGCGTTCGACGCAGGAGGTGGCGAAGGCGGCCAGTCCTCGGTGGGAGACGACGACGCCCTTGGGGCGTCCGGTGGATCCGGAGGTGTAGATGACGTAGGCGGGGTGGTCCGGTCGCAGAACAGGGGTGCTGACCGGGGAGCTGTCCGTGTCCGGGTCGGTGTCGACGGTCAGCCAGCTCGCTTCGCCGCCCACTTCCGTGAGCCGTGTGGTGGTTTCTTCGGTGGAGAGGATCAGGGCGGGTGTGGCGTCGCCGAGGATGTAGGCGATGCGGTCGACGGGGTAGTCGGGGTCGATGGGCAGGTAGGCGCCGCCGGTCTTGAGCACGGCGAGTTGGGCCACGATCATCTCGACCGAGCGGGGCAGCACCAACGCTACGAGGCGTTCGGGGCCCACTCCGGCGTCGATGAGGACGCGGGCGAGCCGGTTGGCTCGTTCGTCGGTCTCTCGGTACGTCAGTGACTCCTGGCCGTGCACGACCGCGACCGCGTCCGGGTCGCGTTCCACGGAGGTGGCGAACAACTGCGGGAACGTCACCGGCAGCACGTCACCCCGCGCCGTGTCGTTCCAGTCGTGCAGCAACCGTCGCCGCTCGGGTGCCGAGAGCACATCGACCGCCCGCACGGGAAGTTCCGGGTCGGCGGCCACGGCTTCCAGGAAGCGGACCAGCCGCTCGCCCAGCTCCTCGACGGTCGAGCGGTCGAACAGGTCGAGGCGGAACTCCACGAGGCCGCTGATCCCCTGGAGTTCGCCCTCGCGGTCGACGCTCTCGTTGAAGCTCAGGGAGAGGTCGAACTGGGTGGACTTGACGGGCACTTGACGTACGGTGCAGTCCAGGCCGGAAAGGCCCATGCTGCTCTCCGGCGTGTTCTGGAGCGCCAGCGAGACCTGGAAGAGCGGGTGGCGGGCCAGCGAGCGCTCCGGGTTGAGCACCTCGACCAGCCGCTCGAACGGCACGTCCTGGTGGGCGTAGGCCGCGAGGTCCGCCTCACGCACCCGGCCCAGCAGTGCGTTGAAGGTCGGGTCGCCGGACAGGTCGGTGCGCAGCACCAGCGTGTTGATGAAGAAGCCGACGACCCGCTCCAGCGCGTCGTCCGTGCGGCCCGCGATCGGGCTGCCCAGCACCACGTCGGAGGTCGAGCCCAGCGCGGAAAGGAGCGAGGCCAGGCCCGCCTGGAGCACCATGAACAGCGTGGTGCCGGTCTGCCGGGCCAGCGCGGCCAGTTGGCGGTGCAGCTCGGCCGGCAGGTGCACCAGCACCGAGTCCGCCCGGTAGTCGGCCTCGGCCGGCCGGGGCCGGTCGGCGGGCAGGCGCAGTTCGTCCGGCAGACCCGACAACGTCTCCTTCCAGAAGTCCAGTTGCTGGTGGATCAGGCTGTCCTGGTCGTCCTCGGAGCCCAGGATCTCGTAGTTCCACATGGTGTAGTCGGCGTACTGCACCGGCAGCGGCTGCCAGTCGGGCGCCTCGCCGGCGGCCCGCGAGGTGTAGGCGCGTGCCAGATCGGCGGAGAACGGGTCGAGCGACCAGCCGTCCCCGGCGATGTGGTGCAGCACGGTCAGCAGGACGTGCGACTCGGGCCCGGTCTCGAACAGCGTGACCCGCAGCGGGGTCTCGGTGGCCAGGTCGAAGCTCTGCGCGGACGCCGCCGCGATGGCGGTGTCCAGGTCTTCCGCCGTGGTGCGGACCAGAGCCAGCTCGCAGCCCCGGTCCGGGGAGAGGATCTCCTGGCGCGGCTCGCCGTCCCGGTCCGGGAAGACGGTGCGCAGGCTCTCGTGCCGGGCGACCACGTCCCGCACGGCGGTGCGCAGCGCGTCGATGTCCAGCGGCCCGCTGATCTGCACCGCCAGGACGATGTTGTGGGCGGTGCTGGTCTGCTCGAAGCGGTTCATGAACCACAGTCGGCGCTGCGCGTGGGACAGGGGGATCTCCGCGGGACGCTCCCAGGGCCGCAGGGTGGCGCGGGCACCGGCGGCGCCACCGATCCGGCCGACCAGTTCCGCGACGGTGGGTGCCTCCCACAGCTCCCGCAGCGGCAGTTCGACCTCGAAGACCGATCTGATCCGGCTGACCACACGGGTGGCGTGCAGCGAGTGGCCGCCCAGTTCGAAGAAGTTGTCGTGGACGCCGACCGAGGTCAGGTTGAGCATCTCCGCGAACAGCCCGCACAGGATCTCCTCCTGCGGGGTGCGCGGGCCCTGGCGGGTGACCAGCGCGGTGAAGTCGGGGGCGGGCAGCGCCCCCCGGTCCACCTTGCCGTTGGGGGTCAGCGGGAGCGTGTCCAGCGGGACGAAGACGGCCGGCAGCATGTAGTCGGGCAGCCGGGTCGCCGCGTGGGCGCGCAGCGCGTCCACCGCCGGCACCGTCCGGCCGGAGACCGGGACCAGGTAGGCGGCCAGGCGGTTCTCGCCCGACTCGTCGGCCCGGACGACCACGGTGGCCTGCGAGACGTCCTCGTGCTCGGTCAGCACCGCCTCGATCTCGCCGGGTTCGACCCGGAAGCCGCGGATCTTCACCTGGTCGTCCACGCGACCGACGAACTCCAGTTGGCCGTCGTCCGCCCAGCGCGCCACGTCGCCGGTGCGGTACATGCGGGAGCCCGGCGTCCCGAACGGGTCGGCGGTGAACCGCTCGGCGGTCAGGCCGGCCCGTCCCGCGTAGCCGCGGGCCACTCCGTCGCCCGCCAGATACAGGTCTCCCGCGACGCCGGCCGGAGTGGGGGAGAGCGCGGAGTCCAGCACGTAGACGCGGGTGTTGGCGATCGGCCGGCCGATCGGCGGAAGCCCCGGCCGGGTGCCCAGCCGGGCGGCGGTGGACCAGACCGTGGTCTCGGTCGGGCCGTAGACGTTGGTGACCTCGGCGGCCAGCTCGCACAGCCGGGCGGCCAGGCCCGCCGGCACCGGTTCGCCGCCGACCAGGACCCGCAGTCCCGTCAGGGCCTTCGGCCGCTCGGAGACCAGGGCCTGCCACAGAGTGGGGGTCGCCTGCATGATCGTGGCGGAGGTGCCGGTGATCAGGCGGCCGAGCGCCGCCGGGTCCAGCACCTGCTCGCGGGAGGCGATGACCACGGTGGCGCCCGCGCTCAGCGGCACGAACAGCTCCAGCGCGGCGATGTCGAACGCGACGGTGGTGACCGCTACCAGCCGGTCGGCGGCCTCGACGCCGAACCGGGTCCCCATGTCGGCGACCAGGTTGGCGATGTTGGCGCGGGAGACCACGACGCCCTTGGGCCGGCCGGTGGAGCCGGAGGTGTAGATCGCGTAGGCCGGGTTGGCCGGACGGACCGGCGCGGTCAGCTCGGTGTCGGCCAGAGCGTCGCCGGGCAGCTGGGCGAGCGCGTCGGCGACGGAGGTCTCGTCCAGGACGATGCGCCGCACCCCGGGGGCCTCGGGCAGGCCGGTCACCGAGGAGTCGGTCAGCAGCACGCCGGGACGGGCGTCGTCGAGGATGTAGCCGATTCGGTCGGCCGGGTACTCCGGGTCCAGCGGGACGTAGGCGCCGCCCGTCTTGAGGACCGCGAGCAGCGCCGTCAGCAGCGCCGCCCCGCGCGGCAGGGCCACGGCGACCCACGACTCCGGTCCGACGCCCGCCGCCGCGAGGTGGCGGGCGAGCCGGTTGGCGCGTTCGTCGAGCTCCCGGTAGGAGATCTCGCCGTCCCCGTCGATCACGGCGACGGCGTCCGGGGTGAGCGCCGCGTTCCGCTGGAAGGCGTCGACGGGGGACGCGTCGCCGACGGGCACCGCGGTGTCGTTCCACTCCGTCAGCAGCCGGTGGCGTTCGGCCGCGGGCAGGGCCTGGGCGCGGCCGACGGGTGCCTCGGGGTCGGCGTGGATCCGGGTGAGGATGCCGACCAGCGCGTCCAGGATGCCCTGCGCGTGCTCCCGGTCGAACAGGTCCGGGCGGTAGCCGAGCCGGATCCGCATGCGCCGGCCGGGCGCCGGGAACAGGCTCAGCGGGTAGTGGGTCGCGTCCTGGCCGACCGCGCCGGTGACCCGCAGGCCCTCGGCGAGTTCGCCGAGGCCGTCGGCCTCCACCGGATAGTTCTCGAACACGACCAGGGTGTCGAACAGTTCGCCGGTCACCTTGGACTGCGCCCGGGCGTCGGCGAGCGTGACGTGGTGGTGGTCGAGCAGGTCGACCTGCCGGCGCTGCTGCCGTTCCAGCAGCCGCGCCCAGGACTCCGCCGGCCGCGCGGAGACCCGCACCGGCAGGGTGTTGATGAACGAGCCGACCATGTTCTCCACCCCGGGGACCGCCGAGGGCCGGCCGGAGACGGTGCCGCCGAACACGACGTCGTCGCGCCCGGTCAGCCTGCCCAGCAGGACGCCCCAGGCCGCCTGCACCACGGTGTTCAGCGTGACGCCGCAGCGCCTGGCCGTCTCCGCCAGCCCGCTGCTCAGCTCCTCCTCCAGCGTGACCAGCAGGTCCTGCGGGACCACCGCGCCGCGGTCGGCGTCCGGCGCGACCAGGGTGGGCTCGCCGACGTCGCCCAGCGCGTCGCGCCAGGCGGCGAGGGCGGCCCGCCGGTCCTGCCGGCCCAGCCAGGACAGATAGTCGCGGTAGGGCGTCACCGGCGGCAGCTCGCCTCCGGCGTACAGCGCGAACAGCTCCCGCATCAGCAGCGGTCCCGACCAGCCGTCGAGCAGGATGTGGTGGTTGGTCATCAGGAACCGGCAGCGGTTCTCGCCCAGCCGGATCAGGGTGAAGCGCAGCAGCGGCGCACGTCTCAGGTCGAACGCGCGCACCCGGTCGGCGGCCATCAGCTCGGCCAGCCGCTCCTCCCGCCGGTCGGCCGGACCGTCGGTGAGGTCGACCTCGGACCAGGGCAGCTCGACGCTGCGGTACACCACCTGCACCGGGTCACCGTTCTTGCGGCGACGGAAGCCGACCCGGAGGTTGGCGTGCCGGCGCAGCAGCCAGGCCGCCGCGTCACGGAGCCGGTCGGTGTCCAGGGCCCCGTCCAGGTCCACCGCGATCTGCACGGTGTAGACGTCGAGGGCCGTCTCGTCGTCCTGCGCGTACTGCGCGTGGAACAGGAGCCCTTCCTGCAAGGGCGACAAGGGCAGGAGATCCTCGATGCGCGACTGGTTCACCATGACAACCCCTCGTCGTCCAGTTCGTTCTCGAACTCGTGCAGTTCCTGCTGGTCCACCGGGACCAAAGTCGGCGTGCCCGGCCGGGCCGGTGCCGCCGTCAGGTTCCGGGCGCGGTCCACCACGGAGGTCAGCGCCCGGAACCAGGACTCGGCCAGATCCCGCACGTCCGCCTCGTCGAACATCCCGTCGGGCCAGGCCCACGCGGCGACCAGCCGCGGGCCGTCCGGGCGGTCCTCGGTCTGCGCGTTGAGATCCAGGCTGTGCGCCATGGGCATGGCGGCGTCGCCGCCGCCGGTCAGCCCGGCCATGCCGGGCGGCGGGTTCCAGTCCTGGGCCGGTGCCTCACCGCCGCCGGCGGCGAACCGGCCCAGATAGTTGAACCCGAGCTGCGGCGTGCGCAGGGTGGCCAGTTGCGGCCCCGTGCGCTCGTTGAGGTAGCGCAGCAGGCCGTAGCCGATGCCGCCGTCCGGCAGTTCGGCGAGTTGGGCGCGCACCTTGGCGAGCACGGCGTCCACCGCCTCGCCGCCGCCCCAGAAGTCGTTCCAGTCCACCTGCCCGGGGTTGAGGCGCACCGGGAAGGAACTCGTGAACCAGCCGACGGTCCGGCCCGGATCGGCCCCCGCGACCACCGGCTCGCGTCCGTGGCCCTCCATCTCGACCAGCACCGCGTTGCCGCGGGTCGGCCGGTGCCGGGCCCGCCAGGAGGCGACGGCCACCGTGTACGCGGTGAGGAGCACGTCCTTGATCCCGGCGCCGAAGGCGGCCGGCACGCTCGTCAGCAGCGGCTCGGTCACCTCCGCGGGCAGCGTGAGGTTCAGGCTCCGTGCCGTGCCGAACACGTCCCGCTCCCGGTCCAGCGGCCGGGCACCGAGCTGCGGGTCGGGGCCGCTCAGCGCCGCGCGCCACAGCGGCAGTTCCTCGACCCGGCGCCCGCTCCCGGCCTCCTCGGCCAGCCGTGTGGCCCAGGTGCGCAGTGAGGTGGGTACCGCTTCCAGCAGCGGTTCCCGGCCGGCCGCCACCTGCGACCAGGCGGCAGCGAGGTCCGGCAGCAGGATCCGCCAGGACACGCCGTCCACGACCAGGTGGTGCACGGCAAGCAGCAGCAGTCCGGGCCGGTCGGCACCGGCGTCGAACCAGACCGCCCGCACCAGCGAGCCGGACTCCGGGGCCAGTTGCCGGGCGGCCGCCCGGCCGTGCTCCACGAGCACGGCGCGCTGCGCCTCGGGGTCACCGGAGGCGGCCGTGTCCGCGAAGTCCACGCGGTCCACCAGTTGTTCGGCGCGCACCTCGCCCCGCGGGCGTACCTCGATCCGCCAGCCCTCGTCGCTCGCCCTGGTCAGCCGCAGCCGCAGGGCGTCGTGCCGGTCGAGGACGGCCTGTACGGCGGCGGTCAGTCCGGTGAGGTCGAGCGTGCCCGGAGTCCGCACCACCATTGCCTGGTGGAAGCCGTCGATCGGGCCGCCGTGCTCCCGCCACCAGTGCATGATCGGAGTCAGCGGCAGTTCTCCGATGCCCGCGTCCGGGTCCTCGGCGACGGACGCGGTCGCGGCCTCGGCGATCGCGGCGAGCGCCGCGGGCGTACGGTGCTCGAACACGTCCGCCACCGTCAGCTCGATCCCGGCCGCCCGGGCCCGGCTGACCAGCTGGATGGAGACGATGCTGTCGCCGCCGAGGTCGAAGAATCCGTCGTCGGCTCCGACCGTCTCCCGGCCGAGCAGTTCGGCGAAGATCCGGCACAGGGCGGCCTCCCGCTCGGTGGCCGGGCCGCGGCCGGGCTCGCCGGTGCCGAACTCGGGAGCCGGCAGCGCGGCACGGTCCAGCTTGCCGTTCGCGGTGAGCGGCAGCGCGTCCAGCACGGTGAAGGCGGCGGGGACCATGTAGTCCGGCAGCGCGGCCGCGACGTCCTTGCGCAGCACGGCGGGCTCCGGTGGTTCGGCGCCCTCCTCCGGGACGACATAGGCCACGAGCTGTCTGAGTCCCGGCCGCTCCTCCCGTACGACCACCGCGGCCTGGGCGAGGCCGGGCCGGGCGAGCAGGACGGTCTCGATCTCGCCGGGTTCGATCCGGAAGCCGCGGATCTTGACCTGCTGGTCGGAGCGTCCGACGAACTCCAGCTCGCCGTCGCGGTTGAAGCGCACGAGGTCGCCGGTGCGGTACATCCGGGCGCCGGGCGGCCCGAACGGGTCGGCCACGAACCGCTGCGCGGTCAGCGCCGAGCGGCCCAGGTAGCCCAGCGCCACACCGGAACCGGAGACGCACAGTTCGCCCGCGACGCCCACCGGCACCGGCCGCAGCCGCTCGTCGAGGACCACCACGCGGGTGCCCGCGACCGGGCGGCCGATCGGCGGCGTCGTGTCGCCGGACAGCGGGCCGCTGAGCGTGGCGGCGATGGTGGTCTCGGTCGGCCCGTAGGCGTTGACGACGGTACGTCCGTCCGACCAGCGGGCCAGCAGGCCCGGCGAGAGCGCCTCGCCGCCGGAGACGACGCAGCGCAGGCTGGGCAGGTCCCGCTCCGGCAGGGTGCCGAGGACCGGGGCCGGCAGCATCACATGGGTGGCGCCGGCGGCCTCGATGGCGTCGGCCAGGCCCTCGCCGACCAGTTCGCGGTCCGGGCCCGGCAGGGCGAGCGCGGCCCCGGACAGCAGGGTCATCGCCAGGTCGCCGACCGACACGTCGAAGTTGGTCGACACCACCTGGAGCACCCGGCTGTCGCCGTCCAGGCCCAGCCGTTCGACGTGGCTGTGCACGAACGACGCCAGACCGGTGTGCCCGACCAGCACGCCCTTGGGCCGGCCGGTCGACCCGGAGGTGTAGACGACGTAGGCGGGGCTGTGCGCGGTTGCCGCCGCCGGCGGGTCGGTCGCCGGGCGCGCGGCCACCGACGCGGCGAACGCGGGCTCGTCCAGGACCCAGGTCGGCACGGCCGGTGCGGCGGGCAGCAGGCCGCGGGACGCCTCGGTGGCGAGCAGGGCGGCCGGCGCGGCGTCCGCGAGCATGAACGCCACCCGCTCGGCCGGGTAGTCCGGATCGACCGGCAGGTGGACGGCGCCCGCCTTGGCCACCGCCAGCAACGCGGTCACCTGGAGGGGGGAGCGCGGGACGGCGACCGCGACGATCCGGCCCGGGGCGACCCCGCGGGCGGTCAGCTCACGGGCCAGCCGGTTGGCCCGCTCGTTCAGCTCGGCGTAGCTGGTCCGCTCGCCCTCGCACCACAGGGCGGTCGCCCGCGGGGTGCGCGCCGCCTGCGCCTCGAACAGCTCGGCCAGGGTGCCTGCCGGCACCTCCGGCTCGGTGCCGCGCCAGTCGCCGAGCAGCAGCTCACGCTCGCCCGCGGTCAGCAGGTCGTGCTCCCCGATCGGCCGGTCCGGCTCGGCAAGCAGCCGCTCGAGCAGTGCGACCAGCCGGTCCGCCAGCGACTGGACGGTGCCCTCGGTGAACAGGTCGGTGCTGTACTCGACCACACCGACGACGCCGTCCGGCCGGCCGTCCGCGTCCACCGTCTCGGCCAGGTTGAACGCCAGGTCGAACTTGGCCACCCGCAGGCCGTGGGGCTGCTGGGCGATGGCCAGGCCGTCGCCGAGGCTCAGCTCGGCGGGCGGGGTGTTCAGCAGGTTGAGCATCACCTGGAGCAGCGGGTGCCGGGACATCGAGCGGCTGGGGGAGAGCACCTCGACGAGCCGTTCGAAGGGCACGTTCTGGTTCTCGAAGGCGGCGACGTCGGTGCGCCGCACCCGCTCCACCAACGCCCGGAAGCTCGGGTCGCCGCTGGTGTCGGTGCGCAGCACCAGGGTGTTGACGAAGAAGCCGACCAGCTCGTCCAGCGCGTCGTCGGTGCGCCCGGCGACCGTGGTCCCCAGCGGGATGTCGCTGCCGGCGCCGATCCGGTCGAGCAGCGCGGCGAGCGCGGCCTGGAGCACCATGAAGGGGCTGGCCCCGGCGGTCTTCGCCAGCCCGACCAGCGCACGGTGCACCGGGGGCTCGAGCCGCAGCCGGACCAGACCGCCCCGGTGGCTGGGCCGGGCCGGGCGCGGCAGGTCGGTGGGCAGCTCCAACTCCTCCGGCATCCCGGACAGTTGCGCGCGCCAGTAGCCCAGCTCAGCCGCCAGCCGCGAGTCCTGGTCGTCCTCGCTGCCCAGCACGTCGCGCTGCCAGA
Organism: Streptomyces sp. NPDC052043; assembly: GCF_044548235.1. Taxonomy (NCBI): domain Bacteria; kingdom Bacillati; phylum Actinomycetota; class Actinomycetes; order Kitasatosporales; family Streptomycetaceae; genus Streptomyces; species Streptomyces sp. NPDC052043. The sequence goes on from NZ_JBIUBT010000003.1 coordinate 63,606, forward strand.
GGGCGTAGTCGGCGTACTGCACGGCGAGCGGCGTCCACTGCGGCGCCCGGCCGGCCGTCCGGGCCCGGTAGGCCTCGGACAGGTCGCGCAGCAGCGGTCCCAGCGACCAGCCGTCGCAGGAGATGTGGTGGACCAGGAAGACCAGCACGTGGTCGCGCGGCCCCACGGTGAACAGGTCGACCCGCACGGGCAGTTCGGCGGCCAGGTCGAAGCCGTGGGCGACGGCCGCGGCGACCGCGGCGTCCAGCTCGTCCGGTGCGACGTCGGCGATCCGCAGCCGGGGAGTCGCCGCCGCCGGGTCCAGGATCTCCTGGCGGGGGACGCCGCCGGCCTCGGGGAACGTGGTGCGCAGGCTCTCGTGCCGGGCCACCACGTCACCGATCGCGGCCTGCAACGCCGCCACGTCGAGGGCGCCGGTGAGCCGCATGGACAGCGGGATGTTGTAGGTGGGGCTCGGGCCCTCCAGGCGGTTGAGGAACCACAGCCGGCGCTGTGCGAACGACAGCGGGACGTGCTCGGGCCGCGGCTGCGGCACCACCGTCCGCCGGGCGTCTTCGGCCCCGCCGACCAGCACGGCCAGGCCGGCCACGGTGGGGTTCTCGAAGAAGTCGCGCAGCGGCAGTTCGGCCGCGAACTCGCTGCGGATCCTGCTGACCAGCTTGGTCGCCTGCAACGAGTGCCCGCCGAGCTCGAAGAAGTTCGCCTCGACGTCGATCTCGACGTACTCGCCGCCGAGCACCTCGGCGAAGATCCGCCGCAGCCCGGCCTCGGTCTCGTTGCGCGGGGCACGGCCACCGGACGGACCGGTGGACTCCGGCGCGGGCAGCGCCCTGCGGTCGACCTTCCCGTTGGGGGTCAACGGCAGTGCCGGGAGCACCACGAAGGCCGACGGCACCATGTACTCGGGCAGGCGCGCGGCCACGTGCTCCCGCAGCGCCGCCGCCGAGGGCGCCGTACGGCCCTCCCCGGCGACCACGTAGGCGACCAGGCGCCGCTCGCCCGGCTCGTCCTCCCGGGCGAGCACGGCGGCCTGCGCCACGTCGGCGTGGGCGGCGAGCAGCGACTCGATCTCGCCCGGCTCGATCCGGAAACCGCGGATCTTGACCTGGTCGTCGGCGCGGCCGACGAACTCCAGGTTGCCGTCCGGCAGCCAGCGGACCAGGTCGCCGGTCCGGTACATCCGGGAGCCGGCGGGGCCGTACGGGTCGGCCGTGAACCGCTCGGCGGTCAGCCCCGGCCGGCCGGCGTACCCGCGGGCCAGGCCGGCGCCGGCCAGGTACGCCTCGCCGGGCGTGCCGACCGGGACCGGCCGCAGCGCCTCGTCGAGGACCAGCACCCGCACGTTCCACAGCGGGCGGCCGATCGGCGGGTTGACGCCCGCGGTGAGCGGTGCGCTGACGGTGGCGCACACGGTCGCCTCGGTCGGGCCGTAGGCGTTGAGCAGCCGCCGGCCGTCCGCCCAGCGGGCGATCAGGTCGGGCGTGGACGCCTCACCCGCGACGATCACGTTCATGCCGTCCGGGAGCGCGCCCGGCGCCAGCACCGCGAGCGCGGCGGGCGGGATGTTGGCGTGCGTGACCCGCTCCCGGGCCAGCAGCGCGGCCAGCGGCTCGCCGACCGCCAGGTCGTCCGCGGGGGCCATCACCAGGACGCCGCCGACCAGCAGCGGCGCGAGCACCTCCCAGACGGCGGCGTCGAAGCTGGCGGAGGCGAACTGGAGCATCCGGCTGCTCGCGTCGAGGCCGAACTGCTCGCGGATCGCGCCGAAGCCGCCGATGCCCTCGTGCGGGACCACCACGCCCTTGGGCGTGCCGGTGGAGCCGGAGGTGTAGATCATGTAGGCGGCGCCCGCGGGGGAGGCCGTGCGGCCCGCGTCCGGCACGGTGTCCGGCAGCGCGGCCAGTTCGGCGCGCACCCCGGCGTCGTCGAGCAGCAGCCGCGGCACGTCGGAGCCGGGCAGCCCGGTGGCGGCGGGCCCTTCGGTCAGCAGGACGGCCGGCCCGGCGTCGGCGAGGATGAAGGCGATGCGCTCGGCCGGGTAGGCGGGGTCGACCGGCAGATGGACCGCGCCGGCCTTGACCACCGCCAGCAGCGCGACCACCAGTTGCGGCGTACGCGGCAGGGCGACCGCCACCACGTCCTCGGCGCCGATGCCCCTGCGGACCAGCAGATGTGCGAGGCGGTTGGCCTCGGCGTCCAGGTGCGCGTAGGTCAGCTCCGTGCCGTCGTAGCTGATCGCCACCGCGTTTGGGGTGGCGGCGGCCTGACGGCCGAACAGCTCGGCGATCGTGCCCCGGGGCACGTCGTGCGCGGTCGCGTTGAAGTCGTGCAGCACCTGCCGCCGCTCCGCCGGGGAGAGCACCTCGAGCCGGCTGATCGGCAGGTCGGGTTCGGCGCACGCGGCGTCCAGCAGGCGCAGCAGCCGGTCGGCCATGCGTGAGACGGTCTCGGGGTCGAACAGGTCGTCGCTGTACTCGACCAGTCCGGTCATGCCGAGCGGTGCGCCCTGCTCGTCGTAGCGCTCACGCAGGCTGAACGCCAGGTCGAACTTGGCGGCGCCGATGCCGACGCCCTGCGCGCCGATCTCCAGACCGGGCAGGCCGATCTCGACGTCGCCGGTGTTCTGGAGGTTCAGCCACACCTGGAAGAGCGGATGGCGGCCCAGCGAGCGCTCGGGGTTGAGCACCTCGACCAGCCGCTCGAACGGGACCTCCTGGTGGGCGTAGGCGGCGAGGTTGTTCTCCCGGACCCGGTCGAGGAGCGCGGTGAAGCTCGGGTCGCCGCCGGTGTCGGTGCGCAGCACCAGGGTGTTGACGAAGAAGCCGACCAGCTCGTCCAGCGCCTCGTCGTCGCGGCCGGCGACCGGGGTGCCCAGCGGGATGTCGGTGCCCGCGCCCAGCCGGGTCAGCAGCGCGGTGAGCGCGGCCTGGCCGACCATGAACAGACTGGTCCTGGTCCGCCGGGCCAACCGCGCCATCCGCTCGTGCAGTTCGGCCGGGACCGCGAAGGGAACCGTGGAGCCCCGGTGGCTGGCCACCGCGGGCCGCGGCCGGTCGGCGGGCAGCCGCAGTTCCTCCGGCAGCCCGGCCAACGAGGTACGCCAGAAGTCCAGTTGCCGGGCGATCTCGCTGTCCGGTTCGCTCTCGCTGCCCAGCACCTCGCGCTGCCACAGCGTGTAGTCCGCGTACTGGACCGGCAGCGGCGCCCAGGCGGGCGCACGGCCCGCCAGGCGGGCGCCGTACGCCGCGGCCAGGTCGTGCGCCATCGGAGCCATGGACATGCCGTCGCCCGCGATGTGGTGCATCACGATCAGCAGCACGTGGTGGTCCGGACCGAGCCGGAACAGGTGTGCCCGCAGGGGAAGTTCGCCGGCCAGGTCGAAACCGCGGAAGGCGGCTTCCTCCAGGGCGGCGTCCAGACCGGCCTCGTCGGCCTCGGCGAGAACGAAGGCCGGGGCGGCCGGCCCGGCCGGGGCGATCGACTGGCGGGGGACGCCGTCGACCTCGGGGAACGTGGTGCGCAGGCTCTCGTGCCGGGCCACCACGTCACCGAGCGCGGCCCGCAGCGCCTCGACGTCGAGCGGGCCGGTCAACCGGGCCGCCAGCGGCAGGTTGTACGTGGAACTCGGGCCCTCGAGACGGTTGAGGAACCACAGCCGGCGCTGCGCGAACGACAGCGGGACCAGGTCGGTGCGGGGCATCGCGCGGACCGCGGCGCGCGCTCCGGCCGCGCCGGACGCCCTGCCGGCCAGGCCCGCCACGGTCGGCGACTCGAAGACGTCCCGTACGGCCAGTTCCACGTTCAGCGTGGAGCGGATCCGGCTGACCAGCCGGGTCGCAAGCAGCGAGTGGCCGCCGAGGGCGAAGAAGTCGTCGTCGACGCCGACCGAGCCGACGCCGAGCACCTCGGCGAACAGGCCGCAGAGGATCTCCTCCCGCGGGCCGCGCGGGGCACGCCCCTCGGGCGCCTCGGCCTCGGGCACCGGCAGCGCGGCCCGGTCCAGCTTGCCGCTGGGCGTCAGCGGGAACGCGTCCATGAGCACGAACGCGCCGGGCACCATGTGGTCCGGCAGCGCGGCCGCGACGTGCGCGCGCAGCTCGGTCCGCCCGATCGCGCCGGCCTCCGGCACCACGTAGCCGACCAGGCGGCGGCCGCCGCGCCCGTCGTCCTGTGCGACCACGGCGGCCAGCGCCACCTCGGGGTGGGTGCGCAGCACGGCCTCGATCTCGCCCGGCTCGATCCGGAAGCCGCGGATCTTCACCTGGTGGTCCGCGCGGCCGGCGTACTCCAGCTCACCGTCGCGGCTCCAGCGCACCAGGTCGCCGGTGCGGTACATCCGGGCTCCGGGCGGCCCGAACGGGTCGGCCGTGAAGCGTTCCGCGGTCAGGCCCGGACGGTCGTGGTAGCCGCGGGCCAACTGCGCCCCCGCGATGTACAGTTCGCCGGCGACGCCGGCCGGCACCGGCCGCAGGGCCGCGTCCAGTACGTACACCCTGGTGTTCCACACGGGCCGCCCGATCGGCGCGCCGGCCCGGGGCCAGGCCGACCGGTCCGCGGGCAGGGTGTGCGCGGTGACCACATGCGTCTCGGACGGGCCGTAGTGGTTGTGCAGGACGCGTTCCGTGCCCGCGCCGCACAGGTCGCGCACCCGGTCGCCCAGCACCAGCGCCTCACCGGCCTGCGCGACGTGCCGCAGGTCCGGCAGGCCGGTGCCGTGCTCCGCGACGGCCTCGCCGAGGGCGTCCAGCATCATGGTGGGCGCGTACAGCTCGGTGATGCGCCGCTCCCGCAGCCAGGCCGCGAACCGCGCCGGGTCGCGCCGGGTCTCCTCGTCCGGCACCACCAGCGTCCTGCCGTCGAGCAGGGCCGAGAGGATCTCCTGGGCCGAGACGTCGAAGCTGATCGCGGTGAACTGGGCGATTCTGGCGCCCGGTTCGGCGGGGACGTGCGCGGCGTGCCAGGACATCAGGTTGGCCAGCGCGCCGCCGGGCATCACCACGCCCTTGGGGCGGCCGGTCGAGCCGGAGGTGTAGATCAGGTAGGCGGGGTGCTGGGGCAGCAGCGGCCCGGTCCGCTCGTCGTCGCGGGGGTCGGTGTCCGCCAGCGCGGCCAGTTCGGCCCGTACGTCCGGGTCGTCCAGTGCCAGCGTCGGCCCGGCGGGCAGCCGGCCGGCGACCCCGGTGGTGGACAGCAGCACCCGGGGAGCGGCGTCGGCCAGCATGAAGGCGATCCGCTCGGCCGGGTACTCCGGGTCGACCGGCAGATAGCCCGCTCCGGACTTGAGCACCGCGAGCACACCCACGACCAGCTCCACCGAGCGGGGCAGGGCCAGACCCACGATGTGCTCGGGGCCGATACCGCGGCCGATCAGCAGCCGGGCGAGCCGGTTGGCCCGCGCGTTCAGCTCGGCGTAGGTCAGCTCCTCCTCGCCGCACACCAGCGCGGGGCCGTCCGGGTGTTCCGCGGCCTTGGCCTGGAACAGCGCGGGCAGCGAGGCGGCGGGCACCTCGTGCTCGGTGGCGTTGCGGGTCACCAGCAGTTCGTGGCGGGCGACCGGGTCCAGTACGTCGACCTTGCCGACCGGGCGGCCCGGTTCGGCGACGACGCTCTCCAGCACCCGGACGAAGGCCGCCGCGATGCGCTCCGCGGTCGGCTCGTCGAACAGGTCCGCGCTGTACTCCACGAAGCCCTCGACGCCGCCGGGGCGCCCGTCGGCCGTGTAGCTCTCGCGCAGGCTGAACAGCAGGTCGAACTTGGACACCCCGGTGTCGACGCGTTGCGTGCCGACCTCCACGCCCGGCAGCCGGAACGGCGCGGTCGGGTTGTTGTGCAGGGTGAGCATCACCTGGAACAGCGGGTGCCGGGACATCGAACGGCTGGGGTTCAGCACCTCGACCAGCCGCTCGAACGGCACCTCCTGGTGGGCGTAGGCGGCCAGGTCGGCCTCCCGCACCCGGCCGAGCAGCTCACGGAAGTCGGGGTCCCCGGACAGGTCGGTGCGCAGCACCAGGGTGTTGATGAAGAAGCCGACCAGGTCGTCCAGCGACTCGTCGCCGCGCCCGGCGATCGGGGTGCCGAGCGGGATGTCCGATCCGGCGCCCAGCCGGTGCAGCAGCACCGAGAGGCCCGCCTGCAAGGTCATGAACACGCTGGCCTGGCAGCTGCGGGAGAGCGCGACCAGGCGCTGGTGGACCTCGCGGTTGACGCGGAATCCCACCGTGCCGCCCCGGTAGGAGGGGGTCGCCGGGCGCGGCCGGTCGGCCGGCAGGTTCAGCTCGTCCGGCAGCCCGGCCAGCGTCTCGCTCCAGAAGGCCAGTTGCCGTGAGACCGCGCTGTCCGGGTCGTCCTCGCTGCCGAGCACCTCGCGCTGCCACAGCGCGAAGTCCGCGTACTGCACGGGCAGCGGCTCGAACGACGGCGCACCGCCGTCGCGTCGCGCGCCGTAGGCGGCGGACAGGTCGCGGCCGAACGGCACGGCCGACCACTCGTCCATCACGATGTGGTGCATCACCACCAGGAGCACGTGCTCCTCGTCGCCCAGCCGCAGCAGCCGCGCCCGTACCGGCGGCTCGGCGGTCAGGTCGAAGCCCCCGCCCGCGGCCTCGGTCAGCGCCGCCGCCAGACCGGCCGGATCGACGTCGGTCACCCGCAGGTCGGGGACGGTGTCCACCACGACCTGGCAGGGCGTGCCGTCACGGTCCGGGAAGACCGTGCGCAGGCACTCGTGCCGCCGGGCCACGTCGGCCAGCGCCGCGCGCAGCGCCGCCACGTCCAGCGGGCCGGTCAGCCGGGCCGCCATCGGCACGTTGTACGCCGGGTTCGGGCCCTCGAACCGGTTGATGAACCACAGCCTGGTCTGCTGGAGCGACAGCGGTACGTCGGCCGGGCGGGGCGCCGGCTCGATCCGCCGGGTCACCAGCCCGTCGGAGGTGAGCTGGTGGGCGAGCCCGGCCACCGTCGGCGACTCGAACAGGCTGCGCAGCGAGAGCCGCACGCCGAACACCGAGCGGATCCGGGTGACCAGTCGGGTCGCCAGCAGCGAATGGCCGCCGAGCTCGAAGAAGCTGTCGTCGATGCCCACGACGGACACGCCGAGGATCTCCGCGAACAGCCCGCACAGGATCTCCTCCTGGGGCGTGCGCGGGGTGCGGCCCGAGGTCACACCGGAGAAGTCCGGGGCCGGCAGCGCCCGCCGGTCCAGCTTCCCGTTGGGCGTCACCGGGAGCGTGTCGAGCACCACGAACGCGGCGGGCATCATGTGGGCCGGCAGTGCCTCGGCGACGGCGGTGCGCAGGCCGGCCACGCCCGGTGCGGCGCCGCCGGCCTCCGGCACCAGGTAGGCGACCAGCCGGTGGTCGCCCGGCCGGTCCTCGCGGACGACGACACCGGCCTGGGCGACGCCGTCCTGGGCCAGCAGCACCGACTCGATCTCGCCGGGCTCGATACGGAAGCCGTGGAGTTTCACCTGGCTGTCCGCGCGTCCCCGGAAGACGAGCCGGCCCTCCTGGTCCCAGGTGGCGATGTCTCCCGTGCGGTACATGCGGGCGCCGGCACCCTCGAAGGGGTTGGCGACGAAGCGCTCGGCGGTGAGCGCGCGGCGGCCGAGATAGCCGCGGGCGAGGCCCGCTCCGGAGACGTAGAGCTCGCCGGGGACACCGGGCAGCACCGGGCGCAGCGCGGAGTCGAGGAGGTAGACGCGGGCGCCCGTGATGGGGCCCCCGATGGGCGGTACGACCTCCCCGGCGAGCGGGGCGCTCATGGTGGCGCACACGGTGGTCTCGGAGGGGCCGTAGGCGTTGATCATGCGGCGGCCGGGGGACCAGCGGCCGACGAGTTCGGGCGCGGTGGCCTCGCCGGCGACTACCAGGGTGACGCCCTCGGGCAGGGTGTCCCGGTCGAGGACGGCGAGGGCGGCCGGCGGGATGGTGGCGTGGGTGACGCGCTGCTCGGCGACGAGGTCGGCCAGCGGCGGACCGGGGCGGAGCCGTTCGGCCGGGGCGAGGACGAGGGCCGCGCCGGTGAGCAGGCCCATGGCCAGCTCCCAGAAGGCGGCGTCGAAGCTGAGGGAGGCGAACTGCAGGACGCGGCTGCCGGGGCCGACCTCGAAGCGCTCGGTCTGGGCGGCGACGAGGGAGGCGATGCCGCGGTGGGTGACGACGACGCCCTTGGGCCGGCCGGTGGATCCGGAGGTGTAGATGAGATAGGCGGGGTGATCGGCCGTCAGGTCCGCGGCGGGGGCGCGGTCGCCGGGGGCGGCGGCGACGCGTGCGGCGGTGGCGGGGTCGTCCAGCTCGACGACGAGCCGGTCACCGGGCGGCAGGGCGGGCGCGAGGGCTGTGGTGGTGAGGACGACGCCGGGCCGCGCGTCGGTGAGCATGTGCGCGATGCGCTCGGCCGGGTAATCGGGGTCCACCGGCAGATACGCGGCACCCGCCTTGTGGACGGCGAGGACGGCGACGGCGAGGTCCGCGGAGCGCGGCAGGACCAGGGCCACGTACTGCTCGGGCCCGACCCCGGCGGCGACGAGGTGGTGGGCCAGCCGGTTGGCGCGGCGGTCCAGCTCGGCGTAGGACAGCGTGGTGTCCTCGAAGACGACGGCCGGGTCCCGCGGCGCCCGGGCGACCTGCTCCGCGAACAGCTCCGGCAGGGTCCTCGGAGGCTCGCCCCCGGTGTCGTTGCGCCGCAGCAGGACCTCTTCGCGCTCCTGCGGGGCGAGCACGTCCAGACGGCCCACGGGGCGGTCCGGGTCGCGCACCACCGCTTCCAGCACCCGCACCAGCCGGGCGCCGATCGCCTCCACGTCCGCCGGGCCGAAGACGTCCGGCCGGTAGCCGAAACGGATCCGCAGCGTCTCGCCGGGCAGGGCGGCCACGCTGAGCGGGTAGTGGTTGGCGTCCGCGCCGTGCGCGCCGACGATCGTCAGGCCGGCCAGCTCGCGGAACCCCTTCTCGTCGAAGGGGTAGTTCTCGGTGACGGTGATGGTGTCGAACAGTTCGCCGGACGCGCCGGCCAGGGCGTGCACGTCGGGCAGGTTCAGGTGCTGGTGGGACATCAGCCCGGCCTGCTGCCGCTGGAACCGGGCCAGCATCTCGCCCACCGGCTCCGACGGGTCAAGCCGCACCCGCACCGGCAGGGTGTTGATGAACAGACCGACGATGCTCTCCACACCGGGGATGTCCGCCGGACGTCCGGAGACGGTGCCGCCGAACACCACGTCGGTGCGGCCGGTCAGCCGGCTCAGGACCAGCGCCCAGGCGCCCTGGAAGACCGTGTTGACGGTCAGGTCGTGCCTGCGGGCCGTCGCCGTCAGCTCCCGGCTCAGCTCCGCCGGAACCTCCACCAGCAGGCGTTCCGGCACGACCGGGGTGCGCAGCCGGTCGTCCGACACCAGCCGGGTCGGCTCCTCGACGCCGCTCAGTACCGTCCGCCACGCCTCCTCCGCCGCGGGCCGGTCCTGCCCGGCCAGCCAGGCGAGGTAGTCGCGGTAGGGCGTCACCGGCGGCAGCGCCGATTCCTCGCCGCCCGCGGCGTAGAGCGTGAACAGGTCCGTCATCAGCCGGCCCACCGACCAGCCGTCCAGCAGGATGTGGTGGTGCGCCATCACGAGCCGGTGGGCGTGCTCGCCGTGGTGGATCAGCGTGAAGTGCAGCAGCGGCGGGCGCGCCAGGTCGAAGGTGCGCTCCGACGCGGCCGTCGTCAGCTCCCGCAGTCGCGCCGCCTGCTGCTCCTCGGGCAGGTCGCGCAGGTCGAACTCGTCCCAGGGCAGGGGGACCTCGCGGGGGATGAGCTGCACCGGGCGGCTGAGCCGCTCGTAGCGGAAGGCGGCCCGCAGATTGGGGTGCCGGCGCAGCAGCGCCGCCACCGACTCCCGCATCGCCCCGGCGTCCAGCGCGCCTTCCAGGTCGAGGCAGAGTCTCGCCGTGTAGATGTCCAGCGAGCGCTCGTGGTAGACGGTGTGGAAGAGCAGGCCCTCCTGGAGGGGCGAGAGCGGAAGGACGTCCTGGAACCCCGGCTTCGTCATGAGGAGAAGTACCTTCCGTCTGCTTCCAGTACGTCGATGTCGCCTTGGTCGAGACCGGTCAGGGAGAGGTCGGACGGGGTGTGCCCGCCGGCGTCCGCGGCCTCGGAACGGGTGATGATGGCTTCCAGCGCGCGGAACCAGTCGTCGACCAGTTCGCGTACGTCCGCCTCGCCGAACAGTTCGCTCGGCCAGGCGCAGGTCAGGGTCAGGCACGGCCCTTCGGGGCCCTGGACGACCGAAGTGGTCAGCTCCAGCGCGTGGCCGCCCGCCGGCGCCTGCTCGGTGGGTCCGGCGGACACCGGCCACTCGCCGGGTGCGGCGTCGTCGAGGCCGCCGAGGTGGGTGAAACCGATGTCCGGCGAGGGCAGTTCGGCCAGCACGGGGGCGGTGCGCGGGTTGAGGTACCGCAGCATGCCGTAGCCGACCCCGCCGTCCGGTACCGCGCGCACCTGCTCCTTGACCGCCTTGACGGCGTTGCTCACGGCCGCGCCGCGCGCGGTCAGCTCGGACCGCTCGACGGCACCGGCGTCCAGGCGCACCGGATGCGCCGTGGTGAACCGGCCCAGGGTGCGGGAGAGGTCCTGGCCCTCGGCGAACGGCTCGCGTCCGTCCCGCTCCAGGTCCACCAGGACGCCGCTGCCGCCGAGGTGGTCCCGCAGGTGCCGGCGCCGCCACTGCGGTACGGCCAGCGCCAGCGCGGTGAGCAGGACGTCCTCCACAGCGCAGTGGAACGCGGCGGGCACCCGGGCGAGCAGCGGTCCGGTCCGCGTCGCGGGCAGCGTGCGACGCAGCAGGCCGGGGGCGCCGGGAATATCGGGACCCGGGGCCGAGGGCCGGTCGGTGAGCCGGGGTTCCGCGGTGGTGAGCGTCGTCCTCCACCAGTCGAGTTCGCGCTCGCGCTCCGGGTCCTGCGCGGCGGCCACCAGGTGCTGCGCCCAGCGGCGGTAGGAGGTGCCGGCCGGGCGCGGGGCGTCCCGGCTCTCCCCGGTCAGGACCCGCCAGCAGGCGGCCAGCTCGGTGCGCAGGACCCGCCAGGACACCGTGTCCACGGCCAGCCGGTGCAGCACCACCAGCAGCCGGCCCCGCCGTCCGGGCCCGGCGTCGAACCAGACGAACCGGGCGACGTCCCCGGTCTCCGGGTCGAGGCGGTCGGCCGCCCGCCCGGTGTGCTCGCGCACCGCGGCGGCCGACGCGTCCGTGTCCAGTCCGGCGACCGTCACGTGGGCCACCCGGCCGGCGGCGTCCACGGTGCCGGGGGGCCGCACCTGAAGGCTCCACCGGACGCCGTCCTCTGTGCCGTCGTGACGGCCCAGCAGCAGCCGGAGCGCGTCGTGCCGGTCGGTGAGCACAGCCACCAGCTCGCGCAGCCGGTCCAGGCCGAGGTCGGCCGGGGCGTCGAGCAGCAGCGACTGGTGGTACGCCCGGACCGGGCCGCCCCGCTCCCGCAGCGCGTGCGCGGAGGGTGGCAGCGGGAGACCGCCGACACCGGCGTCGGGCGACTCGACGACGAGGTCGGGGACGTCGGTCGCCACGGACGCGAGCCCTTCGACGGTCCGGTGCACGAACACGTCCTCCGGCGTGATCCTCAGTCCCCTCGCCCGGGCGCGGCCGACCAGCCTGATCGAGACGATGCTGTCGCCGCCGAGGTCGAAGAAGCTGTCCCGGATCCCGACCGAGGGCAGGCCGAGGACCTCGGCGAACACCTCGCACAGCGCTTCCTCGCGCGGGGTGCGCGGCTGCTCGTCGCCGACCAGCACCGCGAAGTCCGGGGCGGGCAGCAGCTTGCGGTCCACCTTGCCGTTCGGGGTGAGCGGCAGGGCGTCGAGGGCGACGAACGCGGCCGGGACCATGTAGTCCGGCAGGACGCGTGCCGCGTGCTCCCGCATCCCGGTGGCGGCCGGCACCTCGCGACCGGGCGCCGCGACCAGGTAGGCCACCAGCCGCTTGTTCCCGTCGCCGTCCTCCCGGGCCACCACGGTGGCCTGGGCCAGTTCCGGATGGCCGGCGAGCACGGTCTCGATCTCGCCCGGCTCGATCCGGAAACCGCGCACCTTGACCTGGTCGTCGGCCCGTCCGACGAACTCCAGCTCGCCCGCGGTGTTCCAGCGGGCGATGTCGCCGGTGCGGTACATCCGGGTGCCGGCCGGGCCGAACGGGTCCGCCACGAACCGTTCGCCGGTCAGTCCGGGCCGGCCGAGGTAGCCGCGGACCACGCCGTCACCGGCGAGGTACAGGTCGCCCGCGACCCCGGCCGGCACCGGCGCGAGCCGGTCGTCCAGCACGTACACCCGGGTGTTCGCGATCGGCCGGCCGATCACCGGCGCGCCGGGCCGGTCGTCCAGTGCGGCGGTGGTGGACCACACCGTGGTCTCGGTGGGTCCGTACAGGTTGCGTACGCCCGCGGACAGTTCGCGCAGCCGGGCGGCCAGCCCGGCGGGCAGCGCCTCGCCGCCGACCAGGACCCGCAGCCCGGCGAGGGCGTCCGGGTGTGCGGACACCAGCGCCTGCCACAGCGTCGGGGTCGCCTGGACCACGGTGGCGCCCGTGCCGGTGATCAGCTCGGCCAACGCGTCGACGTCCCGCACCTGCTCGGTGGTGGCGAGCACGAGCCGGGCCCCGGCGACCAGGGGTACGTACAGTTCGAGACCGGCGATGTCGAAGGCGACGGTGGTGACCGCCACCAGGACGTCCGCCTCGCCGACGGGCAGCCGCTCGCGCATGTCCCGCACGAAGTTGGCGATGTTCGCCCGGGTGACCACCACGCCCTTGGGGCGGCCGGTGGAACCTGAGGTGTAGATCACGTAGGCCGGGTGGTCGCCGTGCGCCGTGTCCGGCAGGTCGGTGTCCGGCAGGGCGGCGATCCGCGCCCGCAGCGCCGGGTCGTCCACCGCGATCGTCTCCGCCGTTGCCGGTACGGGCAGTTCGCGGGCGAGTTCGGAGGTCGTCAGCACCAGGGCGGGCGAGCCGTCGGTGAGGATGTGCCGCACCCGCTCGGCCGGGTAGGCCGGGTCGAGCGGTATGTAGGCCGCGCCCGACTTGAGCACCGCCAGCAGTGCCACCAGCAGGTCGGCGCCGCGCGGCAGGCTCACCGCGACCCGGACCTCGGGGCCGGCGCCGCGGCCGGCCAGGTGGCGCGCCAGCCGGTTCGCCCGGGCGTTCAGGTCGGCGTAGGTGGTCTCGGCGCGGGTGGTCCCGCCGTCGGCGGCGACGACCGCGACACGGTCCGGGGTGCGGGCGGCCGCCGCCTCGATCGCCTCGGTCAGCGACCGCGGCCCGAAGTCGGCGCTCGTGGCGTTCCAGTCGTGCAGCAGCAGGGCGCGCTCGGCCGGGGTCAGGACGTCCAGGTCGCCCACGGGCCGGTCGGGTTCGGCGCACAGCTGTTCCATCAGGTGCGTGAACCGTCCGGCCAGCCCCACGACGGTGTCGTGGTCGAACAGGTCCGTGCTGTACTCGGCGACCGCGTCGATCCCGGCGGGCTCCTGCGTGTCGTCGAACAGCTCGCGCAGGTTGACGTTGAGGTCGAACTTGGCCGTGTTCAGGTCGAGCATGCGGCGCCGCGCGGACACCCCGGGCAGGTCGTAGTCGGCCTCCGGGTTGTTGTGCAGGCTGACCATCACCTGGAACAGCGGGTGGCGGGCCATGACCCGCTCGGGGTTCAGCACGTCGACCAGCCGCTCGAAGGGCACGTCCTGGTGGGCGTACGCCGCCAGGTCGGTCTCCCGCACCCGGTCGAGGAGTTCGGTGAAGGTGGGGGCGCCGGACAGGTCGGTGCGCAGCACCAGCGTGTTGACGAAGAAGCCCACCAGATCGTCCAGGGCCTCGTCCGTGCGGCCCGCGACCGGCGTGCCCAGGGGGATGTCGGTGCCCGCGCCCAGGCGGTGCAGCAGCACCGAAAGGCCCGCCTGGAGGACCATGAACATGCTGACCCCGCGGCGGCGGGCCAGGGCCGACAGGTCCCGGTGCAGTCGCGGCTCCAGCCGGAAGGTGACCCAGCCGCCGCGGTAGGTGGGGGTCGCCGGGCGCGGCCGGTCCACGGGCAGGCTCAGCTCGTCGGGCAGTCCGGCCAGCGCCTCGCGCCAGTACGCCGACTGCCGTGCGGCCACGCTGTCCGGGTCGTCCTCGTCGCCCAGCACGGCGTGCTGCCAGAGCATGTAGTCCGGGTACTGCACCGGCAGCGGCGTCCACGTGGGTGCCGTGCCCGCGCACCGGGCGCCGTAGGCGGTGGCGAGGTCCCTGCCGAACGGTCCGGTCGACCAGCCGTCGACGACGATGTGGTGCATCACGACCACGAACACCGACTCCCGCTCGCCGACCCGCAGCAGGGCGGCCCGCAGCGGCAGTTCGACGGTCAGGTCGAAGCCCTGCCCGGCGATGCGCCGCAGCTCCCTGTCCAGCTCGTGCGCCGCGACGTCGAGCACGGTGAACTCCGGTGCGGCGACCGACGGATCGAGCACCACCTGGTACGGACTGCCGTCCCGCTCGGGGAAGATCGTGCGCAGCGACTCGTGGCGGGCGACGACGTCGCCGAGCGCGGAGCGCAGCGCGGAGACGTCCACCGGACCGTCGAGGTCGAGCGCGATCGGCAGGTTGTACGTGGCGCTGTGGCCCTCGAGCCGGTTCAGGAACCACAGCCGCCGCTGGCCGTGGGACAGCGGCAGGTGCGCGGGCCGCTGGGCGGCGCACAGCGCCTGCCTGCCTTGCGGCGCCCCGCGCAGCGATCCGGCCAGGGCGGCCACGGTCGGGCTCTCGAACAGCGCGCGGATCGGCAGCTCCGTGCCGAAGACCGAACGGATCCTGCTGACCAGCCGGGTGGCCAGCAGGGAGTGGCCGCCCAGGTCGAAGAAGTTGTCGTCGACCCCGACCGCGGGCACGTTCAGGATCTGCGCGAACAGGGCGCACAGCAGCTCTTCCTGCGGTGTCCGCGGCGCGCGGCCCACGGCGGTGCCGGTGGCGGAGTGGTCCGGCGCCGGCAGGGCCCGCCGGTCGACCTTGCCGTTGGGGCTGAGCGGCAGCTCGTCCAGCACCACGAAGGCGGCGGGCACCATGTAGTCCGGCAGGTCCCCGGCCACCTCGCGGGCGACCTCCGCCCTGTCCAGCGGGCCGTCCGGCACCAGGTAGGCGATCAGGCGCTGGTCGCCCGGCAGGTCCTCCCGCAGCACGACGGCGGCCTGGGCGACGCCCGTCCGGCGCAGCAGCGCGTTCTCGATCTCGCCGATCTCCACCCGGAAACCGCGGATCTTGACCTGGTCGTCGACACGCCGCAGGAAGTACAGCTCGCCGTCCGGCCGCCACTTCACGATGTCGCCGGTGCGGTACATGCGGGAGCCGGGCGGGCCGAACGGGTTGGGCGCGAACCGCTCGGCGGTCAGCGTCGGCCGGTGCAGATAGCCGCGCGCGATGCCCTCGCCCGCCACGTACAGCTCACCGGCCACGCCCATGGGCACCGGCCGCAGGGACTCGTCCAGCACGTACAGCCAGGTGTTGGGCATGGGGCGGCCGATCGGCAGGGGGCCGCTGTCGACCGGTTCGCCGGCCCTGATCACGTGCTGGGTGCAGTTGACCGTGGTCTCGGTGGGGCCGTAGCCGTTGTAGATGTGCGCCTCGGGGTGGCGGGTACGCCACTCGGTCAGGGTCTCGCCGAGCAGCAGCTCGCCGCCCAGCATCAGTTCGCGGCTGGGGGAGAACGCGTCGGGCAGGGCCTCGAGGAGCGGCAGGTGGCTCGGGGTGGCCTTGAGGAACGTGCACGGCGTCCGGTCCAGGGCGGCCAGGGTCCGCGGATCGCCGTCGTCCAGGGTGTCCAGGATCACCGTGCCGCCGACGGACAGCGGCGTGTAGAGCGCGGTCACCGTCAGGTCGAAGGAGATCGGGCTGTGCAGTACCGCCGCTCCGGTGGTGCTCGGGTAGCCCGAGGTGCTCCAGCGCAGGTAGTCGCTCAGGCAGTGCTGTTCGGTCAGCACGCCCTTGGGGCGCCCGGTGGAGCCGGAGGTGTAGATGACGTACGCGGAGTGGTGCGGGTGGACCGGGTGCAGCCGGTCGGCGTCGGTCGGCGCCGTCACCGGGCGGCCGGCCACGGCCTCGACGGTGTCCGGCTCGTCCAGCAGCAGCCGCGGCAGGTTCTCGGCGTGCGGGATGCCCGCGCCGATGGTGGTGTCGGTGAGCAGCAGCATGGCCGAGGCGTTCTCGATCATGTACTCGATGCGCTCCGGCGGGTAGTCCGGGTCGAGCGGCAGGTAGGCCGCGCCTGCCTTCAGGACGGCCACCAGGGCGACCACCAGGTGCGGGGTACGCGGCAGGGCGACCGCGACCCAGTCCTCGGCCCCCACGCCCCGCGCGATCAGGTGATGGGCCAACCGGTTGGCGCGCTCGTCGAGTTCGCGGTAGGTCACCTGCTCGTCCCGGCAGACCAGGGCGACGGCGTCCGGGGCCGTCGCGACCTGCCGCTGGAACCGTTCGACGAACGTCGGCGCAACCTCCTCGCGGATCTCGCCGACACCGAGCGCGAGGATGCGGTGGCGGTCGGCCTCGCCGAGCAGGTCCAGCTCGCTGACCCGCTGCGCCGGGTCGGCGGCGACCGACTCCAGCAGGCGGCTCAGCCGGGCGGAGATGTCCTCGGCGGTGCCGCGGTCGTACAGGTCGCTGCTGTAGTTGAGCAGACCGGTGATGCCGGCCGGGGAGCCGTCGCCGGTGTACCGCTCGCCCACGGAGAACGACAGGTCGAACTTGGCGACCTCGGTGTTCACCGGGTGCAGGCGGGTGCGCACCCCGGGGAAGCCCAACTCCATCTCGGGGGTGTTCTCGAAGTTCAGCAGCACCTGGAACAGCGGGTGCCGGGACAGCGAGCGCTCCGGCCTCAGCGTCTCGACCAGCAGCTCGAACGGCACCTCCTGGTGGGCGTACGCGGACAGGTCCGCCTCGCGCACCCGGCCGAGGAGCTGGCGGAAGGTCGGGTCGCCGCTCAGGTCGTTGCGCAGGACCAGGGTGTTGACGAAGAAGCCGATCAGGTCGACCAGCGACTCGTCGTTGCGCCCGGCGACCGAGGTGCCGACGGGGATGTCCGTGCCGCCGCCCAGCCGGTTCAGCAGTGCGGCCAGCGCCGCCTGCATCACCATGAAGAGGCTGGCGCCGCTGCCGCGGGCGATCTCGAGCAGCCGTGCGTGCACCTCGGGGCCGACGTTGATGGGCACGAATCCGCCGTTGTGGCTGGGGACCGCGGGCCGGGGCCGGTCGGCCGGCAGGTCCAGCTGGTCCGGCAGACCGGCCAGCGTGTCCTTCCAGTAGCCGATCTGCCGCGCCAGCACGCTGTCCGGGTCCGCGAGGTCGCCGAGGACGTCCCGCTGCCACAGCGTGTAGTCGGCGTACTGCACGGGCAGCGGCGCCCACTGCGGGGCGTGCGCCGAGCGCCGCTCGGCGTAGGCGGCGGACAGGTCGCCCACCAGCGACGCGAACGACCAGCCGTCGGCCACGATGTGGTGCACCAGGACCAGGAACACCTGCTCGGTGGGGCTGAGCACGAACAGCTCCGCCCGGACGGGCAGTTCGTTCTCCAGGTCGAAGCCGCGGCGGGCGGCCGCGCTCAGCTTCGCGTCCAGTTCCGGCTCGCTCAGCTCGGTCACCGGGATCCGCAGGCGGGCCTCCCGCTCCGGCACGACGCACTGGACCGGTACCCCGTCGTGGTCGCGGAAGACCGTGCGCAGGCTCTCGTGCCGGGCCATGACGTCGTGCAGGGCCTCGTGGAGGGCGTCGCGGTCGATCCGGCCGGTGAAGCGCAGCGAGACACCGAGGTTGTAGGTCGGGCTCGGGCCCTCCAGGCGGTTGAGGAACCACAGCCGCTGCTGGGTGAACGACACCGGCAGCCGCTCCGGGCGCGGCATCGGCACCGCCCGGGGCCTGGCCGTCCCGGCGCGCTCGACCAGTTCCGCGAGCTGGGCCACCGTGGGCGCCTCGAACAGGTCGCGCACCGCGAGATCGACGCCGAGCACCGACTGGATCCTGATGATCAGCCGGTTGGCGATGAGCGAATGCCCGCCGAGGTCGAAGAAGCTGTCGTCGACGCCGACCGAGGACAGTTCCAGGATCTCCGCGAACAGACCGCAGAGCACCTGCTCCTGCGGGGTACGCGGCTGCCGGCCGCCTCGGCCGCCGGCGAACCGGGGCGCGGGCAGGGCGCCGCGGTCGAGCTTGCCGTTGGCGTTCAGCGGCAGCCTGCGCAGGGTGACGAAGGCCGCCGGCACCATGTAGCCGGGCAGGGTGGCCGCCACCAGCTCGCGCAGGGCCGCGACGTCGGCCTCGGCTCCGGAGGCGGGCACGACATAGGCGACCAGCTGCTTGTGGCGGTGCTGGTCCTCCTGCGCGACCACCACCACCTGCGCCACGGCGGGGTCCGACGCGATCACCGACTCGATCTCGCCGGTCTCGATGCGGAAACCGCGCACCTTCACCTGCTCGTCGCTGCGCCCCAGATAGGCCAGCTCGCCGTCGGCGGTCCACCGCACCACGTCGCCGGTCCGGTACAGGCGCTCGCCCGGCGGGCCGAACGGGCTGGCCACGAACCGCTGCGCGGTCAGCGCGGGCCGGTCCAGGTAGCCGCGGGCCAGGCCCGCGCCCGCCAGGTACAGCTCGCCCGCGACCCCGGCGGGAACCGGCCGGAGCCAGGGGTCCAGCACGTACACCCGGGTGTTGGCGACCGGCCGGCCGATCAGCGGCTGAGCGGGAGTGCCGTCGGAGTGCCACGCGGTCGCGTACACCGTGGCCTCGGTCGGTCCGTAGATGTTGGCGATCCGGGCCGTGGGCATGACGGCGCGGATGTCCGCCACCGCCCGTTCGGAGAGCGCCTCGCCGGCGAGCACCACGAGGTCGGCCGACGCGGACACGTTGTCCTGGCCGATCAGCTCGGCCAGCGCGGACGGCACCGCGCTGATCATGCTGCCCGACCAGCCGTCCGCCCGCTCGGCCAGCGCCAGCAGGTCGCGCACCACGTCGATGCGCCCGCCGGCCGTCAGGGGCGCGAAGATCTCGAAGACCGACACGTCGAAGCTGAGCGACGTCGACGCCAGCGGCCGGGACAGGGCGGCGGCGCCGATCTCCCGCGCCGCCCAGGTGACCAGGTTGACCACGTTGCGGTGCTCCACCACGACACCCTTGGGCGTCCCGGTCGAGCCGGAGGTGTGGATGACGTAGGCGGCGTTGTCCGCCCGCAGCGGAGCCCCGCGGTCCTCGTCGACCGGGTTCGTGCCGGGGCGGGCCGCGACCGCCTCCATCGTCCCGGGGGCGTCCAGCGCCAGCGCCGGCACCTCGGCGAAGGCCTCACGCGGCCAGCCGGACAGCACGCCCTCGGTGCTCAGCAGCAGCGCCGGGGCGGCGTCGGACAGCAGCAGCGCGACCCGTTCGACCGGATGGCCGGGGTCGACCGGCAGGTACGCCGCACCGGACTTGAGCACCGCGAGCAGCGCGACGACCAGCTCCGCCGAACGCGGCATGCCCAGCGCGACCACGCGCTCGGGACCCGCGCCCCCGGCGATCAGCTCCCGCGCCAGCCGGTTGGCGGCCTCGTGCAGGGCGCGGTACGTCATCGACCGCGCCCCGTCGCACACCGCCACCGCGTCCGGGTGCTCCGCCGCCGTCCGCTCGAGCAGGTCGACCAGTGTCCCCGCCGGGACGTCGCACTCCGTGTCGTTCCACTCGTGCAGCAGCCGCCGCCGTTCCGGCAGCGACAACATGTCGAACGCCCGTACCGGGGAATCCGGTTCGGCGACGAGCGCCTGAAGGAAACGCACCAGCCGGTCGCCGAGCATTTCCACAGTGGAGCGGTCGAAGAGATCCGTTCGGAATTCGACGACCGCGTCGATACCGCCCGGTGTTCCCGTGCCGTCGACGCGTTCGCCGAATTCGAAGGACAGGTCGAACTTGGCCATCGTGCGCACGCCCGGTTCGGCGACCGCCGTCAGGCCGGGGAATTCCACGGTGGTGTCGAGTTTCCTCTGGAGGGAGAACAGCACCTGGCACAGCGGATGGCGGGACAGTGAACGCTCCGGGTTCAGCACCTCGACGAGACGCTCGAACGGCACGTCCTGATGGGCGTAGGCCGCCAGGTCCGACTCCCTGACCCGGCCGAGGAGTTCCCGGAACGTCGGGTCACCGGAGACGTCGGTGCGCAGCACCAGGGTGTTGACGAAGAAGCCGACCAGGTCGTCCAGGGCGTCGTCGGTGCGGCCCGCCACCGGGCTGCCCAGCACCACGTCGGGACCGGCGCCCAGCACCGAGAGCAGCGAGGCCAGCCCGGCCTGGAGCGTCATGAACAGCGTGGTGCCGGTCTGCCGGGCGAGGTCGGCGAGTGCGCGGTGCAGCTCGGCCGGCAGCCGCAGTTCGACGACGTCGGACCGGTAGTCGGCCTCGGCCGGCCGCGGCCGGTCGGCGGGCAGCGTGATCTCGTCCGGCAGACCGGCCAACTCCGAGCGCCAGAAGGCGATCTGCCGTGCCATGGCGCTGTAGGGGTCCCGGTCGTCGCCGAGTACGTCGCGCTGCCACAGCGTGTAGTCGGCGTACTGCACCGGCAGCGGCCGCCAGGCGGGTCGTGCTCCGCGCATCCGGGCGGCGTACGCCGTCGACAGATCGCGGGCCAGCACCCCCAGCGACCATCCGTCCGCCGCGATGTGGTGCACCACGACGGACAGCACGTGCTCCTGCTCGCCGAGCGAGAACAGATCGACGTGCAGGGGGAGTTCCGTGGCCAGGTCGAACGCCCCGGCCGCACAGCTCGCCAGCGCCACGGGCAGTTCCTCGGCGCTGATCGCCGAGACGGGCAGCTCGATCACGGCCGTGCCCGGGTCGAGCACGACCTGGCTCGGCACGCCCTTCACATCGGGGAAGACGGTGCGCAGGCTCTCGTGCCGGGCCAGCAGGTCACCGAACGCCCCGAGCAGCGCCCCCCGGTCCAGCGGCCCCGACAGGCGCAGCACCAGCGGGATGTTGTAGGCCGAGTTGGGGCCCTCGAGCCGGTCCACGAACCACAGCCGGTTCTGCGCGTAGGACAGCGGAACGCCGGCCGGGCGCGGCAGCGGGGAGATGCCGGAGCGGGCGTTGTCGGCGCAGGTGACGCGGTCCGCCACGGCGGCGACGGTCGGCGCCTCGAACAGCGTCCGGATCTGGACCTCCACGCCGAACACCGAACGGATCCTGCTGACCAGCCGGGTGGCCAGCAGGGAGTGGCCGCCCACGTCGAAGAAGTTGTCGTCGACGGTGACCCCCGGCACGCCCAGGACCTCGGCGAACAGCCCGCACAGCACTTCCTCGACCGGGGTGCGCGGGGCGCGCCCGGCCGAGCCGGCCACGGACTCCGGTTCCGGCAGTGCCGCGCGGTCCAGCTTGCCGTTGGCGGTGATCGGCAGCCGCGGCAGCACCACGAACGCCGACGGCACCATGTGGTCCGGCAGCGCGGCGGCCACCGTCTCGCGCAGCACGCCGGGGTCGAGGGCGCCGCGCTCGCCGGCCGGCGTGACGTAGGCGACCAGCCTCCTGTCGCCGGGCTGGTCCTCCCGGACGACCACCGCGGCGTGGGCGACCTGGGCCGCGTTCTCCAGCACGGCCTCGATCTCGCCCGGCTCGATCCGGAAACCGCGGATCTTCACCTGCTGGTCGGCCCGGCCGACGAACTCCAGTTCGCCGTCCGCCGTCCAGCGGGCCACGTCGCCGGTGCGGTACATCCGGGTGCCGGGAAGGCCGAACGGGTCGGCGACGAACCGGTGCGAGGTCAGGTCGGGGCGCCCGTGGTAGCCGCGCGCGAGCCCGTCGCCGCAGACGTACATCTCCGCCGCGACGCCGGGCGGCACCGGCCTCAGCGCGTCGTCCAGCAGGCGGATCGCGAGGTCGGGGATGGGGGAGCCGATCACGCTGCCCCGCCGCCCGGCCACGGTGCCGCGGTCCAGCGCCCGATGGGTGACGTGCACCGTGGTCTCGGTGATGCCGTACATGTTCACCAGGGCCGGCGCGTCGTCCGGGTGCCGGTCGTACCAGCGCTGAAGCCGCCGCAGGTCCAGCGCCTCGCCGCCGAAGACGACGCACCGCAGCGCGGGACCGCCGCCGGCCTCCGGGTCCTCCTGGTCGGCCTGCATGAGCTGGTAGAAGGCGGACGGGGTCTGGTTGAGCACCGTGACGCGCTCGTCGGCCAGCAGCCGCAGGAACTCCTTGGGCGAACGGCTCACCTCGTGCGGGACGACGACCAGCCGGCCGCCGTGCAGCAGCGGACCCCAGATCTCCCACACCGAGAAGTCGAAGGCGTACGAGTGGAACAGCGTCCACACGTCGTCGGGCCCGAACGCGAACCACTGCTCGGTGGCGGTGAACAGCCGCAGCACGTTGTGGTGGGGGACGAGCACGCCCTTGGGCCGGCCGGTGGACCCGGAGGTGTAGATCATGTACGCCGGGTGGCGCGGGTCGAGCGGCGCGGCCCGTTCGGCGTCGGTGACGTCGCCGGTGGCCCGTGCGGCCGACTCCGCGGCGACGTGGGTGTCGTCCAGTACCAGCCGCGTGACGCCCTCGGTGTCCGGCAGGCCCCCCGCGTGCGCGCTGTCGGTCAGCACCAGGTCCGGTGCGGCGTCCGCGAGCATGAACGCGATCCGCTCGGCCGGGTAGGCCGGGTCCAGCGGCAGATAGGCGGCGCCGGCCTTGAGGACGGCCAGCAGCGCGACCACCATCTCCGCCGAGCGCGGCAGCGCCAGCGCGACGAACCGCTCCGGTCCTGCGCCCCGCTCGATCAGCGTCCTGGCCAACTGGTTGGCCCGGGCGTTGATCTCCCGGTAGCTGTGGCCCACCCCGTCGCTCACCACGGCCGTGCGCCCGGGGTGCTCGGCGGCGACCCGCTCGAACAGCTCCGGCACCGTCGCGGCGGGGGCCTTGACCGGGACGGGCGGGGTGAGCACCCGCGCGCGTTCCTCGTCGGTGGCGGTGTCCAGCCGCCCGACCGGCGTCGCGGGGTCGCAGGCGCACAGCCTGGAGAGCAGGTCGAGGAAGCGGCTCTGGTGCGTGGCGAGCGACTCCTGGTCGTACAGCGCCGAGTTGGCGTCGAAGTCGAAGCGCAGCGCGCCGTCGGTGGAGCGGGTGTCCAGCACGATCGCGAGGTCCGTGATCGGGCCGCCCGGCAGGTTGTGCACGGTCGCGCCGTGTCCGGCGAAGTCCGGGGCGTAGTCGAACAGGACCAGGTTGACGTGCGGTCCGATCAGGTGCTGCTCGGGGCCGAGTCCCAGGTCGCGCCGTATGTCCTCGTGCCGGTACCGCTGGTGGCGCACGGCCTGCCGCATCTCGGCGGAGGCGGCGGTGAGCAGTTCGCCCACCGAGGTGTCCGGTGCGGCGCCCAGCCGCAGCGGGACCAGGTTGGAGACGCTGCCGGGCACGCCGCGCAGGCCCCGGCCCTGACGCGCGGCGACCGGCAGGCCGACGACCACCTCGTCGGTGCCGGTGAGACGCCGCACGTAGAGGGCGAGCGCGGCGACCACCACGGCCGGCCAGGCGATGCCCGCCTCGCGCGCGAGCCCGCGGATCGCCTCGGTCTGCGCGGCGCCGAGCGTCTCGCTGCGGCGGATCACCCTGCTGGGCAGGTGCTGTTGGCCGCCGGACAGGCTGACCGGGGGCTGCGCGCCGGCCAGCCGCTCGGTCCAGAACGCGGCGTCGTCGGCGTGGTCAGGGGAGTCGGCGTAGGCCCGGGCGGCGTCCACCAGGCCGCGCAGCGGCGGGAAGGGGTTGGCCGGGACGGCGGTGTGCGCCGTCAGCGCGGAGTAGACCTCGGCCACCCTCGGCG
This sequence comes from Streptomyces sp. NPDC052043, assembly GCF_044548235.1. Classification (NCBI taxonomy): domain Bacteria; kingdom Bacillati; phylum Actinomycetota; class Actinomycetes; order Kitasatosporales; family Streptomycetaceae; genus Streptomyces; species Streptomyces sp. NPDC052043. The sequence continues at coordinate 87,416 of NZ_JBIUBT010000003.1, forward strand.
CGAACAGGGCCACACCGGCACCGTCCAGCACGATGTGGTGGACGCGGAGGTACCACCACCAGCGGTCCTCGGCGAGCTTGAACAGGGCGAAGGTGAACAGCGAGTCGCCGAACAGGTCGATCGGCCGGGTCCGGTCCTCGTCCATCCACGTGTGCGCGCCGGCCTCCGGGTCGCTCTCGCCGGACAGGTCCAGGACGTGGAACGGGAAGTCGACGGCGGGCAGGATCCGTTGCTCGGGGACCTCCCCGTTCTCGGCGAACCGCACGCGCAGCGCGTCCGTCTCGCCGACCACCCGGCGCAGCGCGCTCTCGAAGCGGTCCGGATCGACAGGCCCGTGAATGTCCAGATACTCGGCGATGTTGTAGACCGTGTTGCCGGAGTCGATCCGTTGCGCGAACCAAATGCCCGATTGAGCCGGCGTCAGAGGGAGTCGGATCTCACCGGATTGAGGCACGACTACTCACTCCCCTTGAATCGGAAAACTGGTGGAGACAGCCCCCGCGGGCCACACCGATCGGGCGCATCCGGGCCGATGGGGCGATCAAATCTCGCCCCGCGCCTGGACGTTACCTGCGCACCCGGCGCCCGGGAACGGCCTTATAAGAAGCCTCGATAAACCATCGCCGCAGGTCGCCCAAGCATTTAGAGGTCGAAATGGCGCCCCGGCCGAGAATCCCCGCCGTCAGCGAGGGTGGGTGCCGCGGGGCGCCGACCCGCCGCACAGGCGCAGCGGGTCCCAGTCCGGGCCGCGCACGGGAAGCCGCCCGGGGTCGCCCAGCACCGTGCCCGCGTGCACCTCCGGCAGGAGCGGGCGGCCGAGGATCTGCCCGGCGCCGGCGATGCCGCTGACGGCGGCACCGGTGATCCCGCTGCCGTAGCGGGTGCCCTGCCCCACCACGTACAGGCCGGTCACACTGGTGCGGGTGTCCGGCCGGGCGCCCGTGCCGCCCCAGCGGGCCAGCCCGAAGGGCGATCCGCCGGTCGAGCGGGTGTAGCGGCGCTGGGTGGCCGGGGTGGCCAGCTCCAGATGGGTCACGTACCGGCGGAAGGGGCCGAGCGCGCGTTCCGCGGTGGCCAGCATCGCCTCGGTGACCCGCTCCTTCTCCGCCCGGTAGGCCGGGTCGCGGCGGTACGGTCCGCCGTCCTCGGACGCGGCCGCCGCGCCCCACGCCTGAAGGGAGCGCGGGCACAGGGCCATCACCTGGAAGTTGGCGTGCCCGGGCGGCCGGATGGCCGCGGTGTGCGGGTCCTTGAGCGAGGCGAACGAGACGAACACCGACGACGGCGCGTCGAACCGGCCCTCGGCAAGGCCGCGGAACGCCTCCTCGACGTCGGCGTTCCCGTGCCACCACAGGTTCGCTCCGGTCCTGCCCGGCAGTTCCCGGTCGAGTCCCACGTAGAGCACCACCAGGGGGAAGCCCGTCACCGCGGTTCGGGCCCGCTTCCCGATCGACGCCGGGAAGTGCTCCTCGCCGACCAGTTCCCGGACGGTGCGCACATAGTCAGCGTTGGACACCACGACCGGCGCGCGCAGCTCCCGCCCGCCGTCCAGCACGACACCGCACGCCCGGCCGTCCTCGACCAGCACCCGGTCCACGCGGTGCCCGGTCCTGACCGTGCCGCCGTGACCGGTGATCGCCTCGGTCAGCGACGCCGCCAGCACCTGGCCGCCGCCGACCGGATAGGCGGCGCCCCGCAGGTAGTGGTCGGTCACGCTCGCGTGCATGGCGACCGTGGCCTCCTGCGGGCCGATCCCGTAGTTGAGCGCCTGGGCGGCCAGCACGGTGCGCGCGGTGGCGGACAGGCCGCAGTGCTCGAACAGGTCGTGCAGCGTACGGCGGCCCCAGGCCATCGCCGTGGGGGTGCGGCGCAGCACCTCGGCCGGGTCGGCGCCGACGGCGGACAGCAGCGTCCAGCGCATCTCGGCGCCTGCCGCCGAGCACACCGCCACGAACTCCCGCAGCCCGTCCTTGTCCGCCGGCAGTACCTCGACGAGCCGGTCGAGATAGCGGTCCCAGCCGACGGGCACGGACATCCGCAGCCCGGGCAGGACGACCTCGTCGAATCCGTCCGGGTCCAGCTGCCGGAACGCGACGCGGTCGCCCAGGCCCAGTCCCCGCAGGATCGACGGCAGTACGCCGTCGGGCCCGCAGTCGCCGATGTAGTGCACCCCGGCGTCGAACTCGTAGGCCGAACGGCGGCGGAAGACGTGGCTGTTGCCGCCCAGCACCCCGGCCTGTTCGAGCACCAGCACCCGGTGTCCGGCCACCGCCAGGTACGCGGCGCAGGTCAGTCCGCCCATGCCGCTGCCGACCACGATCGCGTCCCAGTCGCCCGCGAGTCGGTGCTCGTCGCTCATCGCGTCCCCTCGGGATCGTCTCGGTGGCGGCGGCTCAGCCGCAGCCGCCGGCGTGACCGGCGTCCGCGCCCGCCACGGCCAGCTGAGGCAGCGCGGCCGCCTCCGCGTCCGGCACGGCGACGGCGGCGCGCGGCACGCCGCGCAGCGCGGCGACGAACCCGGCCACCCGGTCGACGCCCCAGAACTTCTCGTGGCCGTGGACGAAGAACGGCACCCCGAACAGGCCGTCCCTGGCCGAGTCGGCCAGGATCTGCACACCGCGGGCGCGCAGGTCCGGGTCGTCGGCCGCGCCGGCGGCCCGGTCCGCGTCCAGGCCCAGTTCACCGGCGATCGCGCCGATCACGGCGGGGTCGGAGATGTTCTTCGACTCCTGCCAGCGGGCGCGGTACACCCGGTCGACGAACTCCCTCCCCTTCCCGGCGTCCTCGGCCACCAGGTAGGCCAGGTGCGCGACCTCCCAGACCGGTTCCCGGTCGATCGGCCAGGTGACGTCGAGCCCGCGGTCCTCGGCCAGCCGGCGGGCGTCCTGGAGGATGTAGAAGTTCTTCTCCCGCGCCATCGGCACCAGCGGCAGCTCGACCCCGGCCTGCGCCAGCAGTTCCTCGCTGCGCGCATCCGGCTCCCAGAACGGGATCCACCGCACGCTGTCGAGGACGTCGGGGTGGTGCTTCTTCAGGTCGTGGTGGGCGAACCAGGAGTACGGGCTGCGCAGGGAGAAGTACCAGCGGGGCGGCTTCTTGGCCATGGCGGGGTCCTTCGGTGGGGGAGGCGGGGGAGTCGGGAGCGGGCTCAGATGGTGATGCCGCCGTCGACCTGGAAGACGGAGCCGGTGATGTAGCCGGCGCGCTCGGAGGCCAGGAAGGACACCAGGTCGGCGACCTCGTCGGCGCCGCCGAAACGGTTCAGGGGGATCGAGGCCAGCATCTGCTCGCGGACCTTGTCGCTGAGCACCGCGGTCATGTCGGTCTCGATGAACCCGGGGGCGACCACGTTGGACCGGATGCCGTAGCGGCCGACCTCCTTGGCCAGCGACTTGGCGAAGCCGATGATCCCGGCCTTGGTCGCCGCGTAGTTGGACTGGGTGGCGTGGCCGTGCACCCCGGCCACCGAGGAGATCAGCACCAGGGAGCCGGCGCGGCGCTTCATCATCTCGAACACCACCGAGCGGCAGACGTTGTAGGTGCCGTCGAGGTTGACCGCGAGCACGTCCTTCCACTGCTGGTCGGTCATCATCAGCAGCGGGTTGTCACGGGTGATGCCCGCGGCGGTGACCGCGACGTCCACCGTGCCCAGGGTCTCCTGGGTCTCGGCCACCCACGCGCGCACCGCATCCGGCGAGGCCACGTCGACCTTCCGGGCCAGCACCCGGACGTCGAACTCGCCGAGTTCCTTCTCCAGGGCGGTCGCGGCCTCGTCGTTGGACTGGTAGCAGAAGCTGACGTCGTGGCCGTCGGCGGCGAGCCGCTTCACCACGGCCCGGCCGATGCCGCGCGAGCCGCCGCTGACCAGCGCGACCGGCTTGTTGTCCTGTGCCATCAGGCGTTCCTCCATGTCGGCCGCACGCCGGCCGTACGTCGGCTGTACGTCGGCCGTAGGTCGTCTGTACGTCGGCTCAACCGGTGGACGGCAGGAGCTCGTCGGCGGGGCGGAAGGCCATCACCATCCGCTCGACCGACATCACCACCTCGCCGCCGCACGAGGTCTCGCCCTCGAAAATCGCGGTGTCGGACAGGGCGCGGGAGAGCCGGGCCCGGTGCAGGAGCACGTCCCCCGGCAGCACCGGCCGGTGGAAGACGACCCCGGAGAGGCCGCCGAGCAGCATCACCCGGTCGGTCTGCCGGGGGTCGGTCTGCTCGTCGGGGGAGCGCCAGGTCGCCAGGATGCCGGCGGTCTGGCCCCACGACTCGATCAGGAGCGTCTGCGGGTACTCAGGACAGGCGCCGGCCGTGTGCGCGCCGAGGGCCCGGTAGCACGGCTCGTTGCGGGTGATCGCCTTGGTCGCGGTGACGCTCTCGCCGGGAACCAGGTCGAGGACCCGGTCGACGAGGAGCATGGGGAACCGGTGCGGAAGCAGACGTTCGACCTCGACGGTGTTCATACGGCGACCTCACCGGACAGCCGCAGCCGCACCGACGCGGCATCGCCCCGCTCGGTGCGCGCCGTGGCACGGCAGCGCACCCCGCCCTCGTGATCGCGCAGCTCCAGCTGCACCGTGAGCAGGTCGCCGGGGTAGACGGCGCCGAGGAAACGGGTGGACTCCACCGCGAGCAGCCGGGGTTCGGGCATCCCCGACCGCTCGGCGACCGCCAGCGCGCCGCGCAGAACGCATTCGACGACGCACACCCCGGGGAAGATCGGGAAGTCGGGGTAGTGGCCGGCGAAGACGGGCTCGGCCCCGTCGATCACGACGGTGGCCACCGCGCTGAGCACGCGGCCGTCTCCTCCGGCCGCCCCGGACCGGGCCACCGACGTCACCTCGATCCCGGCGTCCACCGGGGACGGCCTCGGGGCGAAGGAGCCCCGAGTCACCGGCCCGGCGGGCGCCTCGGGCGCGGTGGCGCTCACGCCGACACCGCCAGCTTGCTCTCCAGCAGTGCGCGCGCCTGACTGAAGGTGCGGGCCGTCCGCATCTCCTCCTCGCTGAACTTGACCTGGTACTTCTTCTCCAGCACCACGACCAGTTCCAGCAGGAGCAGCGAGTCGACCTGCAACTCCTCCACGAAGTCGGTGGCCTCCTCGATCTCGGTGGCGTCGACGTCGATCACATCGGCGAGGGTCCGCCGCAGTTCTTCCTTGTCCAGCTTGTCAGTGGGCTGTGCCGTCATGACTACCGCTCTCCTCCGCTCGATTGGTTTCCGGGTACGGGGCCCGGTCGGCTCCGGGTACGGCCCGGTGCTCAGCGCAGCCGCAGCAGGGCGCAGCCGGTTCCGCCGTCGCGCTCCACCGCGGTGACCACCGCGACCCGCCCGGCGACGCCGGGCGTCCGCTCGGCGACCGCGAGCACGGAGGCGATCTGAAGACTCACCGACGCCGCCGACGCGTCCCCGAACAGGGCGGTGTTCCGCACGGGTTCGAGCGTCTCGGCGCCGAACACCTCCGCCAGCACACCGCGTTCCCGTGCGCCGAGCGCGTCGCCGGCGCCGCACGGGACGGCCGCCCACACCTGCGACGGGTCGACCCCGGCACGGTCCATGGCGCGGCGCAGGCAGGAGCGGAGCACCATCGGCAGCCGGCCCTCGGCGAACACGCCGCTCTCCACGGCGAGCACCTCGGCCAGCACGTGCTCGGCGGCGACGGACTCCTCGGGCTCGAGGAGCAGCATGCCGGCACCCTCGCCGAGCAGCGCCTGCTTCTCCTCGTCCCCCCTGGTGTGCCACTCCAGCCAGGCCCGCTCGTTGGAGTACTCCTCGGCGGAGCCGCACAGCACCGCCTCGGCCCGGCCGGCGCCGAGCAGTCTGCGCGCGTAGTTCAACGCGAGCAGCCCGGACAGCCGGCCGCCGGCGATGGTGGCGTTCGGGCCCTGGATCCGGTGCCGGATGGCGCACTGTCCTGCCGCACAGTTCATCACCGTGTTGGGCATCTGCGCCGGGTCGACGAAGTACGGCTTCTCCCCGGTCAGCGAGTCCCGGGTGAAGTCCATCATGCTCTGCGCGCTGCCGGTGGTGGTGCCGAGCACGACCGCCCCGCGCTCCCCGGTGGCGACCTCGCGGTTGCGCTCGGCGTCGTCGAGCAGCGCGCCGACGGCGCTGACCGCGAGTCCCGTCACCCGGTCCATCGAGCGGGTGCCCTTGCGGCCCAGCGCCGCGCGCGGGCTGAACCCGGGCACCAGCCTGGCCCGCTCGTCGGGCACCTGCCACTGCTCGCGGTCGATCCGGACGGCGGTCTCACCGCCGTCGTGCATGCCCTCGACGAACGCCGCACGCCCCATCCCGAACGGGGACACCGCCGACCAGGCGGTGATCACCGGTCTGCGGACGGCGCCCATGGTGTCGCTGCTCATGGCAACAGCTCCTTCTGCCGGGTCAGGTCAGCCGGCGGCGGGGGTCTTGCCGCCGAGCGCGGCCAGCACCTCGTCGTCGAAGGTGACCAGGGACCAGTCGCGCTCCGGCGACTCCTTGGTGACGTAGCCGTGCGTGATGCGTCCGGTGGCGACCGGCACCAGCGCGCCGTCACGCACCACGTAGCAGTCCATCCGGGCGGTGAACAGGACGGCCTTGAAGACGTCCTCGATCGTGAAGACCGTGTACAGCTCGTCCTCGATCCGCACCTCGTCGGTGAGTTCGATGTCGCACTTGGTCACCACCGGGATCCAGTTGCGCTCGTCCAGCAGGCGCTGGATGGCGATGCCCCGGTCGGCGACGAACAGGTGCAGCACCTCCTCCATCTGGCGCAGGAAGCCGGACATCTGCATGTGGCTGGTGAAGTGGCAGTAGAAGTAGGGCACTCGCCACTTCCAGCCGAAGGCGTTGTCGTCGCCGATGATCTCGGCCAGCACCGGGTCCCCGGAGCGCGTGGTGACGCCACGCTGCGCGGACAGGTCGATGTTGTCCACCGGGACGGCGGTGAGTTCCCTCGGCGTCGCCTGCCCCAGCCGGGGCACCACGAAGCGGGTCAGGCGCTCGGGCAGCGGCTTGGGGTCCGACACATGCTCGATGGCCCGAAGAGCGACCTCGAACTTGCTGGTCACCGCCTTGCGCGGCGCCCCGTCCCGCTCCACGGTCCCGGTGAGCGCGAAACGCAGCCGGGTGTCGGAGTCCTTGGTGACCGGCTTGACCTCGACGGCGACCGTGTCGTCCAGGGTGAGCACCGTGTGCAGTCGGGTGTCCACGGAGACGACGTCGAAGCCGACGCCGTACTCGACGTAGAGGGTCGTGGCGCCCAGACCGGCGGCGCGGAAGTGCTCGAGCACGGCGGCCTCGAGCAGGTAGTGCACGTGCTTGAAGCCGATGGTCGTGCTGATGTTGCCGCCCTCGTAGGACGGCCGCAGCGAGAAGTGGCCGGTGGCGTCGAAGAAGTCGCTCAACGACTGCTCGGTCGGCTCGGGGACGCTGCTGATGGGGGACGTCATGGTGCGCAGGCTCCTGTTCTGTCAAGCGGGTTGGTCGACGGCTGCGGGCGCGGTACGGCCGAGCGCGTCGAGGAACTCCCCGAGGGCGGCGGAGAAGGCGTCCGCCCGCTCCACCATCGGGAAGTGGCCGGCCCCGGGGATGAACCGGCAGCGGGCGTCGGGGAGAGCGGCGGCGAGTGCCGTGCTCTCGGCGGGGACGGCGGTGAAGTCGTCCTCCCCGCCGATCACCAGGCAGGGCACCGTGATCAGGTCAGTGCGCAGCCACGGCGTGTGCAGATAGCTGCGGAAGAAGCTCAGGTAGCCGTACGGACCGACCCGTTCGCAGACCCGCTGCGCCATGTCGCGGCGCAGCGAGGGGTCGAGCCGGGGCCCGGCCACCACGCGGATGCCCTCCTCCATGGTGCGGCGGAAGTTCTCCAGCATGTCGCCGACGACGCCGTACTCGAAACTCTCCGGATCACGGCGGTAGAACGGCGACACCAGGACCAGGCCCTCGATGCCGAGGCGGGCGAACGGGTCGCCACCCCGGGCGAGTTCCTCGCTGAGCAGGTCGAGCAGCAGCACGGTGGAGAAGGAGTGGGCCACGACGACGCCGGCGCCGCCGGGAACCTGTCCGAGCGCGTCCGCGACCGCCCGGGAGGCGTCCTGTCCGTAGGCCCAGTCCGGCGACCCCCCGCCGCCCCAGGGCAGTTCGGCGGCCCACAGGTCCAGGCCGCCCGCCTCGTGCCCGGCCAACTCGTCCCACACGGAGGAGCTGTTGGCCAGTCCGTGCAGCAGGAGGGCGCGCGTACCGCCCGTGGCCCGCTTGCGGTGCACCGTGCACGCCGCGGCGCCGGTCCGGCCCGGCGACCGCGGCCGGTCACGGCTCACCGGGCGTCTCCGGGGGCGAGCAGCAGGGCTCCGGCCACGCCGTCGTTCCCGCGCCCGGCCAGCGCGTACAGAGGTCCGGGCTCGCCCGCGTCGAACCGGCCGGTGGCGGCGGCGCACTGCGCCAGGCCCAGCGCACCGGAGAGCACGCCCCAGCCGTCGGGCATCCGGTGCCGGGGAACCCCGGCGAGCAGCCCCGCCGGCGGTTCGGTGCCGTCGGCGGTCTCCGGCGGAAACCAGCCGGCCGGGACGCCCGAGCCGAGCGCGTCCAGGCGTCCGACGCACTCCTCGACGTCGCCGGTGCGCACGAAGCCGCCCAGCAGGGCCCTCGGCCGCACGCCGCGCGCCCGCGCGGTCCCGGCACGCTCCAGCACCACCGCGACGGCCCCGTCCACGATCCGGTCCGCGCCGACCAGCGCGCGCACCACCTCGTTGTCCGGCTCGACCCCGACGACCAGCACCTGCTCGGCCCGGCCCGAACCCAGCATGCCCGCGGCCCAGCGCAGGGCGTCGAGCCCCGAGGCGTCGCCGTTGCAGACGGTCAGGTTCGGCCCGCCCAGCTTGAACCGGATGGCGATCTCGGAGGCGACGATGTTGCTGGAGGCGTTGGGGCTGTCCATCGGGCTCGTGCTCCGGGTCGTCTCGGCCGCGATGGTCGTGACCACCCGGCAGACGGTGTCCGCGTTGCCGTAGTTGGACGCCACCACGACACCGACGCCGTCGCCCTCGACCAGCGGGCCGTCCGCGTCCCGCAGCCCGGCGTCGCACAGTGCGGCGAAGGCCGCGCACAGACCGAGCCGGGTGGCGCGGTCCTTGTACTTCAGGCCCTTCTTGCCGAGCCGCGCGGCCGGGTCCACCGGCTCCGCGGGGAACTCCGGCCCGGCCACCAGGTCCTCCGTGCCGGCCACCCCGGGCAGGGCCGGCCCCACACCGCTGACCACGATTCTCGGGAACTCGCTCATCGGGCCGCCTCCACGATGGCCACCGCGTTCAGTCCGCCGAAGCCGAAGCCGTTGACCTGCGCCACCTCGACGCGGCCCGTGGCCTCGGTGGTGTGCACCAGCCGCAACGCGCTCACGTCCTCGGTCGGTTCGTCGAGTTCGGTCACCGGCGGGATCCGCCCGGTCGACATGGTCCGCAGGGCCGTGATGAGGCTCAGCACCCCGGCCGACCCGGCGGTGTGCCCGGTCATCGACTTGACGGCGGTCACCAGCGGCACCCTCTCGTGCTCGCCGAAGACCTCGCGCAGGGCCCGCACCTCGACCTCGTCGTTGAGCGGGGTGCCGGTGCCGTGCAGCATGACCAGGTCCACGTTCTCCGGTTTCACCCCGGCCCGCCGGTGCGCCTGCCTGATCGCGGCGGCGACCCCGGCCTGGAGCGGCGCGGTGGTGTGGTGGGCGTCGCAGTTCACGCCGACCGAGCGCACCCGGCCGTGGACCCGGGGGTGGCCGTCCACCTCGCGGGCCAGCACGATCGCGCCGGCGCCCTCGCCGAGGATGGTGCCCTTGCGGTCGACGTCGAAGGGTCTGAGCCGGCCGGGCGGCTCCAGCTGGAAGGCGTCGGTCAGCCCGAACATGCTCTCGGTGATCGAGTCGGCGCCCGCCACGATCACGTGCTCCACCGCTCCGGTCTCCAACTGGTCGACGGCGAGCGCCAGCGCGTACAGCGAGGCGGAGCAGGCGTTGGAGAAGGTGTGCGTGTCGACCGCGCCGAAGCGTTCCCGCAGGGCGGTGCCGAAGTGCATCCGCTCGGCCCCGAAATCGGCGCCGTCGCGCCACCACAGCTCCAGCGACCGCAGTTCCCGCAGTCCGGTGCCGACCAGGATCGGCACGTCGCGCAGGTCCTCGCCGAGGCCCGCGTCGCGGGCCGCCTGCCCGACCGCGTCGAGCAGGAACGCGGTCGCCCGGCCCGGCACGTCCACGCCCGGCGCGGGCCGGTCGTCGATCTCGAAGAGGTGACCGGCCTTGAACTTCGACCGGTCGAAGCCGCGCAGCGGAGCCAGTCCGCTCCGTCCGGCGCACAGGCTCTCGAACAGCTCGGACGGGTCGCGGCCGATGCTCGCGACCGCGCCGACACCGACGACGGGCCGGGTCATGAGTCCTGCTCCTCGTACTTGGCGAGGATCACGACGGCGTTGTTGCCGCCGAAGGCCATCCCGTTGTTCTGCACGATCCTCAGGTCGGCGTCGACGGCGTGGTTGGGCACGCAGTCGACCTCGCACTCGGGGTCGGTCTCCCGGTGGTTGATGGTGGGCGGGATGAACCCGCCCTCGACGGCCAGGGCGCAGGCGATCGCGGCGAGCGCGCTGGCGGCGCCCATGGTGTGGCCGAGCATCGACTTCAGCGAGACGGTGCGCGGCGGTTCCTCGCCGTAGACGTCGCGGACCGCGCGGGTCTCGGTGACGTCGTTCGCCTTGGTGCCGGTTCCGTGCGCGGAGATCAGGTCGACCTCGGACGGTTTCACCCCGGCGTTGTTCAGGGCCAGTTCCATGCAGCGGGCGATGCTGCCCTGGTTGGGTGCGACCGGGTGGTCGGCATCGCAGTTGAGCCCGTAGCCCAGCACCTCGGCGTGGATGGTGGCACCGCGGCGCAGTGCCGACTCCAGGCTCTCCAGGACCAGTACGCCGGCGCCCTCCCCGGTCAGGATGCCCTTGCGGTCCTTGTCGAACGGCCGGCAGCAGTCCGGGGCGATCGTGCCCAGCCGGTAGAAGCCGGCGAAGGTCTTGCGGCACATCGCGTCCGCGCCGCCGCACAGCGCGAACTCCACCTCGCCGGTGCGCACCGCGTCGTAGCCGTAGCCGATGGCGTAGTTGCCCGCGGCACAGGCGGTGGGGATGGTGACCGCCTCGACGTCCTCCAGGCCCAGTTCGTGTGCGACGGCCGTGGCCAGCCGGCTCGCCGGGACCCGCCGGACCACCCGCGGGTCCATCTTCTCGGGTCCGTGCTCGATCTCGGTCTCGACCAGGCGGTCGAGGTCGTGCGATTCCCCGTCGGTGGACCCGATGGAGATCAGGCCGCGCTGTCCGCGCAGGACGTCCTCGCTCAGCCCGGCATGGTCGACGGCCATCCTGGCCGCGGCCACCGAGAAGCGGGTGGCCGGGCCGAGTTCGTCGATGTCCAGGGTGCGGATCCACCGGCTCGGCTCGAAGCCGACCAGTTCGCAGCCGTTGGCGTGGGCGAACCCCTCGGTCGCGAACCTGGTGATCGGCTTGGCACCGCTGAGCCCGGCCCGCAGCCCCTCGGCGAACTCGACCGCGCCCACACCGATGCTCGAGAAGACTCCGAAGCCGGTCAGGACCACGCGATGCGCTGGTGGTGCCGACCCGTTGCTGGTTGCAGTTGCACGCATGGTCTCTCCGTCCGGTTTCGATCGGCGGTGCCGCGGTGGTACCGCTCGGTCGTGACTACTTGCCGGCGGCTTCCGCGACGACCTCTTCCACGCCCTTGAGGTTGACCATGCGGCCCAGTTCGGCCTGGTCGATGACGACGTGGAAGTGCTTCTCCAGGGAGGCGAGGATCTCGATCGCGCGCAGCGAGTCGGCGCCGTGGTCCTCCTTGAACAGGCTGCTCTCGGTGACCTCGTCCTCCTCGAGCTCGAGAATGTCGCAGACGATTTCCTTGATTTTCTCGGACATGCTCTCCGCAGAGGTCGTCATATCGCTCCTGCTCCCTCGTGATGGTGACGCCGGCCCGAACGGGCCGCGCATGGAATGGACGAGTTCGATCACCAAGGCCGGCACGGAAGTTCCGCACTCGTACTGGCAATTCGCGGTGGAATTCGGCGCATCACTCACACGCCTCGGTGAACGTAGCCGGGGTGAACCGGCGTTCACCAGACCGGTACGAAGAATTCGAATCAGCCATGTGTGGCCCGTCCCGGAGCGGCACATCGAAGATTCCACATCAGCGCTGACTACCGCGCCGCGCGGGGCCAGGCTGGTGGGCCGGACGTGCCCCGCGAGCAGGGCGGAGGCCCACCGGACGACCGCAGGGAGAGCATCGATGGCAGCCGGCGGAGCGCTTTCGAAGCACTGGATGTTCAGTGACGCATACACCCAGAACCCGTATCCGACCTTCGCCACGCTGCGCGCCGAGCAGCCGGTGACCATGGTGGAGACGCCCGACGGGGCGCGGGCCTGGGTGGTCACCCGCTACGAGGACGTCCGTGAGGCGCTGGCCGACCCCCGGCTGAGCCGGGACATCGGGAACCTGTACCGGGCGCTCGGCCGGCAGATCGGCAAGGAGCTGAAGCCGGCCGACGAGATCACCCATCACCTGGCCAACTCCGACCCGCCCCGGCACACCCGGCTGCGCAAGGCGCTGGTGTTCGCCTTCACCCCCAAGCGGGTCGCGAACATGCGCCCCAGCCTGGAGAAGGTCGTCGACGAGCTGCTCGACGAGCTGGCCGGGCAGTCGCAGCCGGACCTGCTGGCCGGTCTCACCGAGCCGCTGCCGATCATCGCCATCGCCCAGCTGCTGGGCGTTCCGGCTTCCGACTGGCGGCAGTTCAAGGTCTGGTCGAACACGATGCGGTCCACCGACGCCGCCGATCCGACCGGTGTCCTGGCCGAGCACACCAGACAACTGTCCGCGTACATGACGGATCTGATCGCGGAGAAGGAACGGCACCCGACCGACGACCTCGTCTCCGCGATGGTGCACGCCGAGGGCGACAGGCTGCTGACCCCGAAGGAGATCCTCTCCACCGCGTTCGCGCTGATGACCGGCGGCAACGAGACCACCACCGCGCTCGTGACCGGCTGCTTCGTGGGGCTGCTGACCCACCCCGAGCAGGCCGGGCGGCTCAAGGCCGACCTCGACCGGATCCCGCAGGCGGTCGACGAGCTGATCCGCTTCGCCGGTCCCATGATGTACACCCTTCAGCGGCTGACCCTGGAGGACGTCGAGATCGCGGGCACCATGATTCCGGCGGGCGAGATCGTGATGCTCTCCCCGGCCAGCGCGAACCACGACCCGGAGGCCTTCCCCGACCGGCCGGACGAACTGGACATCGACCGGCCGAAGCCCGTGCACCTCACCTTCGGCCACGGCATCCACTACTGCATCGGAACGCACCTGGCCCGCGCCCAGGCGGAGATATCGATCCGGCGCGTCTTCGAACGTTTCCCGGACGTCCGTCTCGCCGTGCATCCGTCGGAACTGCGCTATCAGCCCGCCCTGCTCGTCAGGTCACCGGCCGCGCTTCCCGTCAGGCTCTGACGTTCCCGGCGGATTGTCCCGCCAGAAATCCGACCGTCCCAGGGAGGATCGAAAAACCCGATACGAAGGATTCCCGCAATCCCCAATGGACACAACCCGGTTCAGGCGGACCGCAGCGCAGGATGGAGAAGGGCATATGAGCACCAATCCTTTCGAGGACAACGACGCCGAGTACTACGTTCTGGTCAACGACGAGGGGCAGCACTCCCTCTGGCCGGCCTTCGCCGAGGTTCCGGCCGGCTGGACGGTCGCGCACGGCCGGGACACCCGGGAGGCGTGCCTGGAGTACGTCAACGAGAACTGGACCGACATGCGGCCGCTCAGCCTGGTGCGTGAGATGGAGGCGGCGGCCGGCAAGTAGCCGGTGGCCGCGGGCTGATCTGTGCGGGGGGCGGTGACGTCCGTAGGACGGTGACGTCCGTGGGGCGGTGACGCCGCCCCCGCACGGATCGGCCCTTTCCGCGCCCCGAGGGCGTTGCGAGGAGGAAGTCATGAAGGTTCTCATCGACCAGGACACGTGCGTCGCTTCCGGCCAGTGCGTGCTGACCGCCGCCGACGTGTTCGACCAGCGGGACGAGGACGGCACCGCCGTCCTGCTCGACGACACCCCGCCCGCCGACCGCGCGGAAGACATCCGGCGCGCCGCCGCGGTCTGCCCGGCCCAGGCGATCCGACTGGAGGAGTGACGGAGGAAGCTCCGGGGGGGAGCCGAGAGGGGCCCCGACCCGTCTCCGGCGGTTTACTTGCTAGCAGAAGTTTCTTTGTTCCAGGGCCCGTTGACGTGGAACATGTCGCGGAACTAGCGTCCCGTCCAGATCAAACGTGTCCCAGGTGGGCCCCCACGTCCCATGAGGGCGGGGGACCCGCGCCCAAACCGCCGGCGCCCGTCGTCCCCATCGTGCGGCCCGGCGGCCGGCAGTGCGCGATCGGGGCGCGGGCGCGGCCTTCACCAGGCATGCCCAACGCCACGCGGTCGAGCACTCAGGCGCAGCCAGATCCGGCCAGACGGGGTGAGGAATGCGGAACGAGTTCGGGCGAAGGTCGCATGACCATGGGAGAGCCGACGGGGAGGGAACCGGCCGGCACGACATGGACAAGACCCTCCGGGACGTGCACTCCCTGATCCTCTCCACGGTGGCGAAGCACCGGGAGCACCCGGACGGGACGTCCCGCGCTCCGCTCGCCACCGCCCTGAAGCCGGTCGACACCGAGATCCTGGCCGCCGCCGCGGAGCTGGCGAAAGGGGCCGGACGCACGGTCGACGCCGTGGTCGCCTTACCCGCCCACGCGGAGGCCGCCTACACGATGCTGCGCGAACTGCTGCTCGGCCGCGACTCGGTGCGGATCCGGATCCTGTGCACCCGTGCCACGTTCGACCACGACCTGGTGCGGGAGCTTGCCCGGAGAGAATGCAAGGCCGTCCGTATCGCCCGCATTCCGCTGATGACGGCCCTGATCGCCGACGGCCGGACGGCGCTCGTGTGCACCGAGATGGCCCGCGAGCGCCAGGCGTCCGTCCTGCGGGCGTCCTCCGTCACCCAGTGCGGCCAGACCCTCTTCGACACCGTCTGGGGCCACGCCGTCGACGCCACCGCGTGGGCGGGCCTCGGCGCCCACGCCCGTGTCGAACTCGTCCAGCAGATACTCCACTACCTCCACACCGGGGCCACCGACGAGGCCGCCTCCCGCGAGCTGTCCATCTCCGTGCGCACCTACCGCCGGCACATCGCCACCATCATGGAACTCCTCGACGCCAGGTCCCGTTTCCAGGCGGGGGTGCGCGCCGCAGAACTCGGCCTGCTGACCACCGGCTTCCGCCCGGGGGCTGAACCGTCCCGCGGGCGCCCCGCGGCGGGATGGGCGGCGGGCGGCGGCACACCGCCCCACCGCGACGGCTACCCCCCGGCCGCCCTGCGCGCCGTCCAGTCCGTACCGCAGCTGGCACAGCGCCACTCCTACGAGCCCGGTCCGATCGCCGATCCCAGGTCATGACCCGCCGTCCGTTCGTGACGGCTTCCGACCGGACGGGATCGATGTGCTTCGGTTCACGGCCGCGTGGCGGCGCGGACGCTCGCTCTGTCGTGCGAACGCTCATACCAGAGCGGGACGCTTCCTGGGGGATTTCGTCAACTGTCCCCTTCGCTTGATGCGTTGGTGGCTACTGTGAGTGTCCGTGGGGCGACGCGGAGCCATGCACACGCCGCTGTCGGCCGGCACAGCGATGGCGCATGCCCGCTCGCGCCCCGGGCGCGAGTACACAGGCCCGACGGACCCGTACGAGGAGCAGATGTCTCACCTTCGTGCACCGGCCGCCCGCGCAGACCGCCGTGAGGGCGGGCGGCACGGGCGGCCGGTGACCCGCACCGTCCCCTCGCTGCCCGAGACCCGTCTACGGCGTCAGCTGCTGAGCCTGGCGGTGCTGCCGCCGACCTCGGTCGCGCTCGGCGCCGGTGCGGCCGTGCTCTTCACCGTGCGTTCCACCGGCGCGCGTCCCGGTCCCGTCCTGTGGGCCGTGCTCGCCGGAGCGCTCGCGGTCACGCTCGCGGGCATCGCGATCGCCGCCGTCGCCGCAGGCCGGGCCGCCCGGTCGCTGCACGAGCGGATCGGCGTCCTGCGCCGCGGCACCGCGCGACGCGAGGCCGAACTGCCCGCCCTCGTCGACGCGCTGCGCCGGGGCGAGGCTCCACCACGGCGCACGCCGCGCGGCGGCCCGCCGGAGGACGCCGACGAGATCGACCTCCTCGCCGCCGACCTGACGCGCGCCCACGACGGGGCCGTCGCCGCCGTCGTGGGCGCCGCCCAGTTGTCCAGCCGGACGGTCAGCGAACAGAAACTGGAGGTCTTCGTCAATCTCGCCCGACGCCTCCAGTCCCTGGTGCACCGGGAGATCTCCATCCTCGACGAGCTGGAGAACGACATCGAGGACCCCGACCTGCTCAAGGAGGTCTTCCACGTCGATCACCTCGCCACCCGGGTCCGCCGCCACGCCGAGAACCTCGCCGTCCTCGGCGGCGCCGTCTCCCGCCGTCAGTGGAGCAACCCGGTCTGCATGACGGAGGTGCTGCGCTCGGCCATCGCCGAGGTCGAGCAGTACCAGCGGGTCAAGCTGGCCCCGCCGATCGAGGGGCGGCTGCGTGGCCACGCCGTCGCCGACGTGATCCACCTGCTGGCCGAACTCGTCGAGAACGCCACGCTGTTCTCCGCCCCGCAGACCCAGGTCCTGCTGCGCGCCAGCCTCGTCACCTCCGGACTCGCGGTGGAGGTCGAGGACCGGGGTCTGGGCATGCCGGTCGGCGAGCAGGTCCGGATGAACGCCCTGCTGGCCGATCCCGACCAGGTCAACGTCGCGAGCCTGCTCGCCGACGGCCGCATCGGGCTGTACGTGGTCTCCCAGCTCGCCAGGCGGCACGGCATCACCGTCCGCCTCCAGACCAACATCTACGGCGGTGTGCAGGCGGTCGTCGTCGTGCCGCAGGCGCTGCTGGGAACGTCAACGGGAGCCTCCGGCGCGTCGTTCGGGGCGCTGGACACCGGTGTACGGACCGCGGCTCCGGCGCCGTACCCGTCGAGCGCCGCCCCGTCGCTCCCGGGCGGCGGACACGCGCACGCCGCCCCGCCGGCCCTGCACGGCGGCGGCTCCCACCGCGCGCCGGCCGTGTCCGGCGGTCGCCGGGAGCCCGTGCGAGGCGCGCACGTCCCCGGCGCACGGCCCGCGCCCAGCCCCGTCTCTCGCCTGCTGGGCGTTCCCGACCGCCCCGGCGACACACGCCGACGTGACGGCGGGATGCATCCCGTGGCAGGCGCGTACGCCCACGACGCGGGCCGCGTCCCCGGCCCACATGGAGGTGCCCTGCCACCGGCCGTACCCCGCACGAACGGTGACACCGGACCCGTCACACCCGTACCCGGCGACGACATGCCCGTGTCTGGGCCCGCGCCTGTGTCCGGTGAGGGCATGCCCGTGTCTGGGCCCGCGCCCGTGTCCGGTGAGGGCATGCCGATGTCTGGGCCCGCGCCTGTGTCCGGTGAGGGCATGCCCGTGTCTGGGCCCGCGCCCGTGTCCGGTGAGGGCATGCCCACGTCTGGGCCCGCACTCGTGTCCGGTGAGGGCATGCCCACGTCTGGGCCCGCGCCCGTGTCGGGAGGCGAGATGCCCATGCCCGCGCCGGGTGGCGACACGCCCATGCCCGTACCCGCCCCCGGCGGCGACACGCCCGCGACCGTACCCCCGCCCCTGTCCGGCCGCGACACGCCCGCGCCCGTATCCGGAGGCGATCTGCCGCCCACCCCCGCTCCCACCCCCGCTCCCACCCCCGCTCCCACCCCCGTTCCCACCCCCGCCCCGCCCGGCGACGACGGGCGGTTCGTCGAACCCGTCGACGGCGACCACCTCGGGCCGCTGCCGCGGCGAACGGCGCGTGAGGGGCAGGACAATCCCGCACAGGCCGTGCCCGGCATCCGGCCCGCCGACCGGGCCGCCGTGGCGGAGAACGCCGCTGCGCCGCCCGTTCCGCGGGCCGGAGCGGTCAGCACAAGCACGGAGAAGCCGCAACTGCCCCGGCGGCGCGCCCAGGAGCACCTCGTGCCGCAGCTGCGCGGTGACCCGCCGCCACGCCAGGAATCCGGGTACGTGGCCGGCCACGATCCCGGCCTGATGGCGGCCTTCCGGCGCGGGCTGGGACGCGCCGAGTCGGAGCAGTGCCGCAAGCCGGCCCCACCGCACGAGCCGTACTCCCCGGGCGGCGTGTCCCCCCTGGAGGCCCTGGAGGCCCTGGACGCGCTGGACCCCCATGACGCGTCCGCACCGACCGAGACGCGGCCGTCCGCGCCGTCGCCCGGTCGGCACCGCACCGTCCCCCGCGACGGGAGCGAGCCGGCCGGATGACCGGCCCGCCCAGCCCCGCCGCCTTCCCCGACCCCAGCGCTTGCGCATTCCTTCTCACCCCAAGGAGTCGATCCACCATGGCGAGCGATGCACCGACCGCCCGTGTCTCCGACCTCGACTGGCTGATGAGCGGCCTTGTGCAGCGCGTACCGCACACCACCAGCGCGGTGCTGCTGTCCTGCGACGGGCTGGTGAAGTCCGTGCACGGCCTCGACCACGACAGCGCCGACCACATGGCCGCCCTGGCCTCCGGCCTGTACTCCCTCGGCCGCAGCGCGGGCGTCCGCTTCGGCGACGGCGGCGAGGTGCGGCAGGTCGTCGTCGAACTGGACGCGACCCTGCTGTTCGTCACCACCGCCGGTTCCGGCACCTGTCTCGCCGTGCTCGCCGGCCGAGAGGCCGACGCGGCCGTACTGGGCTACGAGATGGCGATGCTGGTCAAGAGCGTCCGTCCCTACCTCGAGACCGCGCCCCGGCAGCATTCCGTCGAATCCCGGGCGCTGCGGTCTTGAGCGCGGCGGCGGCCGGCGACAGGCCCTGGCTCGACGACGCGGCCGGACGGCTGGTGCGCCCCTTCACCGTCAGCGACGGCCGCACCCGGCCCAGCATCGCGCTCGACCTCATGTCGCAGGTGATGGCGACCGGGGCGGCGGCGGCCCACCTCGGCCCGGAGCACGGCCAGGCACTCGACCTGTGCCGCGCGCCCCTCCCGGTGGTCGAGGTCGCCGCCCATCTGAAACTGCCGGCCGTGGTGACCAAGGTGCTGCTGTCCGACCTCGTCGACTGCGGGGCGCTGACCACCAGGCCCCCCGCACACCACCGCCACCCCACCGACCGGGCCCTTCTGGAGGCAGTGCTCGATGGACTACGACGACAGCTCTGACTACGACGGCGGCCTCGATCCCTTCCCGACCGCGCTGAAGATCCTGGTGGCGGGTGGGTTCGGGGTGGGCAAGACGACCTTCGTCGGCGCGGTCAGCGAGATCGCGCCGCTGAGCACGGAGGAGTTGCTCACCACGGTCAGCGCGGCCACGGACAACCTCGACGGCGTGGAGGACAAGACCGAGACGACCGTCGCGATGGACTTCGGCCGGATCACCCTCGACGCGCGGCACGTGCTCTACCTGTTCGGCACGCCCGGCCAGGAGCGGTTCTGGTTCATGTGGGACGAACTGTCCGAGGGCGCCCTGGGCGCGGTGATCCTCGCCGACACCCGCAGGCTGGAGGAGTGCTTCGCCGCCGTCGACTTCTTCGAACGGCGCGGCCTCGCCTTCGTCGTCGGCGTCAACGAGTTCGACGGCGCCCACCGCTACGACCCCGGGGAGGTGCGCGCCGCCCTCGACCTCGACCCGCGGATCCCCGTCGTCCTCTGTGACGCCCGTATCTCCAGCTCGGGCATCCAGACCCTGCTGACCCTCGTCCGGCATCTCATCGCCCGGACACCCGCCCTTCCCGCGCCGGGCCGGGGCGCGCACAGGTGACCCCGGCACAACCCCGGCACACCGACCCCGCACACCGTCACGGAGCCCGTACATGACCTACGCCGACAGCGACGGAGCCCGGCCATGAGCTACGACCCGCCCCGCCCGGCCGGACGCCTGCTGCTGACCCCCGAGGACAAGGACGCCCCCGCCCGCACCCGGCGGCTGCGCCGGCTGGGCCTGGGGGAGCGGCCCGAGCCCGCCCTGGACGCTTTCGCCGACCGCCTCGCCGCGTTCACCGGGGCGCCGTATGCGATGGTCAACTTCCCTGACGAGGAAGGGCAGTTCTTCGCCGGACTGCACCGGCCCGAGCGCGATGTCCTGACCGTCGACTCCGGCGTCGACGGCGACGGAGGCCGGCGTGAGGCGGGCCGCCGCCTGGCCCGCGACCACGGCTTCTGCCCCCATGTCGTGGTGCGGCGCAAGGCGCTGGTGCTGGAGGACGTCCGCGACTACCCGCGGTTCGCGGGCAACGCCATGGTGGACGAGTTCGGCATCCGCTCCTATCTGGGCGCCCCGCTCATCGACAGTACGCAGATGGTGCTGGGCACGGTGTGCGTCGTCGACGTCGAACCGCGACCGTGGGGCCGGGAAGGGCTGCGGGCCATCAAGGCGGCCGCGGCCGAACTCGCCCCGCGGCTGGAGCGCCGGCAGACCGAGGGTTTCCTGTTCTGACCGGCTCCGACCTGCTCTGACCTGGTCGGACGGCCGCGCGAAGGCCGCGCACCGTGCGCGGGGTCCGCCCAGGGGACGGCGTGAAGCCAAGCTGTGGCCGCGCTTAAGAAATCCTCGATGGACCAACGTGCCGCAGTACGGCAGATTGCTACCGGAATCCACCCCTCTCCCCGGCGCGGGCTGCCCCGGCATGCCCGGATCCGGGGCCGGAAGCACAGGAGCGGTAGCTTGAAGGCGCTGGTCAAGCAGAAGGCGGAGCCCGGGTTGTGGCTCGCGGACGTCCCCGAGCCCGTCATCGGAGCCGGCGACGTACTGATCAAGGTTCTGCGGACCGGCATCTGCGGTACCGACCTGCACATCAGGGCCTGGGACGGCTGGGCCCAGCAGGCGATCCGCACCCCGCTCGTGGTCGGGCACGAGTTCGTCGGCGAGGTCGTCGAGACCGGCCGGGACGTCACCGACATCGAGCCCGGCGACCGGGTCAGCGGCGAGGGCCACCTGGTGTGCGGCAAGTGCCGCAACTGTCTGGCCGGACGCCGCCACCTGTGCCGGGCCACCGTCGGACTCGGCGTCGGACGCGACGGCGCCTTCGCCGAGTACGTCGCCCTGCCCGCCACCAACGTCTGGGTGCACC
Organism: Streptomyces sp. NPDC052043; assembly: GCF_044548235.1. Taxonomy (NCBI): domain Bacteria; kingdom Bacillati; phylum Actinomycetota; class Actinomycetes; order Kitasatosporales; family Streptomycetaceae; genus Streptomyces; species Streptomyces sp. NPDC052043. The sequence continues at coordinate 108,604 of NZ_JBIUBT010000003.1, forward strand.
GCGTCCCCGTCGACCTCGACATCGCCGCGATCTTCGACCCGTTCGGCAACGCCGTGCACACCGCGCTGTCCTTCCCGTTGGTCGGCGAGGACGTCCTGATCACCGGCGCAGGACCGATCGGCCTGATGGCGGCGGCCGTCGCACGGCACGCCGGCGCGCGCAACGTCGTCATCACCGACGTGAGCGAGGAGCGGCTGGAACTGGCCCGCAAGATCGGCGTCAGCCTCGCCCTCGACGTCTCCCGGGACACGATCGCCGAGGGACAGCGCACGCTCGGCCTGCGCGAGGGTTTCGACGTCGGCCTGGAGATGTCCGGTCGTCCCGAGGCGATGCGCGACATGATCGCGAACATGACGCACGGCGGCAGGATCGCCATGCTCGGCCTGCCCGCCCAGGAGTTCCCCGTCGACTGGGCCCGCGTCGTCACCTCGATGATCACCATCAAGGGCATCTACGGCCGCGAGATGTTCGAGACCTGGTACGCCATGTCGGTGCTGCTGGAGGGCGGCCTCGACCTCGCCCCCGTCGTCACCGGCCGGTACGGCTACCAGGACTTCGAGGCGGCCTTCGCCGACGCCGCGAGCGGCAAGGGCGGCAAGATCATCCTCGACTGGACCGTGTGACCGCGTACCCCGTTCTTCCGCCGGCACCTTCAAGGAGCACCCTGATGTTCGACTCCGTGCGCGACGACCTGCGCGCCACCCTCGACGAGATCCGCGCCGCCGGGCTGCACAAGCCCGAGCGGGTCATCGGCAGCCCGCAGTCCGCGACCGTCGAGGTCACCGCGGGCGGCCGTCCCGGCGAGGTCCTCAACTTCTGCGCCAACAACTACCTCGGCCTCGCCGACCACCCCGAGGTGATCGCCGCCGCCCACGAGGCCCTGGACCGCTGGGGCTACGGCATGGCCTCCGTGCGCTTCATCTGTGGCACCCAGGAGGTGCACAAGGAGCTGGAGGCCCGGCTGTCGGCGTTCCTCGGCCAGGAGGACACGATCCTGTACTCCTCCTGCTTCGACGCCAACGGCGGCGTGTTCGAGACGCTGCTCGGCCCGGAGGACGCGGTCATCTCCGACGCCCTCAACCACGCCTCGATCATCGACGGCATCCGGCTGTCCAAGGCCCGCCGCTTCCGCTACGCCAACCGCGACCTCGCGGACCTGGAGCGGCAGCTGAAGGAGGCCACCGAGGGCGGGGCGCGCCGCAAGCTGGTCGTCACCGACGGCGTGTTCTCGATGGACGGCTTTGTGGCGCCGCTGCGCGAGATCTGCGACCTGGCCGACCGCTACGACGCCATGGTCATGGTCGACGACTCCCACGCCGTCGGCTTCGTCGGCCCCGGCGGCCGCGGCACCCCCGAACTGCACGGCGTCATGGACCGCGTGGACATCATCACCGGCACCCTCGGCAAGGCGCTCGGCGGCGCCTCCGGCGGCTACGTCGCCGCCCGCGCCGAGATCGTCGCCCTGCTGCGCCAGCGCTCCCGGCCGTACCTGTTCTCCAACACGCTCGCCCCGGTCATCGCGGCGGCCTCCCTGAAGGTGCTCGACCTGCTGGAGTCCGCGGACGACCTGCGGGTCCGGCTCGCCGAGAACACCGCGCTGTTCCGCCGCCGGATGACCGAGGAGGGCTTCGACATCCTCCCCGGCGACCACGCCATCGCCCCGGTGATGATCGGCGACGCCGCCAAGGCGGGCCGCATGGCGGATCTGCTGCTCGAGCGCGGCGTGTACGTGATCGGCTTCTCCTACCCGGTCGTGCCGCAGGGCCAGGCCCGCATCCGCGTGCAGCTGTCCGCCGCGCACTCCGTCGAGGACGTGAACCGCGCGGTGGCCGCGTTCGTCGCGGCGCGCGCCGAGCTGGAGGGCTGAGCCGGAGGCCGACCGGCCGCAGGTCTTGCGATAATCGTTCGCATGATCGAAGCGCGGCGGCTGCACATCCTCCGTGCGGTGGCCGACCACCGTACGGTGACAGCCGCTGCCGCCGCGCTCTACCTCACGCCCTCGGCCGTCTCGCAGCAGCTCACGGCCCTGGAGCAGGAGACCGGTCACCGGCTGGTCGAGCGCGGCGCCAAGGGCGTACGGCTGACCCCGGCCGGGGAGATCCTGCTCAGCCACACCAACGCGGTCCTCGCCCAACTGGAGCGGGCGGAGGCCGAGCTCGCCGCCTACGGCTCGGGCGAGGCGGGCACGGTGACCGTCGCCGCGTTCGCCACGGGCATCGCGCAGGTGGTGGCGCCCGCGGTGGCCCGCCTGGCGCGGACGGCGCCCGGCATCCGCATCCGCGTGCGGGACGCGGAGGGCGACGCCAGCCTGCCGATGGTGCTGGACCGGCAGGTCGACGTGGCGGTCGCCGTCGAGTACCGGGGCGCGCCGTCCGCCGACGACCCCCGGCTGACCCACGTACCGCTGTACGCCGAGCCGTTCGACGCGGTCGTCCCGGTCGCCCACCGGCTGGCCGGCGCCGCCGAGGTGCCGCTCGCCGAGCTGGCCAAGGACCCCTGGATCGGCCCCTATCCCGGCAATCCCTGCCACGACGTGGTCGTCCTGGCCTGCGAGAGCGCGGGCTTCCAGCCCCGCCTGGAACACTCCTCCGACGACTTCCGCGCCGTCGTGGCCCTCGCCTCGGCCGACGCGGGCGTGGCCCTCGTCCCGCGCTCCGCGCTGCGCGGCACGGACCTCACCGGCGTGGTCGTCCGCCCCGTGGACGGTGTGGCGCCCACCCGCCGGGTCTTCGCGGCGGTGCGCCGGGGAGCTGAGGGGCACCCGCTGATCCGCCCGGTGCTCCAGGCCCTGGACGAGGCGGCGCAGGCGTAGCGCCCTGCCACACCCGCTTGCATCCCGGCTGTACCCGGTTTCCTCGGGGGCGGCTGTCAGTGGGAGGGGTTAGCGTGCGGGGCATGCCGGACGCCCATGACGTACGCCGTATCGCCCTGTCCTTGCCCGACACCGCGGAGAAGACCGCTTGGAGCATGCCCACGTTCCGGGTCGCGGGGAAGATGTTCGCCACCCTGCCGGAGGAGGAGACCTCCATCGCCGTGCGCTGCCCCAAGGAGGAGCGCGACGAACTGGTCCTGGCCGAGCCGGAGAAGTTCTGGATCGCCGGTCATGAGGCGCAGTTCGCCTGGGTACGGGTCCGGCTCGCGGAGCTGGAGGACGAGGACGAGCTGCGGGACATCCTCGCCGACTCCTGGCGCCAGGCGGCTCCGCCGCGCCTGCTGGAGGCCCATCCCGAGCTGGGACTGCCCACCGCCCGCTGAAAATCCCTCGGGCGTTGTCAGTAGGCCGTGGCATGATCCGGAGGCAGTGGGGCCGGCTGGCGCGGGAGGGGCCGCGGTCGGCCGGGGAGCCGGGGATGGGCCGGGGAGGGGAGCGTCGCAGGGATGACCGGGACGTCGTCGCAGTCGTCGCCGGGGGAGGCGGCGGGGCGGGACGACCTCGCTGCCGGAGCCGGAGCCGGAGCCGGAGCCGGAGTTGACACCGGTGCAGGTGCCGGAGTGGGCGGCGGCGGTCGCGCGCGGTCGGTGTGGTCGCGGGACTTCGCGCTGTTCTTCGTCGCGCGGGCCGTCGCCCGGCTCGGCGACACCATGCTGCCGGTCGCGCTCGCCGCGGGCCTGCTCCAGCACGGGTACGGCGCGGGCGCGGTCGGCCTCGCCATGGCCTCCACGGCCGCCGCCTTCGCCGGCCTCGTGGTCTTCGGCGGGGTCATCGCCGACCGGTTCAGCACCCGCAAGCTGATGATCGGCGCCGACCTGGTACGGCTCGGCACCCAGTCCGTGGCCGCCGTGCTCTTCTACTCCGGGCACGTGGTGCTCTGGGAGATCTGCGTGATCGGCCTGGTCAACGGCGTGGCGGGTGCCGTGTTCCAGCCCGGCGTGGCCAGCACGGTGCCCCGGCTCGCCTCCGACGTCCAGGCCGCCAACGGCGCCATACGCATCGCCGAGTCCGCGGCCCAGCTCGCGGGCCCCGCCGCCGCGGGCCTGCTCGTCGGCTTCGCCTCACCCGGCGGCGTCTTCGCGGCGCACGCCGCCACCTACGGGGTCAGCGCCCTGTGCCTGCTGGTGCTCCGGCTGCCCCCGCTCATCCGCGCCGGTACCCCGGACGCCACCGCGACCGGTGCCTTCAGGGCGGATCTGGTCGAAGGATGGCGGGAGTTCAGGGCCAGGACCTGGCTCTGGGGCGTCATCGCCGTGTGGTGCCTCTACATGATCGCCGTCTGGGGCCCGACCGTTCCGCTGGTCGCCACCGAAGTGGTCCAGCAGCACGGCCCGCGCGCCTACGGCCTGATCAACTCCGCGCTCGGCGCGGGCACCGTCGTCGGCGGCTTCCTCGCCCTGCGGCTGCGTCCCCGCCGTATGCTGCGCGCCGGTGCGTTCGCCCTGTTCGCCTTCTTCGGCTTCCCGGCGGCGGTCGGGGCCGGCTTCGGCGTGCCGGCCATGGCGGCGGGCGCGGCCGTCGCCGGGGCGGGCATGTCGTTCTGGGGCGTGATGTGGGCGACCAGTGTCCAGACCCAGGTCCCGTCCGACGTCCTCAACCGCATCCACGCCTACGACGTGGCGGGCTCCCTCGCCATGATGCCCGTCGGCCAGGCCCTGGCCGGCCCGGCCGCCTCCGCCCTGGGCGCCGACCACGTGCTGCTGGTGTCCGCCGCGACGAGCCTCGTCGTACCGACGGTGCTGCTGGCGGTGCCGGCGATACGCGGTCTCATACGGGCCGACGCGCGTGGCGCCCACGGTCCGCACACCCGCGGCCCGCACACGCACGGCGGGACCGCGGACACGGCACCAGGACGCACGCACCCCGAGCCGCACTGAAGACCGTGCCCGCGGCCGGCGCCCGCCCCCGGCCACAACACGCGGCCTCCGCACCCACACTTTCAGGCGCCTGCGGCGCCCGCGGTGTCCGCTCCGGCCGCTCCGGTCCGTGTCCCGAGGAACGCGGAGATCCGCTCCCGCAGTGACCGGGCGTCGAGCCCGTGCGCGGCGACGTGCTCCTCCACGGTCCCGTAGCGCCGCAGCTCGGCGCGGCCCACACCGAGTCCCAGGACACGGTGCGGGACGTCGCGGAGCGCGTCGTTCACCGCCGCGGACGATGTGCCCGCGAGGTACGGCTCGACCAGCACGACGTCCGTACCGGCCGCCCGGGTGGCCCGGCGCAGCGCGGCCGCGTCGAAGGGCCGGACGGTCGTCGCGTACAGCACGGTGACGTCCAGGCCCTCCGTCGCGCTGAGCACCGCGTCGAGCAGGGGGCCGACGGCGACCACCACGCCCGAGCGGCCCTCGCGGACCGTCACGACGTGCTCGCCGTCGACCGGGCGCCCGTACGCGTTCGCCTGCACGGACAGCCGTACGTAGACCTTGTCGTCGCCCGCGGCGACGGCGTGCCGCAGCAGTGTCTCGGCTTCGTCCGGGTGCCCGGGCACGTGCACGGTCCAGCCGTCCAGGGTGTCGAGCAGTGCCACGTCGCCGGGTGCCATGTGGGTGTAGCCGCCCGCGGGCCAGTCGAAGGAGGCGGCGGCGCTGACCAGCACTGCGCCCGCGCCCTGGTGCCCGAGATCCAGTTTGACCTGTTCGAAGGGGCGCTCGACGAGGAAGCTGGCGAAGGTGTGGAGGATCGGTCGCATACCGGTCAGCGCCAGCCCGGCGCCGGCTCCGACGAGGAGCTGCTCTCGGATGCCGACGTTGATGACCCGGTCGGGATGTCGGCGCAGCGCCTCGGCGAAGCCGTCCTTGCCGACCGCGGCGATGACGACCGCCACCCGCGGATCCTCGTCGAGCAGGCGCGAGGCGGTCGGTGCGAGTCGGTCACGCATGGTGTCCATGGAAGTCGATCCCTTCTACATCGGGAAATCAGGGAAGTCGAGGAAGGCAGGGAAGTCAGGGGAGCCGGGGGAGCCGTGGAAGCCGGGGGAGCCCGGGATCCCGGATCACGGGAGCTTCGGCTCCACCCGGGCCACCACCACGTGCGGGCGGCCCGGATGCGGCGCGGTGAACGCGGCGTACAGCGCCTCGTGGTCGCGGCCGTCGACACTCGCCGTCGACCAGCCCGCCGCCTCGAACCGGGCCGCGATCCCGCCGGGACGGGCATGGCTGGCGGAGGAGTTGTCGACGACGACGGCGTGCAGCTGTTGGAGTCCGGCGGGCCCGGCGAACGCGATGGCCTCGTGATTGCTGCCCTCGTCCAGTTCGGCGTCCCCGGTCAGCACCCACACCCGGGGCCGGTTCAGCCCTTGGGCGCGCAGCCCCAGGGCCGTGCCGACGGCGATGGGCAACCCGTGCCCCAGCGACCCGCTGCCGATCTCGACGCCCGGTACCAGGGTGCGGTCCGGATGGTGGCCGAGCGGGGAGTCGTAGGCGCCGAAGTCCGGCAGCCAGTCGACCGGCACGAAGCCCTTCGCGGCGAGTACCGCGTAGTAGGCCATCGGGCCGTGCCCCTTCGACAGCAGGAACCGGTCCCGCTCCCGGTCGTCCCGCTGCTCAGGGCGGACCCGGAGCACCCGGTCGTAGAGCACCCAGAGCACGTCCAGCGTGGACGTGGCAGCCGGCCCGTGCTTCTCGTCGCCCGTCATCAGCCCCATCAGCCGGGGCAGGTCGGCGTAGCCGTGGGGGCGTTCGGTCTCCTCGGTGATCGTCATGCTGACGATGGTGCGACCTCAACCAAACTTGAGGTCAAGTCGCGTCGCCCCGTCGCCGGTGCGCCGACCAAAACCCGTGCGCGATCACCAACCTGAGTGCGGTATTGTTTACCTGCGCGTTCGGCCGGGGGAAACCCCAGGTCAGACGGGCAACGGGACGTGGCGCAGCTTGGTAGCGCACTTGACTGGGGGTCAAGGGGTCGCAGGTTCAAATCCTGTCGTCCCGACGGTGATGTCGGAAATTTCTGCAGGTCAGGGGCTCTCTTCGGAGGGTCCCTGATGCGTTGGTGTGAGCGAGCTGGGAGCACTGTTCCGCTCCCGGTGCTCCCATCACTCCCAGCCGTGGTCGGCCGCGTCAATTTATGTTGACCGGCTATCGCCCGACCCGGTCGAGATGGCCGTGTTCCCAGAGCGGCGGGCCCACTGCTCCCCGCTTTTACTGGTCAAGGGGGCGGCTTGCTCCCAGCCCTTCAAGCGGGGTCGCGTGAATGAGCGCCCGCTTGTCCGATTTTCTTTCCCCTTGGCCTCGAGGGCTTCATGTCTGGATGGCCGGTGCATCTAGGGCCTGTTTCAAAAGCCCGCTTCGAGTGAGCGGTCAGTTGGCGGCGAGGATGTCGGAAAGACTCACAGCGGGGCGGCCAAGCAGCGCTGTGAGCGCGCGCTCCTGGCGCTCGGTCAAGGAGGCAACGACGGAGCTGCTCCGCCGTGCCGCCGGCGCCCATGGCGTCAGCGACGCGACGGGCATGTTGGGGCCGGTCGTACGCGCCCCGGCCGCAGGAATGACCTCCGAGCGGGCCATTCTTGCGGCCAGAGGCCGTGAGTCAGGGCTGGCCGTCGGCGGTGGGCAGGCCCACTCCGCCCAGGACAGTCAGGTCCGTGCGATGCGGTGGAGACGACAGCAGCGCGAGGACATTTGCGGGGTCGGGACCGTCGGCCCGCGACGGAGCGGCGAGGGCTGTCTGCGCACTGGCCTCGTCCAGCCAGACCTCGGTGACATGCACTGTGTCCGGATCGGCTGCGTTCTGGCTGATCAGATAGATCTCACAGCCGGGGCAGCCGTGCAGCGTCTCCGCGACCCTCAGCAGGACGGCGGCGAGTTCGCCACCCCTGCCCGGGTGCGCGGTCATGGTCATCAGTCTGCCGATCATGCTCAGACCAGAGTGGTGATGCAGAACGGGTGGCCAGCCGGGTCCAGCAGGACTCGCCACCGGTCGGGCTGGGGCTGGGTCGGGGGCTCGACAGCACCCAGGGTCAGGAGGTGAGCCTGCGCAGACTCCAGGTCGTCGACGCCCAGTTCGATGTGAGCCTGCTTCTCTTGGGAAGGGTCCGGCCAGGTGGGACGCCGGTAGTCGGCCAGCCGGTTGAACGCCAATCCGGCCGATCCCTCCTGGCCGAGCAGGATGAAGTCGTCGCTGGAGTAGGCGACGGGCAGGCCGAGGGCATCGCCGTAGAAGCGGGCCAGTTCGGCGGGGTCCGGGCAGTCGAACGTGACGGCGGCGTAGCGGATCGCGGGTGCGGACGGGTTTCCTGTGCTCATGACGAAGACGCTATGACGGGACCAGGACAGATTCGGTCCTGGTCATGCGGGACACTTCGGAACGTGATCAGCACATCCGCCCGTCTGCTGCGACTGGTCTCACTGCTGTCCGCGCGGCCGTTGTGGACCTGCGGCGAACTGGCTGACCAGATGGCGGTCACCGAGCGCACGGTGCGACGGGACATCGCCAGGCTCCGGGAACTCGGCTACGGAGTCGAGTCCGACCCCGGGCCGTGGGGCGGATATCGCCTCCGCGCCGGAGCCCGGGTGCCGCCGTTGATCCTCGACGACGAAGAGGCACTCGCCGTAGCGGTCGGGCTGCGCGAGGCCGCGCTCAGCGGCGTTCTCGGCGGTGACCAGGCCGCGCTGTCCGCTCTGCTGAAACTACGTCAGGTTCTGCCACGCCGGATCGCAGACCGACTGGGCGAGATGGACGCCGCCCTTGTGCACACCCCGAGGCTCGATGAACCGCAGATCGCGCCCGGCATGCTGCTGGAACTGGCCGGCGCGTGTCGCCGGGGCGAGCGCAGCCGCCTGTCGTACCGCGATCGAGAAGGGAAGGCGACGGTCCGGGACGTCGATCCGTACCGCCTGGTGCACACGGGACGCCGTTGGTACTTCGTCGCCCGGGATGTGACGCGGGGCGAGTGGCGGACGTTCCGGGCCGACAGGGTTGGGCTGCTACAGCCCACCGGGCGCCCGGTGGAAATCATCGACCCACCTGACCCGGCGCTGCTTGTCTCCCGCTCCATCGCGACCGGTTCCTACCCGCTCTACGTGACGATCCGCCTCCCTGTGCCCATGGAGCAGGCGCTGCGGCTGATCCCGCCGACGGTCGGCACCCACCGGCCGGAGGGCAGCGACGCCACGATCGTCGACATCGGCGGCCCCGACGCGGACGGGCTCGCCAAGTACCTCCTCAGCCTGGCCACACCACTGCGGGTCCTGTCACCGGACGACGTGCGGGAAGCGCTGCTGCGTCGTACTCGGGAACTGTTCGAGGACAACGTGAACGACCAGCCCCAGTAACGAGATGGTGTATCGGGAACGAACGCTGTCCGGTCGCCGAGGCGGTTACGAAGGAATCGGCCTCTTCTGGCCGAGGTGATGGGCGGAAGCGTCAAGGAAGTTCCAGGGCCCCGCGTTGGGTCAAAGGCTCGGCAAGTTGGTCTGGTCGTGCCAGAGCATCGGGAGTCGGCCGTGGTAGCGGCCGACGCAGTCCAGACGGAGCTTGAGCACCTCGCTGCAGCGGCGGCCGGTGAGCACGAGGGCCTAGTAAGTCCCGGCCGAGCGAAGGCCGGTCCGCCGTTTATGCGGCGGTGGCGCCCAGCAGGAGGTCGAAGGCGTCATTCACCTCGCGGAGCACCGCCGTCGCGTCGTGGCTGCCGAGGCGCCACGCCGCCTGGTAGCAGGCAACGGTCAACTGGGCGGCGAGGACGGCGGTGGCCGGCGGGCTGCCGTGGTCGATCAGGTATTTCTCGAGGAGGTCGGCGTAGTGCCGGGTCTTGCGGGTGTGGCGGTCTTCGAGCTCGGGGTGCTGCTTGACCAGACGGTGGTACACCGCGTAGTGGCCGGGGTTGCGGGCGGCCTCGGTGCAGATCGCGAGCAGCAGCCGCCGAGATGTGGCCAGTGCCTGCGCGAGATCCTGGAGCGGCTCGGTGGGCGCATCGCGCATGGCTGCGGTGAGCGCGCACAGGAAGTCGTCCTCGGTGGAGAAGACGACTTCCTGCTTGTCGCCGAAGTAGCGGAAGAAGGTGGTGCGGCCGATCTCTGCCCGCTGGGCGATCTCGTCCACGGTGACGATATCGAACCCCCGCTCCATGAAGAGCGCGAAGGCCGTCTCGACGATCCGTTCCCGGGTCTGGCGGCGTTTGCGGTCCCGCAATGACTCCACCGGAAACTTGTTCGCGCTCATTCGGCCAGGATATCCGTCCGTCCCGCCCCGCGGTCGGCGTCGACGAGGCGGGCGGCCTCGCGCCACAGCTCCTCCTCGCGGGCCTCGTCGTGCGACTCCGGCGACGACGGCACGTTGCAGCCGCGATCGAGGTAGGACCCGGTCCTGGCGGTCAGCCCGGTCAGGATCGTCTCAGCGAGCCGCGCGCCCGCCTGCTGCGGCGTCATGCCTCGGCCGAGGAATCGCTGAAGCTGGAAGAATCCGTTGAGCACGCCCCGGACGGGCGCCGGGGCGTGGCGGAAGAAATCGGTGCCCGCGACGAGCGCCGGGTTGTAGGAGTAGACGCCGACGCTGTCGGGCAGGCGGCGGGCCAGCGCGTGGGTCAGGTAGATGACGCCGAGTTTGCTGGTCGCGTACGCCCGCCCGGCTTCCCGCGCGCCACCGGCACGCGGCGTGGCCAGTCGTTCCGGCGTCTCCCAGCGCGGCGGCGGTGTAGCGCCGAGCGTATGGCGGAACTGCCCGAAGTGGCAGTCGCTCGAGGTGAGCACGATCCAGCCCGGACCGGCAAACCGGGGCAGCAGTTCCCTGACGAGCAGGTAGTGGGACAGCACATTGACCCCGAAGGTCATCTCGTACCCGTCCGTGGTGCGCTTCTCGGTCGTCGTGACCGTCAGGCCGGCGTTGCCGAGATAGCCACCGAGCGGCGGCAGGTACCCGGTGTCGAGCCCACGCAGAATCTCCTCCGCCGCCCGCCTGATCTCGGCGAGCGAAGCGAGGTCACAGTCCACGCCTGTGACCGCGGAGGCGCCGGTGGCCTGGGCGAGTTCCGCAGCGAGGCGTTCGCCGCCGCGGCGAGCCAGTACGACGTAGTGGTCCTGCGGCCTTTCCCGGATCAGCAACTCGACGGACTCGCGGCCGAAACCGCGCGTCACGCCGGTCAACACGATGGTCCGGCTGTCCATGGCGGCCTCCTCGGTATCAAGTTCCAAGTGGTACTCAGTACCGTAACATGGTGGAGGCCACCCGGGGCCGGTCGGCGACGCCGTTGGTGATCATCCGCACCGCGAGGCGGCCCAGGGCGCGGTGCGCCGGCCGAAGACCTCATCCGCCCAGTTCGGGCGGCACGTTGGTACTCGTGGGGGATGCCGCCGGGTTGATGTCGGTGCGTCGCGAGGATGCGCGGACCCGGAACCGGGTGGTCGTCAGGACCGGTCCCGCGCTCGGCTCGCCCGCGATGCGCGCCTGGAGAAGGTCGAGTAGCGCCAACGTCGTCTGCGCGGCGTTGAGTTCCAGTGCGGAGATGGCGGGCCGGCTGTGTCGGGTGTGCTCGGAGTCGGAAGCCGCGGCAAGCATCGTCCGATCGGGCACGGCGACGCCGCGAGCCGTGAGGCCCGCGAGCACGCCGGCCGCCTGACGACCGGTGTGGCACAGGATCGCGTCGGGGATCCCGTCGTCCACGATCGAGTGCGCGATGCTCTCGCCGCCCCGCTCGCCGGCGCGCTCGGCCGACGTGTAGACGCGCGGCGTGATCCCGGCGCTCTCACACCATGAGCGGTAGGTGGCCTCGCTGTCGATGTTCCACGCGTTGGGGTCGGTTCCGCGCAACAGCACGATCGACCGGGCACCGGAAGCGGCGAAGTGCTCGTAGACGCGCCGGAAGCTCGAGCCGTCGTCCTCGGTGGCCCAGTCGGTGAAATCCGGGCGGCTGGGATCGCGTCCCAGCGTCACGTACGGGATCCCCCGCCGTTCGAGGAGACCGATCACCGGATCGTCCACGTGCGGCATCGTCACGATGTAGCCGTCGAGCGACAGCGCGAGTGGTGGTGTCGGCCGCTTGGTCGGGTCGGGCACGAGCATCAGACTCAGTCCACGGTCCATCGCGTGCGCCGAAGCCGCGCCGATGTAGCGAGTGAACACGTCGACGCCGCGCGGCGCGTACTCACCCAGCGCGTCCAGCGATCGCATGACGAGTCCGATCGCCCCGACCGACGAACGCCGCAGGCCGCGCGCGAGCGCGTCGGCCTCGTACTCCATCTCCTCGGCGATGGCCCGCACGCGCAGTCGCGTGGCCGCGCTCAGCGTCCCGGTGTCATTGAGCGCCATCGAGACCGCCGCGACCGAGACACCCGCACGCCGGGCGACGTCGCGGATGGTGACGCCCTTCGAGCGACCCACGGCGCCCTCCTTCGGATGACAGAACAGCAGAAAGTGAGATGCGTAACGCCATTGTATTAAACGTTTTACCTACTTAGCGTGTCGCCACCATGAAGCTGCACACACTGCGCACGACCACCACCGACCCCCGAAACCGCGGACGCGAGATCGGCACGCGCTACGCGGACCAGGTACGTGACATCAGCGCCCGCTACCTGGCGCATTTCAAGGTTCTGGGCATCCCGGAGACGACCGTCCGCGACATCGTCGGCCACAGCCACGACGCCCTGCGCGACTGGTATCCGGGCCTGGCCGAGGAGTCCGACGGAATCGCCGAGGCGTCAGGAATCGAGCCGTGGCAGGTGGCCGCGGTCGGCGCACGGACCGAAGTACTCGCCGCCGCGCCCGGGAAGGGCGAGTGCACCACCGCCGTGCACACACCGCCCGCCGGCGGACCGCCCGAGACGATCCAGACGTGGGACTGGCACGACTCGCTCACGCCGGACGGTCTCCTGCTGTCGCTCGTGACCGGGACGCGACGCCGGGTGAAGCTCTTCACCGAGTTCGGCACGGCCGCGAAGATCGGGGTGAACGACGCCGGCCTCGGCCTGCATTTCAACATCCTGAACCATTGCTCCGACAACGCCAGCGGCGGCGTACCCGTCCACGCCGTCGCGCGTCGCGTCCTCGAGGAGGCGACCACGGTGGCCGAGGCCCGCGACCTCGTCGCCTCCGCGACCGTGAGCGCGTCCACCGTGCTGACCGTCGCGACCTACCGGGACGGCCGTGCCGCGGCGGCGTCCATCGAGATGTCACCGGCCGGATCCGCCGTGGTGCCACCCGGCACCGACGGCTGGCTCATCCACACGAACCACTTTCTCGATCCCGGCCTCGCCGACGGTGACACCAGCATCCCGGAATCGGTGTCGGCCGAGCGGTACGACCACGCGCACGCCGTGCGCGGCGACATGACCGGCCGCTGTGCCCCGGATCGCGCGGCCGCCTTCTGCGGCGGCGACGGTGCCGCCGCGGTGGTGTGCGTCCGTGCCGACGACTCCCAGCCGGGCCACGAGCAGTGGAGCACGTTGCTCACGGCCTCCCTCGACCTTCCCGGCTTCGCCCTCGAGTACCGGGCAGGCACCCCCGACGCTGCGGCCCGTGAGGGTCTCGACCGGTTCTGAGGTACCCGATGGACAAGGACACGACCATGCCCGCTCATCTCTACCGCAACGCCCGCGTCTTCACCTCCGACCGACGCCCCTGGGCCGACTCCCTCGTGGTGGTGGGCGACCGGCTCGCCTACGTCGGCGACGGGGCCACCGCCGCGCGTGTGGCCGGACCGGACGCCCTGATCCACGACCTCGACGGCGCGACCGTCCTGCCCGGATTCGTCGACGGCCATGCGCACGTGGTCGGCACCGGCGAGGCGGCGGCCCAGGTCGACCTCTGGGGCGCCAACACGGTGGAGGAGATCCAGCGGCGCGTTCGGAGGTGGGCGGACGCGCACCCCGACGCACCTCGCGTGCTCGCCACCGGATGGAAGCACGGTGACATCATCGGCGGCCTGCCTGATCGGGGCATGCTCGACGCCGTCGTCGCCGACCGGCCCGTCTACGCGCAGGCCTACGACTTCCACTCGATCTGGCTGAACTCGGCCGCCCTCGCCGAAGTCGGCATCGACGACACCACGGCATCACCCCCCGGCGGAACGGTCCACCGGGACGAGCGGGGCGCGGCCACCGGCCTGGTAGACGAGACCGCGATGCACCACCTCGTGTGGCCGGTACTCGACGGCTTCGCCACTGACTCCGACCGTGACGAGGCCCTGGCGGTCGTCCTCGCGGCGTACGCCGAGTCCGGGATCGTCGGTTCGACCGAGATGGCGCTGGGCGAGGACGACTACGAGGCGATGCGTCGCGCCGACGCGGCCGGCGCCCTGACCACGCGGATCGCCGGGTTCTGGCGCGTCCAGCCCACCGGCGACGAGGGCGGCAACCTCGCCCAGGTCGAACGGGCCGCCGAACTCGCCGCGCACCGGTCCACCCCGTTCCTGCGTGTCACCGGCATCAAGGTCATGGTCGACGGAACCGTCGACGGGTGCACCGCGGCGCTCGGCAAGCCCTATGCGAACGGCACGAACGCCGACCCGATCTGGAGCCTTGCCGAACTCGCGCCGGTCGTCGCCGCCGCGGACGCGGCCGGCCTGCAGGTCGCCCTGCACGCCATCGGCGACGAGGCGATCCGGGTCGCGATCGGCGCCGTCGAGCACGCCGCCGCTCTCAACGGCCCCAAGGAGCGCCGCCACCGCATCGAACATCTCGAAGTCGTCGACGCCGCGGACATCGAGCGGCTGGCGGCACTCGGCATCACGGCGAGCATGCAGCCCGTGCACGCCGACCCCGCCATCCAGGAGAACTGGCGACGCGTGCTCGGCGACGAGCGGGTCGACCGCGGCTTCCCCTGGCCCGAGATGACCGGCGCCGGAGCCACACTCGCGCTCGGCACCGACTCGCCCACGTCGCCGCATGCGCCGCTGCCCAACATGTTCGTCGCGGCGACACGGCGTTCGGCACTCGACCCTTCGCTGCCCGCCAACATCCCGCACTACGCCCTCCCGCTGGCCGACGCGATCGTGCACGCCACCCGCGACGCCGCCTGGGCGAGCCGCTCCGAGCACCTGCACGGCCGTCTCGCCGAGGGGCTGTACGCCGACTTCATCGTTCTCGACCGGGACATCTTCACCCGACCACTCGAGGAACTGCTCGACACGCGAGTGGTGCGGACGGTCGTGGGTGGCCGCGTGGTCCATCACGCGCAGCCAGGGGTGAACCGATGAGCCACGCGACCACGACGGCACCGGCGGGAACAGCGCAGGCGAAGGCGAAGCAGCGGCCCGCCGGGGTGATGCTGCGGTTCGTCGCCACCCGCGTCGTGGGGCTGGTGGTGACCTTGTTCATCGCGAGCCTGGTCGTCTTCGGAGCGCTCTACGCCGCGCCGGGAAGCCCGCTCACCTATCTCACGCACGGTCGCACCATGAGCCCCGAGGCAATCGCCTCGATCAAGGCCGAGTACCACCTCGACGACCCGGTCTGGCAGCAGTACCTGAGGTGGCTGGGCGGCGTGGTGCACGGCGACTTCGGAACATCGGTCATCTACAACCAACCGGTGGGGTCGCTGGTCGGAAGCCGCGCCTCCATCACCACGCTGCTCGTCGTCATGGCCGCGGTGATCGTCCTGGTGCTCGGGCTGGCCGTCGGCACTCTCGCCGGCCTCAAGCCCGGCTGGCTGTCACGGTCCGCCATGGCCGCCGCGACGGCCGTCATGGCGGTGCCGACCTTCGTCGGAGCGGTCGTGCTGATCATCGTGTTCGCCGTCGACCTGGAGTGGTTCCCGGTGTTCGGCGCCGGCCGTGCGGGCCTCGACGAGCTCTACCACATGGTTCTTCCGTCGACAGCGCTCGCGCTCGCGTCCGTCGCGTTCGTCGCACGACTCGCCCAGACCGCGATCCGGCAGGAACTGTCGGCCGACCACGTGCAGACGGCGATCAGCCGCGGACTGCCCCGCGGGGCCGTCGTACGCAGACATGTGATGCGCAACGCCGCGATGCCGGTGCTCACCGTCGCGGGTCTCACGATCGCGGGCCTGATCGCCGGGAGCGTCGTCGTGGAACAGGTCTTCCAGCTCGGCGGGCTCGGTCAGTTCCTGGTGAATTCGGTGCAGCAGAAGGACTTCCCCGTCGTCCAGGCGATCTGCCTGATGTACGTCGCCGCCTTCATCGTGCTGAACACCCTCATCGACATCGCCTACACACTGCTCGACCCCCGTGTGTCGATCGGGAAGAAGGACTCATGAGCACGACAGCAGCGGTGCGACGCATCGGAACCCGGAAGGCCGGCCGGCGGACGACCCGTCGTACGACGACCTTCGGCGTGTCCGGTCGGGCGGCGATCGCCGTCCTCGGACTCGTCGTCTGCTTCGCCGTCCTCGCGCCCCTGATCGCCCCGCACGACCCGAACGCCGTCGACCTCTCCGGGGCGTACCAGGGTTCGAGCGGTGCGCACCTGCTGGGAACCGACGCCAGCGGGCGAGACCTTCTCTCGCGCCTCATCCACGGCTCCCGGACCGCGCTGATCGGACCCTTCCTCGTCGTGGCGATCTCGACCCTCCTCGGGACGATCCTCGCGCTCGCGGCCGTGTGGTTCGGCGGCTGGTTCGACCAGATGGTGGTGCGCGTCGTCGACGCCGTGTTCGCCTTCCCCGGTCTGCTGCTGGCGATCCTGGCGACGGCCCTGTTCGGGTCCGGCCTGAACGCCGCCGTAGTGGCGCTGTCCATCGCCTACATCCCCTACATCGCGCGGATCGTGCGGAGCGCGGCGCTGCGAGAGCGCTCACTGCCCTACATCGCCGCGCTTCAGGTCCAGGGCGTGCACGGGGTGCGGATCGCCTTGCGGCACATCCTGCCCAACGTGGGCGGGCTGATCGTGGCCAACGCCACCCTCGCCTTCGGGTTCGCCCTGATGGACCTCGCCGGTCTCTCGTTCATCGGTCTCGGGGTGCAGCCACCGACATCGGACTGGGGCGCGATGGTCGGCACCGGTATGGCCGGTGTGCTGCAACAGCACCCGCAGGAGGCCCTGTTCGCCAGCACGCTCATCGTCGTCACCGTCGGTGCCGTGAACCTGCTCGGCGACCGACTCACGGAACGCTGGGAGGCACGCTCGTGAACGCACTTCTCGAAGTCGACGGTCTGACGGTTCGGTTGCCCGTCGCGGGCGAGTCGCGCACCGTGCTGCGCGACGTCTCGTTCTCGCTCGACAGCGGAAGCACCCTCGGTCTGGTCGGCGAGTCCGGTTCGGGCAAGTCGATGACCGTGCGCACCATCGCACGCCTGCTTCCCGACGGCGCCGACGTCCGGGGCGGTGTCCGCTTCGACGGCGCCGAGGTGTTCGACCTTCGCACCGACGCCCTGCGGTCCTACCGGGCGAAGGACGTCGCGATGATCTTCCAGGACGCACGGGCCCACACCAACCCCGTCCGCACGATCGGCGACTTCCTCACCGAGGCGATGCGCACCAACGACCGGATGCCGAAGCCCGCCGCGCGCAAGCGCGCACAGGAGTTGCTCGCCGAGGTCGGGATCGGGGATCCGGAGCGCCGGCTGCGGCAGTACCCCCACGAACTCTCCGGCGGCCTGCTGCAACGCGTGATGATCGCTGCCGCGGTGGCCGCTCGACCCCGGCTCATCCTCGCCGACGAGCCGACGACCGCGCTCGACGTCACCACCCAGGCGGAGGTGATGGCGACTCTCGGGCGCATGCAGCGCGAGTACGGCATGGCGATGCTCTTCATCACCCACGACCTGGAACTCGCCGGTGCCGTGTGCGACGAGACGATCGTGCTGTACGCCGGCCAGGTCATGGAGCGCCAGGCGTCGGCGCGGTTGCACCAGGACCCGCTCCACCCCTACACCGCCGCCCTGGTGCAGGCACGACCCGAGATCGACCGGCGCGTGGACCGACTGCCCGCGATCACCGGCCATCCGACCACCGCCTACGAGGCGCCGGACGGCTGCGCCTTCGCGCCGCGCTGCCGCTTCGCCGAGGAGCGGTGCGGGGCGGGAGTGCCGCCCCTGCTGCAGATCGGCCCCTCGCAGACCCGGTGCGTCCGGATGCCCGGCCTGCGCGGCCGGATGGTGCGGCAGCAGCACGTCGACTCCCCTTCGAACGAGGAGATCCAGCGATGACCGAACCGCTGCTCGTGGTCGAGCACCTGACCAAGACGTTCGGCCGCGGGCATACCGAGGCGACCGCGGTCGCCGACGTGAGCTTCGCCCTGGCCCCGGGCGGAGCCCTCGGCATCGTCGGCGAATCCGGCTCCGGCAAGACGACCACGGCGCGGATGATCATCGGCCTGGAGCGTCCCTCCGGTGGTCGCATCACGTTCCGGGGCGAGGACCGCACCCAGCCGGCGCGTTCCGCACGAAGCCGACGTGAGCGGGGCCGGGACATCCAGATCGTCTTCCAGGACCCCTACACCTCGCTCGACCGCCGTCAACGCATCGGCGACTGCCTCGCGGAAGTCGTCGGCGTCCACTTCCGGCTCGGCCGCGACGAGACCAGGAAGCGCGTGAGCGAACTCGCCGAGCTCGTCGGACTCGACGAGCGGCAGCTGGCGGCACTGCCGAGGTCGCTCTCCGGAGGACAGCGCCAACGCGTCGCCATCGCTCGCGCGCTCGCCGCAGAACCGGACGTCCTCATCCTCGACGAGGCCGTATCCGCCCTGGACGTCTCGATCCAGGCGCAGATCCTCAATCTGCTCTCGGACATCCGGCAAGAACGCGGCGTGAGCTACCTGTTCATCAGCCACGATCTCGCCGTCATCCGCCAGGTGACCGACGACACGATCGTCATGCGCCACGGCGCCGTCGTCGAGCAGGGGCCCACCGCCGAGGTGCTCGACAACCCCCAGGACCCCTACACCCGCCTGTTGCGCGACAGCGTCCCCCACGGCGGGTGGGACCCCGCAGCCATCACCGCCCGACACTGAACCGGAGTTCCACCATGTACTCACCCCGCCCCCGCCCCCGCAGACGGGCGACGGCACTCGCCGCCGTCGCCGCCGCAGCCACCCTGGTGCTGGCCGGTTGTTCCGGCGGCGCCTCCGGCACCGGTGCGACCGGGTCCTCCGACGCGCTGACCACCTTCACGCCGAAAGGCTCGGGCTCGGTCGACACGATCACCTGGAACGTCTTCCAGGGCGAGCCTCAGACTGTCGACCCCTTCCAGTCGGCCGACTACACGCCGAACATGATCAACTCGAACATGTGCGAGACACTGCTCGCCCAGACGCCCGACTTCCGGATCAAGCCCAACCTGGCGACGTCGTACTCCAACCCCGACCCGACGACCTGGGTCTACAAGCTGCGCAGCGGCGTCACCTTCTGGGACGGCTCGCCGATGACCGCCGACGACGTCGTGTGGAGCATGCGGCACAACATGACGGACAAATCGAGCTTCTACGGCTACCTGTACGCGAACGTCGCCTCGATCGCGAAGACGGGCGCCGACGAAGTGACCGTCAGGCTCAAGAAGCCCGACTACCTCTTCAACGACGAGTTGGCGAGCTTCGCCGGTGTCGTCGTCGAGAAGAAGTTCTACGAGCAGCACGGCAAGAAGGCCGGTACGCCGGGCGTCGGGGTCATGTGCACCGGCCCCTACAAGTTCGGCAAGTGGACGCAGGGCCAGTCGATCAGCGTGAGCCGCTACGACGGCTACTGGAACAAGTCGCTGCCGCTGAAGGTGAAGAACATCGACTTCACCTTCCTGACCGACGACTCCGCGATCACCTCCGGCCTCCTCTCGGGCCAGATCGACGGAACGTACGGTCCGCCGACGGCCGGGCTGGCACAGCTGAAGGCATCGTCGGCGGGCAAGCTGTACTCGGGTGCCGCGCCCCTGGCCGTCACGCTCGTGGTCGCGAACCATAAGGGCGCGATGGGCAACGCCGACGTGCGCAGGGCGCTCCAGATGGCCATCGACTGGAAGGGCATCGGCAGCCAGGTGTACGCCGGTGAGGGGAGCCCCGTCGCGCTGCAGACCGTGCCGGCCGTGTACGGCTTCGCGAAGGACGACCTGACCTCGTACGCCGACTCGGTGAAGACGGACGGCACGGCGAAGATCGACGAGGCGAAGAAGCTGCTCGCCGGTGTCCCGGCCGACGTGAAGTCCCAGCAGATCAGCCTCGTGGTGCCGCAGCAGGCGGAGACGCAGCAGTTGGGCATCGGGGTCAAGGACGCGGCCGACAAGATCGGCTTGAACTTCAAGCTCAACGTCGTACCCGCGACCGGCTACTCGAACTACTTGTACGACCCGGCGACGCGTGGCAGCACCGACCTGCTGTACACGCAGTTCTGGCCGAACATCCCGAACCCGCTCGACTGGCTGGGCCTCACCGCGGTGACCGGCGGCACCTTCAACCAGTCCGGCTACAGCGGCATCGACGGGCTCTACGCCAAGGCGATCAGCACGAAGGACGAAGGCGCCCGCTCCCGACTGGTCCTGCAGATGGAGCGGAAACTGCACGACGAGACGGATCCGATGTTCTCCGGCATCGAGCTGACGAACGACGTGTGGCTCGGAAGCCGGATCACCGGGGCGCCGGCAGCCTTCGACTACGTCTACTACCCATGGGCGGCCTACCTCGGCGGAACCGGCCACTAGTCCTCACACGGACAGCGGAGAATCCCGAAGGTCCGTTGGCGGCAGGGGAGTTCCCGCCTCCGAAGGCACATCGCCGCTGCCCTGTCCGACCCATGGACCGGAGCGCGACCGAGTACGATGATCGACAGGCGGCGGCGATTCACTTTCCGGATGACGGAGTCTGCCATGACGACGGACCATTCCCAGCTCACCCACATCAACACCAGTCGGCCCCACCCCGCGCGGGTCTACGACTGGTTGCTGGGCGGCAAGGACAACTACCCGGTCGACGAGGCGGTCGGCGAGAGACTGCCGCCCGAAGCGCGGGACGCGGCGCGGCAGAACCGCGCGTTCATGCACCGGGCGGCGGCCTACCTCGCCGCCCAAGGTGTCGACCAGTTCCTCGACATCGGCACCGGCATCCCGACCGAGCCGAACCTCCACCAGATCGTGCAGCGGACGGTGCCCACCGCCCGGATCGTCTACGCCGACAACGACCCGATCGTCCTGCGGCACGCGGAGGCCCTGCTGGTCAGTTGCCCCGAGGGTGCCACGGACTACATCCAGGCCGACGTGCGT
Organism: Streptomyces sp. NPDC052043; assembly: GCF_044548235.1. Taxonomy (NCBI): domain Bacteria; kingdom Bacillati; phylum Actinomycetota; class Actinomycetes; order Kitasatosporales; family Streptomycetaceae; genus Streptomyces; species Streptomyces sp. NPDC052043. The sequence goes on from NZ_JBIUBT010000003.1 coordinate 129,595, forward strand.
GAGCCGGACGAGATAGTGCGGCACGCCCGGCAAGTGCTGGACTTCGACCGGCCGATCGCCCTGTCGCTGATCGCCCTGATGCACTTCATCGCGGACGACCAGAACGCCCACGGCATCGTCCGGGGCCTGGTCGACGTGCTCCCGTCCGGCAGCCACCTGGTCCTCTCGCACGCCGCGATCGACCTCTTCCCGGAGCTGGCGGAGCAGGTGATCGCCCAGTACGCCAAGGGCGGCATCCGCCTCGCCTTCCGCACCCGCGAGGAGGTGGCCCGCTTCTTCGACGGACTGGAGTGGGTGCCGCCCGGCCTGGTCACCGCCACCGACTGGTACGGCGCCGACCAGGAGCCGCCCGCCCCGGAGGACAGCGGCATCTACGCGGGTGTGGCACGCGTCCCCTGAGAACAATTCGCTGGGCCGTGGCGAGCGGCGTCCTTAGTATTCCCGTATGACGGATGAGAGCGAGCGGGCCGTGCAGGCGGCCATCGACGGGGAGATGCTGCTTCTCGATGCCGAGGTGCGCGCTTCGCCGGCCCGTGTCCTGGAGCTGCTGGATCCGGAGTTCACCGAGATCGGGGCTTCTGGACGCCGGTGGGACGCCGAGACGGTCCTCACGGTGACGAGCGGCGGCTCGGTGTCCCCGGAGTCTCCGGTCGAGGTCAGCGAGATGTCCGGAGTCGTTCTTGCCCCGGGTGTCGTCCATCTGACGTACTTCTCCGACAACCAGGGCCGTCGGGTATGGCGGAGCTCTGTGTGGCGTCTGACGGAGACGGGCTGGCGGATGTATTTCCACCAGGGCACTCTGACCGATTGAGCGGGTGAAACCGCAGCCCGCGAGGGCGGCGGGCCGGCGGGTGTCCCGCCAGGCGCGCCCCGGCCGGGCGGGACACCCGCCGGGCCGTAGGACGAAGGGGCGGCTCAGGAAGGCGCGGTGTCCCGGTAGGGGTTCTCCGGGCGGGCCATGGGCGTGAGTTCCGTGGCGTCCAGGGCCGGGACGCCGGGGCCCGGGTGCCACACGCCCGTCACGGTGACCCAGCTGTCGGCGGACGGGGCGGCGACCCCACGCACCTCGACCTTGACCACGCGGGCGTCTGCCGCGCAGCAGCTGACGATGAGTCGGGCGAGCTGCCAGGTGCCGTCCCGGCCGGGGACGGCAAAGCCCTCGAGCCGTACCGTCCGCCCCTTGAGCGACTCCGCCTCGTCCCACGCCGCCCGGGCCGTGAAGTCGCTCAGCGAGAGCGCCGGTACCCCGTCGGCGGGCAGTGCGGCGAAGGTGGTGTGGGACCGCAGGGCGACAGCGCCCGAGCCGTCCCGGGCGGCGGTGTACGCGCCGAGCGCGGGCGGGGCGAACAGGAGCAGCATCACCGCGGGCAGGGCCAGGAGCCAGGCGGTCCGGGGACCGCCGACCGGGTGACGGTGACCGTGGTGGCCGTCTTGCCCGGCGTCGTCCTCGGCGTCGTCGCCGTGGTCGTGCGAACGTGTCCGCAGCTCCTGTACGGCGCAGGCCAGGCCCAGCAGCACCAGCAGCGCCCCCGAGACGATCAGCAGCGGGCGCAGCCCCTCCTTGACGTACCGCAGCGAGAGGTCGCTGAAGAGGCTGATGCGCAGCAGCGCCGCACCCAGAAGGGCCAGCAGCGCGTTGGGCAGTTGTCGTCTCACAGGAGTGCGCCTCCGACCAGAGCGCTGCACAGGACCGCCACGACGAAGGTGGCGCTGGAGAAGCGGGCGGCGAAGGCGCGCCCGAAGGCCCCGGCCTGAAGCGAGATGAGCTTGAGGTCGACCATCGGGCCGACCACCATGAAGGCCAGGCGCGCCGTGGGGGAGAAGCCGGTGAGCGAGGCGGCCACGAACGCGTCCGCCTCCGAGCAGATCGAGAGGATCACCGCCAGCCCGGCGAGTACCAGCACCGACAGCCAGGCGGAGCCGCTGAACGTCTCCAGCACCGCGGGGGGCACGGCGACGTTGAAGGTCGCTGCCGCTGCCGCCCCGAGGACCAGGAAGCCCCCGGCCTGAAGGAAGTCGTGCCGCAGGCCGTGCAGGAACGCCGCGAGAGGAGCGCCCTGGGCGTCCGCCTCGGAAGGCCGGCGCACGCGGAGCAGCCACTCCTCACGTCCGGCCCGCAGCCAGAGCCAGCCCATCGCGACCGAGGTGGCGAGGGAGGCGCCGAGCCGGGCGAACACCATCTCGGGGCTGCCGGGGAAGGCGATCGAGGTCGCGACCAGGACGACCGGATTCACGGCCGGTGCGGAGAGCAGGAAGGCCAGCGCCGCCGCCGGGGGCACACCACGCCGGATCAGACTGCCCGCGACGGGTACGGAGGCGCACTCGCAGCCGGGCAGGGCCACCCCGGCCGCGCCGGCCACCGGTACCGCCAGTACCGGGTTGCGCGGGAGCACCCGGGCGAGGAGCCGGGGTGAGACGAAGGCGGTGATCGCCGCTGACACCACCGTGCCCAGCAGCAGGAACGGGACCCCCTGGACCACCACCGCCGCCAGGACCGTCCGCCAGGCCTGGAGTGCGGGCTGCTCGAACCACTCGAGGAACGGGGGGACCAGCACCAGCCCGGCAACGCCGATGACCAGTGCGCTGAAGGCACCCACCGTCAGCGTCAGGCCGAGCCGCGGGAGCCACAGCCAGTCCCGCGGCCCCGGCCGGCCGTCCGACTCGTCGTCCGTCAGGACGTCCACCGGAGCCGCCGCGCCGCCGGCCCTCTCGTCGGTCATGTTCACCGGTGCCTCGGTCGGTCGCCGGCCGGCGACGGGTGCAGGGATCCGCCCTTCCGGGCGGCCGGGCACGGACGTTACCACCGTTCGTGGAGACCGAGCGGGAGCGAGTCCTGGTGCCAGGGCCCGTGCGCACGGCGCTCCTTACGACCGGTCGTCCTCGGTCTGCGGGTGGACGCAGTGCCACCGGTGGGACTCGTCCGAGTCGGACCGGGCCGCGGGAAAGGCGGTCAGACAGGCGTCGTCGGCCTTCCAGCAACGGGTGCTGAAGGGGCAGCCCGGCGGCGGGTTGACCGCCGACGGCACCGGGCCGTGCAGCACGATGCGCTCGCTGCGCTCCATCAGGCTCGGGGTGGCCGACAGCAGGGCCCGGGTGTACGGGTGTGCGGGCGAGGCGGCGACCCGCCGCGCCGGGCCCTCCTCCACGATCCGGCCGAGGTAGAGCACGGCGAGCCGGTCGGCGAGGTGCCGCACGGTCTGGATGTCGTGCGAGATGAACACCATGCCGAGGTTCAACCGGTCCCGCAGGTCCACCAGCAGGTTCAGGACCTGTGCGCGTACCGACACGTCGAGCGCGCTGGTCGGCTCGTCGGCGACGATCAACTCCGGTTCCAGGGCGAGCGCGCGGGCGATGGCGACGCGCTGGCGCTGCCCGCCCGAGAGCTGGCCGGGCAGGGCCCGCAGGGTGTGCGCGGGCAGACCGACCAGGTCAAGGAGTTCCTCGACCCGCGCGTCGCGCTCCTTCACGTCGCCCCGCCGGTGCACGTCCAGCGGGTCGCGCAGGATCCGGCCCACCGGCAGCCGCGGGTTGAGGGCGGTCGACGGGTCCTGGAAGACCACGCCGACGGAGGCGCCGAACTCGCCGCGCCGCCGGGCGCCGGGCATCGCCCACAGGTCCTCGCCGTGGAAGGCGACCGTGCCCTCGGTGGGCCGCTGAAGACCGGTGAGCACCCGGGCCAGGGTCGACTTGCCGCAGCCGGACTCGCCGACCAGGCCGACGATCTCCCCGCGCCCGACCTCCAGCGAGGCGTCGGTCAGGGCGTGCACGTGGCTCCGGCCGAACAGGCCGCCGCCGCGGGCCTTGTGGCGTACGTGTACGTGGTCGAGCCGGATCATCGGTTGCTCTCCTGAAGCAGGGCGGCCGGCACGGGGTGGTGGCACGCGGTGCTGTGGTCGGGCCCGCCGCCGGGGGCGGGCGGGGTGGTGCGGCACAGGTCGGTCGCCGCGGCGCAGCGCGAGGCGAACCGGCAGCCGTCCCCGAAACGGCGGGGCGCCGGGACGATGCCGGGGATCTGGTGCAGCCGTTCGGCGCCCGACTCCAGGGACACCACCGAGCCGAGCAGCCCGCGGGTGTAGGGGTGGGCGGGCGCGGACAGCAGCGACCGGGTTCCGGCGACCTCCGCGACCTGGCCGGCGTACATCACCGCGATCCGGTGCGACAGGTCGCCGACGAGCGCCAGGTCGTGCGAGACGAGGATCATCGCGAAGCCGAGCTCGTCGCGCAGCCGTTCCAGCAGTTCCACCACCTGGGCCTGGACGGTGACGTCGAGCGCGGTGGTCGGTTCGTCCGCGATCAGCAGGCGGGGGCTGCGGGACAGCGCCATGGCGATCAGTACGCGCTGGCGCTGGCCGCCGGAGAGTTCGTGCGGGTAGCTGCGCAGGGTCCGCCGCGGATCGAGGCCGACCAGTTCGAGGAGTTCGGCGGGGGTCTGCGTACCGCCGCGGCTGGTGAGCTGCCTCAGCTGCCGGCCGACCAGCACCGAGGGGTTCAGCGAGGAGAGCGCGTCCTGGTAGACCATGGCGATCTCCGGGCCGTTGAGGGCCCGGCGCTGCCGGGGGCCGAGCTCCAGGAGGTTACGGCCGCGGTACTCGATGCGTCCGCCGACCTCGGCGTTGCGGGCCAGCAGCCCCATGACGGCCAGGCTGGTGATGCTCTTGCCGCAGCCCGACTCGCCGACCAGGCCGAGCGTTTCGCCCTCGCGGACCGAGAAGGAGATGCCGTCCACGACCCGGGTGTCGCCGTAGCGGTCCGGGAAGCGGATGGTCAGGTCCTTCACGGCCAGCAGTTCGGCCGCGTCGCCGGCGACCGGTGCGACGGAGGACGGGCCGCTCAGCACGCGCGCCGACAGCCGCGCGAGCGCGGCGTCGACGTCGGCGGCGCCGGGGTCAGCCGCGGCGCCCGGTCCGGCCGAGGCGACGCCCGGCCGGGCACCGTCGCCCGACGTGTCGGACGCATCGGCCGCGCCGGACTCACCGGAAGCGCCGGGCGCCGACGTCCGCGCCTCCCCGTCGTCCGCGCGCGCGTCGGACGGTGACGCCGCCGCGTCGGTGAGTCCCTCGGACAGGATGTTCAGGGCGAGCACGGTCGCCAGCAGTACGAGGCCGGGCAGCAGGGTGGCCCACCAGCCGCCCGACAGCAGGATCTGCCGGCCGTAGGACAGGACGTTGCCCCAGCTGGGGTCGGGGTCCTGCACACCGGCCCCGATGAAGGACAGGCTGGCCTCGAAGATGATGGCGTCGGCGACCAGCACGGTGGCGAACACCATGACGGGAGCGGCGCAGTTGACGGCCACGTGGCGGACGACGATGTACGCGCGGCGGGCGCCGATCACCTTCTCGGCGGCCACATAGTCCTCGCCGTATTGCGCCATGACGTTGGCCCGTACCACACGGGCGAGCGACGGCATGTAGACGAACGCGATGCACAGGATGAGCACGGGCAGGCTGGTGCCGAACACGGTGACCAGCACGGCCGCCAGCGCGATCGGCGGGAAGGCCATGACGATGTCGAGCGTGCGCATCACGGACTCGTCGCCCAGTTTGCGCGAGGTGGCGGCGAGCGAACCGAGGACCGCGCCCAGCACGAGGGCGGCGGCGGTCGAGCCCAGGCCGATGACCAGGGAGTACCGGGCGCCGTAGACGACACGGGCGAAGATGTCCCGGCCGACCCGGTCGGTGCCGAACCAGTGGGCACCGCTGGGCGCCTGGACGGGGACGCCGGTGGCGAGCGGATCCGCGGCGATCAGCGGGGCGAACACGGCGGCGAGGATCACCACCCCCAGCACGCCCAGGGCGAGGCGCGAGGACGGCGGAAGTGCCCGGAACCGGATGCCGGGGCGGGACAGTCTCCTGACGAGACCGCTTCTGGGGAACATGTCACACCGTCCTGATACGCGGGTTGACCAGCAGGTACAGCAGGTCGACGACGACGTTGACGACCAGGAAGGCGACGGCGATGGTGAGCACGGTGCCCTGGACGAGGGCGACGTCGCCGCCGGTGACCCCCTCGAGGATCAGCTTGCCCATGCCGGGCAGGTCGAAGATGGTCTCGATCACGACCGCGCCGCTGAGCAGGTAGCCCACCCGCACGCCGAGCACGGTCAGCGGGGTGATGAGCGCGTTGCGCAGCACGCCCCGGACGACGACGTGGCGGGGCAGCCCGTTGCCGGTGGCGGTCCGTACGTAGTCGCGGTCCAGCTCCGCCACCATGGAGGTCCGCACCAGACGGGCCAGCGAGGCCGCCACGGGGACGGCGAGGGCGAAGGCCGGCAGGGTCATGGACCTGAGCCAGCCGCTGAAGGAGTCGGCCGGGTTGACGTAGCCGCCGGTCGGGAACACCGGGTGGTTCAGGGCGAACTGCTGGATGAGCAGCACCCCGAGCCAGAACGACGGGACCGCGACGCCCGCGATCGACAGGACGCGGGTGAGCTGGTCGGGCCAGCGGTCCCGGAAGACCGCGCCGGTCACGCCGAGCACGAGCGCGAGGACGATCGCGATCACCAGGCCCAGCGCGGTGAGCTGGATGGTGAGCGGCAGCGCGACGGCGATCCGGTCGAGCACCGGCTGGCTGGGCGGCACGGTGGAGCCGAGGTCTCCGCTCAGCAGCTGCCCGAGGAAGTGGACGTAGCGCACCGGCAGCGGGTCGTTGAGGCCGTTGGCCTCGGCGAAGGCGGCGCGGGCCGCGGCCGAGGCGCCGTCGCCCAGGGCGTTGTAGGCCGGGTCGACGGGCGAGAACTGAAGCACCACGAAGACGAGCAGCGTGATGCCGAGGATCATCACCGGCATGATCGCCAGACGGCGCAGCGCGAGCCGGAGGAATGTGACCATCGTGGGTTCCTAGAGAAGGGGCGGGCACCGGGGTGCGGCGGCCGTCCGGCGGGCACCGGGTGCGGCAGTCGCCCGGCGGGCACCGGGCGGCCGCCGCGGCTCCGGGGTCAGACGCGGGTCAGGCGCGGCTGACGTCCAGGAGGGACAGGCCCGTGGTCGGCAGGGGCTTGAAGCCCTTGAGCGCCTTGTCGTTCCAGGCCGTGGGCAGCTTGCGGTGCAGGACGGGGTAGAGGGCGGCCTGCTCCGCGACCAGATCGATGGCCTGGCCCCACAGGTCCTTGCGGGTGGCCTCGTCGGTGGCCTGGGAGGCCTTGTCCAGCAGGGAGTTGACCTTCTTGTACGCGGCGGTCCCGCCCCAGCCGTAGCGGCTCTCGGGCCACAGCCCGGAGTAGTACCAGCGCATCAGCAGGTCGACGTCGTCGCCGAAGACGGACGGGTCGCCGGGGGCGAGCAGGACCGTGTAGGAGCCGGCGTCCACCTTGGCGTACTGGGCGGAGGACTGGCCGATGCTCAGCGTGGTCTTCATCCCGATGGCGTCCCAGCTCTCCTTGACCAGCGGGGCCACGTCCTTGACCCAGCCGGTGTCGGTGGTCAGCAGGGTGACCGTGAGGTTCTTGACGCCGGCTGCGGCGAGCAGCTTCTTGGCCCTGGCCGGGTCGTGCCCGTAGACCGTGGCGGCCTGGTGGAAGTCGGGGTGGGTGGGCTGGAGGTAGCTGCGGGCGGCCGAGCCGTTGCCGGCCATGGCCGTGGTGATGAGCTTGTCGGTGTCCAGCGCGTAGTGGAGCGCCTGGCGCACCCGCTGGTCGTCGAAGGGCTTCTTCCTGCAGTTGAACATCAGGAAGAGCAGGCCGAAGGACTGCACCGACTCGACCTTCACCTTCCCGGCGAGGCGGTCCACGTCCAGGTAGGGCACGTCCTCGATGGCCTGCACGCGGCCCGACTCCATGGCGCTGACCCGGGCGGCGGGGTCGGAGACCAGGCGCCAGACCATCTTCTTCGCCTTGGCCGGGTGGCTGCCGTTGTACTTGTCGTACGCCTCGAAGAGGATCTTGTCCTCGCGGGTCGCCGAGACCATCCGGTAGGGGCCCGAGCCCACGGGCAGGGCGTCGAAGCCCTTCTGGTCCGCCTCCACCAGCTTCTTCGGGACGATCTTGGCGACCGAGACGCGGCTGGGGAACAGGGCGAAGGGGTACTTCAGCTTGAACTCGACGGTCCTCGCGTCGACGGCCTTGGCGGAGTCGAGGAAGGGCAGGAACTGCGCCATCAGGGAGGCGTTCTTCTCGTCGAGGATCCGCTCGAAGCTGAAGACGACGTCCTCGGCGGTGACGTCCGAGCCGTCGTGGAAGGTGGCGCCCTCGCGCAGGGTGGCGCGGTAGGTGGTGGCGTTCACCTTGACGGGCAGGGCGGTGGCCAGGCCGGGCCGGGCCTCGAACGTGACCGGGTCCAGGTCGACCAGGCCCTCGAAGACGTGCAGGTTGGCCGCGACCGGGGTGGCACCCGAGGCGATCATCGGGTCGAAGCCGGTCGAGAGCGGGTAGGAGATGCCCGTCTCGATGGTGTCCGACCCACCGCCGCCGCTCGCGCCGGTGTCCGAGCCGGTGGAGGCCGGGCCGCCGCACGCGGAGAGCGAGGCGGTCAGGGCCGAGGCGGCCCCGAGGGCGCTCGCGTAGCGCAGAAATCTGCGACGATCCATGCCGACGGGCGTCTTGTACGACACGTGAGGTCCTCCTGGGGCGGCACAAAGCGAGGAAACAGAAGAGGGATTGAGGTCTCGTCATCAGACGTCTGATGTCCGACCTTGATAGGCTGTGAAGGTAGCTTCATTGAGCAGAAGGGGTCAAGAGGTGAATTCGTCGCGTCCGCAAGAGGTCCGGGCGGCGGCCAGGCCGTCACTGCGTCAGGAGGTCTCGGAGGCGATCAAGAGCTACATCCTCGACAATCACCTCAAGCCGGGTGACCCGCTGCCGTCGGAGGCGGAGCTGTGCACCGCCCTCGGCGCCAGCCGCTCCAGCATCCGTGAGGCCGTGAAGACCCTGGCGGTGCTGGACATCGTCGAGGTGCGGCGCGGTCACGGCACCTACGTCGGCCGGCTGAGCCTGTCCGCGCTGGTGGAGGGCCTGGCCTTCCGCGGCCTGCTCAGCCCCAAGGACGACTTCCGGATCCTGTCCGAGCTGGTCGAGGTGCGGGAGCTGATCGAACGCGGTATGGCCGCGCGCATCATGGCGACCCTCGGGCCCGAGGATCTCGACGCCCTCGACACCCTTGTCGACGAGATGGACCGCCGCGGCGCCCATGACGACCGCGGCTTCGCCGCCTGCGACCGGGCCTTCCACGAGCGGCTGATGGAGCCGCTCCAGAACGAGCTGGTCAGCCAGCTCTCGCTGGCCTTCTGGGACGTCTACGCCATCGTCGCGCCCGAGTTGGAGGGCATCTCCGAGGAGGCCGAGGCGGGCACCATCGCCGACCACCGCGCCATCGTGCGGGCGGCCAGGCAGGGGGATGTCGAGGGCTTCGTGCAGGCGCTCTCCGGCCACTACGCGCCGGTGCGCAGGCGGCTGGCGGAAGCGCAGGCGCAGGCGGGCCGGGGTGGGGTCGAGCGCCCCGCCTGACCGGTCACCGGAGCGGCCCGCCTCGCGTGGCGGGCCCCGTACGCCGTTCCCCTCGCCGGGACTTGCCGCCCGGGTCGGTCGAGAGTGTGAGCCATCCCCCTCTTGACCGACCCGGGCGGCTGCGTCTTATTGTTCAGACGTCAGACATCTGATGTCCGCTTTCCTGGAGTGGTCGCCCGCGAACAGCGGTTCCGTCCTCCAGCCCACGTTCCGTCTCAGCCCATGGAGTAGCCCCCATGCCTCTGACCGCACCCCTGCGCGGGGTCGTCCCGCCCGTGTGCACGCCGCTCGACGCCCACGGCGAGGTCGACACGGCCTCCCTGGCCCGGCTGGTCGAGCACCTGCTCGACGGCGGCGTCCACGGGCTCTTCGCCCTCGGCTCGACCAGCGAGGTCGCCTACCTCACCGACGAGCAGCGCGGCACCGCCCTGGAGACGGTGGTCAACGCGGTCGACGGACGGGTACCGGTCCTCGCGGGCGTCATCGACACCACCACCCCCCGCGTCCTCGACCACGCCCGCGAAGCGGCCCAGCTCGGCGCGGACGCCCTGGTCGTCACCGCGCCCTTCTACACCCGCACCCACCCCCGGGAGATCGCCGCCCACTTCCGCCGCATCCGCCAGACGGTGGACCTGCCGCTGTTCGCCTACGACCTGCCGGTCTCCGTGCACAGCAAGCTGTCGACCGCCCTGATCCTCGAACTGGCCGCCGACGGCACCCTGGCCGGCCTCAAGGACAGCAGCGGCGACGAGGGCTCCCTGCGCCGTCTGCTCGTCGCCCTCGGCGGACGCCAGGGCCGCGCCGGGGGACCCGCGCCCGCCTTCTCCGTCCTCACCGGTTCCGAACTGACCGTCGACGCGGCCCTCCTGGCCGGCGCGGACGGCGTCGTCCCCGGCCTGGGCAACGTCGACCCCGCCGGCTACGTCCGGCTCTACGAGGCCGCCCGGGCCGGCGACTGGGCGCAGGCCGTCAAGGAGCAGGAGCGGCTCGCCGGCCTGTTCGCCATGGTCGACGCGGGGCCCGAGGCCGAGATGGGCCGCAGCTCCTCCGCCCTGGGCGCGTTCAAGGCGGCGCTGCGCCTGCTGGGCGTCATCGACTGCGGTGACACCGCCTTCCCGCAGATCCAGCTGGGCGCCGCACCCGTCGCCGAGGTCGACGCGCGGCTGCGCGCCGCCGGGCTCACCCCGGTCCGATGACACGGACCCCGGCCCCTGGCACCGCTCCCGTCATCGGACTCGACCTCGGCGGCACCAAGATCGCGGCCGCCCTGGTCGGCCCGGACGGCACGGTCCTGCGCCGTCACACCCGCCCGACCCCGGCGCGGGCGGGTGCGCCGGCCGTGCTCGACGCGCTCGCCGAGGCGGCCCGCGCGGTGGACGACGGCGCCCGGGCGATCGGCGTCGCCGCCGCCGGTGTCGTGGACCCGCGCACCGGCACCGTCACCAGCGCCACCGACTCCATCACCGGCTGGGCCGGCACCGCGCTGGCCGCCGGCCTGTCCGAGCGCACGGGGCTGCCGGTCGCCTGCGACAACGACGTACGCGCCACGGCCGCCACCGAACTCGCCGAGGCCGGCGACCCGTTCGCCTCCCTGGTCTACGTCGCCGTGGGCACCGGGGTCGGCGGCGCCGTCGCGGTGGACGGCCGGATGCTGCACGGCAGCGCCGGCATCGCGGGCCACCTCGGTCATGTGCCGAGCCCCGAGGCCACCGGCCTGCCCTGCACCTGCGGCGGCAGCGGCCACCTCGAGGCGATCGCCTCGGGACCCGCGATCACCGCCCTGTACGAGCGGCTGAGCGGCCGGACGGCCGACCGCCTCCAGATCGTGGCGGAACGCGCCGCTGCGGGCGACGCCACCGCACGGCAGGCGATCACCACCGGGGCGCGGGCCACCGGAAGTGCCGCCGGCGGTCTGGCCAACGCGCTCGGCCCGCACCGCGTCGTGATCGGCGGCGGCGTACCGCGGATCGGCGACCTGTACTGGTCCGCGCTGACCGATGCCTTCCGCGCCGAGCTGATGGCCCCGCTGCGCCGGCTGCGCCCGGTGCCGCCGCGCCTGGGATCCGACGCGGCCGTCCTGGGGGCGGCCCTGCTCACCCGCACCGAGCCTCTGCACCGTCCAGGAGGACCACGATGACCACGACCCCTTCGCCGACAGCCGACGCCGTCGCCGGCCGGCTGATCGTCTCCTGCCAGGCCCCCGAGGGCGACCCGATGCGCGACACCGCGACCCTGGTCCGGCTGGCGCGCTCCGCCGAGGCCGGCGGCGCCGCGGCCGTCCGCGTCAACGACCCCGAGGTGGTGGCCGCCGTCACCGCCGCCGTCGCCCTGCCCGTGATCGGGCTGTGGAAGGACGGCGACACCGGCGTCTACATCACCCCGACCGTGCGCCACGCCCTCGCCGTCGCCGAGGCCGGGGCCCACGTGGTCGCCGCGGACGCCACGGCACGCCCGCGCCCGGACGGCAGTTCCTTCGCCGACCTCGTGACCGCCGTGCACTCCGCGGGCGCCCTGGTCATGGCGGACGTCGCCACGCTGGACGAAGGCCTGCTCGCCGCCCGGCAGGGCGCCGACTTCGTCTCCACCACCCTGTCGGGATACGCCCCCGGCTCCCCGCGCCAGTCCGGCCCCGACCTGGAGCTGGTCGCCGCCCTCGCCCGCGCGACCGGCACCCCGGTCGTCGCCGAGGGACGCATCGGCACCCCCGAGGAGGCGGCCGCCGCGCTCGCCCGGGGCGCCCACAGCGTGGTCGTCGGCACCGCCATCACCGCCCCGACCGCCCTCACCCACCGCTTCGCGACACACCTCACACGCCGATAGAGGCGCCTTTACCCTCCGACGGTGCTCGGCGACGAGTCCGTCCGGCATCCTGGAGCAACCGTGCACCACACCGAGCCGTCCAAGCCGCCCTGGTACCGCCAGGTGGGCCGCAGCCACTGGAAGTCGTTCTTCGCCGCCTGGATCGGCTACGTCCTCGACGGCTTCGACTTCGTGCTGATCACCCTGGTCCTCACCGAGATCAGCGCCGACTTCCACCTCGACACCGTTCAGGCGGCGAGCCTGGTCTCCGCCGCGTTCATCACGCGGTGGCTCGGCGGCGCGCTGCTCGGAGCCCTCGGCGACCGCTTCGGGCGCAAGCTCTCGATGGTGGTCAGCATCCTGCTGTACTCCCTGGGCACCTTCGCCTGCGGATTCGCCTGGGACTACACCAGCCTGTTCGTCGCCCGGCTCGCCATCGGCATGGGCATGGCCGGCGAGTACTCCTCCAGCGCCACCTACGTCATGGAGAGCTGGCCCGTGCGCATGCGCAACCGGGCCAGCGGCTTCCTGATCTCCGGCTACTCCGTGGGCACCGTGCTGGCCGCCCAGGTCTACAAGTGGGTCGTGCCGGCGCTCGGCTGGCGCTGGATGTTCTATCTGGGCCTGATCCCCGTCCTGGTCGCGCTGTGGATGCGCCGCACGCTGCCCGAGGCCGCCGACTGGAAGACCTCGGTCGCCGAGCGGGAGCAGCGGCCCAACCCCTTCCGCCCGCTGTTCGCCACCCGCGCCAGGGCCACCGTCAACGTGGTGCTCGCGGTGGCGGCCACCGTCTCGCTCTTCGCGGTCTTCACCCCGCTGGGCGACGGTCTCGTACCGGTGCTGTCGGTACTCGCCGGAGTCTGCCTGATCGCCTTCGCCGTGCAGCTGGGCGGCCGCCGCGGCTGGCTGCTGTACGTGTCGATGATCGTCACGATCTTCTTCGCGTTCCTGTACTCCTGGCCCATCCAGGCGCTGCTGCCCACCTATCTGAAGACCGACCTGGGCTACGACGCCGGCCAGGTCACCGACGCGCTCTACTACGCGGGCTTCGGCACGATGGCCGGCTGCTGGCTGGCCGGGTTCGTGGGCGACTGGATCGGCACCAGGAAGGCGTACGCCTTCACGCTGCTGGCCTCCCTGGCCTTCGTCTTCCCCGTCTTCGCGGTGCGCGACAGCCTGCCGCTGCTCGGCGTGCTGCTGTTCGCGCTCCAGGCCACCAGCTTCGGCATCTCCGGCCTGCTGCCCCGGTACATCGGCGGTCACTTCCCGACCCATGTCCGGGCCGCCGCGCTGGGCTTCACCTACAACGTGGGTGCCCTGGGCGGCGCCGTGGCCCCCGTGCTCGGCGCACGCCTCGCCTCGGGCATGGACCTGGGCCACGCGCTGGCCGTCCTCACCTTCGCCGGGACGATGATCGCCGTGGTCCTCGTCGGCTTCGACGTGCCCGGCCGGCTGGGCCGGCTCCTCGACCCGGACGGTCCGGCCGACCACCTCGTGGCGGAGGAGGACCGCGGCCCGGCCCCGGCGGCCCGCGCGACCTCCGGCTGACCGGCCCTGCCCGGGAGGGCAGGGCCGGCGCTGCCGGAGGCGCCCTTCGCGGTGCCCGTCAGTACGCGTGGCCCACGTGGGCCAGCGCCTGCTTGAGCAGCACCCCGTGCCCACCGGGCATCTCGCTCTGCAGCGCGACGGAGGCCGCCTCCTGCGGGCTGAACCAGACCAGGTCCAGCGCGTCCTGCCGGGGCCGGCAGTCACCGGCGACCGGCACGATGTAGGCCAGCGACACGGCGTGCTGACGCGGGTCGTGGTACGGCGTGATCCCGACCGTCGGGAAGTACTCGGCGACCGTGAACGGCTGGAGGGAGGCCGGCACACGGGGCAGCGCCACCGGGCCGAGGTCCTTCTCCAGATGGCGCAGCAGGGCGTCCCGCACGCGCTCGTGGTGCAGCACCCGGCCGGATACCAGGGTCCGGCTGACCGTTCCGTCCGGTCCGATGCGCAGCAGCAGGCCGATGCTGATCACTTCGCCGCTGTCGTCGACGCGCACCGGCACCGCCTCGACGTACAGGATCGGCATGCGGGCGCGCGCCGACTCCAGTTCGTCCGTGGTCAGCCAACCGGGCGTGGTTTCGGTCATGTCAGACATCGCTTGATCATACTTTCAGTGGTGCTCAATGGGGGAGTTCGGTGGCAGGGAGATCGGTGGGGTCAGCGGGGCCTTCGGGGTCGGTGGGGCCGGTCAGGTCGGTGAGTCCGTAGACCCGTCGGGCGTTGTCCCGCCCCGTCCAGCGGGCGATCCGCAGCGCGTCCGCCGGGCTCAGCTCGTCGGCGTCCACCCGCTCGCGCAGCAGCCCGGCCAGGCCCTGCCGGAAGGCCACCGCGCCGAGGTGGTGGAACTCGGCCACGCCGTAGGCGTCGGAGCTGTACAGCAGCTTGCCGAACGGCGTGATCTCCAGGGCCTCGGCCAGCACCGCCCGGGCCCGGGCGGGTCCGACGTGGTGCAGCGCCAGACCGACGTCGAGGTACACCTGCTCGAACACGGCGGCCAGATAGGCGGCCTGGCGCTGGTAGGGCCAGCAGTGCAGCAGCAGGACCGGGACCGTGCCGGCGGTCAGACGCAGCCAGTCGGTCAGCAGGGCGGGGTCCGTGCGGTGCAGGCGGAGGTCGGCGTCGCCGAACCCGGTGTGCAGTTGGAGGGGCAGACCGAGGTCGACGGCCGTCCACAGCAGATGCCGTACGAGCACCGGGTCGTCGAGACGGTCGCCCGCGCCGGCGAGCCAGCCGGCCGCCGCCCGCGCGACCTCCTCCGACGAGGGGCGTGCCGGGTCCAGGTCGAAGCCGGTGCGGTAGGCGGCCACCGACTTCACCGCGACGACGCCCGGACGCCGCACGGCGTCCTGCGCGGCCGCGCGGAGGGCGGCGCCGTACTCGCCGGGCTCGACGCCCCCGGCCGCCACGGCCTCCGCGACCCGCTCCAGCCGTACGACCTCGTACGCCACCGCACCACCGCCCGCGGCGCCGGCCAGCGCCCGCGGGGTGGTGCCGGGCTCGGGAGCGAAACCGGTGTCGACGCAGAAGACGGCCGTGCCGCAGGCGCCGAGGAAGCGCCGGTTGACCTCCGCCGCGCCCAGCTCGGCCCGGCGGGCCAGATACGCCTCGGCGGGCGCGTGGCGCGGCAGGTCCAGGACCGGGGCGCAGTGGCGGCGCACGGCCACGCCGACCGGGCTGTCGAACGGCGAGATCCCGCTGCCGGGCCACACCTCGCCCTCGGTGAGCAGGGACTCGAAGCCGGTCCGGTCCAGGTCGGCGGTGGCGACCCCGTGGCAGTGGTGGTCCACGAGCGGCAGCGCTCCGAGCATCTCGTGGACCGCCGTAGCCCCGGCCGACGCGCTCATCAGTACGTCCACCGGTAGGCCGCCGCGACCTGCTCGTCGTCCAGCCCGTCGACGGCCGCGATCTCGCCCGTGCGCACGGCGGTGACCGCGTCGGCGAGGACCGGTCCGAGAGCGGTGCGCAGCACCTCGTCCCCGCGGAACGCGGCGACCGCCTCCGCCAGCGAGACCGGCAGCCGCCGCACACCCCGGGCCGCGGCCTCCGCCTCGCCGAACCGCGCCGGGTCCCCGGTGATCTCCTCGGGCAGGGACGCGGACGACTCCGTGCCGTCCAGCCCGGCGGCGATCAGGCAGCCCAGGGCCAGGTACGGGTTGGCTGCGAGGTCGACCGGCTTGACCTCCAGGTTGGCCGCTCGCCCGCCCTGCCCCCGGGTCCCGGTGATCACCCGCAGCGCGGCCTCGCGGGTTTCCCGGCCCCAGGCGGTGAACACCCCGGCCCACTGGGAGGGTCTGAGCCTGAGATAGCTGGCCGGGCTCGGCGCGGTCACCGCCGTCAGCGCGGGCAGGTGGGCGAGGAGACCGGCCGTGAAGGCCTCGGCCTCGGCCGTCATGCCGTAGCGGCCGTCGCCCCCGGAGTGCAGGTTGGTCCCGTCGCGCCAGGCCGAGAGGTGGACATGGCCGCCGTTGCCCACGCCCCGCGCGAGGACGGCCGGCGCGAAGGAGACCCTCAGCCCGTGCCGACCGGCCACGGCCCGCACGGTCTGCCGCACCAGCACGCTGCGGTCGGCCGCTGCCACCGGGTCCAGCGCGCCGACGGACACCTCGAACTGCCCGGCCGCGTACTCGGGGTGGAACTGGTCCACGTCCACGCCCTGCGCGGCGAGGGCCGCCAGCAGGTCGGCGGCGCAGTCGCTCAGCTCCACCTGCCGCACGGCCCCGTACGCCGGACCCGACACCGCGGGCTCGAACGCGCCGCCGGGCGCGTCTTTCCGGCCGACGGCCCACTCGATCTCGACGGCCGCCTTGAAGGTGAGTCCGTGGCGCCGCTCGGCGTCCGCGGTGATCCGGCGCAGGAACGTACGGCTGCACCCGGGGTGGCGCTCCCCCTCCTGCGTGATCCGGTCGACCGGCGCCCAGGCCCAGCCGGGCTGCCCGGACAGGACCACCAGGTGGTCGAGGTCGGGGTAGAGCCGCAGATCGCCGTCGGGGGAGCCGAGAACGTTGGTGCTGACGATCGAGTCGTGCGCCAGGAAGGTGTCGAACACCGGGGACATGCCCACTCCCCAGGCCGCCGTCGAGGGGAGCTTCGCCGTCGGGACCGTCTTGACCCGGCCGATGCCCGCGGTGTCGACGTAGGCGAGGACGACACCGTGCACGCCTCGCCCGGCGAGTTCGCCGCTGAGCGCGACGGCCCGCTCGACGTCGCCGGGACGCCCGCCGGGGACGGGGTCGGCAAGGGTGGTCATGGTCCTCCTCGGCGGGCGGTGACGCGGCTCGGGCGAACCGGCGGCCGGTGCCGCCCGCGTCAGGGTTTCACGGCGACCGCGCCGAACTGCGGTACCACGGCGGGCAAGTCGCCGTCCGGGCGCCACCGCGAGCACGGCACCAGGCCGGGCTCGACCAGGTCCAGGCCCTCGAGGAAGGCGGCCACCTCGGCACGGGGGCGGGCGGTGATCGGCGGCGTGGCGTTGGCGTTCCAGAACTCCATCGCCGCGATGTTGCCGTCGCCGCCGAGGTCGGCGTCGAAGGTGGGGTGCGTCAGCACCAGGAAACTCCCCGGGGGGACCGCGGCCACGAGGCGGCGGACGATGTCACGCGCCGTGCCGGTGTCCAGGACGAAGTTCAGGATGCCCAGCATCATCACCGCGACGGGCCGGCCGAAGTCGAGGGTCGCGCGGGCACGCTCGACGATGGCCTCCGGGTCGTGCGCGTCGGCTTCGACGTAGGCGGTGGCGCCCTCGGGGGCGCTGGTCAGCAGGGTGCGGGCGTGCGCGAGGACGATCGGGTCGTTGTCGACGTACACGATCCGCGCGTCGGGGGCGATCCGCTGCGCCATGTCGTGGGTGTTGTCGACCGTCGGCAGCCCGGTGCCGATGTCGAGGAACTGGCGCACCCCGCGCTCGGCGGTCAGGAAGCGGACCGCCCGTCCGAGGAACTCGCGGTCGGCGCGGGCCACGTCGCGGATGACCGGGAACATCCCGGCGACGTGCTCGCCGACCCGCTGGTCGACCTCGTAGTGGTCCTTGCCGCCGACCCAGTAGTTCCACACGCGCGCGTTGTGCGCCACCGCGGTGTTCAGCCTCGGCGACCCGCCCGGAGAAGTGCGGCTCTCGCTCACGTCTGCGCTCCTGGTTCGTCTCGTGCCGTCTTGTGGCCGTCTCATGGCCGTCGTCGTGGCGGTCGCGCCCTGTCTGCGGTCGGTCGCGGCCGACGCCGCCATTGTGCCGCTCGGTGATCACCGTGTCCGGGAATCGGCCGAACCCGGCCGAACCCGGCCGACCGGGAAGGCCGCCTGCCCTGGGCCTCGGGCGGCCCCGGACCGCGTCGGCGGGCCCCGGTAGGCTGGCGGGCCGTGGCGCCGGCGCGGCGCCCCGGCCCGGCCGACCTGACCGACCCCGACCGGCGCCGCCCCGCCGGAGCCGGTAAGGCGCCGGCCACCGCACTTCCCGCGCACGGCAACGGAGCCGGCGCCCGTACCACCCGGACGCGCCCGCCGCGGCCGCTACAGAAGACGGACATGCCCAGCACACCCTCGCCCCTGCTCACCACCCCCGAACCCGTCACCGGCCCCGTCGACATACGGCTGATCGTCACCGACATGGACGGCACGCTCCTGGACGACGCCAAGAGACTCCCGGCCGGACTGTGGCCGACCCTGGCCGAGCTGCGCCGCCGCGGTGTGCTGTTCAGCCCCGCGAGCGGCCGTCAGTACGCCACGCTGGCCGAGCAGTTCACCGGCCACGACGAGGGCATGGTGTTCATCGCGGAGAACGGCACCTACGTCGTCCGGGACGGCGTGGAGCTGAGCTCCGACCCACTGGACCCGGCCGTCGCGGCCCGACTCGTCGGGGCCGTACGGGATCTCGTCGCCCGGGGCGCGGACGTGGGCGCCGTGGTCTGCGGCAAGAGGTCGGCCTACGTGGAGCGGACCGACGAGGCCTTCCTGGCCGAGGTGCGCAAGTACTACGTACGGCACCGGATCGTGCCGGACGCGGCGGCCGTCGACGACGACATCATCAAGGTGGCCCTGTTCGACTTCGGGTCCGCCGAGCGGACCACCGCCCCGGCGCTGGCACCGTTCGCCGCCACCCACCAGGTCGTCGTCTCGGGCGAGCACTGGGTCGACGTCATGAACCGCACCGCCGACAAGGGCGCCGCGCTGCGCCGGCTCCAGCGGGACCTGGGGATCACGCCCGCACAGACCCTGGTGTTCGGCGACTACCTCAACGACCTGGAGATGCTGGACGCCGCCGAGTGGTCCTTCGCCATGGCCAACGCCCACCCCGAGGTCATCGGCCGGGCCCGTCACCTGGCCCCCTCCAACAACGACAACGGCGTGCTGCGCACCATCGCGCGCCTGCTGCACCTGCCTCCCGCCCTCGGGGGCTGACCCGCCGGGTGCCCGGAGCCGCGGGAGTCCGGACCGTCAGCCGGGAGTCGTCTCCTCGACCCGGGTGTCCGGGTCGTCCCGGTCCCCGCGGTCACGGTCGTCCCGGCCGCGCCCGCCGTCCCGGCCGGGACCGGCGTCCTGGTCCTGCCGGTCGGTCCCGCCGCCGACCCGGCCGCGCAGCCGCCGCCACGCGTCGCCGCAGCGATCGGCGAACTCCACGTAGCGCGCGCCGCAGCCGGGAGGCGGGAACCCCAGACGGTCCTGGAGACGGTGGAACAGACGGCCGACGTCCGGCACCAGCTCGGGGCGGGGTTCGCCGGCCGCCGCCGCGTCGTCGGCCAGTGTCAGATGGACACCCCCGGCGTACTGCGAGGACATGTTGTAGAGCAACGTGCCCAGGGTCGCCAGGGCCGTACCCAGGACGACCTCCAGGGTGACGACACCGGTGGCGATGACGAGGGTCCAGCCGAAGGAGGGCCACGCCTCGGGGTCCATCGCGGTCAGCATGGCCCAGACGAGCACCGTGCAGACGAGCACGCAGATCCCGAGTCCCAGCAGCACCAGGCAGCTCGTCGCCATCACCGACCAGGGATCGGCCCGCGAGACGCGCATGCGTATCGCGGACGGCCGCGGCTGCGACGCCTGGTGCCGCACGGGCCCGTCCGGGTCCCCGCACTGCTGCGGGGCGGGCTCCTGTCCAGGGGCCTCGGCGCCGCGCTCCTGGTGCTCGGCTGGACTCATGCCTTGCTCCTCACGGTGAGTGCGACCGCCCGCGCGGCGTGCGTGCGGGGGCCGGGCCGTGGTGCCGTGGTGGCCGGGCCGGCCGTGCGGGGGCGGTGCGGGAATCAGGCGGTGGTGCCGTGGCGCCTGGCCGCGGCGACGATGTGGTGCCGGGTGATACGGCCGATCTCGTGCCAGAACGGCTTAGCCGTCAGGTAGGCGCCCAGCACGGAGAGAACCCCGAGGGAGACGTCGACGCTGATCCGGCCCTGCTTGGCCCAGTAGACGTCCTGGAGGTCCAGCAGGAGGGCGAACTCGTCGCAGATGAGGGCCGTGCCGCAGCCGTAGGCGGCCGCGACGGCGGGGTGCCCGACCGCGCGTTCGTCACCGCGAACGGCGATCAGGCCCACACCCGCGAGGGTGGCGATGCCGAAGTTGTAGTGGTGCACGTGCTCGCCACCGGCGGAGATGTTGCCCCAGGGCAGCCAGCCGCCCCGGATACCGTGCGTGATGAAGCGGACGGTGCCGAAGGTGGTTCCGAAGGAGAACCACGTGATCAGCAACGACCGTTGCAGCGGGGTCAGACGCTGGTCCGCCGTCTCACGCCACCTGCTGACGAGCAGCGGCCGGTCCCGGTCGCGGTGGCCTGCTTCGGTGAGTCTCATGGCTGACCGGCCTCCCACGCCGAACCGGCGCCCTAGAACGGCGTTCGAGCCGTTCCGGACACCGTCACTGGTGTGCGATGTCGACGTTAGGCGCGGGGATCGGGTCCCGCATGCCCGCCGCCGCGGGGCGGGGCCGCTCGGGTGACGGCGGTGCGGACGCCGGCCCGACCGGTGGCCCGCCGCAGTGCGGTGCCGGTGCTCAGCCGCGCTCGTTCACGTTCTCGGCGGCGAACATCCAGCGCTGCTTCTCCAGTTCGGCCGTGATCGAGATCAGCAGGTCCTGGGTGACCGGGTCCGGTTTCTCCGTCGCGTCGATGCGTTCGCGCAGCCGCCTGATGGCCGCCTCCAGGGACTCGACCATGACCTCGACGGCCTCCGCGTCGCGCACCCAGCCGTCCTTCGGGCCGGGCAGGGTGAAGGCCGAGGCGATCGTCTCCGGGCGCCCGTCCGGGGGAACGCCGAGCGCCGCCGCGCGCTCCGCGACGGTGTCGGCGAACTCACGGGCCGCCGCCACCACTTCGTCGAGCTGGAGGTGGATGGACCGGAACCGCGGTCCCACGATGTTCCAGTGCGCCTGCTTCCCGATCAGGGAGAGCCCGAGAAGTTCCACGAGCGTGCTCTGCAGCGCGTCCCCGGTGACCTGACGGGCCGCGTCGGGGATCGTGCTCTTCACGACAGTCATACGGTGGTTCTCCTTGTGGAGTCGTCGGAGTCGTCGGGCTCGCCCTCGCAGGTCCCGCCCCCGCCCATGCCGCGCAACCGCTCCCTGCGGGCGCGAGTGCCCTCGTCGAACGGAAGCAAACAGCCGCTTGCCCGGGTCGGACGCCCGTGGTCGGCGACCCGGAGACGGCGCGCAGCGCGGTCCGTACGTGCTCGCGGACGTCGGCCCTGGTTTCTCCAGGTGAGACGGGCCTTACGCCCCGCGTTGTCAGGACATAACATCGGTCACCGCATGAACACGATGACGTTCTGGAACATGTCAGGGTGGGGATTCACCGCGCTGGCCCTCGCGTCCCTGCTCGTCGGCTTCTCCAAGACCGCCGTCAGCGGGGCCAACACGGTCAGCCTCGCCGTCTTCGCGGCCGTCCTGCCCGCCCGCGCCTCCACCGGGGTGCTGCTGCCGGTCCTGATCGCCGGCGACGTCCTCGCGGTCCTCACCTACCGGCGGCACGCCCACTGGCCCACGCTGTGGCGGCTGTTCCCGGCGGTCGCGGTGGGCGTGGTCGTCGGCACCCTGTTCCTGGTGTGGGCCGACGACGGGGTCGTACGGACGTCGATCGGGGCGATCCTGCTGCTGATGGCGTCCGTGACGGTGTGGCGGCGGCGCACCGCCGACCGGGGTGAGGATCCGGACCCGGTCGCCGCCCGCCCGGGCCGACTCCGAGCCCGCTCCTACGGCGTCCTCGGCGGCTTCACGACCATGGTCGCCAACGCGGGCGGCCCGGTGATGTCGCTCTACCTGCTGTCGGCGGGCTTCCGCAAGCTGGGCTTCCTCGGCACGTCGTCCTTCTTCTTCCTCGTCGTCAACGTCTCGAAGGTGCCCTTCAGTGTCGGTCTCGGCCTCATCGACGGCCGCTCCCTCCTACTGGACGCCGCGCTGGTGGTCTTCGTCGTGCCCGGGGCGCTGCTCGGCAAGTGGGCGGTGCACCGCATCAACCAGCGGCTGTTCGAACGGCTGGTGATCGCGGCCACCGTCGTGGGCGGGCTTCAGTTGCTGCTGCGCTAGCCGGTCCCGCGGTCCGGCCGGTCCCTGCGGTCGGCAGGCCGCCCGGTCAGTCGGCCGCGCGGCTCAGCGCCGCGCGGAAGCGGTCGTAGCGCTCCACGTCCGACACGTCGTCGGAACGCCGCGGTCGTCCCGCGAAGAGGCCCCAGACGCTCGCCACGAACACCGTCGCCAGCGGAATGAGCAGCCATGTCAGAGGGGCCATGGTGCGTCCTCTCCTTCCCGAGTGAATCAGCCGGGTAGGGCGACGATGACATAGATGATCAGCTCTACATATTTGCATGACGGGCGACTCCGAGCTTTTCGCCGCTTTTCACTCGGAGGGCCCCGCGTCCAGAAAACGGAAGTCCGGAACCCGGAAGGTTTCTTGTCCGGACAATCCGCCCGGGAGGGCCGGGCGTGGGTCGGGAGACCCCTGAGTGATCGTTAAGATGAACCGCGGTTGCCGCGATCCGTAAGCGCTGCCCGGCTGCTGCCGCGCCCGCTGCGGGGAGCGGTCGTGAGGGCGGGACTTCGGGGATGTTGAGGGCGGGGCTACAGGTGCTGGTGGCGGGGCGGTACCGGCTGGACACGGTCATCGGACGCGGCGGGATGGGCGAGGTCTGGAGAGGCCACGACGAGGTGCTCGGCAGACCGATCGCGGTCAAGCTGCTGCTGAACGACGGGTCGGACGCCTCGGCCGAGGCCCGGTTCAGACTGGAGGCGCAGACCTCGGCCCGGCTGAACCATCCGCACGTGGTCGGGACGCTCGACTTCGGCGCCTGGGAGGACCGCTGCTTCCTGGTGATGGAACTCATCGAGGGCGACAGCCTGGCCGGCGAACTGACCGACGGCGGCCCGCTCACCCCGGAACGGCTGGCCCAGGTGGCCCAGCACTCCGCCGAGGGCCTCGCCGCCGCGCACGCCCAGGGCATCGTGCACCGCGACGTCAAGCCCGGCAACCTGCTGACCGACCAGCAGGGCATCGTCCGCATCGCCGACTTCGGCATAGCCCGCTTCGTCGACGACCCCTCCGGCGCACTCACCACCACCGGACAGATCGTCGGCACCGGCCTCTACCTGGCACCCGAACGCGCCATCGGCACCCCGGCGAGCGCGGCCTCCGACATGTACTCACTGGGCTGCGTCCTGTACCACCTGGCCGTCGGCTCCCCGCCCTTCGAGGCGTCGACCGCGACCGCCCTGCTCTACCAGCACGTCGACTCCGCGCCCGTACCGCCGCACCAGCGGGGCACCGCGCTGCCGCCCGCCTTCGAGGCGTACCTGCTCAGCATGCTGGCCAAACGGCCGGAGGAGCGGCCCACGGCCCGGCAGGCCGCGGACTGGTTCGCGGGCGGCGCGTGGCGCGGCGTGCCCGAGCCGCTTCCCGCGGAGCAGTGGGGCGGGGGCCGAGGGCAGCGTCGCGCTCCGAGCCAGCGCGGCACCGCTCCCGGGCGCCGTCGGGGCGCCTCCGCACCCACACCCCGACCCGCCCGCGCCGGGGCCGCGCCGGGGACCGCGGGCATGGACTCCGAATGGAACACCAGCGTGCACCGGGTGCCCGCGCGCCGACCCGGCCTGCGCTCCTCGCTGCGCCGCCACTCCCGTACCGCCGCCGTGGTGGGCGGGACCGTCCTGTTCGTCTCCGCGCTGCTCGTCGGGAAGGCCTGGTTCTAGACCGCGCCCGTGGGCGCGGTGGCCGGCCCGGGCGGACGGGTGGGCCTGGAGTCCGGACGGCGTGCTGAGTAGTCTCCGGCACATGCGGATCTCCGTCTCCTCGGACCTGGCCGAACCCGTCGCCCGCTCGCTGGTCGCCCTGCTGCGCGAGCGCGGGCACGAGGTGGTGACCCACGGTGCGCTGCGTTCCGGGGACGACCCCCAGTGGGCGGCCTGCTCGGCCGCCGCGGCCCGTGATGTCGCCGAGGGACGGGCCGACCAGGCCGTCGTGTGCTGCTGGACCGGCACCGGCGCGTCCATCGCCGCGAACAAGGTGCCGGGCGTACGGGCCGCCCTGTGCACCGATGCCTACACGGCGGACGGCGCCCGCCGCTGGAACGACGCCAACGTGCTGGCGCTCGGCCTGCGGCTGACCTCCGAACCGCTGCTGAGGGAGATCCTCGACGCCTGGTTCGCCGCCGCGCCGAGCGAGGACGCCGAGGACCGCGAGAACGTCGCCCGCGTCGGACGCCTGGACCTGAGGCGGGAGGAGACCGGCGCGGCGGCGAACCAGGGAGACAGGCCCTGAGAAGCCCCCACGGGCAGCGCCACGCGGACAGCCCCGAGGAGATCCGTGAGGAGATCCGTGAGGACAGGCGCCGGCGCGGTCACTGGGCAGGACGGCTCGCCCCGGTGGCCCGTACCACCAGGTCGAGCGGGTCCTGCCGGAAGAGGGCGCGCCCGGCGGCGATCCGTGCCTCGCGTGGCGCGCCCGGCGCCGTGAGGCGGGTCAGGGAGCGCAGCAGGGCGTCCGGGTCGGGCGCGTGGTCGCAGACGCCGAGGGCCGCCATGCGGCGCACGCCCTCCGCCCCGTGTCCGGGCAGCGGGCGGTGGCCGACGACGGGCAGGCCCGCGGCGAGCGCCTGCACGGCGGTCTGCCCGGCCGCGTTGTCCACCAGGGCGGCACACGCGTGCAGCAGTTCCGGCATGTCCGTCACCCAACCGGGGGTGAGGACACCCGGCGTTCCGGACAGGGCGCGCCGCAGCCGCTCGTTGCGTCCGCAGAGCACGACCGGCAGGAAGCCGTGCGCGGCGAGCAGCCGGGCCGTGCCGGCCAGGCGGCTGCCGGCTCCCCAGGCACCCGCCGAGACCAGCACCGCGGGCGGCCCGCCGCCGAACTGCTCCAGCCGGCGCCGCCACACGGCGGTCCCCGGCCCCGCGGCGAAGAACTCCGGTGCCACCACCGGACCGGCCGCCTCCGCCGCCCGGCCGGTGCCCCGCCGCACCTCCCGGGCGGTCTCCTCCGTGAGGCACACATGCAGGTCGTTGCCCGGGTGCAGCCACTGCCGGTGCGCCGCGAAGTCGACGACGACCACCGCGCTGGGCACCCGCAGCGCCCCGCGCTCCCGGAGATGGCCGGTGAGCTGGGCGGCCAGGTGGAAGACCGGCACCACGACATCGGGCCGCCACTCACCCACCAGACCCAGCAGTCGCCCGCCGGCCAGCCGTGCCAGCGGGGTGCCGCTCGGGCGCGGCCGGGAGCCGGGCGCGAGGAACAGGTCGTAGATCCCGGCGTAGACCCAGGGGGCTCCGCGGACGACGGCCCGGTAGCAGCCGCGCAGGCCGCTTCCCAGGCCGCCGGGCAGGAGGGCCAGCACGTCGACGACACGGACCTGCTTGCCGGCGGCGCGGGCGCGGCGGGCCAGCTCGGCGGCCACCGTGTCATGGCCCGCCCCCATGCTCGCGGTCACCACGAGCAACCGCTCCGCCTCCGGCGCGGACGTCGGGGCCGGCCGGGCGGGCGCACGGCGCGTCACGGGCTCACGGGCGGCGGGCAGCGGTGGCGGCACGGACGATTCGGACGACACTGGAAGTGAGTAACCCTCACCCACCGCAGTCAAACGAACGGGCACACCCTTCCGCCCGTCCCACGTTTCGGGAACAGCCCCCGGGATACTTCACCACCCCGGAGGCCGTCCCGTACCGCCGGGGCCGCACCGGCGGCCCTCGGTCCGTCCGATCCTCGAGGTGCGTCCCGATGTCCCACGCCCCCTCCCGCGTACGGTCCGGCTCCGGCACGCCGGTCGAGGCCCCGGTGGCGCCGAGCGCCGCACCCGGCCGGACCGGTGGTGCCGCGGTGCCGGGCGGGGGCGCGCTGGTGACCGGCGCCTCGTCCGGGATCGGCGCGGCCGTGGCACGGCGGCTGGCCGCGGAGGGAGGCTGGCGCCTGGTGCTCAACGGGCGCGACCGCGCACGCCTCGAGGAGGTCGCCCGGGGCACCTCGGCCGTGGCCTTCCCGGCGGACCTGTCCGGCCCGGGCGCCGAGCGGCGGCTGGCGGAGTTCGCGCTCGACAGCGTCGGCCGTGTCGACCTGCTGGTGGCGGGCGCCGGCATCGGGTGGGCGGGGCCCTTCAGCACCATGCCGCAGCCCGCCATCGACGAGGTGTTCGACGTCAACGTGCGGGCGACGCTGCGCCTGGTCCGGCTGCTGCTGCCCCAGATGATCAGTCAGGGCACGGGCCGTGTGGTCATCATCGGCTCCCTGGCCGGCACGGTCGGTGTTCGTGACGAGGCCGTCTACTCCGCCGCCAAGGCCGCGCTGGGCGCCTTCGCCGACGCCGTCCGCTACGAGCTGCGCGGCACGGGGGTCGGCATCAGCCATGTGGTGCCCGGGGTGGTCGACACACCGTTCTTCGACCGCCGCGGAGTGCCCTACCGGCGGTCCCGGCCCCGGCCCGTCCCGGCGAGCCGGGTCGCCGACGCGGTGTGGGAGGCGGTCTCGCGGGGCCGGGACGAGGTGTACGTCCCCGGCTGGACCCGGCTGCCCGGCCGGGTACGCGGGGCCGCCCCCGCCCTGTACCGCCGCCTCGCCGCACGATTCGGGTGACGCAGGGTGTGAACGCGCTCACCATCGTCCTGGCACTGTTCTCCGCGTGCGCCAACGCCGCGGCCTCGGTGCTGATGCGGCGCGCGGCGACGGAGACCCCGGACGGCGGGGGAGGCGGCGCCCGGCGCACCGGCCCCACGGTGGACGAGACGCCGCACCGGCGCGGGAAGGACGGGCCCGCCACCCGGACGGCGGACGGCGAACGCGGGACGGTCGCCGTGCCCACCCCGCACGCCGTCAAGGTCAGGCGGCGGCGGTTCTGGGTGGCCGGGGCGGCCATGCTGGCCGTGTCCGCGGTGCTGCAGGCCTCGGCGCTGGCCGTCGGGAGCCTGTCGCTCGTCCAGCCCCTGCTGGCGACCGAACTGCTGTTCACGCTGGCGATGGTCAGCATCGTCTTCCGCCGGCGGCCGGCCCGGATCACCTGCTTGTCCTTCCTGGCCCTGGCCGTCGGACTGGCCGTCTTCCTCGGCGCCGCCGCGCCGTCCGCCGGACGCGCCACGGCCGAGGGCGCGCGCTGGATCCCGGTCGGCATCGCCCTGGCCTGCCTGGTGCTCGTCCTGGTCGGGCTGGCGCGGCTGGTCAGGGGCGCACCCCGGGCCGCCGTGCTCGGTCTGGCCTCGGCGGTGCTGTTCGCTGCGACCGCCGCCCTCCTCAAGGAGGTGACGGGCCTCTACCAGCAGGGCCTGGGCGTGCTGGCGTCGAACTGGACGCCGTACGCCACGGCGGTCACCGGGCTCGCCGCCTTCGGACTGCTCCAGTGCGCCTTCCGGGCGGGCACCCTCGTCGCCTCCCAGCCCGCCCTCACCCTCGGCGACGCCCTGACGAGTGTGGCGCTGGGATGGGCGCTGTTCGGGGAACACATCGGCTTGGGCGTGCGCCTGGTGCCGGAGGCGATCGGTATCGGACTCCTCGCGGCCGGCACGATCGGCCTGTCCCGTTCCCCCGCCGTGTCGGGCAAGTGGGACGCGGAATCGGCGCCCGACGCGTCCCCCGATCCGGGGAAGGCACAGGCGGAACGCCCGTGAGAAGGGTCGGCGGGTGGCAGGTGGGGCGTTGGCGAGAAGGGTCGGCGGGTGGCAGGTGGGGTGTCGGTGAGAAGGGCCGGAAGGTGGCAGGGGAAGCATCCGTGAGCAAGGTCGGCAGTTGGCAGGCGGAGTACCGGAGAGGAGAGGTCGGCAGATGGCAGGCGGAGCGTCGGTGAGGCGGATGGGGCGGGTGGCGGGGCCGGGCAGCCGTCCCGCGCGCACCGCGGTGGCGGCCCTCGCGCCGGTGGCCGCCGTCGCGGCCGCCCACATCGTCCCGGCGGCCACCTGGCTGCCCCGCTTCCGGGCCCTGTGCTTCCCCGGCCTCGCCGGGACCGGCCGCCCGGACCACGTCGCACTGACCTTCGACGACGGCCCGGACCCGGCCTCCACGCCGTACTTCCTGGACGAGCTGGACCGGCTCGCCATACGGGCCACGTTCTTCGTCCTGGGCGAGAGGGTCGCCCGCTTCCCCGGCCTCACCCGGCACATCGCGGA
The DNA here is from genome assembly GCF_044548235.1 of Streptomyces sp. NPDC052043. Lineage (NCBI taxonomy): Bacteria > Bacillati > Actinomycetota > Actinomycetes > Kitasatosporales > Streptomycetaceae > Streptomyces > Streptomyces sp. NPDC052043. Next base: position 157,919 of record NZ_JBIUBT010000003.1, read on the forward strand.
CCGGGGACACGAACTCGCCGTGCACGGGTGGACCCACAGCCGCCCCTGGCTGCCGACTCCGGCCCGGGACGTCCGGGAGACCGTGCGGGCGGCGCTCGTCGTGCGGGACACCACGGGCCGGCGGCCGCGCTGGTACCGGCCGCCCTACGGCATCCTCACCGCGGGCCGCTGGGCCGCCGCCCGGCGCGCCGGGCTGTGCCCCGTGCTGTGGACCGCCTGGGGCCGCGACTGGACGGCGGACGCGACCCCCGCCTCCGTCCGCACGACCGTCGCCGCGGACCTGCGCGGCGGCGGCACGATCCTCCTGCACGACACCGACCACGCCTGCGCCCCCGACTCCTGGCGGACCACCCTCGCCGCCCTGCCCGACCTGATCCGCATCTGCGACCACACCGGCTGGTCGGTCGGCCCCCTGTCCGCACACGACCTGCGCCGATCCGTACGACGCTGAGCCCACCCCGGGGCCTCCGCGTATCCATGGCGACCAACGCTCCGGACCCGACCCGGGCGCCTCGTACCCGCCGTCGCCCCTCTACGCTCGATGTCATGTCCTCGCACATCCTGGTTCTCGGCGGTACCGCCGAGGCACGTGAGCTGGCCGTGGTGCTCGCGGCGCGGGACGGCGTGCGGGTGACCAGTTCGCTGGCGGGGCGGGTGACGAGGCCGGGGGCGCTGGCCGGGGACGTGCGGGTCGGCGGGTTCGGCGGGGCGGACGGACTGGCCTCCTGGCTGCGTGAGCACCGCGTGGACGCCGTCGTCGACGCCACTCACCCCTTCGCCGAGGGGATCACGCGGAACGCGGCGCTGGCCGCGACGGCGACCGGCGTACCCGTGGTGGTGCTGCGCCGGCCCGGATGGCGGCCCGGCCCCGGGGACCGCTGGCACCCGGTCGCCTCGCTGCCCGCCGCGGCGGAGCTGCTGCCGCGGCTTGGGCGCCGGGTGTTCCTGACCACGGGACGGCTGGGCCTCGCCGCCTTCGCCCACCTGGCCGAGGCGCACTTCGTCGTACGGTCGATCGAGCCGCCCGAGCCTCCGATGCCCCCGGACACACACCTGCTGCTCGCCCGCGGGCCGTTCACCGTGGCCGGTGAGAAGGAGCTGCTCAGGGAACACCGCATCGACGTGCTGGTGTCCAAGGACAGCGGGGGAGCGGCCACCGCGGCCAAACTCTCGGCCGCCCGGGAACTCGGGCTGCCGGTCGTCGTCGTACGCCGTCCGCCGCTGCCGCCGGAGCTGACCGCGGTGCCGGACGGCACCGTCGTACCGGACGTCACGGCCGTCCTGGAACGCCTCGACCGGACCGCCCGGCCGGCTCCGCCTACTCCGCCCGGTCCTGCCGCTTCCGGCGCAGCAGATACGTGTCCATGATCCAGCCCTTGCGCTCACGGGCCTCGGCCCGCAGCCGCTCGATGCGCGGCGCGGCCTCGGCGATCGGGCCGGAGACGAGGATCTCGTCCGGGGTGCCTATGTAGGCGCCCCAGTAGATGTCGATGTCCTGGTCGGCGCAGTGCCGGAAGGCCTGGTGGGCGTCGAGCATCACCACCACGTCGTCCACGTCCTCCGGGAACCCTTCGGCCAGCCGCCGCCCGGTGGTGATCTGCACGGGCCGGGCGACCCGGTTGAGCCCCGTGCGGTGCCGGGCCACCAGGGCCGAGACACTGCTGATGCCCGGCACCACGTCGTACGCGAAGTCCACCGCGCCCCGACCCAGTACCTCCTCGAGGATGCCGAGCGTGCTGTCGTACAGCGCCGGATCGCCCCACACCAGGAACGCGCCGGTCTCGTCCTCGCCCAGGTCCCCCGCGATCATCCGCTCGTAGACGTCCGCGCGTGCGCTGCGCCAGTCGCCGACGGCGGGGGAGTAGGCGGCACCGCCCGCCGTACGGTCCCGCTCCGGGTCGCGTGCTTCCACCACGCGGTACGGCCCCTCCGGTATGTGCGTGCGCAGCATGTCCCGGCGCAGCCGAACGAGGTCCGACTTCGCCTCGCCCTTGTCGAGGACGAAGAACACGTCCGTTTCGCGCAGCGCCCTGACCGCCTGGAGGGTGAGCTGGTCGGGGTCGCCCGCGCCGATGCCGATCACATGAATCTTTCGCACGCCCCGAGTCTGCCGTACGGCACTGACAACGCGTCCACGGGTGCCACACCGACCGCTACCGGCACCGCGTACGCCGCCCGCCGGCTACGCCCCTCCGGTGTTTGCGCCGCCCGCCGGCAGCGCCCCCTCCCCACGCAGCCGAGGTGCCCGCTCCGCCGCGTCCACGGCACCCGCCCTCCCGCTGTCCACGGCGTCCGCCAGCTCCCGCGCCCACGCCACCACCCCGGGCGCGTCCATGCCGTACGGAGTCCGCTCCCCGGTGTCCGCCACCCACTCCTCCACGGCCCCCGCCCCGCGCCGCAGCAGCCGGGCGCCGCCGGTGACGTTGCCCCGGGCCGCGTGGGTGAGCCCCACCGCGAGCTGGGCCAGCCCCCGCCACAGGGCGCGCTCCGCGGGCGGCCCCGACTTCCAGGCGTCCTCGAAGACCTCGTGCGCGTGGAAGGGCTTGCCCGCGTCCAGCAGCGCCTGAGCCTCGGTCACCGTCTCCAGGGGGGTGCGCACCACGCCCTCGGGCTGCCGCGGCACCCCGTCGGCGCCGTACGGCAGGGGCCGCCCGAGCCCGTCCCGGGGCCGCGCGTTGCGCGCCCGCCCCTCGTTGTCCCGGTCCCGCGCGCCGGCCGGCCTGTCGGAGGAAGTGCCGCTCATACGCCGATTGTCCCCGACCCGGTGGCCGTTTTCGGCTTGGCCGCCGAGGTGCGGTAAAGTGACCTTCGCGCGATCACGCGGTTCACCGCAGGAACGCGCACCGGGACGTGGCGCAGCTTGGTAGCGCACTTGACTGGGGGTCAAGGGGTCGCAGGTTCAAATCCTGTCGTCCCGACAGCGATGTCGGATGTTTGATGTTCTCGCAGATCAGGGGCTCTCTTCGGAGAGCCCCTGACGCGTTTGTGCCGCGCGGGACAGGTGCGGAGTATCGTGAGTGACCGCACGGAGACGGAGCGTCACTGGTCGGTGCGGGATTGATCGGCGCTTGCGCGGGCAGGGGGTGTTCTGAACAGCGATCGGAGCGGGGGGAGTTTCGATGTGTGAGGTGCGGATCAGCGTCGAAAGGGCCGGGAGCGCCGGTTCGCTGGCCGGATGGCTGCGGCGCGACCCCGGGGTGGCCCGCTCCGGAGTGGAGATCGCCCCAGCTGGGGCGTCCCAGCCTCAGGCACCGGTGGGCTCCATGGGCACCGTGGACACGGTCACCGCACTCATGGACAGCACCGTCGGCCTGTTCGGCCTGCTGGTCGCCGTCGCTGCCTGGCGGCGGCCGCACGGTACGCCTCCCCCTACGGTGCGGATCACCGAGAGCGATGGGACCCTCCTGGAGGGCACCCCTGAGGACGTGCTCAGGGTACTGCGGGCACGCCGGGAGCAAGGCCAGGCCCAGGCCCACGACCTGGACGACAGGCGGGCACCCGAACAGGGCGACGTATGACCACCCGGCTGTCCGACCGTGCGGCCTCCCGGGCGGTCCTGATCGGCGTCGACACGTACGCCGAGGAGGCCGGTCTCGCCCAACTCCCCGCAGTGGAGCGGAACATCGCCGCGCTACGGGACGCGCTGTGCGACAACGAGGTGTGGGGCCTGGCGGGCCCGGCTTGCCAGGTGCTCGGCCCGAGATCCGACCTCGGATCCGTTATGCAGGCCATCGACAGCGCCGCGCAGCAGGCCACGGACACCCTGTTGATCTACTACGCGGGACACGGGCTGCTGCATCCCGACCGGCTGACCGAACTGCACCTCGCCCTGCACGACTCCAACGACCACCAGATGTGGCGCTCGCTTCCGTACGCCCATATTCGCGACGAGGTGCGGGCGGCGCACCGGCGACGGGGACTGAAGTGCGCGGTCATCCTGGACTGCTGCTTCAGCGGTGCCGCTGTCGAGGGCGGCATGGGGCAGCGCGAGACGCTGCTCCAGCGGGTCTCCGACATCGACGGCGTGTGCGTGCTCACCTCCAGCGCGGCCACCGAGCTCGCCTTCTCGTTGCCCGACGAGGAGCTGTCCGCCTTCACCGGGGCCCTTCTCGGCCTCGTGCGCGCGGGATTACCCGAGGCCGGCCCGGTGCTCGATTTCGGCACCCTGCACGGCTGGCTGCAACAGGAACTGGGCGCGCGCGACCAGCCTCAGCACCCACAGCTCGGTGCGCACAACTCGGGTGAGCGCATCGCCATCTTCCACAATCCCGCGCACCTGGCCCACACCTCGCCGGACGAGGTGCACAGCCCCCACCTCCCGGTGCCGCCCGAGCGGCTGTTCGGCCGCGACCGCGAGCTGCGGGAACTGGCTGCCGAGGCTGCTCGTGGTTCCGGCGCGCTGGTGGTACACGGGCCGCCGGGTGTGGGCAAGTCGGCGCTGGCGGCCGAGCTGTACCGGCGGCTCATGGCAGACCCTGCCCCCAGGCCCGCTGTCGGCGCCGTCGCACCAACCGCCGGACCTCCCCGGCCCCGTGACGCTCCGGTCGTGCTGCTCGACGACGTCACCGACGCCACCCAGGTCGCCCGGGCCATGGGGGCAGCGCCGCACGCGCTGGTCCTGGCCACCAGCCGCTCCTCGCTCACCGAAGTCGCCGCCCGCCGGTACGCGCTGGCCCCACTGGAACCGGGTCACGCGGTGGCGATGCTGCAGGACCTCAGCGGGCTCACCGGACACGACGCGGAACTCACCGAGATCGCCCGGCTGCTGAGCTGCTTCCCGCTCGCCCTGCACCCCATCGCCGCCCGGCTGCGCCGCACCCCGCCCGACCTTCTCCTGGACGCCATGCGGGAGTCGGAGCGGCCGTTGCAGTACCTGCACTCCGACGACGACCAGGTACGTACGGCGTTCACGGTGTCCTACAACGCGCTCACCGCACCCCAGAAGCAGGTGCTGCACGACTGCGCCGTCCATCCCGGCCCCGACTTCGACCGCTATTCGGCGGCCGCGATGAGCCAGATGCCGCCGGGTATCTGCGGGCTGATGCTGGAGGAGCTGGTGGACGCGGGCCTGCTGCAGCGCACGGACAGGCGCTACGCCTTCCACGATCTCTATCGCAGCTACTCGCACACAGGAGCGGACACGGAGGCCCTGCGGCGCACCTGGCTCTATCTGTACCTGTGCCGTTCCCTGCGGGACGCACGCGAGAGCGGTGCCACCCGCAAGGCCTGGCGCAGAGCCGCGCTGGCCGAGCTGCGGGCGGCGGCCCGGGCGGCACGCGAGGACAACTGGCACCTGGCGACCGAACTGAGCTGCCAGGTCGCCGACGCCCTGCGCGAGGAGCAGCGGCTCGCAGAGGCGAAGGAGGAGGCGGACGCCGCCTACAGGCATGCGACAGGCCTGCATGACGGCCGTGCCATAGCGCGGGCCCGCGGCTGCCTGGCCGTGCTGGGCGAACGGACCGGCTTCGCGCAACGACCACCGGAATTCGACGTCCCAGCCGCGCGGAAAGGGCTGGCCGGGGAACTTTGCCGCGCCGCCCAGGCGTCCCGGACCTCATCCGAACGCGCAGTCGAACGCGGGCGCCGACTGATGTCCTTGGCCGAGCGCGCGCTGGCCGCCCGCCTGGTCGACGAGGCCCTGCAGTTCCAGGCCGAGGCGTACGACCACCTGGCCCAGGCGGGCGACGCGCGGCTGCTCGCGGAATGCCTGGTCGGTCAAGCCGCGCTGCATTTGTACGTCGGCCAGTACCAGAAGGCGTCCCAGTTCGCTCAGGAAGCCGCCGGACTCCTCGACGAGCAGGGCGACCAGGAGGGAGCCGCACATGCGTACGCGTCTGCCGCGGAGGCGCTGCGCAGGTCCAGCGCTCTGGATGAGGCCGCCCATATGGCCCAACAGGCACTGGGCCGCTTCGCCGCACTCGCCGATTCCGCCGACCTCGGCTACGCCTACCGCCTCACGGCCAAGATCGCCTGGGCGCGGGGGCACCACGATCAGGCGCGTCAACTGATGCGAAAGGCACAGGAAGTGAACCGCGTCTCTCGCGCCGAGGAAGGTCCCTCAACCCACGCCATCGCCCACCCGTCACGCTCCCTGCGCGCCGATCGGTCCGAGCCTGAACCATCGGTGCCGCTGCGCCCATAGGGAATCGGACAACGGACTTCGATCAGCCAGGTCCAGCGGCCCGCTGCTGCCAACCGCACCTGCCCACGGGGCAGTTCACCGTCCGCAAAGGATAATGTCCGTTCAGGGCAGGGATCATGGGATCGTAGGGCGAGGGGGACATGATGCTGGAAGAACTGATCCTGGCCGGGGGAACCACCGTGGTCGGGGCCATGGCCACGGACTCCTGGGCGGTCGCGCGTGGTGGGATCGCGAGGCTGTTCCGCCGCCGGGGAGAGGGCCAGCAGACGGTCATCGAGGCCCAACTGGACAACAACGCGGCCCTTGTCGCGCGGGCCCGCGATGCCGAGCGGGTGCGTCAGAGCCTGCTTCCCGTGTGGCAGCTGGAGCTGGAATCGCTGCTGGACGAACACCCGGAGGCCGTCGGCGAGTTGCGGGAGCTGATCAGCGAGATCCGGGACCGCCTGCCCGACGGCCAGCGCGCCTGGGTGCAGAACAACGTCGCCAAGGACGGCGGTCAGGTCTTCGCGGTCCAAGGGGGCAACGTCGTCGTGCACCAGGCTCCCCCCGGACCGGGAGGCGGCGGCGAAGGCGCGCGGTGAGCCGCACGAGTACGGGGTCCCGGCAGGTCATCCGAGTCGAGAACGGTTTCGGCTACGGCGTCGTCGGCGCCGACCTGCATGTCTTCCCCGACCGGGGCCCGGTCTATCTGCTCTCCGAGTACGGCCCGGCCTCGGTTCCTGCGGGGCAGGACGCCGCGTGGCTCACCGCCCAGCCCAGCCGCCTGCTCAACGCCCGTTTCCAGGTCGTGGACTTCACCGGTCGCGACCGGGAGCGGACCGCGCTGGCCGCATGGCGGGACGGCGGCGGCCCGCGCCTCTCGGCCACGTGGCTGCACGGTCCCGGCGGGCAGGGCAAGACCCGGCTGGCCGCCCAGTTCGCTGCCGACAGTGCCGCGGTGGGCTGGAAGGTCGTGACGGCCGCCCACGGTTCCGGCACGATCCAGCCGTCCCCGGGAAGCCAGGACCTGCGGCTTGACGGTGCCTCCGGACTGCTGCTGATCGTCGACTACGCGGACCGCTGGCCCCTCTCCCATCTGACATGGCTGTTCAGCAACCAGCTGCTCCACCGTTCGCTGCCGACCCGGGTGCTGCTGCTGGCCCGGTCGGTCGCCCCGTGGCCCGCTGTGCGGTCCGCCCTGGAGGAGGCGGGAGCCGGGACGGGCGACTCGGCGTTGCCCCCACTCGACGAGCGGGGCGGCGAACTCGAGGAGCGGCGGGCCATGTTCGCCGTCGCCCGAGACCGCTTCGCGGCCTGCTACGGACTCGCCGACGCGACCGCCGTCGAACCCCCCGACCATCTGGGCGGGCCGGACTTCGGGCTCGTCCTGGCGCTGCACATGGCCGCGCTGGTGGCGGTCGACGCCCACACCCGGGGCAGCCGACCCCCGAAGGACATGGCGGGCCTGTCCGCGTACCTGCTCGACCGCGAACGCCGGCACTGGACCAGGCTCCACGAGAACCGCCTGGAAGGCCTGGACTACGCGACCTCGCCGAGCGTCATGGGCCACGTGGTCTTCACCGCGGCCCTCACCGGAGCCACGTCGTACGCGGACGGCACCGCACTGCTGAACGCCCTGAGCCTGGAGCACCCCGGACGGCTGCTGGCCGACCACACCACGTGCTATCCGGCACAGGAGCCCGGTGCCGTCCTGGAACCGCTCTATCCCGACCGCCTCGCCGAGGACTTCCTCGCCCTGAGCCTGCCCGGGCACGAAGCCACCGGCTATCCCGCCGCCCCATGGGCGGCGGACACCGTCGGCGTGCTCACAGCCTGTGACGGGGAGGGTGCGCCGCCCGGGTACGCGGCCCGCGCGCTGACGTTCCTGGCCTCGGCGGCGGCGCCGCACCGCTGGCCCCACACGGTCCGGCACCTGGAGGCCGTGCTGCGCGGCGACCCGGCCCTGGCCGTCGCCGCGGGCGGTGCGGCCCTGAGCGCGCTCGCCGCCGTCGACCTCGATCCCGCCGTCCTGGAGGCGATCGACGCGCACCTTCCTCAGCACGGCCAGGTCGACCTCGACGCGGGGATCGACGCCTTCACCCGACGCCTCACCGGTCATCGGCTCGCCGCCACGGACGACCCGGCCGAACACGCCCGACTGCACCAGAACCTCGGGTTCCGGATGACGCGGGCGGGGCACCGGGAGGGCGCCGTGGCAGCCACCGAGCAGGCGGTCGGCATCCTCCGGCGGCTGGCCGCCGCCGACCCCGCCGTGTACGAACCCGAACTCGCCACTGCCCTGGCCCAGTTGAGCGAGTGCGCCTTCAGGGCGGATCGCACACGGGCCAGCCGCCGGGCCGCCGAGGAGGCGGTCGGCATCTTCCGGGGACTGGCCGCCAACGACCCCGCGGCCTACGAGCCCGGCCTCGCGCTCTCCCTGTCCCACCTGGGCCACGGTATGTCGCAGGAGCGCAGGCAGGAGGAGGCCCTGAGCACCGTCCAGCGGGCCATGGGGATCTTCCAACGGCTGGCCGTGATCGATCCGGCGGTCTACGAACCGGGCCTGGCGATGACGCTGGCCCAAGCAGCCGTCTACTCGTGGCGGTTGCGTCGCTGGGCGGACGCCCTCACCTCCGCGGAGCGCTCGGTCGAGATCATCCGACGCCGCGTGGCAGCCGGGCCCGTGTCCCCCGCGTCCGGTTTCACCCGCTCCATGACGGTGGAGGAGTCCGACCTGGCGGTGGCCCTGGGCAACCTGGGATTGTTCCTGTGGGGCGCACGCCGCCGTGACGACGCGCTGGCCGCCCTGCGCGAGGCGGCCGGCATCGAGCGGCGGCTGGCGGCCGTGCACCCGGCTGCCCATGAGCCGTCCCTGGCAGGGACGTTGACGAACCTCGGCACCTACCTCGCGCTGAGCGGACACGGGACGGAGGCACTGGCCGTCACCGGGGAGGCGGTGGAGATCTGCCGGCGGCTCGCGGCGGGGTCCGCCGCCGAGTTCGAGGAGCCGCTGCGCAAGGCGCGCAAGGCCCACGAGACCGCCCAGGACCGGCTGACCGGCGCGGGACCCCGGTCCTGGACCCTGGAGGAGCACTATGTGACCCTCCTGAACCAGGACGAGGTCTGGCAGGACGCCCAGGACCGCCGCCACCGCCTCGACGACATGGAGCCCCGGTACTGCGGCAACGTGCTGCGCTTCCTCCTTCGGCAGGCCGACGACCTCTTCGGGGCGCTGGTGGACGGACTCGCGGTCTCCCCCGAGGCGCTGGGCCGTTGGGAGGGCGAGGACGCCGAGGCATGGCTGGCCCGGCAGCCGCTCGCGATCGCGCTGCGCCGCCGCTCCGAGGGCAAACCCGCCCGGCCCGGGCTCTGCTACTGCGGCTACCCGATCCAGCCCGGATGGAACCATGATCACTGCTACCCGGGCATCATCGTCGATTGACACACGTGGCCAGTCGGGCCGACAGGGGGAACCCGTGGGGGAGGCGGCCGAGTTCGGCCAGACGGTCGTGGAAGTCGTCCGCGAGCGCTGGGGCGTCGCGCTGCAGGTCGACCGGCTCATCGACCGCTTCACAGAACCGGGGTGGAGCTACGAGGAGGAGGTGCCCCGCGCCTGCCCGGAGTGCGACGGGCGTTTGTACGCGCTCCGCAGACCGTACGCATCGGGTGGGCGCGTCTACCGCTACGTGGCCGTCGTCTGCCCGGTCTGCCCGGAGGCGTACACGCTCACCGACCTCGGTGTGAAGACCTACGACAAGCTGTGGCCGCGGCCCACGGCGAGAAGGACCTCGGACCCACGGCCGAAGGCCCCTCGACTGGAGGCCCCACGGCTGAAGGTGACGGAACCGATGCCGGCGGCGAGTGTCGAGGAGGCGCTCCTCGGCCCCTGCCCCGTGGAGCCCGGAGTCACCATCACCCCCCTCACCCCCCTCAGGGTGATCGCCGCCTCCCCGGGACCGGCCTGGCCCGCGGACCTCCCGGTGCCCAGGGAGCGCGAGCGGCGCCGCCTGATGTGGTGCAAGGTGACCGACCCAGCCTGGCGACCGTCCGAGGAGGCCGTGTGGGCGGCCGACGACCTCCGCGTCATCCTCCCCGAGGGCCCCGCCTTCGACGAGTTGCGCGCGCACCTGACGGCGCGGGGCATACCGTCGCGCAGCGCCCGGCACTGGATCGAGGGCGAGCAGGTCGGCACCGTGACCGACGTCGGCACCACCTCGGGGCTGGTGGCCCGTCCGGTCCGCGCGTTCCCCGCCCATGGATCCCCGATGCCGTCCGTGCCCGTCGAGGGCCCCGGGGCCCACGCGGCCCGGGACGCGTTCGAGGCCCAGTGGGACGCCCTGAAGGACCTTCCGGCCGCCGACGACACCCCGTACGTACCGGTGACCGACCTGGTTCCCGAGGAGTGGACCGGTCTGCTGCCGTACCCCACCTTCAATCCCGCCCAGGCGGACGCCGTTCCGGCGGTGATGGAGAGCGACGACCATCTGATCGTCGTCGCCCCGACCGGCGCGGGCAAGACGCCGATCGGCATGGTCGCCGCGCTGCGGGCGCATGCCGGCGGGCGCAAGGCGGCCTGGCTCGTCCCCCAGCGGTCGCTGACCGACGAACTCGACCGTGAACTCGAGAACTGGCGGCGGCACGGGCTGGAGGTCGTCCGGCTCACGGGCGAGTACGCCGTCGACACCGAACTGATCCGCGAGGCCGACGTCTGGGTCGCCACGACCGAGAAGTTCGAGGCGATCTGCCGGAACGGATCACTTGGCGGTGCCCTTGCCGAGGTCGGCTGTCTGGTGGTCGACGAGATCCACCTCCTCGGCGATCCGGGGCGCGGCGCCGTGCTGGAAGCGGTGCTCACGCGGGTGCGCGAGGACAGTGCCCTGACCCGCATCGTCGGGCTTTCGGCCACCGTGGCCAACGCCGGCCAGGTCGCCGCGTGGCTGGGGGCACGGCTGATCCGGACCTCGTGGCGGCCCACCCGGCTGACCTGGCAGATCCCCATGCTTCCGGTGCCGCGGGACGGCGTACGGTCCACGCAGGCCGTCAAGGCCCGCACGGACACGGCCGTGCGGCTGGCCCGGGCCTTCACCGACGAGGGCGGCAGCGTGCTGGTCTTCTGCAGCAGCAAGCGCGGGGTGCGTGCGACGGCACTCGCCCTCGCGGCCGACCGGGGTGTGCCGATCCGTGGCGTCGACGCGGACGACACGGAACTCGTCGAGCGTCTGTGCGGCGGCGCCGGCGTGGGACTGCACTACCGCGACTGGCCGTTCAAACGCGAGGCCGAACGGGCCTTCCGAGCCCGCGAGATCGACGTCCTGGTCGCGACGTCCACGGTGGCCGCCGGAGTGAACCTCCCCGCCCGCGCCGTCGTCGTGCGCGACGTCCGGCTGGGCCGGAACCGGATCGAAGTGTCCATGGTGCAGCAGATGTTCGGCCGCGCCGGGCGGGTCGGCGCGGGAGAACGGGAGGGCTGGGCCTTTCTGTTGGCGGACGAGACGGAGCGTCCCGAGTGGCAGGCCCGGCTGTCCGCCGGCTACACCGTGCGCTCCCGCATCGGCGACCGGCTGCCCAACCACCTTCTCGCCGAGGTGGTGCAGGGCCGGGTGGGCTCGATGAAGGAGGCCGAGGACTGGTGGACCGGCACGTTCGCCTTCCATCAGGGGCACGACAGCGTCGAACCGCTTCATGACGCCGCGCTCTGTCTGGGGGAGGCGGGATTCCTGCGTATCTCCCCGGGCCCTCAGGGCGCGGAGTTCCTGGAAGCCACCGAACTGGGCACGCTGACCAGCCGTTTCATGGTCGATGCCGAACTCGCGCGCGAACTGGCCGAAGGCGTCGGTGGATTGCGGGTGCCGGAGGAGCCGGATCACGCCGAACTCCTCCTGACCGAGCTGCTCAGCAGGCAGCTCCCCGAACTTGCGGAAGCGGCCTTCACCGACCGTGCGCGCGCCACGCTGCGGCGGGTGCTGCACCAACGGGGCCACGCGGAAGGGCTGGAGCACGACCGGGGGCTGCCGGACAAGGACGAGGGGCTGCTGCCGGGCGACCTGGCCCACGCGGTGCTGCTGCTGGTCGCCAGGAGCCCGCGGCTGTTCGCCGCCCGCGGCGGGTACGTACTCGGCATCCCTGCCGACAGTCTGACCGGCATCCTGGACGAGGCCCAGCGCTACCTGGCCTGGCTGGGAGCCCAGGGCGAGCTGGGCACCGTCCACCCGTGGGTGGCCGTCGTGGCCGCGGACCTCGCCGAGCGCGTCCGCTGGCGGACACTCGGGCCCGGCCGCGGTGCCGGGCGGCTGCTGTGGATGTGCGGGCGCATGGCCACGCCGCAGCTCGCCGCTCGCCTCGTCCCGCGCATGTGGCGTGCCGCGCGGGACCGGGGGGTGGGCGCCCCGGACTGGACGGGCGTCACTCCGCCGCGCGACAGCGCGCTCTCACCGGAGCGTTACCGGGCCCTGCTGAAACAGCGGGCCACCGGCGCCGCGTTCGCCTCCGGCCCCGGCTCCCTGCGCGTTGAGGCCCCGCACGGTGCGGTGATCTGCCTGTGGGACGGGGCCACGACGGTCCGGTACGCGGCGGACGGCACATCGGCCCGCCTGGACCACCCGCTCAGGGACCCCGACGATCCCTCGAAGGGCCGACGGGGGGCGGCGGTCTTCACCCGCGGCGACCGCTTCGCCGCCGGTTGGCTCGCGGTGTACAACGGCGTCGGGTCCGCGAAGGAAGGCTGAGCCCCATGGGTGAACTGGTTGACCACGTTGACGAGCAGGACCGGGTAGTGGGAGTCGTCGACCGGGCCGAGGCGGTTCGCCTGGGTCGGCTGCACCGCATCGCCACGATCGTCTGCCGGGACGAGGGCGGACGGTTCCTCGTCCACCGCCGCCCGGACGACGCGGTCCGCTTTCCGGGCCGGTACAACTGGATGCTCGGCGGTGCCGCCGACGTCGGTGAGTCCTACGAAGAGGCGGCAGCCCGGGAACTGTCCGAGGAACTGGGCGTCCAGGCCGCCCCGCGCTTCGTTTTCACATTCCGGTGCGCGGGCGCGATCAGTCCCTATTGGCTTGGATTGCACGAGGTCGTCATCACGACCGTCGTCCGGCCGAATGCCCTGGAAATCGCCTGGCACGACTGGGTCACCGAGAGGGAACTCGCATCCCTCGTACGGCAGCAGCAGTTCGTTCCGGACGCCCGAGAGGCATTCGACCGGTACCAGGACCTGAGCCGGCCGACCGGACCTCAGCCGGACGCGCGAGGCGCGGTGGGTCGACCGGCAAGGTCCGGGTCAGGCCGGTGAAGTGAGCGGTCCGCCGAAGTGGCGGGCGAAGAAGCGGACCGCGCTGTCGGCCTCGAAACGGGGCAGTTCCTTGTGCCTGCCCGCGTTGGCGTGGAGGGTCTTCTCCTTCGAGGCGAAGGCGTCGAACAGCGCGAGACCGGCCTCGCGCGGGATGTGCTCGTCGTCCCACTGCAGGGCGAACTCGATCGGGACGGTGATCCGCTTCGCCTTCTCGGCCAGCGCGTCGGGCCAGTGCTGACCGAAGACCGCGGCCGTGATCCTGGGTTCGACCGCCACCAGGGGCACTCCGATCGCGGTGCCCATGTTGATGCCGAAGTAGCCGACCTGTCCGTCGGCGCCGATCTCCGGAAGTTCCTGGAGCGCGTCCAGGGTCGCCTGGTATTCGGGCACGGCGAGCTCCGCCAGGTGGGCGTTGTAACGCACGATGATCGGTCCTTCCGGCTCGCCCGCCGCCCTCGCCCGGTACAGCTCGGCGATCTCCTGCTCGTCGTGCGCGCTGCGCGGCCGGTCGCCGTGACCGGGCGCGTCGATGACGGCGACGTGGAAGCCGCAGCCGGTCACGAGGCGCTGGGCTCGGCCGGCCATCGCCGGATGCTTCTTGTGGTTGCCGCCGCCGTGGCCCATCAGGATCAGCGGCGCGCGATCGGTGCCGGGGGCCGGCGACCAGAGAACGCCGGGGACGTCGCCCACGGTGAAGTCGCGCTCGACCATGCCGTTCGACGACGACTCGGCGGTGAACTGCAGAGAATGCACAGGTGTTGCCTTTCGGGAGTGCCTTGTTGTCCAGGCGCTCCCGGCGGCACCTACGTCAGTCGCCGGCCGTGACGGAAAGGGGGAGCACCCACGTCCATACAGCGTTCATGGGTCTCACCTCCTCGGGCGGCGTCACGGTCACCTGCAAGCTACCAGCCCGATCAGCGCCCCGGCGAGCCCTTTTCGCCCGCCCGCGTGACAGACCTAGGACCAGCGCCCGATGGGCGGACGATCACTTGCTCTCTAGGCTCTTCACCACCCGCCGGTTCACGATGAGCCGCACCGAACAGGAGGCAGCACGTTGCCGGCTGACGCCACCGCTCCTATACGCATCGCCCGCCCGTCACGTGACCTTCAAGTGGCGGAACACTTCTGGGTCTCGGGTCTCGGTCTCGACGTCCTGTACCGGCACGCGGCGGACGGTACTCCTGGCCGGCACTCTCTTCTCATGGTTGGCTGGCCCGACGCCGCCTGGCACCTGGAACTCGTCCACGATCCCGCTGCCCCCATGGATCCGCGCCCGACTCCGGAGGACCTGCTGGTGATCTACCTCGGCGAGCCGGTGCCCGACTCCCTGGTGGAACGGCTCGAACGGCACGGTGGGAAGCGGGTGCCCGCTCACAACCCCTATTGGGACACCTGGGGCGTAACCCTCGAGGATCCGGACGGCTACCTGTTGGTGCTGTCCACGCGGACCTGGTCCAACAGGTAGCACATCCGCAGCCTAGGCCTTCGCGTCCGGTTTCCAGTCCTGGACGAGGAGTCCGAGGACTACGTCGTCCAGGAACTCGCCCATCACCCAGGCCGAGGAGCGCAGCACGCCCTCGCGGACGAAGCCGTTGCGCTCGGCGGAGCGCAGCATCGCGGCGTTGTCCGACAGGGTCTCGATCTGAAGCCGGTGCAGGCCGCGCACGACGAAAGCGTAGTGGCACAGCGCCGCGACCACGTCGGTGCCGTAGCCCTTGCCCCGGCAGGACGGCAGCAGCCCGAGGCCGATGTGCGCGGACCGGTTGTGGTCGTCGATGTTCCACAGCAGCGCACTGCCGACCAGCGTGCCTCCGTCCAGCTCCACCACGGAGAACGGGACGTGCCGTTGCTCCGTGTCGTCCACCACGAACTGCGATTCCTGCGAGCCGGGGGTGATCGGCCGCCACGGCCGGCCCGCGGCGCGCGAGGTGTTGACCACGTCGTCGTAGAGCTCGGCTTCCAGGATCGGGATGTCGTCCTCGTGCCGGGCTCTGAGCCCGATCTTGCTGCCCCTTAACATGCAAGCTTCCTATCCGACCGGTCCGGCCGGCGGCAAACCATTAAGCGGCAGCCACCGGTTGGCGCTGCGGCGGCTGTCACGGGGCCAGGCCATGGTGCTAGGACCTCGCCAGCAGTTGGAAGTCGAAGGTGTACCGGGACGCGCGGTACACATGGGTTCCGAGCTCGACCGGGCGGCCCGTGTCGTCGTAGGCCGTGCGCTGCATGGTGAGCAGGGCCGCGCCCTGCTGTTCGTCGAGCAGGAGGGCCTCCTCGGCGGTGGCCGCGCGGGCGCCGATGGTCTGGCGGGCGCTGTGCAGGGTGATGCCCGCCGAGCGCAGCACGCGGTACAGGCCCGTCGCCTCCAGCCGGGCGGTGTCCGGTTCGAGCAGGACCGCCGGCAGATGGTTGCGCAGGAACGCCACCGGCCGCCCGTGAGTGCACCGCAGCCGTTCGAGCACCGTGACCTCGCCGCCCTCCGCGAGGCCGAGCGCGGCGGCCACGGCGGCGGTCGCGGGCACGCGCTCGTTGCGCAGCACCCTGGTGGTCGGTCCCTGCCCGGCCGCCTCCAGGTCGTCGTACAGGCTGCTCAGCTCCAGGGAGCGCCTGACCGTGCTGTGCACGACCTGTGTGCCGATGCCGCGCCGCCGTACCAGCAGGCCCTTGTCGACCAGGCACTGGATGGCCTGGCGGACCGTGGGGCGGGACAGGCCCAGCCGCGCGGACAGGTCCATCTCGTTGCCCAGGAGGTTCCCCGGGGTGAGGAGCCCGTGTTCGATCGCGGCCTCCAACTGCTGGGCGAACTGGTGGTACAACGGCACCGGACTGTTCCGGTCCAGGGCGAAGTCCAGGGCGTCGAGCGCACAGACGGTCCCGGGACGGGACCGGTCACCGGTCGTCGCCACGGCGGCACCCCTCAGGGTCGGGCTGGGTGGACACGGGCTCAAGTGGTCTGCCTTCAGGGCGTGTTCACAGGTGGCGGCGGCGGGCGGCCGCCTCGCGGTCGTAGCGCACGCGGGCCCGGACGGCGGCCTCGTGGGCGGCGACCTCGGCCACCGGCACGTCCCACCAGGCCTCGGCCGGGGGAGCGGCCGGGGCGGGACGTTCGACGTCGGTCTCGACGTACACGCACGTCGGGCGATCGGAGGCACGGGCCGCGCCGAGCGCCCGGCGCAGTTCGCCGACCGTCTTGGCCCGCAGTACCTCCATGCCGAGGCTGGCGGCGTTGGCGGCGAGGTCCACGGGGAGGGGCGCGCCGGTGAAGGAGCCGTCGGCGGCCCGGTAGCGGTAGGCGGTGCCGAAGCGCTCGGCGCCCACCGACTCCGACAGGCCGCCGATGGAGGCGTACCCGTGGTTCTGGACCAGTACCACGTTGACGGGCAGGCCCTCCTGGACGGCGGTGACGATCTCGGTCGGCAGCATCAGGTAGGTGCCGTCGCCGACCAGCGCCCACACCGGCGTGTCCGGCGCGGCCTGCTGCACCCCGATCGCGGCCGGGATCTCGTAGCCCATGCAGGAGTAGCCGTACTCCAGGTGGTACTGGCGCGGGGACCGGGCCCGCCACAGCTTGTGGAGGTCACCGGGGAGGGATCCGGCCGCGTTGATCACCACGTCGTCGTCGCCCACGACCGCGTCCAGCGCGCCCAGCACCTGGCTCTGGGTCGGTACGGCACTGTCGTCACCGGTGCCGAACGCGGCCTCGACCACCCGTTCCCAGCGCTGCTTCCCGGCGCGGTACTCGGCCTCGTACTCGGCGTCCACGCGGTGCCCGGCCAGTGCCCGCGTGAGCGCCGTGAGGCCGGCCCGCGCGTCGCACACGAGGGTCGTGGCGGCCAGCTTGTGGGCGTCGAACGCGGTGACGTTGAGGTTGACGAAACGGACCTCCGGGTTCTGGAAGAGCGTGCCGGAGGCCGTGGTGAAGTCGGTGAAGCGGGTGCCGACGCCGACGACCAGGTCCGCGGTGCGGGCGAGGTCGTCACTGACGGCCGTGCCGGTGTGGCCGATGCCGCCGAGGTCGGCCGGGTGGTCGTGGCGCAGCGAGCCCTTGCCCGCCTGGGTGGAGGCGACCGGGATGCCGGTGGCGTCGGCGAGCGCCTTCAGCGCGTCCTCGGCCGCGCTGTGGTGGACGCCGCCACCGGCCACGACCAGCGGGCGCCGGGCGGCCCGCACGGCCCGTACGGCGTCGGCGAGTTCCGCCGGGTCCGGAGCGGGACGCCGTACCCGCCACACCCGCTCGGCGAAGAACTCCTCGGGCCAGTCGAAGGCCTCCGCCTGCACGTCCTGCGGCAGCGCGAGGGTCACCGCCCCGGTCTCCGCCGGGTCGGTCAGCACCCGCATGGCGTTCAGGGCGGAGGGGATCAGTGCCTCGGGGCGGGTGATCCGGTCGAACCAGCGCGAGACCGGGCGCAGGGTGTCGTTGACCGACACGTCCCCCTCGACGGGGTGCTCCAGTTGCTGGAGCAGCGGGTCGGCGGCGTGCGAGGCGAAGTAGTCGCCGGGGAGCAGGAGCACCGGCAGGCGGTTGATCGTGGCCAGTGCCGCACCCGTGACGAGGTTGGTGGCGCCCGGTCCGATGGACGTCGTGACCGCCTGCGTGGACAGCCGGCCGCACTGCCGGGCGTACCCGACCGCCGCGTGCACCATGGCCTGCTCGTTGCGGCCCTGGTGGTACGGCATGGCGTCCTCGCCCGCCTCCGTCAGGGCCTGTCCGAGGCCGGCCACGTTGCCGTGGCCGAAGATGCCCCAGGTGCCGGCGATCAGCCGGTGCCGTACGCCGTCCCGCTCGGTGTACTGGGCGGCGAGGAACCGCACCAGCGCCTGGGCGGTGGTGAGGCGGATCGTCGAGTGGCTCATCGTGACCTCACGGGGAAGGGGCGGTGTACAGGGGCAGGCGGGGGTCGACGGGCTGTTCGGGCCAGGTGCCGCGGATCCACGCGTGGTCGGGGTGGTCGCGGATCAGCCAGGCGCGCTCGGGGTCCGGTCCCGCCATGACGTTGAGGTAGTACATGTGGTGGCCGGGCACGGCCATCGACGGCCCGTGCCAGCCGTCCGGGATCAGCACCACGTCACCGCCGCGCACCTCGGCCAGCACGTCCGTCTCGCGGCCGTGACCGGACGGGGAGACCCGCTGGTAGCCGAGGCCGGGGGTGCTCTCGTGGCCGGCGAACTCGAAGTAGTAGATCTCCTCCAGGACCGACTCCTCGCCCGGCCGGTGCTCGTCGTGCTTGTGCGGCGGGAAGGAGGACCAGTTGCCGCCCGGGGTGATCACTTCCACCGCGATCAGCTTGTCGCACTCGAAGACGTCCGCGGCCCCGAAGTTGTTGACCTGGCGGGAGCAGGTGCCGGTGCCGCGCAGCTCCACCGGTACGCCGGCGGCCGGACCGTGGCGGGCGGGCAGGCGCCGGGTGCAGCGGGCGCCGGTGAGCGCGAACCTCCCGCCGCCGGGGGACGAGACGGTCACGCGGGTGTCGCGCGGTACGTAGGCGAAGTCGCTCACCCCGCTGAACACGCTCTCGCGGCCGGTCAGTCGGAACGTGTCGCTGCCGAAGTCGTCGTCGGCGTCGACCGTGCAGCCGCCGGCGAGCGGCAGCACGATCCACTCGCTGTCGCCGGTGTCGAAGGTGTGCGAGCCGCCCGGCGGCAGCTCCAGCACGCGCAGGCCGGCGTGGCCCCAGCCGGCGGACTCCGGGCTCACGTCCACGGCGTAGGCCCCGGAGAGGGCCTTTCCGGCGGGGAGGTGGTACGGACTGGTCACGAAGATGCCTCCTGTCACGAAGATGCCTCCTTGGGCCGTTCCGCAGGGCCCCGGTCACCCGGTCACCCACTCACTCGGTCACAGCAGGCTCACTGCCGTGTCGACCGCGTTCTCCACACTGCCCGAGGCCGGGTACAGCAGCGACCGGCCGACGACCATGCCCTGCACGGTGGGGAGTTCGAGGGCTTTGCGCCAGCGTTCGTAGGCGCCTTCCTGGTCGTCGCCGATCTCGCCGCCGAGCAGTACGGCGGGCAGCGTGGAGGTCCGCAGGACCTCGGCCATGTCGTCCGGGTCCTCGGTGACGGGCAGCTTCAGCCAGGTGTAGGCGGAGGTGCCGCCCAGGCCCGACGCTATGGCGATGGAGCGGGTGACGGCCTCGGCGGACAGGTCGTTGGCCACCCTGCCGCCCGAGCGGCGCGCGATGAACGGCTCGACGAAGACCGGCAGGTGCAGCTCGGCCATCTCGTCGACGGCCCGCGCGGTGGACTCCAGGGTGGTCAGTGAGCCCGGGTCGTCGTAGTCGATGCGCAGCAGCAGCTTGCCCGCGTCGAAGCGGAGCCGGGCGATGTCGCGGGCGCGGTGCCCGGTGAAGCGGTCGTCCATCTCGAAGGAGGCGCCGGACAGGCCGCCGCGGTTCATCGAGCCCATGACGACCTTGCCGTCGAGCACCCCGAGGAGCAGCAGGTCCTCCAGGACGTCGGCGGTGGCGAGCACTCCGTCGACGCCGGGCCGCGACAGTGCGACGCACAGGCGTTCGAGCAGGTCGGCCCGGTTGGCCATGGCGAGTCCGCGGTCGCCGACGCCGAGCGCACCGCGCGCGGGGTGGTCGGCGGCCACGATCATCAGCCGGCCGCTGTCGCCGATCAGCGGGCGGCGCACCCGGCGCGCGGCCGCCTCCGCGACGGCCTCGGGGTGCCGGGCGCGGACCGCGGTGAGGTCGGGGATGCTGAGGGTCAAGGGAGGCTCCGTTCAGGCAGTGGCTCGCGCGAGGAGGCCGTCGACCTCCGCACGGGTGGGCATCGCGGAGGAGCAGGCGAGGCGGGAGGCGACGAGGGCGCCGGCCGCGTTGGCGTACCGCATGGTCGTCGTCAGGTCCCAGCCGGACAGCAGGCCGTGGCAGAGCGAGCCGCCGAACGCGTCGCCCGCGCCGAGGCCGTTGACGACCTCGACGGGCACCGGCGGGACCTCGGCCCGGGTGCCGTCCCGGTGCACGGCGAGGACGCCCTTGGGGCCCTGTTTGACGACCGCCAGTTCCACCCCGGCGGCCAGCAGCGCCTCGGCGCAGGCCTCGGGTTCGCGCACGCCGGTGGCGATCTCGCACTCGTCGACGTTGCCGACCGCCACGGTGGCGTGCGCCAGCGCCTCGGCGTAGTACGGGCGGGCCTCGGCGGAATCCGGCCAGAACATTGGCCGCCAGTCGAGGTCGAAGACGGTGGTGCCCGCCCTGCCGCGCGCCGTCAGGGCGGCGAGGGTGGCGGAGCGGCTCGGCTCCTCGCTCAGGCCGGTGCCGGTGACCCAGAAGATCCGGGCCGCGCGGATGGCGGAGAGATCCAGTTCGCCGGTGTGGATCTCCAGGTCCGGGGCCTTGGGCCGGCGGTAGAAGTACAGGGGGAAGTCGTCCGGTGGGAAGATCTCGCAGAAGGTCACCGGGGTCGGGTACGCGGCGACCGGCGTGACCCAGCGGTCGTCGACGCCGAAGCCCTGCAGCGCCTCGTGCAGATACGCGCCGAAGGGGTCGTCGCCGGTGCGGGTGATCACCGCGGTGGAACGGCCGAGCCGGGCCGCGGCGACGGCCACGTTGGCCGCGGAACCGCCGAGGAACTTGCCGAAGGTCTCCACCCGCGCCAGGGGTACGCCGGACTCCAGGGGGTAGAGATCGACTCCGATGCGTCCCATGGTGATCAGGTCGAAGGACTGGGCGGACTCAGCGGACTCAACGGGCTCTGCCATGCGCGACGCTCCTCGAGCTGGGCTGGGGTGCGGACCCCAGGGCGCCCCGCCACGGTGGGGGCGCGGATCCCGGGACCTGCCGCCTCCCAGATGTAGGACCCGGACGGTCCCACTGTCAAGCGTTTGTTCTGACATTCGGACCAGCTCGTGAACGGATGTCTTGACAAAGTATTGACAGCGGGTGCGCCAGGGGATTGGATCCGGTCCCAACCGAAGTTCCCCCGAGTTTCCCTGAGTTCCGCCGAGTTCCCCCCGAGCTTTCCCAGCCACAGTGAGGTGCACGAAAGATGGACCGCTCTTCTCGCCGCTCCCGCCGAGTCGCCCCCGTCGTGGCCGTGGCCGTGGCCGTGGCCGCGGTGGCGGCCCTGGCCCTCGCAGGCTGTTCCAGCGGTTCGGGCGGAAAGAAGGCCGAGGGGGGCGGGGACGGGGGCGGCGGCACCGCGGGCAAGGCCACCACGCCCCGGATGACGGTCGCGCTGGTCACCCACCAGGCGCCCGGTGACACCTTCTGGGACATCGTCCGCAAGGGCGCGGAGGCGGCCGCGGCCAAGGACAACATCAAGCTCGTCTACTCCGCCGACCCCAACGCCGGCACCCAGGCCAACTTCGTCCAGAACGCCATCGACCAGAAGGTCGACGGCATCGCCGTCACCCTCGCGAAGCCGGACGCGATGCGCGACGTGCTGGCCAAGGCCGAGCAGGCCGGCATACCCGTGGTCGGGCTCAACTCCGGCCTGAACGACTGGAGGAAGCTCAACCTGCTGGAGTTCTTCGGCCAGGACGAGTCGGTGGCGGGCGAGGCGTTCGGCAAGAAGCTGAACGAGGTCGGCGCCAAGAAGGCCGTCTGCGTGATCCACGAGCAGGGCAACGTCGGCCTGACCCAGCGCTGCGACGGCGTGAAGAAGACCTTCCGGGGCTCGGTCGAGAACCTCTACGTCAACGGCGCGGACAGGCCGTCGGTGAAGTCGACGATCACCGCCAAGCTCAAGCAGGACAGCTCCATCGACCACGTCGTCGCCCTCGGTGCCCCGGTCGCGATGACCGCGGTGCAGTCGGTGGGCGACGCGGGCAGCAAGGCCAAGGTCGCCACCTTCGACCTCAACAAGGAGCTGACCGGCGCCATCAAGAAGGGCGACATCGAGTTCGCCGTCGACCAGCAGCCCTACCTCCAGGGCTACCTGGCCGTGGACGGCCTGTGGCTGTACAGGAACAACGGCAACTACAGCGGCGGCGGAGAACAGCCGGTGCTCACCGGACCGGCCTTCGTCGACACGTCCAACGTCGACAGGATCGCGGCGTTCGCCGCGAAGGGCACCCGGTGAGCGACATGTCCGAGCAGGCCGCGCCGGCGGTGGGCACACCGCCGGCTCCCGGCCCCCGGCAGACCGACGGCCGCACCGTACGGCGTTCGCCGACGCGGAGACTGCTGTCCCGCCCGGAGGTCGGGGTCTTCCTCGGCGCCGTCGCCGTGCTCGTGTTCTTCCTCGTCGCCGCGCCCTCGGTCCGCCAGGGCGGCTCCATGGCGACGGTCCTGTACCAGTCGTCGACCATCGGGATCATGGCCCTGCCGGTGGCGCTGCTGATGATCGGCGGCGAGTTCGACCTCTCCTCCGGTGTCGCCGTGATCACCTCGGCGCTCACCGCGAGCATGCTCAGCTACCAGCTCACCATGAACGTGTGGGCCGGAGTGATCGTCGCCCTGGCGGTGTCGCTGGGGATCGGCGCCTTCAACGGCTGGCTGCTGGTGAGGACCGGGCTGCCGAGCTTCCTGGTCACCCTCGGCACCTTCCTGATCCTCCAGGGCGTCAACCTCGCCGTCACCAAACTGGTCACCGGCAACGTGGCCACCGACGACGTCAGCGACATGGACGGCTTCGACCAGGCCAAGGCCGTCTTCGCCTCGTCCTTCGACATCGGCGGCGTCGAGGTGAAGATCACCGTGGTGTGGTGGCTGGTCTTCGCCGCACTGGCCACCTGGGTGCTGCTGCGCACCAAGTACGGCAACTGGATCTTCGCGGTCGGCGGCAACAAGGAGAGTGCCCGCGCGGTCGGCGTGCCCGTCACCTTCACCAAGATCACCCTGTTCATGCTGGTCGGCTTCGGCGCCTGGTTCGCCGGCATGCACCAGCTGTTCTCCTTCAACACCGTGCAGTCCGGCGAGGGCGTCGGCCAGGAGCTCATCTACATCGCCGCCGCCGTGATCGGCGGCTGCCTGCTCACCGGCGGCTACGGCTCCGCCGTCGGACCCGTCTTCGGCGCCTTCATGTTCGGCATGGTGAACCAGGGCATCGTCTTCGCGGGCTGGAACCCCGACTGGTTCAAGGCCTTCCTCGGTGTGATGCTGCTCGGTGCCGTCCTCATCAATCTGTGGGTCCGGCGCACGGCGACCCGGAGGTGACCGACATGACCAGCGACAAGGCGGCAGTCCACGGCGCCGTCCTCCCCGAATCCCCGCCCGCGGCCGACGGGCCCGTCGTCGAACTGCGCGGCGCCGGCAAGTCCTACGGCAACATCCGCGCCCTGCACGGCGTCGACCTCGCCGTCCACCCCGGGCGCGTGACCTGCGTACTCGGCGACAACGGCGCCGGCAAGTCCACCCTCATCAAGATCATCTCCGGGCTGCACCAGCACACCGAGGGCGAGTTCCTCGTCGACGGCGCACCGGTACGCTTCTCCAGCCCGCGCGACGCCCTCGCCCAGGGCATCGCCACCGTCTACCAGGACCTGGCGACCGTCCCGCTCATGCCGGTGTGGCGGAACTTCTTCCTCGGCTCGGAGCTGACCCGGGGCCCCTGGCCCGTCCGCCGCCTCGACATCGCCCGGATGAAGCGCACCGCGGACGAGGAACTGCGCGACATGGGCATCGTCCTGGACGACCTGGAACAGCCCATCGGCACGCTCTCCGGCGGCCAGCGCCAGTGCGTGGCCATCGCCCGCGCCGTCCACTTCGGCGCCCGCGTCCTCATCCTGGACGAGCCCACCGCCGCCCTCGGCGTCAAGCAGTCCGGCGTCGTGCTGAAGTACATCGCCGCCGCCCGCGACCGCGGCCTCGGCGTCATCTTCATCACCCACAACCCCCACCACGCCTACCTGGTCGGCGACCACTTCAGCGTGCTGCGCCTGGGCACCCTCGAACTCAGCGCGGACCGCAGCGAGATCGGCCTGGAGGAGCTGACCCACCACATGGCCGGCGGCACCGAACTCGCCGCCCTCAGGCACGAGCTGTCACAGGTGCGCGGGGTCGACACCGAGGAGCTCCCGGAGGCCGAGGACCTTGCGCCGCCCACCGCGCCCGCACCGGCACCCACCGAAGGGAACTGATCACATGGCCCCCGTGCTGGACCGCATCCGGGTCGGCTCCGCCCCCGACTCCTGGGGCGTCTGGTTCCCCGACGACCCGCGGCAGGTGCCGTGGCAACGCTTCCTCGACGAGGTCGCCGAGGCCGGCTACTCCTGGATCGAACTCGGCCCCTACGGCTACCTGCCGACCGACCCGGCCCGGCTCACCGACGAGGTGGCCGAGCGCGACCTGAAGGTCTCGGCGGGCACCGTCTTCACCGGACTGCACCGCGGCCCGTCGGTGTGGGAGGCCACCTGGGAACACGTCAGCCAGGTCGCCGAACTCACCCGGGCCATGGGCGCACGCCACCTCGTCGTCATCCCCTCCTTCTGGCGCGACGACAAGACCGCCGAGATCCTGGAGCCGCCGGAGCTGACCGGCGAGCAGTGGACGCACCTGACCCGGGGCATGGAACGGCTCGGCCGCCAGGTCAGGGAGACGTACGGCCTCGACATCGTCGTCCACCCGCACGCCGACACCCACATCGACACCGAGGCCCACGTCGAACGCTTCCTCGACTCCACCGACTCCGGTCTCGTCAGCCTCTGCCTGGACACCGGGCACTACGCCTACTGCGGCGGCGACAGCGTCAAGCTGATCGAGACCTACGGCGAGCGCATCGGCTACCTGCACCTCAAGCAGGTCGACCCGGAGATCCTCGCCGAGGTGGTGGCGGACGAGGTCCCTTTCGGGCCGGCGGTCCAGCGGGGCGTGATGTGCGAGCCGCCGTCCGGAGTGCCGGCCCTTGAACCGGTCCTGACGGCGGCGCAGGCGCTCGGCGTGGACCTCTTCGCGATCGTCGAGCAGGACATGTACCCGTGCGAACCGGACACCCCGCTGCCCATCGCGGTGCGCACGCGCAGGTTCCTCAGGTCCTGCGGCGCCTGACCCCGGCCGAGGAAGGACGACGATGGCCCGGTCATCGACTCTGAACATCTCCGTCATCGGCGTGGGCCGCATGGGCGCCGACCATGTGCGCCGGATCCAGGAGGCCGTCAGCGGTGCCCGGGTGAGCGCCGTCGTGGACGCCGACGCCGAGCGCGCCGAGGCCGTCGCGGCCCGCGCCGGCTGCGCCGCGTTCACCGACCCGGCCGACGCGCTGGCCGCGGCCGACGTCGACGCGGTGCTCGTGACCTCGTCGAGTCCGGCCCACGAGGCGGCCCTGCTCGCGGCCCTCGCCCAGGACCTGCCCGTCCTGTGCGAGAAGCCGCTCACCCCGGACGCGGCCTCCGCGCTGCGCGTGCTCGAAGCCGAGCAGCGGCTCGGCCGGCGGCGGATCCAGGTGGGCTTCATGCGGCGCTACGACGCCGAGTACCTCCGGCTCGAACAGCTCCTGCGGACGGGCCGGCTGGGCCGCCCGCTGCTGCTGCACCACCGCCACCGCAACGTGGCCGCCCCACCCGGATGGGCCAGCGAACTGCTCATCAGTGACTCGCTCGTGCACGAGATCGACGTGACCCGCTGGCTGCTCGGCCAGGAGATCACCGCGGTGACGGTCCTGCGCCCCACCCCGTCCTCCCATGCCCCCGACGGCGTCCAGGACCCGCAGTTCGTCGTCCTCGAAACGGACGGCGGAGTCATCGCCGACGTGGAGATCTTCGTCAACTGCGGCTTCGGCTACCAGGTCCGGGCCGAGGCCGTCTGCGAACGCGGCACGGCCCAGGTCGGCGACGGCCACGCCATGGTCACCCAGACGGACGGACGCTGGGGCGGCACCATCGCGCAGGACTACCTCGAACGCTTCGAGGACGCCTACGACCGCGAACTGCGGGCCTGGGTCGACTCCGTCCGCCGGGGCACCACCACCGGCCCCACCGCCTGGGACGGCTGTGCCGCGGCCGCGGTCTGCGCGGCGGGCGTCCGCTCCCTGACCGAGGGCGGCAGGGTGCCGGTGGAGCTGCCCGAACGCCCGGCACTGTACGGATGACACCCGCCGCCCGCCCCGCCCGCCGCGCTACAGTCGGGGCGTACGGGAAGCACGGAACGTCGCGTTCTGCGTGCCGGTGACCGACGCAGTGGCGGGCAACTCCTCGACGGGGAGCGTGATGAGCACAGCTCGTGACCTGATGATCGTCGCCCTGGATGTGGCCCCCAGCCGGTCACCGGAGCGCGGGGACCTCTCCCTGGCGCTGGCCGGCGCCGAGGCGTACGACCTGCTGCGGGCCGAGCTCCTGGAGCTGGACGGCGACCGGATCGTGCCGCGACTCGTGCCGGAGTCCGGCGACCGGCTGCTGGACGAGGCCGCCTCCTCGCTGGTGCGCCAGGTGCCCTGTGAAACCCTGGCGGACTGGCTCTGGCGGCGCGGGCGCGGCCTGGCCAGGGCCTATCTGACCGCCCTGGAGCAGGAGGGCCAGGTCACCTGGGAACGCAGCCGCTGGCTGCCCTTCCGGGGCGGCCGCACGGTCCTCAGCGACACCGAGGCACGGCGCCGCGCGGCCTACCGCTGGGCGGCCGACGAGCCGGTGCTGCTCACGCTGGCGGCGGCCGTCGGCATCCGCGACGAGCCGGCCGGTGCGGAGCCGGGCATCACGGACGACGCGGTCCTCACCGTCCTCGCCGCCGTCCACGACGCGGTGATGGAACTGGAGGCGGTACGCCAGCGCCGCGCCATCGAGGACGCCGCCTTCGCGAATGTCTGGCGGGGCGCTTAGGGCCTGTTGCGAAAGTCCCGCCTGCCTCGCGCGCCATGCACGCACTCTCGCCGCACCGGGCCCTGACCCGAGTACGTCCAGTACGAGGGCCAGGGCCCGGCACGTCGAGAGCACGCACCTGACGCCGCGAGGCCCGCCCTCCGGGCGGACGACGGGACTTTCGCAACAGGCCCTAGCCCTTGTCGACGGGCGGTACCGCCCCGGCCCTCCTAAGCTGGGGGCGGCGCGGGTCGCCCGCCCGTGCGACCCCGTCGGGGTGCGCCGCGGAATCGGGCGGCGCCCCGCGTCCCCTGCTCGTCCGGGACGGCCGCGGGCCCGTTCCCCCGCGCTTGGAGCCGGCGCATGACGCACCCGTGTCCACGACCGCGACGGGGCGCCGCCCCCGCGGCCACCGCCGAAAGCCTCGTGGTGCCGCCCACTGCCGGGAACTGACACCGTGTCCCGGGCCCCGACCACACCTCCGGCGCAGCCGCCCCTGAACGGCCAGACCTCCTGCGGCGCCGGCGCCCACGGCCCGTTGCGCACCTTCCTGCGCACCGAGACCGGAAGCGCCGCCGTGCTGCTCGCCGCCGCGGTCGCCGCGCTGGTGTGGGCCAACGTCGCGTCCGGCACGTACGAGTCGTTCTGGCGCACCCACGTGGCGTTCACCGTCGGCCCGGCCGGGGTCTCCCTGGAACTGCGGGAGTGGATCAACAGCGGGCTGATGGCGCTGTTCTTCTTCGTCGTCGGCCTGGAGGCCCGTCGGGAATTCGACATGGGGGAGCTGAGAGAACGCAGGCGGCTCGCCCTCTCGGTGATCGCCGGGATCAGCGGCATGGCCGTACCCGTGGCGATCTACCTGGCGCTCAACGCGGGCCACGCCACCGCCCGGGGATGGGGCGCGGCCATGTCCACCGACACGGCGTTCGCGCTCGGCATCCTCGCCGTCTTCGGCACCCGGCTGCCCGGCGGCCTGCGCGTCTTTCTCCTCGGGGTCGCGGTCGCCGACGACTTCCTCGCGCTCGCCGTCATCGCCTTCGCCTACAGCGGGACCCTCTACCCGCCCGCACTGCTCACCGCCTTCGGCGTCCTCGCCGTGCTGATCGCCCTGCGCGTGGCCGGCGTACGGATCTCCGCCGTGTACGCCCTGGTCGCCCTGGTCCTGTGGGGCGCGCTGCTGCGTTCCGGCGTCGATCCGGTGGTCGGCGGGCTGGTCATGGGCCTGCTCACCTACGCCCACCCCGCCCGGCGGCACGCCCTGGAACGCGCCAGCCGGCTCTTCCGGCGCTTTCGCGAGCAGCCCACACCCGAGCTGGAACGCACCCTGCGCCGGGGCCTGGCCACCGCGCTGTCGCCCAACGAGCGGCTTCAGCGCATGCTCCACCCCTGGACCAGCTATCTGATCGTGCCGCTGTTCGCGCTGGCCAACGCCGGGCTCCCGCTCGGCGCGGCCCGGCTCGCGGACGCCTTCACCTCACCCGTCACCCTCGGTATCCTGCTCGGTTACGTCCTCGGCAAGCCGATCGGCGTCGTCGGCTCCACCTGGCTCGCCGTGCGGCTGAGCCGCGGCCGGCTGCGCCCGCCGATCGGCTGGGGCGCGATCACCGCGGGCGGCACCCTGGCCGGGGTGGGCTTCACGGTGTCGCTGCTGATCGCGACCCTCGCCTTCCGCGGGACCCGGCTGGAGGAGGCGAAGATCGGCATCCTGGCGACCGTCCTGTGCTCCTTCGCGGTCACCTGGCTGGTGACCGGGGTCCTCTCCCTGCTGCCCCCGCGCAGGCGGGCCCGCGCGCTGCTGGGCCGGGGCCGGGTCATCGTCGACCTCGGCGAGCCCGTCGACCCCGAGCGCGACCACGTCCGCGGGCCGCTCGACGCCCCGGTGACCCTGGTCGAGTACGGCGACTACGAGTGCCCGTACTGCGGACTCGCCGAGCCGGTCGTGCGGGAGCTGCTCGCCGAGTTCGGCGACGACGTGCGCTACGTCTGGCGGCACCTGCCGCTGACCGACGTCCACCCGAACGCGCAGCTCGCCGCCGAGGCCGCGGAGGCCGCCGCCCGCCAGGGCCGCTTCTGGGAGCTGCACGACGTCCTGATCAGCCACCAGGGCGACCTGGACCCCAAGGACCTCCTGCGCTACGCCGAGCGGATCGGCCTCGACGCGGACCGCTTCCGCCGGGACCTGCGGGAGCGGGCGGGCGCGCAGCGGGTGGCCGACGACGTGGAGTCGGCCGACCTCAGCGCCGTCTCGGGCACCCCGACCTTCTTCGTCAACGGCCGCCGCCATCACGGCGCCTACGACATCGCCACCCTGTCGACAACGGTCCGCGCCGCCCGCGAACGCGCCGTCCTCGCGGGGGCGGGCCCGCCCACCTGACCAAACGGCCCGCGGCGGGCCGCGTCGGCGGTCCGGGCCCGGTGGGTCAGGCGGTTCGTACCTCCTCGACGCGTACCGGGCGGTGCTCGTGGAGGGACAGGGTGCAGGCCTCCGCGATCCAGCCCGCTTCCAGGGCGTCCGCGACCGTGCACGGTGAGGGCAGCCGTCCGGCCACGACCTCGGTGAACGCGGTGAGTTCGGCGCGGTAGGCGGCGGCGAAGCGGTCCATGAAGAAGTCGTGCGGGGTGCCGGTGGGGAAGGTCACCCCCGGTTCGACCGAGCGCACCGGCAGCTTGTCGTCCAGGCCGACGGCGATCGAGTCCTCGAAGCCGTGCAGCTCCATGCGGACGTCGTAACCGCGGGCGTTGTGGCGGCTGTTGGAGACCACCGCGATCGTGCCGTCGTCCAGCGTGAGCACGGCCCCGGTGGTGTCGGCGTCGCCCGCCTCCCTGATGTAGTCGGCGCCCCGGTTGCCGCCGACGGCGTACACCTCGGTCACCTCCCGCCCGGTCACCCAGCGGATGATGTCGAAGTCGTGCACCGAGCAGTCCCGGAAGATCCCGCCGGAGGCGGCGATGTACGCGGCCGGCGGCGGCGCCGGGTCGAGCGTGGTGCACCGCACGGTGTGCAGCCTGCCCGGCTCGCCCGCCCGTACGGCGGCGCGGGCGGCGGCGAAACCGGCGTCGAAGCGGCGGTTGTAGCCGATCTGCACGGGCACGCCGCTGCCCTGCACCGCCTCGAGGACCTCGACGCCCTCCGTCATGGTGCGGGCCACCGGCTTCTCGCAGAAGACGGGAACGCCGGCGTCGACGGCGGCGAGGATCAGCGCCGGGTGGGCATCGGTGGCGGCGGCCACGACGACGCCGTCCACCCCGGCGGCCAGTACCGCCTCGGGCGAGTCGGCCACCTCGGCCCCGAACCGCTCGGCGGCGGCCTTGGCGGCGTCCGCGAACAGGTCGGCGACGACGAGTGACTCGACCGCGTCGAGTCCGGAGAGGGTCTCGGCGTGGAAGGCGCCGATACGGCCGAGGCCGAGGATTCCGATACGCATGGGGCTGATGCTCCTTGGGTGCCTGAGTGGTGCTGTGGTGCTGTGGTGGGTGTGGTGCGGCGCTGGTCGGTTCGGTCCCGTCGGTTCGGTCCCGTCGGTTCAGTCCGGTCGGCCGAGCAGGTTCTGGTCGCGCCGCCCGGCGCCGGCCCGCAGCTCCGCGCGGAGCGCGTCCGGTGTCCACTCCTCACGCAGCGCCCGCCGTACGAGGTCCGCCTGCGAGGGCGGCGCCAGACCGTCCACCGGCGGATCGCTGTCGAGGTTGGTGGGGAACGGGTAGCCCTCGGCGCTCGCGGCGACGACGCGGTCCAGCCAGGCGGCGTCGGCGCCCTCCGCCTTGCGCTTGAGCAGCACTGGGAAGAGGGCGCCCGCGACGGCCTCGCGGTCGACGGTCTCCATCGCGCGTCCGAAGGCGGAGGAGACCTGGAGCAGGTTGGCCATGCGCCGGACGTCCGCCGACCGGTTCGTCCCGGCGGCGTGGAAGAGCGCCGGGTTGAAGAAGACGGCGTCCCCCTTGGCCAGCGGCAACTGCACGTGGTGGTCCTCGAAGTAGGCCTGGAACGCGGGCAGTCGCCAGGCCAGGTAACCCGGCTCGTACCGCTGCGAGTACGGCAGGTACATCGTCGGACCGGACTCCACGGGCATGTCGCAGTGCGCGACCGCGCCCTGGAGGGTCAGCACGGGGGAGAGCCGGTGGACGTGCGCCGGGTAGGCGGCGGCGACCTCGTTGGCCAGGAAGCCCAGGTGGTAGTCGCGGTGCGCGGTCTGGGCCGCGCCGCCGGGGTTGACCACGTTGATCTGCGAGGTGACCTGGTAGCCGGGGCCGAGCCAGGCCTCACTGACCAGCGCCAGGACGTCGTTGGCGTAGTAGTCGGCGAACGCCTCCGGGTCGTGCAGCGCCGTCTTCTCCAGGGCGTTCCACACCCGGTCGTTGGCGCCAGGCCTGGCGAAGTGGTCCCCGCCGCCCGCGCCCGAGGCGCGCTGCTCGGCGATCAGGGCGCGGAAGACGGCGGTGGCCCGGTCGACCACGGCGGTGTCGGGGAAGGCGCCCCGGAACACCACGATGCCGGGCCCCTCGTCCAGGGCGCGGACCAGTTCGGCCCGCAGGGCGCGGCGGTTCCCGGCCTTGCGCAGCCGCTCGGTGTCGTAGACGAGGACGCCGTGCTCCACCGACGAGGCGTGCGGATGGTCGGCGGGATCGGTCGCCCGCTCGACGAGCGCGCGGAAGGAGCCGAGGTCGCAGTCCTGCTCGGACAGCCAGGCACGGCGCTGAACGGGGGTGGAGGACATCGTCGTCCTTTCGGTCGTCGGGCGACGGCCACGGGAGGGTCGGCGGGCGGGAACGGTCCCGTGGCCGGTCGTCGGCGGAACCTGTCACGAGGGCCGTCGCGTCCTGTCATTCTTGTCAGTACAAACACCTCGAACAACCAGCGGCGAGCCATCAAAAAGCCCTCAGAGAACCTCTCAAGGAGGCTGCGCGTGGGCCACCCCTTCCCGATCCGCGAGATAGCGCGTCAGGCAGGACTGAGCGAGGCCACCGTCGACCGGGTGCTCAACGGCCGCGGCGGGGTGCGGGAGAGCACCGCGCGGGAGGTGCACCGGGCCATCGCCGACCTCGACCGCCAGCGCACCCAGGTCCGGCTGGTGGGCCGCACCTTCATGGTCGACATCGTGATGCAGGCGCCCGAGCGGTTCAGCACCGCCGTACGGGCCGCCCTGGAGGCCGAACTGCCGTCCCTGCACCCGGCCGTGGTGCGCTCCCGCTTCCACTTCCGCGAGACCGGTCCGGTGCGCGAGCAGATCGCCGTCCTCGACCGGATCGCGCGGCGCGGCTCGCAGGGTGTGATCCTCAAGGCCCCGGACGTCCCCGAGGTCACCGCGGCGGTCGGCTGGCTGGTGGCGGCCGGCATCCCGGTCGTCACCCTGGTCACCGACCTGCCGTCCAGCGCCCGGCTCGGCTACGTCGGCAGCGACAACCGGGCGGCGGGCGCGACGGCGGCGTATCTGATGGGCCAGTGGCTGGGCGACCGGCCCGGCAATGTGCTCACCAGCCTCAGCAGCGGCTTCTTCCGCAACGAGGAGGAACGCGAGATGGGCTTCCGCGGCGCCATGCGCGCCCGTCACCCCCGGCGGGCACTGGTGGAGATCGCCGAGGGGCAGGGCCTGGACGCCACGCAGTACGACCTCGTGCGGGCCGCCCTGGAGCGCGACCCGGAGATCCGCGCCGTGTACTCGATCGGCGGCGGCAACATCGCCACCCTGCGGGCCTTCGCGGACGCCGGCCGCGCGTGCGCGGTGTTCATCGCGCACGACCTCGACCAGGACAACACCCGGCTGCTGCGCGAGCACCGCCTGTCCGCCGTGCTCCACCACGACCTGCGCCAGGACCTGCGGGAGGCCTGCCACCTGGTGATGCGAGCCCACGGCGCCCTGCCGCCCGCGGGACCGACGCTTCCGTCGGCGATCCAGGTGGTGACCCCCTGCAACATGCCGCCGCACGCGATGGCCGGCTGAGTCCGGGGCGGGCCTCAGAGGTTGATCGCGTACGCCTTGCGCAGCGTCTCGTGCACCGTCCACGTCGTGCGGTCGCCCTCGCGCAGCACCGCCATGTCGCCGGGGCCGACATGCAGGGTCGACCCGCCCTCGAACTCGATGGTCGCCGAGCCGCTGACCACCACGAACAGCTCGTCCGCCTCGGTGTCGGTGACGACTCCGGGGGTGATCTGCCAGATCCCGCGGATCTGCCGGCCGTCCTCCGACTCCCAGACCACCTTGCCCGTCACCTCGGGCGTCCCGGAGACGATCTGCTCCGGTTCGAGTGGCTCGGGTACGAGGTCGGCGTCGGGAACGTGCAGAACGAAACTGTGGGTCATGCCGTGACCCTAGCCGGGGCGGGCGGCACCGGAACGCCGACAGAGTGTGGGGGATCGGTCCCGGTCCCGGGACACTTCGTCGCTTCCCGTGGCGGAGTTCCGCGGCTGCGGGCCGACAGGCGCCTCCCGCTCTTGCGAGCAATATGGCCAACGAAATTGTTGTCAATCCTGCCCCGCTGGATTTAGGTTTGACCGGCACTCACTCAGGCCCTGGCCGACCGATGCCACCCCCCGTCCCCGCCCCCGCATGACCCCCCTGGAGGCAGCAATGGCCCCGCCCCTGCGTGACATCGCCCATATCGGTCATGCCCAGCTGTTCACCCCGGACCTCGACGCCAGTGTCGCCTTCTTCACCGACTACCTCGGGCTCGCCGTCAACGGGCAGCACGGCGACACCGTCCACCTGCGCACCTTCGACGACTACGAGCACCACAGCCTGGTGCTCACCGCCCGCGACCAGCCGGGGCTCGGTCGGCTCGCCCTGCGGACGTCGAGTGAGGAAGCCCTCCAGCGCCGGGTGAAGGCGATCGAGGAGACGGGCCGCCCCGGCCACTGGACCGAGGACGAGCCCGGAATCGGCAGGTTGTACGTCACCACCGACCCCGACGGGCACGAGCACGCGCTCTACTGGGAGAGCGAGCACTATCGGGCCCCCGACCAGTTGAAGCCCGCGCTGAAGAACCAGCCCCAGGCGAAGCCCAACCAGGGCGTGGGCGTGCGACGCCTGGACCATGTCAACTTCCTCGCCGCCGACGTGCTCGCCAACGCCGAGTTCCAGCAACACGTGCTGGGCGCCCGGCCCACCGAGCAGATACGGCTGGACTCCGGCCGGATCGCGGCCCGCTGGCTCACCTTCACCGACAAGTCCTACGACGTCGTCTACACCGAGGACTGGACGGGCTCCAGCGGCCGGCTGCACCACATCGCCTTCGCCACCGACACCCGCGAGGACATCCTGCGCGCCGCCGATCTCGCCATCGACAGCGGCGTGTTCATCGAGACGGGTCCGCACAAGCACGCCATCCAGCAGACGTTCTTCCTCTATGTCTACGAACCGGGCGGCAACCGCATCGAGTTGTGCAACCCGCTCACCCGGTTGGTGCTGGCGCCGGACTGGCCGCTGATCACCTGGACCGAGGCGGAGCGGGCCAAGGGGCAGGCCTGGGGCCTGCGGACCATCGAGTCCTTCCACACCCACGGGACACCCCCGGTCGACTGAGGCGGAGGGGGCGGGGGCCGCACACGGCTGTGTGCGGCCCTCCCTCGGTGCTACCGGAGACAGCGCGACCAGATTGTCGCTGAAATTGTTGACGAAAACGTTGACTCCTCTTTCCGGGCTCCTTAGCGTCTGGCGCACCCACGTACGAGAGGGAGCAGACGATGTCCTCCTCCACCGCCCTGTCCCGGCGCGGCAGCAGACTGGCCGCGCTGGTCGTCGGCCTGTGTTGGCTGGCCGTGCTCTTCGACGGACTCGACATGTTCGTCTACGGCTCGGTGCTGCCGCACATGCTGGAACAGAAGGCCCTCGGGATCACCCCCGGCCTGGCCGGCGACCTCGGTAGCTATGCCACCTTCGGCATGCTCGTCGGCGCGCTGACCGCGGGCACGGTCGCCGACCGGATCGGCCGCAAGAAGCTCATGGTCGCCTGTGTCGCGCTCTTCTCACTGGCCTCCGGCCTGTGCGCGGTCTCCGGCAGCGTCACGGTGTTCGGCCTCGGCCGGACCATCGCGGGCGTCGGCCTCGGCGGTCTGCTGCCCACCGCGATCAGCATGGTCACGGACTACGCCCGGGGCGGCCGCGGCGCCCTCACCGTCGGTGCCCTGATGACCGCTCACCACGCCGGCGGCATCCTCTCCGCCTACGTCGCCAAGTGGCTCGTGGAGCCCGTCGGCTGGCGTGCCGCGTTCTGGGTCTGCGTGGTCCCGTTGCTGTTCGTGCCGGTGCTCGCCAAGGCCATGCCGGAGTCGCTGAGCTTCCTCGTCGCCAAGGGCCGCGCCGACGAGGCCCGCGAACTGGCCGCCCGCTACGAGGTGGAGCTGCCCGCCGCGCCCGCGCGCAAGGAGGGCACCGACCGCTGGGCCACCCTGGCCGGCCTCTTCCGCGGCGGGGAGTGGATCCAGACCCTGCTGTACTGGCTGGCCTCCTTCGGCGGTCTGCTCCTCGTCTACGGCGTCGCCACCTGGCTGCCCACCCTGATGCGCGGCGAGGGCTACAACCTGGGCTCCGCACTCACCTTCGTCGTCCTGTTCAACCTGGGCGGCATCGTGGGCATGCTCGTCGCCGGCCGCGCCTCCGACCTCCCCCACGCTCGGCTCCGCTCGCGCGGGGGGACCCCCACCGGCGCCCCGCTCATCTCCGCGATCTGGTTCGCGCTGACCGCCGTCGGGGTCTTCCTGCTCAGCGTCCACATGCCGCTGGCGCTGACCTTCACGGTGGTCTTCCTCACCGGTGTGTTCCTCAACAGCGCCCAGACCATGATCTACGCCACGGTCTCCCTCCGCTCCCACTCCGGCAACCGTGCCACCGCCGTCGGCTGGACCTCCGGCATGGGCCGCTTCGGCGCCGTCTTCGGCCCCTGGCTCGGTGGTCAGTTGCTGGCCGCCGACCGCGGCGACTGGGGATTCACCGCCTTCGCCCTGGCCGGTGTCTCCTCGATGGTCTTCATCGGCATCGCTGCCCTGCGCGGCTCGAAACACCCCGCGCAGGGCAGCCCCCGCCAGGATCTCCTGACCGCGAGCTGACACCGCCGCCCCCTGGGCGGGGCGGGGCGTCACGGGTGATCCGGTGCGTCGGGGTCCAGGCCGGTGCAGGCCAGTCTCCCCTCGACCTCGGCGCAGGCCTCCACGCCCCGCGGCGAGGAGACGTTGAGCATGGGGCTGGTGTCACTGAGGGTGTCGTCGGCGGCGTAGGTGGCGGACAGGACGTTCCCGCCCATCCGTACGGAGATCTCCCGGGCGACCGCCTTGCGTACCCGCAGCTGGGACCAGGCGGTGCGGCAGGTGGGCGAGTACCGCAGCCGCACGGTGTATGTCGCGCCGTCCACGCTGCTCTGCGTCCGCGCGTCCCCGGCACAGGCCGAGGCGTCGGGCAACGCGCCCTGGCAGGAGGCGCCGTGACAGCGCGGCGACTCCATCACCACCCGGGCGTCCGGAGGCCTGCCGGGGGAGTGCGCCAGGAGGACCGCGGCCGTCGCGGTGGCCGCGGCCGGCAGGGTGAGAGCCGTCAGTAGGAGAACGCGTCCCACCCGTGACCTGGGCGGGCCCGCCGGCCCGGAACCGGACTTGGGCTCGGAACCGGGCCGGGGGCCGGGATCGGGATCGGGGTCGCATCCGTGCTCGGGCCCGGAGTCGGGTCCGTGCTCGGGTCCGGAGTCGGCGCCGGAGTCGGGTACGGGCTGGGATTCGGGTCCGGACCCGGATTCGGACCCGGCGACCGCGGAAGGGGATGTGCCGCCGGTGTCCCACAGGGTCAGCGCCGGGGCGGGATCGGCGCCCGCGAGCCGGGCGAGCGCCTCCACGGCCGAGCGGGGTGGATGCTTGGCTCCCGTCAGATAGCGGTGCCAGGCGGACTTGCTGTACGGAGTGCGCGCGGCCAGGGCCGCCAGGCTCAGACCCGTACGGTCCCGCAGCTCGCGCAGGGCAATGGTCAACTGCCCGGGTGACGCTGCCGTTCCTTGGGGTTGCCGCATGCTGCTGCTCCCGACTCCATTCCCGCTTTGGGCGTTTCGCCCCGGTTGTCGGGATGGTTTCCCGGGATGAGGGCGCCGACACACCTCGAGTCGACGGCCCGTCCGCGGGCGTGCTGCTCGCGGACGGGCCAGGCGGTCACCTCGTACGCCCGTGACGGTGCGTCAGCACCACGGCACGGTACCCCGGATGCGGACGTAGTGCGCGGAGACGTACCCCCGCACGTGCGCGAGGCGGTACCACTGCCGTGTGCCGCTCACCCAGGACCCCTGCGTCCGGCACTTCAGTGCCACCAGCCGGTGTGCGTGCCGGGCGCCGATCACCCGGTACCGGGTGCCGGGGCCGGAGCGGACGTTCAGCGCCCGGCGGTGGGTGGTCACACGTCCGAGGGGGTGGACCGAACGGTGGTGCGTCGCCCACCGGTTGACATGACGTCCTTGCGGCACCTGCCCCACGGGGGTGACGCGGTACGTGGCCGGCGCCTGCCGGGCGGTCTCGGGCGCGAGCGGGGCGATCGCCGACACGGCCGGGCGTGAGCCGGGGGCGGCCGGTGCGGCGTCGGCCGCGGTGGGCACGAGCGCGAGCGCCGCGACCGTGGCCAGCACGCCGCTGGTGAGGGTCCGTCGGATCATGGAAACCTCCGGGCTGTCGTTCCTGTGACCACGCGTCGTGATCACACGTCGCCCAGTGTTTCCGTGCCGCGCCCCCGCGATGCCGTCCCCGCGTCCCCCGGGACGGCGGGGACGTCCCCGGGGACGGGACCGGGGGCGTGGCCACCCGGGTACGGCCGCGGGGACGGGATTCGGCTCTCCGTGCGCCGGCGTGCCGGGAGCTCCGGGTCCGCGGCAAATTACTTGAGTAAGGCAAGGATATGGTAAAGTTGCCGATATGGTTACTCCGCCGTTGCCCACCGGATCCGTCTCGCCCGAAGTGGCCGAGATCGAGCGCGCACTGATGCGCATCACCTACCTGGGTACCCGGGCCCGGCAGCATGAGAGGCTGATGACCCTGGCCGGGGTGCCGCTGGACCGGGCAGCGGTCGCCCTGCTGCGCCAGATCGCCGACTGCGAGCCGCAGCGGCCGGGGGAGCTGGCCAACCGCCTGGGTGTGGAGGCCTCCCATGTCACGCGCACGGTGCAGCAGTTGGAGCGGTCCGGCCATGTGACCCGGATCCCCGACCCCGACGACCGTCGCGCCCAGCGCATCCAGCTCACCGACCTCGGCCGGGACGCCATACAGCGCATCCGCGAGGTCGGGGCCCGCGGCATGCAGCTCGCCCTGGCCGACTGGTCCCCGGAGGATCTGCGCCGGCTCGCGACGCTCTTCCACCGCATGGTCGACGACTTCCTCGTGTACGCCCAGGACGCCGACAGCGAACAGGAGGCGGCCGAGGCGACCCGGCGCACCCGCTGAGGGCGTTCCCGGCTTCGGGTCGGCGCCGCACGTCGTATCAGTAGTGGCTTATATAAGGGGTGGGTGATACGTTGTCGGCCATGCACGCGTTCGACGTCCTCGGCGACCCCGTCCGGCGGCGGATACTGGAACTGCTCGCCGACGGCGAGCGGACCTCCGGGGCGGTCTGCGCGACCGTGACGGCGGAGTTCGGGATCTCGCAGCCCGCGGTGTCGCAGCATCTGAAGGTGCTGCGGGAGAACGGTTTCGCGACCGTCCGCCCCGAGGGCGCCCGGCGGCTGTACGCGGTGAACTCCGCACCGTTCAAGGACGTCGACGCCTGGCTCGACCGGTTCCGCGGCTTCTGGGCCCAGCCCCTGGACGCGCTGGCCACCGAGCTGGCCCGCGGCAGGCGCGAACGCCGGCTGCGCGGTGCCGACGACCCTCCGAGGAGCACCCCATGATCGACGTGACCCAGCAGATCAACGCCGTCGACCGCCGGGTCGGCCGCCGCGTCTTCAAGGCGGCCGAGGCCCGCGTGGTCACGGTGAGCCAGAGCTACGACGCCGCGCTCGACGACGTCTGGGACGCCTGCACCAACCCCGAGCGCATCCCGCGCTGGTTCCTCCCCGTCACCGGTGAACTCCGCCTGGGAGGCCGTTACCAACTCAAGGGCAACGCCGGCGGCACGATCGAACGCTGCGACCCGCCCAGGAGCTTCGCCGCGACCTGGGAGTACGGCGACGAGACCAGCTGGATCGAGCTGCGGCTGACCGCAGAGGAAGGCGGCGGCACCCGCTTCGAGCTGGACCACCTCTTCCGCATCGACGACACCAAGTGGGGCGAGTACGGCCCCGGCGCGGTCGGGGTCGGCTGGGACATGATGCTCGTCGGCCTGACCCTCCACCTGTCGAGCGGCGCTCCGGTCGACTCCGGCGAGGCCATGACCTGGATGGGCTCCGAGGACGGCCGCCGGTTCGTCGCCGCGAGCAGCGACGGGTGGTACGCGGCCAACGTCGCGAGCGGCGCGGACCCGGCCCGCGCACGCGAGGCCGCCGACCGCACCACCGCCTTCTACACGGGCGCCCGGGGATGACCTGAAATCGGCCGCACCCGCCCGCGTAAGGTAAGGTTCACCTGCGCGTTCAAGTGGATCACCGCACGAACGCACCGGGACGTGGCGCAGCTTGGTAGCGCACTTGACTGGGGGTCAAGGGGTCGCAGGTTCAAATCCTGTCGTCCCGACAGAGATGTCGGAAGTTTCCGCAGTTCAGGGGCTCTCTTCGGAGGGCCCCTGACGCGTGAGTGGGAGCAATCTGGGAGCGTTCGTCCGCTCCCCGTGCTCCCATCGCTCCCAGTCGCTGTTGGTGGCGTCAATCGATGTTGACCGGCTATCGCCCGATCCGGTCGAGACGGCCGTGCTCCCAGAGCGGCGGGCCTGCTGCTCCCAGCTTTTACTGGTCAAGGGGTCGGCTTGCTCCCAGTTCCTCGAAGGGGGTCGTGTGAATGGGCGGCCCCTTGTCCGATTTCGGTGTCCCTTGACTGCGAGGGCTTCATGTCTGGATGGCCGGTGCATCAAGATCTTGAACGCGATCGCCGGGGTCTGTGCAGGTCGGAGGGGTTGCGGCTGGGGTGCTGGGCGTCGTGTGCGTCCCCTTGTCGGCGTGGGAGCGGCGGTACGCGGCGATAGCGGGCTGTATGGAGCGGCGCTCGACCGGGCCGGGTCGCTGGTGATGACCACGGCCGTTTCATTTCGGTTAGCCAGGCTCCGTACAGGTTCGAATCCCTCCGGGGACTGATCAGGCAGCCGCGGGAAGATCGCTCACCTTGGTGCTGCTGGGGATTCCGACGACCTCCACGGTTACGCCCCGGGCCGCGAGCGCCTTCGCGGTCTGGGCGACGGTGATCTGGGAGAAGCCGAAGATCGACTCGGGAGTGAGCTCTTCACGGTTCTTGAGGAGGATGGCGAGAACCACGCGCTGAGGCGTGAAGTCCTCGGACAGCGTGTGCTTTCCCTCGCTCTCCTTGAGGACCTTCGCGGCGAACTGGGCCCGCGCGTCCGCCGACTCGTACAGCAGCTCTACCGCCACCCTGGCCTGGCTGAACAGGTGGCTCAGCGGGCTGGAGCTGCTGGCGCGCTTGACGAGGATGAGGGTGTTGTCGTCGGTGAGCACGTCGCAGATCTCGACCTGGTCGGTGCGGCGCAGGGGGTTGTTGACGTTCTTGGTGTCGAGGCAGACCCAGCCGTGGCTGTCGGCGATGGCCTTGTTGTATGTGTTCTCGGAGTCACCCTGCCGCCAGGCGGGGGCATCGAAGTACGGGATCGAGGGGAACAGTCCGGCCACGGTTGCGGCGGTCTCCTGCAGGTAAGCGGCCCCGATCTCGTACCACTCGCCGTCCATGAGGCAGAACCGGCGCGATCCCAGAGCCATCTCGGTCTCGAGCCAGTCCATGGCGCTGGTGACGGCGAGCACCTCGGAGGTCCCCGCATACCGGTCCCGCAGCAGCGTCACCGTGCCTTCCCGCAAGGCATTCAGGCGCCGGTTGGCGCGCGCGAGGCGGGCCCGGGTGAGCACGTAGTCGAGGTCGAAGGCGTCGGAGGCGAAGGCGTCCACGCTGTTGATCCTCGTGCGGTACGTGGTGGCCGTGGAGTAGGCGTCGTGGTGGTCGGAGGGGACGGAGACGGAGATCCGCCCGTCGGCGGGGCGGCCGAGCGCCTCATCGAGGGCCTGGTCGAGAGCGGCCACAGTAGGGCCGTCCTTGGCCGGCACGATGTGGTCGACGAATTCCAGCTCATGGTGCGGGGTGCGCTCACCGCAGGCCCTGGCGATCTCCCGGATGTCGGCGATCAGGTCGTGCGGTTCGATCCCGAGAGGCACCCGCAGACCGCACCCGCCGTGCGCGGTGAACGCCTTGCCGCGCGTGTAGCGGGAACGGGTCAGCGGGATGTCGTCGAGGTAACCGCCCAGACTGCGCACGATGCGCATGTGGTCCCGCAGGCCCAGCATCGGGACGGGGGCGCCGGTGGGGATCAGGGAGATGTCGGTGCGCGCCTGGCCGAGGGCCTTGGAGACGGCGCCGCGGATCAGGTTCGGGTCGATCTGCCGGATGGCGAAGGACAGGCCGAAGCGCTTGTCCTTCAAGCTCTCCGGGATCAGCCGGTACCCCTGGTCGCAGCCGACTGCGTACACCTCGTCGTCGACAGCGAGCAGCAGTACTGCGGCGGTCCGGCGCACGCTCTCCACCACGTGGATGCCGGTGGTGCGGAACATGTTGTCGCACCACGGCGCCTCGGAGCGCTCCATCCCGCAGGTGAAGTACACCGCCGGCACTGCGGGTGCCGAAAAATCATCCGGCCTGGTCATGCGGCATGTTGGTACTCGTGGAGGGTTCCGCGGAGTCGGTTTCGCCGACGGACGTTCAGGTTGCTGAGCTGTGCTGGAGGGGTGATCGGTTCGGGTAGTGGGCGCAGGGGTGCGGCTTGTCCCAGTGTTCGGTGTGGTCGGTGCTCGTTGTAGTGGGTCTCGAACGTGCGGAGCACGTAGAGGAGGTGGCTCTGGTTCCAGACGAGGATGCGGTCGAGGAGCTCTCTGCGGCAGGTCTGAATCCAGCGCTCGATGAGGGAGTTCATTCGGGGTATCCGGATGCCGGTAGTTGCGATCTCGATTCCGGCGTCGGTCATCAGGTCGTCGAAGGCGGCGGTGAACTTGGAGTCGCGGTCGCGGATGAGGAGCCTGGCTGTGCTGCCCGCGTCCTCGAGGTCCATGAGGAGGTTGCGTCCAAGCTGCACGATCCAGTCCGCGGTGGGGTGCGCGGTGGCGCCCAGGATCCTGACGCGCCTCGTGGCGTGTTCGATGACGGCGAAGGCGTACAGGCGTGCCCCGGCCAGCGTGCGGACCTCGAAGAGGTCGCAGGCGAGCAGGGCCTCGGCCTGGCTGCGCAGGAAGTCGGCCCAGTTCGTGCTCTGCCGCTCGGGCGCGGGCGGGATGCCGTGCTCGCGGAGGATCTCCCAGACGGTGGAGGCGGCGACCTCGATGCCGAGCGTGGCGAGTTCGCCGTGGATCCTGCGGTAGCCCCACGAGGGGTTTTCGCGGGCCAGGCGCAGGACCAAGGCGCGGATCGAGCGGACGGTGGGTGGGCGCCCGCGACGCTTCGGTGCGCAGGTCGCGGCATGGCGTTGCTTGAGCAGGTCGCGGTGCCACCGCAGGACCGTGTCCGGGCGGACCAGCAGCAGGAGACGCCGCAGCTTGTGCATCGGGAGGTGGTGGAGCAGGCCGGCGAGCACGGCGCGGTCGGTATTGGTGAAGACAGGCTTGCCGACCTGGCGTTGCAGGACCAGCAGTTGATGCCGGAGTGTGAGGATCTCGATGTTCTT
The DNA here is from genome assembly GCF_044548235.1 of Streptomyces sp. NPDC052043. Classification (NCBI taxonomy): domain Bacteria; kingdom Bacillati; phylum Actinomycetota; class Actinomycetes; order Kitasatosporales; family Streptomycetaceae; genus Streptomyces; species Streptomyces sp. NPDC052043. The sequence continues at coordinate 200,749 of NZ_JBIUBT010000003.1, forward strand.
CTCGTTGTCGCTGATCGGTAGGAGCCGCAGCAGCGCGAAGGTGTTGGTCGCGGCGAGGTAGGCCAGACGCAGCAGCACGACAGATCATGATGCCGCCGGTGCCTCGTGTAGATGAAGACCTCGGCGGGTGTCAGGCATGGTCAGGGACCGGCAATCAAGGCCGCGACCTGCACGGATGATTTATCGGCACCCGCAAGGCCAGACGCAGCAGCATGAGAGGTCATGATGCCGTTCGCACTGGGCCACGGGAAGACAAGGGGAACGGTTGGCGGCAATGCCATAGATTGACGATCAAGGCTGCGGCCTGGGCGGATGATTTATCGGCACCCGCAGAGTCGGAACAGAGAGCTCGCAGGGTGTAAGAAGCCCACATGGCAGGGGCCGCAGAGCTGCGACGAGTATCCGTTCGCCTCCACATTTGAGGGAGGTGTCGGCGCCCAGACGATGGGAGTTCCCTTGTCGGAGCAGCGTACGCAGTTCAAGGATCTCGGCAGCTTTATGGCGTCCAATAAGATTCAGAAGGGCGACCAGTTTCTGGTGACGGTGATCAACGTGCGCCAGGAATACGGTGTCTACATAGCGGGATAGAGATTTTCTGCTCCGCTTGAGCCCATTAAGGTGGAGCGGCCGGCCCGCGTTCGGCCGCTCCACTCGGATGTTTCCTTAATCGAAGTGACAGAAGGAGATGTAAGCATAATGAGTAGGTTCGAATGGTTTTATGGCTTGGAGCAAGATTATTTGTATCCCACTATTTCTGTCATTGAGGGACCCGTGCGGGAAGAAGTGATGCGGGTTTTGGGGGTGCAGGGCAATGAAAGCGAGAGGTTGAATGCCCGGGAAGCTCTTGAGAGTGTGACGCGGGACGTTGAATTGATTGGGTTGGGTGAGGATAGTGGACTACTCTTCACTGTTGAGTCGAACGGTTCGACGTTGGCGGTTCCCGGTGTGCTGCGGAAAATCTCACGGAAGGGGCGATGTGTAAGCGTAAGCTTCAGCAGTGAGGGTGTTCACAGCTTCCACTATGCCGTGAATGGGGAATTGGTTGCCTACGAATTCGATGCCCAAGATGCAATGGCTCCGCTGCGTGTCGCAGACCCTCGATGGAATCTTGGGTGGTCCGAAGTGCCGGCCGGTTTCGGTGGTGAAGATATGAGGCGGGGTGTACACCTGCTTGCTCTTGTCGAGCAGATCACAGGCCTGGCTTCGAAGGAGTGCTGGCTGAGAGAGCGGCTTCAGATGCTATCCGTTGCGTCCTCCATTCGTTTCCAGGATACACCGGCTTGGGATATCCCATAATTTTCCGCGGCGCTGTCCAGTATTGGCGCTCGATTCTTCAGCGGTCGTGAGTGGATGACTGTCACGGCAGCTGTAGTTCTGGTCATGGCTGGTCCTGGAGAGTGTGTCGGTGCTGGTGGCAGGCTTGTGCAATGGCTTGGTGGTGGTGGCGGCAGGCCATCCAGTGCAGGACGTGTTCCGGGTTCCGGACTGGTGCGGTGAGGACGAACGCCCGTAGGAGTCGGACAAGTTCGGGGCAGGTCAACGGGACGAGACGGGCCGTTCCGGCAGAGCCGACCGTGGTCGTGGCAGCAACGGTCAGAGCGAGGACGGCGGACGCGATCAATGAGAACAGTGACCAGCGCATCCACGAGTTCCAGCAGGTCACCTGCCCTTCACCCAGGCCGGTGAAGGTCTTGCCGAGCTGAAAAGTCTCCTCGATCCGCCACCGTCGGCAGATCACCTCCACCAGCTGGGCGAGGGTGACATCTTCGGGCGCCCAGCAGTGGAAGAAGGAGATCTCGCCGGTGTAGCGGTGTCGGCGGGCGACCAGGACGCTGGTGCCGTCGTCCTGGTGCCCGTCGGAGGTGTCGTCCGCGCGGACGTCGAGCCAGGCCCAGTCGTACTCGCGGGTGCCCTTCGTCCCGCGTCCGGTCTGGAGGCGCATCCACTGGCCGGGCAGCACCTTGTTGATCATCTGGCGGGCCTTCCATCTGCGGCCCGCTCAATGCGATGCGGCCAGTTCTCACGCACCGCCTCATCTCGGTCGACGACTTCCCAGCACGCGGTCATGCTCATCGACATGCTCAACCAGTTCACTCACGGCCGCGTCTGCTCGGCTCTGCCTGGGTCGACGGCGGATGGGATGGGAGCTCCCCGCGCACGCAACAACGGTGCCCTTGCCGAATACTTCATCCATGCAGGTGGGAGCGGGTTTGGGTTGTGCGTGCCGAGAATTACGTCCGCGCTGGTTAGGCGGCGTGTTGGTACTCATGGAGGATGCCGCCGAGCCGGTCGTGTCGGCGTACGTCGAGGTGAGTGATGTGATCTGGTTCGGTGATCGGTTCGGGCAGGGAGCGGAGGGGGGCCGTAGCGTGCAGTGATCGGTGGGTGCGGTGCTCGTTGTAGTGCCGTTCGTACTCGCGCAGCGCGTGGCGTAGGTGGTGTTCGTTCCATATCAGAGGACGTCGCGGCGCTGGATCCGTTGCGCGGGGGAGGGGACAACGTCCGGGTCGTCGCCTGGCGCGGGAACTGCAGGGCCCGGTGTGGCCTCCCGGTGTTGTAGTGCTCCGCGTACTCGGCGAGGACGCGGCGCGCGTGCTGCTCGTTGTAGATCAGCAACCGGTCGGTGCGCTCGGCCCGCGCTGTGCGGATGAACCGTTCGATGTGGGCGTTCATCCTCGGTGCCTGCGGCGCCGTCTTGAGGATCTCGATGCCGTCGGCGGCGAAGACGGCATCGAACGCCTCGGTGTAGCGGCTGTCGCGGTCGCGCAGCAGGTAGCGGAAGCCCGAGGACCTTTCCCCCAGGTCGGCCAGAAGGTTTCTCGCGAGCTGGGTGGCCCAGGCCGCGGTCGGGTGGGCGGTGACGCCCAGGAGGTGCACGGTGCGGGTGCCGACCTCCATGACCGCGAAGGCATACAGCCTGGTCAACGCCACGGTGTCCACGTGGAAGAAGTCAGCGGCGAGCAGGCCGGAGGACTGGGAGCGCAGGAACTGACGCCAGGTCGGAGCGGTGTCGCCGCGTCGGGGTGCCGGGCCCAGGCCGGCGCCCCGCAGGACACGCCGGACCGTCGAGGCACCCACGCGGTGGCCCAGGCGCCGCAGTTCGCCCTGGATGCGGGTCGAGCCCCAGATGGGATTCTCGCGGGCCAGGTCCAGGATGAGGGCGCTGAGCTCCTCGGAGATCGGCGGCCGACCGATACGCACGGGTTTCTGCTTCCACTTCCAGCGGAGCAGTCGGCGGTGCCAGGTGAGGAGCGTGCCGGGGGTGACCAGGCGGTGGCGGCGTAGCCGCGTCGGCAGGTGCCGGGCGAGCGGCGAGCACGACACGGTCCGGCCACGCCAGGCGCGGCGGGCGAGCACCGAGCTGGCGGCGCAGCACAGCATTCTTGTGGCGCAGCGCGAGCAGCTCGACTTCCGTGTCTTCCTCCGAGTGGGAGAGCAGCAGGAGCAGACCGAGGAGCCTCAGGAAGACCAGGTAGAGCACGCGCAACGCCATGCGAGCCGAGCCTGCCCTGATTGACGGACCCTGCAAAACCCCCTGTCAAAGAGACGACGCGACTTCTGGCACCCCACAGGCGGAACGCCCGATCTGGCGGCCAACCGCTGCAAGGGAGGTACGCACGACGGGGAGCAGATCGACTAAACCCCACAAGGCGCCCCGCAGCCACGAGCCGTGGTGCGCTCCCGCGCGAGCGTGCCGGGAGAGTCGTAGGGACTGCTGCTTAACGATCCAAGGCCCCTGGCAGTTGTCTTCGACTCATCGGAGGAAGAAGCCCGGCTCCCTCACGGTCACTGTGGACGCCAGGGCGCGCAGTTCGCCGTCAGTGACGTGCGTTCCGTACGAAGCGAGTACGGCCACGGCATCATCCCGGCGCACGAAGTAGAAGACCGAGTGCTGTTTCACGGTGCGCCAGGTGTTGGGGGCCACCGGCTTGCATGGCATGTGGTAAAAGGGGCCGCTATCGCCGTGCGCCTCGCAGACCGGTGGGTGGAAGCCGGGCTCCATCGGTGCCACGGACACATGGACTGCCCAGCCATTCGGATCGTTGGCGTCGACGCCGGGCCGCTCGGGCCACAGGCGGTAGACGAGCTCATGACCGTATCGAGTGGCCCACGGATGGTCGAGGCGGTAGCCGGTGACGTCGGGCGCAAGCAGGGGGACACCAGCATCCACGAGCTCACTGCGCTTGCTCGCTTCAGTGCGGTGGTCACCCACGAGCCCCGAAAGCGGCCACAACAGAGCAAGAGCGACAAGTAGTGCGATCCGGGGTTGCCAGAGGAGGGGACGAGGCGCGGTCAGGGCGGCGGCCAGCGCGAACAGGGCGGCCGAGGCCAGCGGGGAAACCGCTGTCGGGAGGCTCCCGGCGAGCGCCCGATCGCTCAGCTCGGCCCCGAACCAGACGAGAAGGCCGGCGAGCACAGCTACCCGCCAGGCTGGCCGGACGCCCGCCAGGCGCAGCAGCAGCCAGCTCGCCAGGAAGCCGAACACCGTTGCTGCTCCGAGTAGCAGAAGCGCCGACCCCAGGCAGTCCCACTCCTGCCGACCGCACGGGAGGAGTTCGTCCAGGGTCCATTCGGAAAGAGCGGCGGCAAGCGCCGTCAAAGCGGCGCCGAGCCCGGCGCCGACCGCGGACGACCTGGCCACACGGGTTCCCAGGAACGAGCGCCACCAGGCGGGCCCCCGATTCCCTCCGGCTTGTACCGCTGTCATTTTCTCCGCCGTCCCCTCTGCGAGCCTGACCCGGAGGCCGATCATGGCTGCGCGAGAGAGAGCGTGACATGAGTACGCGTACTCAACCGGCCCGGGTGCTTGTTACCTTGACCCGGTGACCGGCCGTTATGGCGGTGCCTGGCGACGGACGCTGAGAGCTTTGGTGCGCCGGGCTCATGCGCTCTCGGCTGGCCCTGAGAGGCGTTCAGCTCAGGCCGCTGTGGTATCTGCCCGAGTCAACTCCTCCTCGTTGTAGGTGTGAAGACGACTCTCCGCTTGCTGCGGGCCCAGGCCGCGCGCGCTGCTTCACCACGCCCAACTCGGAAAACAGCCCTGTTGTTCCAGCGTGAAATTTTTATTCCATACCGCACGATTGAAGGGCCGAGGCGGCTCATTGGTGGCCAGATATTCACTCGGAGTTCTAACTGTTGGAGGTTTGGCGGTGATTTCTCGGAGTTGCAACGCCTTGTTGTCTGCCGACCGTTGACCGTGGTTGATCAACCTTGCTTGAATCGGCGCGATCATGGCCGAGTGTGATTGAAAAGTGACGTAATGGGGTGGGTTATGACACGCCGTCAAGTTGGCGTCCGAAGATTCCCTGCACGTGGTGTGGCCGCGCTGGCAGTGCTGACGGCCCTGTTGGCGGGTCTCCCGCTGCTGGGTGTCGACGCAAGCGCTGCGTACGCGGATTCCGGGAATTCCGAGGCGTGGGCGGCTGCGAAGAAGGCAGCCGAGACCGGTGAGCGTGTGGGGGTCTCGGGGGAGCGCACAGTCGTGGGTGCCACGGCGCCCAGAGCTCCGAAGATCACCTTCGGTGGTCCGTACTCGCCGTGCACGGCGAACGCCTGTGCGGCGGCCGGAGGTCCGGGCGTCGCGGGTCAGTTCACCTTCTCCCCGGCGGCGGGGGACAACAACAACGTCGCCTACCAGTACAAGCTTTCCTCGTCGTCGGTTTGGTCCTCGGCGCTGTCGGGTTCGACGGTGCAGGCGCAGATCACTCCGCAGCTCGCGGGTACCCAGCAGTTGCAGGTCCGGGCGAAGGACCTGGCGAACAGGTGGGGTGCGGCGGCGGCTGTGGAGTTCGAGGTCGCCGAGGGGCAGACGGCCGTGGGCCGCTGGCACTTCGACGATGCGAAGCCGAACTCCGGGGTGACCAAGGCCGCGGACACGGCGACGGAAGGGGTGCGTCACCCGGCGACGCTGTACACGGCGGGGGCGGATTGGTCCGGCTTGGGGCGCCGCGGTGACGGAGACTACTCCTTGTGGTTGAACGACACGTCCAACGCCTTGCAGCAGAGCGGGTATGCGGCCACGGATCAGCCCGCGATCAACACCAAGTCGTCGTTCACGGTTTCGGCCTGGGCCTATGCGACGGACGACTCGGCGTACCGGACGGTCATGTCGGAGTTCGGGAGCGACGGCTCGGGCTTCTCCCTGTACTACTCGTCGGGGGTTCAGCGATGGGTGTTCGTGTGGTCCTGGTACGAGAACGGTGTGCACAAGTACCAAGCGGTCGACGCGGCCGCGGCGGGAATACCGCTGAAGACGTGGACGCATCTGGCGGCCGTGTACGACGCCTCGTCGTCGACCCGCACGATCAGCCTCTATGTGAACGGTCGGATCCAAGGGTCGCCTGTTGATCTCCCCAGTGGCTCGGACATGAAGATCAGCGATGGGGCGCTGCAGTTCGGCCGGGAGGCCTACCCCGCGGGCGGGGATCGATACTGGAAGGGCCGGGTGGACGAGGTCGCGGTCTGGCAGCGGCCTCTGACTGCGGACGAGATCGCTACGGAGGCCCGGCTGTTCAACGCTGACGGTACCTCTGCCGTCGAACTGGTCGCGGCCTGGGACCCGGCGGGGAAGTCCGGGACCACTCTGGCGGACACCGTCTCCGGTTACGGGCGGTCCCTTGCGCTGTCGGGTGGGGCGTCGCTGGACGGTACGAGCCTCGTGCTGGACGGAAAGGACGGGGCGGCTGTGACCGCAGGTCCTGTCGTGGACGCCACGGGTTCGTTCACGGTGAGCACCGAGGTCGCGCTGGACAGCAAGGCGCTGCTGAGCAAGCCTGACGGCTACACGGCACAGGTGCTGGGGCAGCGTGCGCCCGACGGATCCGCGTGGGGCCTTTGGTACCAGCGTACGGGCGTGGAGACCACGCTAGACGACGACTTCAATCAGGTGACGGTTCCGGCCGGCTTCTGGAAGTTCGGGCGGATGGAGGCCGACGGGATGTTCACGGGGGTGCAGTCCGATGAGACGGCCGCGCTGGACACGCCGGTGCGGATCACCGGCGACTTTGACGGCCCCTCCAGCGTGATCCGGCTCTTCCTGGACATCAACCAGAACGACGCGGGCGCCGAGTTCCCGGCGATGATGGGGCCAGGCGACTTCGCTGTCGGCAAGGGTTACGCGGCTGGAGACACGAACTGGGCCCACTATCTGCCGGGCAAGATCACTGACATCCGGATCTGGGCAGGTACGGCGGCGAGTCACGACCAGTTGAGCCACATGCTCGGCCTATAGGCGCGCGAGGTCCGGGGCCGGACGACGCCTGTTCGGCCCCGGGCTGCGAACTTCGTTCCGGCTAAACAGTTGTCGCCGTGCAGGCACAGCGGGCGCGGGCCGAGCAGTACCGCGCGTGGCCAGCGGCAGACGTCAAATCCGGGTATGTGGCTGCCCGTGAGGCGGCTCTGACGGTGGGTGGGCTTTTCCTCTGCGGTGCGGGGCCGGGGTGCTGCCCCCACGGGTGAGGTGCGGATCGAGGTTCTGGGACAGGAGCAGCCAGGCCTCCGGTAACCAGGGCGGCTGCGTCACCCGCTCCACCGGAGCCGCCAACGGTGCGGCTGGCGGCGGGTACTGGACCGCGACCACGGGTGACTGCACCGAGTGCGTCTTCGGGCTGAACACGCTCGAGGGTGCGGGCAGCGAGCACACCAACCCGGTGTGGACCGTCCCGGTCGGGCCTGGCGGTGGAGCCTGTCGCTCCAGTAACCGCGTGCGACACCCTTGCTGCGCGTTACTGCCGTCAAGCGCGTTGGGCGACCCCTCTAGGAGCAGAAGGAGAACCAACGGTGCATGAACGGGCAATGACTGCGCCCTGGGGCGCGCTACGGCGGTACAAGTCTTCAAACCAAGATCGACCGCACTGCTGGGGGTCAAGGGGTCGCAGGTTCAAATCCTGTCGTCCCGACTCGTGAGAGTCGCAGGTCGAAGGCCGCTTTCGGAGCAATCCGGAAGCGGCCTTCGATCATTCTTGGGGACCAGTGGCACCAGTTGTGTCCACTGGACGTCAACGGCGCCCGTCACCTGCCGTCACCACCGACCAGGTAACAGAGCCCAGTACGGGCCGGGGGCTCCGCCGCGTCGATGCTGCGGCGGAGCCCCCGGCGGTGCGGCTTACTTCTGCCAGCCGATCAGCTCGGGCCGGCCGAGGTTGCCGTAGCTGCCGTAGAACTGGGCCGCCCCGTAGTTGGCGAGACCCTTCTTGACGGCCCAGATGGTGGGGCCGTTGTGGATCGGCATGATGCCGTAGGTCTTCATGGCTTCCAGCTCGACCTTGTTGCCGGCGTCGAGCTGCTCGTCCAACGTCGGCAGGTTGGTGACGGCGTTGGTCTCCTTGTCCATGCTCTTCGGCACCGAGCGGGAGACGTTGAGAGTGGAGTCGGAGCAGTACATCTGGCAGATGTAGAGCATGCCGTTCGGGTCGCTCGAGATGAAGCCCATCCCGAAGATGTCGAAGGCGCGCTCGGTGAACACCTTGTTGAAGTCGGCGGAGGGGCGAGCCTCGATGTTCAGCTTGACGCCGATGTTCTTCATCATCTGGGCGATGGCGGTGGCACGGGCCTTGACGGTGGAGCTGTCACCGATGGTGGGGAAGGTCAGTTCCAGCTTCTTGCCGTCCTTGGCACGCACACCGTCGGAGCCGACCTTCCAGCCCGCGGCATCCAGTTCCTTCTTCGCGGTGGCGGCATCGAACTTCACGAGCTTGCCGAAGTTGTCCTGGTACCCCTTCTGGAAGGGGAAGAGAGTGAAGGATCCAGGCAGGGGCTCGGTGTAGCCGAGTCCCTGGAACGTGATCTTCGCGAGTTGGGAACGGTCGATTCCCTCCATCAGAGCCTTGCGCACCGCCGGGTCCTTCAACTGAGGCGAGGTGCTGTTGAAGACCAGGAGGTTGTTGGCGGTGGTGGTGCCGCGGCGAAGCTCGGTCCCCTTCACCGACTTCACCTGGTTGAGTTCCTCGGCGTTGCCTGCCTGCACCGCGTCGATCTGGCCGTTCTTGAAGGCGTTGAGACTGGCGCTGACCTCCATCTGTACGAAGGTGAGCTCGTCCAGATGCGGCTTGGCACCCCACCACTTGGGGTTGGGCTTGTAGGAGACGGTGCCGCCCTTGGCGTCGAACTTGGAGATGGTGTAAGGGCCGGCACCCCACTCCGCGTGCGGGTTGTTCACGTAGGCCTTGTTGAAGGCCTCGGCCTTGGCGATGTGCGGGTTGACGAGCTCGTAGAAGAGGGACTTCCAGTACACGAACGGGCCGTCGAAGGTGACGATCGCCTGCTTGGCGTCCTTGCCCTTCTTGACCGAGGCGATGCTGGAGTAGCCGTCGGTGGAGCTGACGTCGTACGCCTTGTCCTTCCCGTTGAGCGCGTGCCAGGTGTCCCGGAACGTCGTCCAGTCCATGTCCTGGCCGTCGTTCCACTTGGCCTTCGGGTTGATGTCGTACGTGACCTGAGTCTTGCCGTCCACCGTCGTCTGCTGGACGTCGGTGAGGTAGTCCTCGTTGAAGGTGATGTTGCCCTTGGGGTCGTTGAAGGACAGCTGCGGCGTGTAGAACCACGCGAGCTTCGCTGTGTACAGCGATGCGTTGCCCTGCATGTGGTTGAGCTGATCGGGAATCTCCACGATGGGAAGCGTCAGCTTGCCCCCCTGCTTCAGGTTGCTCGCAGGCTGGGGGTTGTACGCGGTCAGCACCTCGTTCTCCGAGGTGGCGCCCTTGGACTTCTTCTGCCCGGAGTCGTCGGTGCCACCACCGCCGCACCCGGAGAGGACGAGGGAAGCGGTGGCGGCGAACGCCAACCCGCTCAGAGTAATTCTTCTCATGACAGCCTTTCAGCTTAGTTGTCGACAGATGTGGTCGTGTCCGCGAAATGGCATGCGTCGCGGTGGTCCGGGTCTCCCCTCCCGGTGAGCTGCGGAGTGACTCCGAGACACTGCTTCTTCTGCGGCTCCGACAGCGTCAAGTGGAGCGGACACCTGGTGACGAACCGGCAACCCGGCTGATCGTCGGTCGGACTGGGAAGGTCGCCCTTGAGCAGGACTCGTTCCCGGGTGCGTTCCGCGACCGGATCGGGCAGGGGAATCGCGGAGAGGAGCGCCTTGGTGTAAGGGTGCCTGGGGTCGTCGAAGAGGGAGTCGGTGGTGCCGATCTCGACGATCCGCCCCAGGTACATCACCGCCACGCGGTCGGAGATGTGGCGCACCACCGACAGGTCGTGGGCGACGAGGAGGTAGGACAGGCCCAGCTCGGCCTTGAGGTCGTTGAGCAGGTTGATGACGCCGGCCTGCACCGAGACGTCGAGAGCCGAGACCGGCTCGTCGAGAACGAGCAGCTGCGGCTTCGTGGCGAGCGCCCGGGCGATGCCGATGCGCTGCCGCTGCCCGCCGGAGAAGGCCGCGGGGAAGCGGTCGCGGTGCTCGGGGTCGAGTCCCACGAGTTCCATGAGCTCCGCCACCTGGGTGGCGAGCACCTTCTTGTCGCGTTCACCGACCGCGCGGAGGGGTTCCGCGAGGATGTCGAAGACCGTCATGCGGGGGTCCAGTGCCCCCATGGGGTCCTGGAACATCATCTGGATGTTGCGGCGGACGGAGCTGATGTCCTGCTTCCGCTTCAGGTTCGCCGTGTCCTGGCCGCAGACGGTGATGCTGCCCTGCTCGGGCGGCTTCAGCCCCATGATCTCCAGCAGTGTGGTGGTCTTGCCGCACCCCGACTCGCCGACGAGTCCGAGCGTCTCTCCCTCGCGGATGTCCAGGTCGATGCCGTTGACGGCGAAGACGGTGCCCACCTTGCGTTTGAGCAGGCCACCCTTGGTGAGCGGGAAGGTCTTGGTGACACCGGAGAGTTCCAGGACCTTCGGCCGGTCCTCGCGGGGGACGGCCGTGGCCCGATTTTCCCTGGCGACCGGGACGGGGTAGATCGGCTCGCCGCCGATGGCGCCGTCGTCGATCTCCGCGGCTCGCCGGCAGGCGGCCGAGTGCTCCTCGCCGGTGTCGTCCTCGGCGACCGCCAGCAGGGGCGGTTCGGCCTCCCGGCAGGCGTCCTGCACCACGGGGCAACGAGCCGCGAAGGGGCAGGCGTCGGGAAGGTCCACCAGGAGCGGCGGAGTCCCCGGGACCGGGGTCAGGGCGTTTCTGGCGCGGTCGTCCAGTCGGGGAATCGCACTCATCAGGCCGATGGTGTACGGCATGCGCGGTCGCGCGAAGAGTTCCTCCACCCCGGCACGCTCGACCGGCCGACCGGCGTACATCACCATGACGTCGTCGGCCGAGCCGGCCACCACCCCGAGGTCGTGGGTGATCATGATGACCGCGGCCCCGGTCTCGCGCTGGGCGGTCTTGAGGACGTCGAGGATCTGCGCCTGCACGGTGACGTCGAGAGCGGTCGTCGGCTCGTCGGCGATGATCAGGTCGGGGTCGTTCGCGATCGCCATGGCGATGACGGCCCGCTGCCGCATACCGCCCGAGAACTCGTGCGGGAACCCCTTGGCGCGGCGGTCGGGGTTGGGGATGCCGACCAGGTCCAGCAGCTCGACGGCCCGTTTCCAGGCGGCCGCGGACGAGATGTCCTGGTGGATCTGGAGGGCCTCGACGATCTGGGCTCCGATGCTGAAGATCGGAGTGAGCGACGAGAGCGGGTCCTGGAAGATCATGCCGATGTGCTGACCGCGCACCTTCGACATCTGTCGGTCGTCGAGGTCGAGGAGGTTCTTCCCGCCGAGCGTGATCTCGCCGCTGACCGCGGCGTAGTCGGGCAGCAGCCCCATGACGGCCATGGACGTGACGGACTTGCCCGACCCCGATTCGCCCACGATGCCCAGGGTCTTGCCGCGGTGCAGGTCGAAGGAGACGCCGCGGACGGCTTCCACCCGGCCTGCCTCCGACGGGAAGGCCACCTTCAGGTCACGCACGGACAGCAGGGGCTGCTGGGTGTCGGGCTTGGGCGTGACAGCGCGCTGCTCGATCATGCGCGGCCTCCAGACTGCGAGGTGGGGTCGAGGGCGTCCCGCAGACCGTCGCCGATCAGCGCCATCGCCACGGTGAGCAGCACCACCATGGCTGCGGGCAGGTAGAACAGCCAGGGAGCGGTGGACAGGGTGTTCTGCCCGTCGGCGAGCATGGAACCCAGCGACACGTCGGGCTGCTTGACGCCAAAACCGATGAAGGAGAGCGCCGTCTCGGCCTGCACGGTCGAGGCGACCCCGAGGGTGAACGTCACGATGAGCAAGGACCCGATGTTCGGCACCAGGTGGCGGACGATGGTGCGCATCGGGCTGACGCCCATGAAGCGGGCCGCCGTCACGTACTCGCGCTCCCGCAGGGAGGTGGCCAGGGACCAGATCACGCGGGCTGTGAGCATCCAGCCGAACAGCGTGAGGACCACGACCAGAACCTGCCAGTCGCCGCGGTAGTGCGTACCGACCAGGGCGATGATGAGGAACGAGGGCAGGATGAGCAGGAAGTGCACAAGACCGAGCATCGCCCGCTCGACCTTGCCGCCGAAGTAGGCGGCGGTGGTGCCGAACAGTCCGGCGATGGCGGTGGTCAGCAGCGACACCGCCACGGCGATGATCAGCGATCTGCCGAGGCCGTGCACGAGCTGGGCGTAGACGTCGTTGCCCGCGCCGTTGGTGCCCAGCAGGTGGCCGTCGACCCCGGGGGCGACGGAGAGGGCGGTGAAGTCCGCCTCCATGTGGTCCCAGTGGGTCAGGTACCGGCCGAACACCGAGAAGAACACGAGGAGGGCGAAGAGGACCAGACCGCCGAGCGCCGGCTTGTTGCGCGCGAAGCGTCGCATGTAGAGCCTGGACGGGGAGAGGCGCTTGCCGCCGGGGCCGGCCTTCCCCAGTTCGCGCGCTTCAGCCTCGTCGGGGTGCGTCTCTGCGGCGTCGGGTCCGACACCGGGCATGTTGATGGCCACGTCAGCTCACCCTGATCCTGGGGTCGAGGGCCACGATGACGAGGTCGGCCAGAATCGCGCCGATGGCCGTCATGAGGGCACCGAAGGCTGCGACAGCGACGACGCCGTGCACGTCGTTCGTGCTGATGGTCTTGGTGAAGTACTCACCCATTCCGTGCCAGGCGAAGACCGTCTCCGTGATCACCGCGCCGGTGAACAGCGCCGGCATCGCGAACGCGACCTGAGTGGCGACGGGGATGATCGAAGTCCGCAGCCCGTGCCGGTAGATGGCCTGCTTCCGCGTCAACCCCTTGGCCCGTGCGGTACGGACGTAGTCGGAGTTGATGTGATCCAGCAGCAGCGATCGCTGCAACAGGTGGTATCCGGCGTAGGAGATGAACGTGAGCGAGATCGTGGGCAGGATCGCGTGCGTCGCCCTGGACCCGAAGACCGCCCAGAACCCGGTGACTTCGGGACTCTGCGCTCCGGCGACAGGCAGCAGCGTGCTGCCCAGGGCCTGGTTCAGCGCGATGGCCGCGAGTACCACAGCAAGGGAAGCCACCGCGGACGGCGTGTTGAAGGAGAGCACGGAGATCCCCTGCCACACCCGGTCGGCGGCCTTGTACTGGCGCGACGCGGTGTAGACGCCCAGCCCGACGCCGATGACGATGGACAGGATCGTCGCGCCCAGGACCAGCTGGCCACTGACGAAAATCCGATAGGCGACCTGGTCGTTGACGCTGCCCCCGGTCGGCGACTGGCCCCAATCGAAGTGAGTCACGATCTGGGAAATCCAGTGCCACCACCGATCCACGATCGGTTTGTCTGGATTGAGATTGTAAAGCGCCAGCGAATGGTTGATCTGGGCTGGAGTTCGAGGCGGTCGCAACGCGGTGTAGTTCGACGCAGGCTTGAGGAATGCGTTAGCGAGGAAGTACGTGAGGTTGGTCGCGATGGCGATCATCAAAAACCAGCCGACTGCTTTGCGGGCGATGTAACGCAGCACTGTGAGCCGGCCTTTCGTGATGTGGAGCGTATCGGCCCGCAAATCCAGTGAGTGGCTGGACACTTGGCCGCGTTGACCGGGCACCGGGTCGCGAGCGCTCGGACAGGACGTGCGGATCCTCGGGGGTCAGAAAATGATTGGCGCGAAGCTGCTTTGGTGTACGAGCCTGGGGTGTGCTGACCAAGCTGCACGAGTGGGTGAAGCAGGAGTGAGCAGAGCGCCGGACATGAAGCGACAACCTCGTGTGGGAGTAAGCCAGTTCAAGGCAGCCGCGTGATCCAGCAGCGCCGCTGCTGACGATTTCAACTGCCCGTATGGCACGTCAAGGCTGGTCAGGTCGCGATCCGATTAAGCCGAAGCCGCATATCACCTTTTTTTGCGACAGTTTTCAACATCGCGGCGGACGTGCGATGAACGGGAGCGCTCGGCTGAGGGGCTCTCGTGGGTCCGGGGCGCAGGATCAATGCGCGGAGGGAGCGGATCGTGGGCGGGCGCCCGCGGCGCTTCGACCATGTGTGCCGAGGACATGCCTGGCCGCCCAGGAGCGGTGGTTGACCACATGTCATACGGGCCGTGGCGCTCCTATCGTTCCGGCAACTCATCACCGCGATTCCGCCACCGCGCCTACGAGCGCCGTTCTCAGCAGAAGACGGCGCCCGGCGATGGCGGGCGGGCGACACACCGTCAGGAGCCGGTCATCATGCGTCCCAGCGTCATGGACACCGTCAGAAGCAGAACCGTCCGCGCACTCACCCTGATCGCCATCGGGGCCCTGGTCACGGGCTGCTCCGCGGCGGGCACCGCCGGCACCGCGTCCTCCAGCTCCGGCAGCAAGGACTCCGCTCCCGTGAAGGTGGGCCTCGTCTACTCCCGCAGCGGACTGCTCGCCGCCTACGGCAAACAGTACGAGGAGGGCTTCAAGGCGGGCCTGGCCTACGCCACGCACGGGACCAACAAGGCAGGCGGCCACCCGATCGAGGTCACCGAGCAGGACGACGCGGGCGACCCGGCGAAGGCCGTCGCCGCCACCAAGACCCTCGTCGGCAAGGGCTACAAGATCATCACCGGCACCACGGACTCCGGTGTGGCCCTGCAGATGGCACCACTGGCCGCGCAGAACAAGGTGCTGTACGTCGCCGGCCCCGCCGCCACCGACGCGGTCACCGGCGTCAACGGCTACACCTTCCGCTCCGGACGGCAGTCCTACCAGGACATCCTCGCCGCCGGCACACTCCTCGGCGACGCCAAGGGCAAGAAGGTCACCGTGCTCGCCCAGAACTCCGCGTTCGGGCAGGCCAACGTGGCCGCGGTGAAGGCCGTCCTGGGCGGCAAGGGCGCGAAGGTCGACTCCGTGCTGGCCCCGCCGAGCGCCACCGACCTCACCCCCTTCGCCCGCCAGACCAGGGCCGCCAAGCCGGACCTGGTGTTCGTCGCGTGGGCCGGCGCCACCGCCCCCGCCCTGTGGACCGCCCTGGACCAGCAGGGTGTACTGGACGCCGGCAAGGTCGTCACCGGACTGGCCGGGACCGCCTCGTACCCGATCTTCGGCAAGGCGGGCTCCAAGGTCTCCTTCCTCGCGCACTACTTCCCGGGCGCCGGCGGCGACAACCCGGTGGAGAAGGCGATGCTCGACGGCATCAACAAGGACGGCGGCACCCCCGACCTGTTCAGCCCCGACGGCTTCACCGCCGCACAGATGATCGTGCACGCGATCGAAGCCGGCAGCGCCACCGACACCGACGCCATGGTCAAGGCGCTGGAGGGCTGGAACTTCGACGGGCCCAAGGGCAAGGAGCAGATCCGCGCCGAGGACCACGCCCTGCTGCAGCCGATGTTCACAGCCAGGCTGAAGGGGAACGGCAGCGCCGCCCGGCCCGAGCTGATCGACAGCATCCCGATGGCGGCGGTCGCGCCTCCGGTGAAGGCGGCGGGCTGACAACATGACCTCCTCGGACACGACGCGACCGAGCGCCGTGCGGGGTCCGGGCGTCGGGGAGGCGGGCACCTCCCCGACCCCTGTCCTCCGGCTGCGTGACATCGGCTGGACGGTCGGCGGCGCGACCATCGTCGACTCCGTCTCCTTCGACGTCCACGAAGGCGAGTTCCTGGCCTTCATCGGCCCCAACGGCGCGGGCAAGACATCCCTGTTCAACCTGGTCAGCGGGATCACCCGGGCCTCCCGGGGCACGATCGGGCTCGACGGCGCCGACGTCACCGCGGAGGCCGCCTACGCACGGGCCCGGCGCGGACTCGGGCGCACCTTCCAGACCTCCAGTCTGTGGCCGGGCATGACGGTCGCCGACCATGTGCGGCTGGCGGCCCAGGCCGCCGGCGGAGGCTCCTACCGGGTCTGGCGCCGCGCCGACAGCTACCCGGAGCAGGTCGCCCGGGTACTGGAGCGCACCGAGCTCGCACACCGCGCCGACACCTGCGCCGACTCCCTCTCGCACGGAGAGAAACGCAAGCTCGAACTCGCCGTTCTGCTCGTCGGCGATCCCCGGCTGATGCTGCTGGACGAGCCGATGGCGGGCGTGAGCGCCGAGGAGGTGCCCGCACTGACCGAGCTCATCCGCTCGCTGCACCGCGAAGAGGGCCGCACCGTGCTCATGGTCGAGCACCACATGGACGTGCTCCTGGGCCTGGCCGACCGGCTCGCCGTGATGCACCACGGCACGCTGCTGGCCCTGGACACCCCGGGGGCCGTCATGGCCGACGCCACCGTTCAGCAGGCCTACCTGGGGGAGGAGCTGTGAGCACCCTGCCCGATCCCCTGCTGACGGTGCGTGACCTGAAGGTCGTCATCGGCGGCCGGCACATCCTGCACGGCGTCGACCTCGAGGTCGCCGCCTCCGGGACCACCGCCCTGCTGGGCCGCAACGGCGCCGGCAAGACCACCACCGTGCGCGGCATCCTCGGTCTCGTCCCACGCACCGGCAGCGTGCTGCTGGGCGGCGAGGAGACGGTACGGCTGGCCACCCACGCCCTGGTCCGCCGCGGTGTCGGCTACGCCCCCGAGGACCGGGGCGTCTTCGCCGCCCTCACCGTGGCCGAGAACCTCCGGCTGGCCGAGCGTCCCGGCGCCGGCGAACCGGCGTACGACCTGGTGTACGAACTCTTCCCGGAGCTCAGGCAGCGCGCCCGGCAGGCCGCCGGCACCCTGTCCGGCGGCCAGCAGCAGATGGTCGCCATCGCCCGCACCCTGCTCAACGGCAACCGGCTGATCATCGCCGACGAGCCGACCAAGGGCCTGGCACCCAAGGTCGTCACCGAGGTCGCCCGGGTGCTGGAGCGCGCCGCCGAGGCGGTGCCCGTCCTGCTGGTGGAGCAGAACCTCGCCCTGGTGCGCCGCCTCGCCCGGCACTGCGCCGTACTCGCCGACGGCCGCACCGCGCACCAGGGCCCCGCAGCCGAGCTGCTCGCCGACGCCGACGCGGCCCGCCGGCTGCTCGGTGTCGGGCGGGCGCGCCACGGGGGCACCGGCACCCCGTCCGCCGGCACACCCGACGGCGCGTCCCCCGGCACCCCCGCCCGCACCGCGGCCCACCCCGCCGCCCCGACCGCGGAGGCAGACGCCTGATGTCCACCGTCGTTCTGCTCACCCTCACCGGACTCGGCCTGGGCGCGCTGTACTTCCTGGTCGCCTCCGGTCTCTCGCTGATCTTCGGGCTGATGGACGTGCTCAACTTCGCGCACGGCGCCCTGATGTCCATCGGCGCGTACGCCACCTGGTGGGCCGCCTCCGGTCACCTGCCCGGCGCCGGATCAGGGGGCGCCGGCTTCGCCCTCGCGGTCGTCTTCGGCACGGCGGTGGGCACCGCCGCCGCGGTGCTGCTCGAACTCGCCGTCATCCGCCCGCTCTACACGCGCCCGCGCGAGCAGATCCTCGCCACCGTCGGCGTGGGCCTGGCCGTCCCTGCGCTGCTGTCCGCGATCTGGGGCGCCGACGCCCGGCCCTTTCCCGGACCCGAGGCGCTGTCCGGCACCTTCGGGCTGCTGGGCGCCGAGGTGCCGCTCAACCGCCTGGTGCTGATCGCCGCCGCCGTGGCGGTGCTGGCCGCACTCCACCTTTTCCTCGGCCGCACCCGGCACGGTCTGGTCGTCCGCGCGGGCGTCGAGGACCGGGCCATGGTCACTGCGCTCGGCATCGACGTGCGCAAGGCCTTCACCCTGGTCTTCGCCATCGGCGGGGCGGCCGCGGCCCTCGGCGGTGCGCTCGGCGGCCTCTACTTCGGCTCGGTCGACCCGGCCCAGGGCACCTCGCTGCTCATCTTCGCCTTCGTGGTCGTCGTGATGGGCGGCATGGGCTCGCTCACCGGCGCCGCGCTGGCGTCGGTCGCGGTGGGCCTCGTCCAGCAGTTCGCCAACTACTACACCACCGCCGGGCTCGGCGACCTCGCCGTCGTCGTCCTGCTCGCCGCCCTGCTGCTGGTCCGGCCGCGTGGGCTCACCGGGAGGCTCGCATGACCACCGCCACCCAGCCGCGCGGCGAGGCCCGCACGGCGGACCACCCCCGCGCGGCCCGCGCCGGGCAGCTGCGCCGCGCCGCCCGCTGGTGGCCGGCCCTGCTGCTGGTGGTGCTCTTCACCGTCCCCTACAGCGCGCTGCCCCTGCCGGGCCTGCTCGACGGCCCGATCGGCAGCCCCGGCAACCTCCAACTGCTCGCCCTGTGCCTGCTCTTCGGGGGCCTGGCCACCGGCTACGACCTGCTGCTGGGCCGCACCGGCCTGCTGTCCTTCGGCCACGCGCTCTACTTCGCCGCGGGCACGTACGTCACCAACGCCATCATGCTGGAGGCGGGCCTGCCGTTCGCCGTCTCCGCGCTGCTCGGTCTGCTCTTTGGAGTCGCGCTGTCCGCCCTGCTGGGCGCGGTCAGCCTGCGCGTGAGCGGCATCGGGTTCTCCATGGTCACCCTCGCCTTCGCACAGGCCGGGTCGATCCTCGTACAGCGCGACCCGGGTGGCATCACCGGCGGCGAGGAGGGCAGGGCCGCCCCCACCGACCAGCTGCCCGCCTCGCTGGTCGGCATCGAACACACCGCCAACCTGTACTGGCTCGCGCTCGCCTACCTCGTCGTGGTGGTGTGCGCCGTCCAGTGGGCGGTCCGTTCACCCATCGGCCGGGTCTGGGAGGGCATCAAGGAGAACGAACGCCGCGTGGAGGTGCTGGGGCTGCGGCCGTACGGCTTCAAACTGGCCGCGTTCGTCCTGGCCGGCGGCCTGGCCGCGCTCGGAGGCATCGTCTACCTCCTGCTGACCGGCGGCGCCACCCCGCAGACCACCACCTCCGACTTCACCCTGTCCCTCCTGGTGATGGTGGTGCTCGGCGGCTCCGGCACCCGCTGGGGCCCCCTGCTCGGCGGCATCCTCTACACCTGGGCCGACCACCGGCTCGGCGACCTGGCCGA
The DNA here is from genome assembly GCF_044548235.1 of Streptomyces sp. NPDC052043. Lineage (NCBI taxonomy): Bacteria > Bacillati > Actinomycetota > Actinomycetes > Kitasatosporales > Streptomycetaceae > Streptomyces > Streptomyces sp. NPDC052043. Next base: position 220,037 of record NZ_JBIUBT010000003.1, read on the forward strand.
CTCCGGCGCGGTCGCCGGTCTGCCTGCCGTGGTCCGGGTGCCGCTCTCCCAGCCGTTGTTCCTGCTCGGCGCGCTGTTCGTCGCGGTGATCTACCTGCTGCCCGGCGGCGTCGTACGGCTGCCCGCGCGGCTGCGCGCCGCCCGCGCCTCCCGCGTCGCCACCAGCCACCAGGAGGCCTCCCAGCCGTGAGCCGCACTCCGCACAGCCGCACGACGGCCCGTCAGGACACCGCTGCCCCGCATGTCGGCCGACCGGCGCACCCCCGGGCCGTACCGGTCGGACCTCTGCGGACACGTACGGACCCGCGACATGAGAGCGCAGGGCACCGCGTCTCGTCCGCACTCCTGTTCCCCCCACCGCCACCGACTGGAGGCCCTCCATGCACTGCTCGATACGCAGACTCCTCAGGCGCGGCGTTCTGGCCGCCACGATCGGCGCCCTGGCCGCGGCCCTGACCGCTGTCACCCCGCTCGCCCCGACCGCCGAGGCTGCCGGCACCCTCCAGCAGGTCGCGAGCTTCGGCTCCAACCCCGGCAACCTCGCGATGTACGAGTACGCGCCCGTGAACCTCCCCGCGAACGCGCCGCTGGTCGTGGCTCTGCACGGCTGCAGCCAGTCGGCGAGCGACTACCACGCGCACTCCGGCTGGCAGAAGTTCGCCGACCAGTGGGGCTTCGCCGTGGTCTACCCGCAGACCAGCGCGGCCAACAACCTCCTGTCCTGCTTCAGCTGGTTCGACCCCGCCAAGGACACCCGTGGCAAGGGCGAGGCGGCCTCGGTCGCGCAGATGGTCGACACCGCCGCGGCACAGTACGGCTCGGACCGCGGCCGGATCTTCGTGACCGGCCTGTCCGCCGGCGGCGGCATGGCCGCCGACCTGCTCGCCGACTACCCCGACGTGTTCGCCGGCGGCGCCCTCGACTCCGGACTCCCCGCACAGTGCGCCACCACACAGGCCGCCGCGTCCGGCTGCCAGTACAGCAACCAGAACCTCACCCCGAAGCAGTGGGGCGACAAGGTGCGCAACTCCTACCCGGGGTACACCGGTCCGTGGCCGCGGGTCGCGATCTGGCAGGGAACCTCCGACACCACCGTCGCCCCGGTCAACGGCACCGAGCTGCGTGACCAGTGGACCGACGTCTGGGGCATCGGCCAGACGGCCTCCAGCACCCTGAACCTGACCGGCGGAACCACCGAGAGCATCTACAACGACTCCGCAGGCAAGCCCGCCGTCGCCCTCTTCTCGGTCTCCGGCATGGGCCACGGCCTCGCCGTGAACCCCGGTTCGGGCGCCGACCAGTGCGGCAGCACCGGGGCCTACTACCTCAACGCCATCTGCTCCAGCTACCACACCGCGACGTTCTGGGGTCTGGACGGGTCCGGCGGCGACGACGGCAGCGGCCCCGGCAGCGGCGCCCTGCCCGCGCCGTCCGGAGTGGCGGTCACCAGTACCACCGACACCGGCGCGTCGCTGTCCTGGACCGCCGTCAGCGGTGCCGCCTCGTACACCGTCTACCGCGACGGCACCAAGGTCGGCGCTCCGACGGGCACCTCGTACACCGACACCGGCCTGTCCGCCGGCACCTCCTACCGCTACACCGTCGCCGCGGTCGACTCCACCGGAGTCGTCGGTGCCTCCTCCGCACCGGTCACCGCGACCACGACCGGCGCCGCGCCCAAGTGCTACACCGCCAACAACTACAACCAGGTCGCGGCCGGTCGCGCCCACCAGAGCCTCGGCTACACGTACGCCAACGGCTCCGACCAGAACATGGGCCTGTACAACGTCGCCATCACCCACACCCTGAAGGAGACCTCCCCCGGCTACTTCGTCATCGCCGATTCCGGCTGCTGAACGCGAGGCAGGGGCCGGCTCCCGCCGGCCCCGCACCCCGCTGGTCATCGAGGATGTGTACGTCCGGCGTAGTAGTCATCATGCCTCCCCCCGAGGGAGGACAGCGGTCCTGCCGTGGGCGATCCTGTGGCGTGTGACAGCTGATCTCAGCGGAGTCGGTGATGCCCCACCAGCGTCCACCGCGCCAACACCCCCTGCCGATCCCGCGGCTCGGCCGCGCCGTTCACGGCCGCGGCGGTGGTTGCGGCGCGTCGCGCTGGGCTGCGTCGTCGCCTTGGTGGTCACCACCGTGGCCTCGTTCGCGTACAACGGCTTCACCGCCGGGCGCGCCGCGCCCCCGCCGGGGCTCAGGTACGTCCAGGCCGGGGATGTCCGGACGCGTTACCAGACCTGGGGTGCGACGGGCTCGCCGGTCGTCCTGGTGCACGGCGCCTTCGAGTCCGTCGACACCTGGTCGCGGCTGGCCCCGTTGCTTGCCCGCCACCACCGGGTGTACGCACTCGACCTGACCGGCGACGGGTACAGCGAGCACCGCGGCCCGTACACCGTCGACCATTTCACCCGTCAACTGCTCGGGTTCCTCGATGCCATGGACCTTGGAGGGCCCGGTGAGCGCCCGCTGCTGGTGGGGCACTCCAGCGGAGCCGCCGTGGTCACGGAGGCCGCGCTGCGCGCTCCCGGCCGGACGGGGGGTGTGATGCTGCTCGACGGCGACGCCCTCGACACGGGCGCCGGTCCACCGTCGGCCTTCAAGTACGTGCTGATCGACCCCTACCGCACCAGCCTCCTGCGGATCGGACTCGGCTACGACGGCTTGATCCGAAGGCTGTACGACGCGCAGTGCGGGCCTGCCTGCCCGCCCCTGGACGCCGCCGGTGTGGAGCAGTGGCGACGCCCGCTCCAGGTGCCCGGCGCGGAGGGTGCGCTGTGGAGCATGCTCGCCGAAGGCGTGCCGGGCCTGCCCGCCGACCGGGTGGCGCGGCTCGCCGGGCTGGACCTGCCCAAGGCCGTGGTCTTCGGTGCACAGGACGACGTGTTCACCCGGCAGACGCCGCAGCAGACCGCCCAGCGCATCGGCGCACCACCGCCGACCCTCATCCCGGGCGCCCGGCACCTGACGATGATCTCCGACCCCGAGGCGGTCGCGGCGGCCGTGGACAAACTCACGGCCGCGCCGCACGCGGCAACCCGCTGACCGCCGCTGTCATTCGTAGGAGGTCAGAACGCTTCCGTCGGGAACCGACTGGCCCTACGCTCTCCTCCGCGGTTTTGGCACCCGGCAGTGAGGAGAACGCGATGACCGAACATCCGCCTCCCGACTCGCTCCAGGACTACGGCTACCGGCAAGAACTCCACCGCTCCCTGACCTTCCGGGACCTGCTGGTCTACGGCCTGGTCTTCATGGTGCCCATCGCGCCCTTCGGCATCTTCGGCAGCGTCTTCCAGGGCTCCGGCGGCATGGTCGCCCTGACCTACGCCATCGGCATGGTGGCGATGATGTTCACGGCGCTGTCGTACGCGCAGATGGCCCGGGCGTTCCCCATGGCGGGCTCGGTCTACGCCTATGCCGGACGGGGCATCGCGGCTCCCGTCGGGTTCCTCTCCGGCTGGATGATCCTGCTCGACTACGTGCTGGTGCCCGGGCTGCTGTACCTGATCGCCTCGATCGCCATGAACTCGCTGGTCCCGGCCGTCCCGGTATGGCTGTGGCTGCTGGGTTTCGTGGTGCTCAACACCGCGGTCAACTACACGGGCATCCGGATGACCGCGCGGGTCAACAAGGTGATGCTGCTGGCCGAACTCGTCGTGCTGGCCGTCTTCGTGGTGATCGGCGTGATCGCGCTCGCCCAGGGCAAGGGCCGCGGTTTCGACTTCACCGCGGTCTACAACGGCGGGACCTTCTCCTGGGGGCTCGTCTTCGGCGCCGTCTCCATCGCCGTGCTGAGCTTCCTCGGCTTCGACGGCATCTCGATGCTGGCCGAGGAGAACAAGGACTCCGCCCGCGCCATCGGTCGCTCCATGGTGGCGGCGCTGCTGCTGGCCGGCGTCCTGTTCATCGTGCAGACCTGGCTGGCCTCCCTGCTGGTGCCCGACCCGGACAAGCTCATCGACCACGGCGACCCCGACGGCACCGCCTTCTACGACGCGGCCCGCGCGGCCTCCGGCGCGTGGCTGGCCACCCTGACCGCCGCGGCCACCGCCGTGGCCTGGGGCTTCGCCAACTCGCTGGTGGCCCAGGCCGCCACCTCCCGCCTGCTGTACGCGATGGCACGAGACCGGCAACTACCCTCTTTCCTGGCCAGGGTTCACCCGCGGCACCGGGTTCCGGTCAACGCGACCCTGCTCACGGCCGCCGTCTCCGTGGTGCTGGGCCTCTACATGAACTCCCGCGACGACGGCGTGACGCTGCTGAGCACGCTGATCAACTTCGGTGCGCTGACGACCTTCCTGGTCCTGCACGTGTCCGTGGTCGTCCACTACCTGATCCGCCGGCGCAGCCGTGACTACTGGCGGCATCTGATCGCCCCCGCCATCGGCTTCGCGATCCTGGCGTACGTCGTGGTGAACGCCGACATCGCCGCGCAGCGACTGGGGTTCGTCTGGCTGGGCATCGGTGCGGTGGTGCTGGCCGGGCTGCTGCTGACCGGCCGCCGACCTCGGCTTGCCGCCATGGAGTCCGCGGACGAGCAGGCCGCGACCCCGCCGCGCAGCGGATAGACACCGCACGCGCATGCCGCATCCCGTACTCCCTCACAACCAAGGAGGCGCATTGAACTCGCTCGCCCAGGTGATCGGCATCCCCGCGGACCCGGACCGGTACGCCTACTCCTTCGGTGGCGGGTCGCCCGTCGTGACGGTGCCACCCGGCAGCATCGTGGAGCTGACCACCGAGGACTGCTTCGGCGGCCGGGTGCGCGGGACGGCCGACCTGCCCAGCCAGGTGTGCGCCTTCCCCTGCCTCAACCCGGTCACCGGTCCCATCGCCGTCGCCGGCGCCGAACCCGGCGACGCGCTGGCCGTGCACTTCGTGGACATCTCCCCGGCCCGTGACTGGGGCGTGTCCAGCACCTTCCCGCACTTCGGCGCGCTGACCGCCACGCACACCACCGCCATGCTGCATCCGGCGCTGGAGGAGCGGGTCTGGCTCTACGCCATCGACGCCAAGGCCGGCACCTGCCGGTTCGAGGCCCGCCACGGCGACTTCGCGGTGGACCTGCCCCTGGATCCGATGCACGGCACGGTCGGCGTCGCCCCCGCCGCGGGCGAACGGCTGATGTCCATCTCGCCGGGTGTGCACGGCGGCAACATGGACACGCCCGAGCTGCGCGCCGGAACCACCGTGTACTTCGGGGTCAACGTCGAGGGCGCGATGCTCGCCATCGGGGACGGCCACGCCCGGCAGGGCGAGGGCGAGGTGTGCGGGACGGCGGTGGAGACCGCCATGAACACGGTCGTGGCCGTGGATCTCGTCAAGGGCGGCGCGCCCGCCGTGCCACGGCTGGAGAACGACGACTTCCTGCTGAGCACGGGGCACGCGCGCCCACTGGAGGACGCCTTCCGCATCAGCCAGCACGATTTGGTGCAGTGGACGGCGGACCTGCTGGGGCTCGACCGGCTGGACGCCTACCAGTTGGTCAGCCAGGCCGGTCTGGCACCGGCGGCGAACGTCTGCGACACCCAGTACACGATGGTCGCCAAGCTGCCCAAGCGGATCCTGGGCGGCGCCCGCGCCTACACCGGGGTCCACGACCGGTTGCGGGCGCTGGGCGCGGAATACCTGCGGCAGCGCTGAGCCGCCCCGGCCGGGGACCGCCTACTGCGGCCGCACCGGGTGCTTGCTCATGATCGAGACCCGGTTGAACGCGTTGATCGTGACCGCCACCCAGATCACCGCGGAGATCTGGTCGTCGGTGAGCACATCGCGAGCGGTCTCGTACGCGGTCTCCTGGAGGGCCGCGTCGCCGGGATCGGTGGTCGCCTCCGCCAGCGCGAGTGCCGCGCGCTCGTCGGGGGTGAACAGCTCGGTGTCCCGCCAGGCCGCCAGCACTCCGAGCCGCTGCGTGGTCTCGCCCGCCCGCACGGCCGCCCTGGTGTGTACGTTGAGGCAGTAGGCGCAGCCGTTGATCTGCGACACGCGCAGGTTGACCAGCTCCACGAGTGTCCGGTCGAGTCCCGCCCCGGCGGCGACCTCACGGACCGCTTCCGCGGTCTGCACCAGCGCGCGGTAGGCGGTGGGATGCTGCTTGTCGATGAAGATCCGCAGGTCCTCGGACTCCGTCGTGTGGGTGCTCAACCTGGGACTCCTCCGGGGCCTGTCCGGCTCCCTTGCCGTGTCGTGTGTACCTGCCGGTGTCAGCGTCCTATTATCGCGACACGATGGTTGAATGTAAAACGATTTGTGAGGGAGGCGGTCCACGGTGAGCAACGCCGAGACGAACCCCATGGAAGTGCGGTGCGGAGGGCCGGCCGACGGCGAGGCCGCGGCCGAGGCGGCCCGGGTCGACGTCCTGACCGCGCGGGACGTGCCTCTCGGCGGCCCCCGGGCGATGACCGTGCGGCGGACCCTGCCGCAGCGCGCCCGGACCCTGATCGGCGCCTGGTGCTTCGCCGACCACTACGGCCCCGACGACGTCTCGGTGACGGGCGGCATGGACGTCGCCCCGCATCCGCACACCGGGCTCCAGACGGTGAGCTGGCTGTTCAGCGGGGAGATCGAGCACCGGGACAGCCTGGGCAGCCACGCCTACGTACGACCCGGCGAGCTGAACCTCATGACCGGCGGGTACGGCATCTGCCACTCCGAGGTCTCCACCCCGCGGACCACCGTCCTGCACGGCGTCCAGCTGTGGGTGGCGCTGCCGGAGGAGCACCGTGACACCGCGCGCGACTTCCAGCACCACGTACCCGAGCCCGCGCGGATCGACGGGGCCGAGATCAGGGTCTTCCTGGGTTCCCTGGCGGGCCACGCCTCCCCGGTGCGGACCTTCACGCCGCTGCTCGGCGCCGAGATCGTCCTCCAGCCGCGCGCGTCCCTCACGCTCGCCGTGGACCCCGGCTACGAGCACGGCCTCCTGGTCGACCAGGGAGAGGTGCGTCTGGCCGGCACCCTGGTGGGTCCCGCGGAACTGGGCTACGCCCACCCGGGCGCCGACGCGCTGACGCTGACCAACGAGTCGGACGGCATCGCGCGGACGGTCCTGCTCGGCGGAACCCCGTTCGAGGAGGAGATCGTCATGTGGTGGAACTTCATCGGGCGCAGCCACGAGGACATCGCCAAGGCCCGGGACGACTGGCAGAACTCCTCCGACCGCTTCGGCGCCGTCGAGGGGTATCCGGGAGAGCGGCTTCCCGCCCCCGCGCTGCCGAACGCCGTCATCAGGCCGCGCCGGAACCCACCGCGCCGCTGATCCGTCCGACGTGTCACCGACCCCGTCCGAGAGGTAACCCGATGAGCCAGCCCTCCACCGCCGCGACCGTCCGGCGGGCGAACGCCAAGCACCGCTACGAGATCCTGGTCGACGGCGAGCGCGCCGGACTGACCGCCTACCGCGACCGCGGTGAACAGCGCGTCTTCTACCACACCGAGGTCGACGAAGCCTTCGCCGGACAGGGCCTGGCCGCCCGGCTGGTCCAGGAGGCGCTCACCGACGTACGCGCGTCCGGGAAGCGGATCGTGCCCGTCTGCCCGTACGTGGCCAAGTTCCTGAAGAGGCACGAGGAGTTCGCCGACATCACCGACCCCGTGACCCCCGACGTCCTCCAGTGGCTGGAGACCCGACCGGGCTGACCGCCCGCACTCTTCGAGCTGGCCGGCCGAGCGGCGAGAAGCCGGGCCCGGGGCGTCCGCCCCGGGCCCGGCTCCTGTCGTTGTCCGGCTACAGACTCCGTACCCGGATGTTGCGGAACTCGGTCAGATCGGTGTCGCTGTGGTTCTGGAGCCCCACGTACCCGCTGAGGAACTGACGCAGGTCCGTGGGCGGGTCACCCGCACGGGACGACGACTTGCCGGGCGTGTTGTCGAACTCGTTGATCACCACGCCGTTGCGGATGATCGTGTAGTGCTGTCCGACCGCACGCACCTCGTAGTCGTTCCACTGGCCCTTCGGGGTCACCCTCGCCTTGTCCAGGTCCAGCGGCCTGAAGTTGTAGACCGAACCGGTCTTCTGGACCTCACCGGTGGCCCCGTCGTAGATCTGGATCTCGTGGCCGCAGTAGATCGCGACCCACTCGGGGGCGGTGCGGGCCGAGCCGACCGTGCCGCAACTGCCGTCCGGGCGGTCGGCCAGCGGCGTCCTCGGGTCCGGGAACCGGATGAAGACCCCGCTGTTGGCGTTGGCGCTGCCAGGCGCCACATCACGGAACTGGAGCCTGACCGAGAAGTCCTTCAGCTCCTGCTTGGCGTACCACAGCATGCCCATGCCGCCGGAACTGCGCAGGGTGCCGTCCGACTGGAGCGAGAACTTGCCCGCCCCGGCCTGCCGCCAGTCGGCCAGACTCGCCGCGGTCCCGTCGAAGACGGACTTGTACCCGGCGACCTTGCCGATCTCGCTCTGCGCCGCCGCCTTGCTGATCGCCGCCGCCTCGCGGTTGTCGAGCACACCCTCCTTGCGGAGGTCGTTGACCACGGCGTTGACGTGGCTGACGAATCCCCCGTGGTTCGGCCAGGAGGCCTCGTCGTCGATCAGGTCGTTGACGGTGCAGCCGCCGCCGGCCCGGTGGTTGGTCACGCCCGTGTCGGTGTCCAGCAGATGGACGGTCGGCCGGGCGTCGGGAGCGGGGCAGCCTGCCTTGGCGTCGAACGTCGCGGTGGCCTTCTCGCCGTCGGCGTAGGTGACCGTCAGCTTCGCGTGGTACGTGCCGTAGTCGGCGTACGTGTGCGTGGGGTCGGCCTCGTGCGAGGGCTTGCTGCCGTCGCCGAAGTCCCACTCCCAGGCCACACCACCGGTCCTGGCGCTGGAGAACGCCACCGTCTTCGGCTCGCTCTGGGTGATGACCCGCGCCCCCGCGTCCTGGGGCTTCGGGGTGGCCGGGCCGCCCTGGTAGGTGATGCGGACGAGCTTCTGGTTGTTGTCCAGGCTGAAGAAGCCGTTCGCGTAGTCGAGCATGTACAGGGCGCCGTCGGGACCGAACTTGGCGTCCATCCAGCTCTGCACCTGGGTGGCGCCGCCGCCCGGCGCGATGATGCTGCGCAGGTCCTCACCGAAGGCCGGCGCGCCCTGGTCCTTGACGTGATCGGGGTCGACAGTCACCGCGACCCGGTTGTTGGCGTTGGACTCGTCACCGATGAACCACTTGTCCTCCCAGTACGCCGGCCAGGCGACGCCGCTCTTGGTGTCCACCTGGGAGCGGTGGTAGGTCGGACCGGACATGATGGCCTGGCCGCCGCCCTTGAGGTACGGCTGGGTGTAGGTGGCCTCGCTGTCGACGTAGCTGGGGACGCCGCTGCCGTCGGCGCGCTCGGGGAAGACCGGTCCGCCGCCCTGGGGCGAGTACCAGATCATGTTGTCGCGGGCCGGCGGGATGTCCACCAGGCCGGTGTTGCGCGGCGACTCGTTCTTCAGGTGGTCGCAGTCGTACCAGCCGGTGAGGACCTTGGCGTCGGTGTTGCTGCGGTCGCGGTACGGCTGCCGGTTGCCCATGCAGTACGGCCAGCCCTGGTTGCCCGCGGAGGTGATGACCGTGGCCGTCTCGTACTTGGCCGGGCCGAGGTCCGGGCTGGAGGCTCCCGCGTCCGGACCGACCCAGCCGGCGTTCAGCCAGTTGTGCACCGGGTCGACGGAGAGCCGCGCGATGTTGCGGACACCCATCACGTAGATCTCCGGGCGGGTCTTGTCCGTGCCCGGCGCGAAGAGGTTGCCCTTGGGAATGGTGTAGGTGCCGTCGGCCTCGGGGTGGATACGGATGATCTTGCCGTTGAGGTTGTTGGTGTTGCCGGAGGTGCGGCGTGCGTCCTGGAACGAGACGCCCTTGTAGTCCTGCGTCCAGTTGTTCCCGGAGTAACCGTCGGATCCGCCGGAGGAGTTGTTGTCGCCGGAGCCGATGTACAGGTTGCCGTCCTTGTCGAAGGACATGCCGCCGCCGGCGTGGCAGCAGCTGTGGATCTGTGTGTCCCAGTGCAGCAGGTCCTTGCGGGTGCCCTGGTCGATGGACTCGGACGCGAAGTCGTAGGTCAGCCGGGAGACCGTCCGCTGGCCGATCCGCTTGTCGCGGTCGATCGACTCGTGCGGCATCCAGTAGATGTAGATCCACCCGTTCTGCTCGAACTTCGGGTCGAGGGTGATGCCGACCAGGCCTTCCTCGTTCTTGACCAGTTCGTCGCCGCTGCCCCGGTTGCCCATCACGTCGAGCGTGGTGAGCAGCTTGACCTTCTTGGTCTTGGGGTCCCACTGGTGGATGGTGCCGCAGCCGAGACCGACCTTGGGGTCGTCCCAGGAGACGATCGGGCCGGACGGGCAGGCGGCCTTGCCGATGTAGAAGGCCTTGCCGTCGGGGGCCATGGTGAGGCCGTGCGGCTCACCGATCTGGTCGAGCTGCCCCGCCTGGTTCTGGGCGGTGAGCCGCTCGGTCTTGTAGTTGGACGCGATGGTCGCCTGGCAGTCGCCGCGGACCATGCCGGTGGTCCACTGGATGGCGCCGAGGAGGTGGCTCTGGAACTTCGTGTCGGTGGTGTAGCTCTCCTCGGTGCGGCCCATGCCGGTGTAGAAGGACCGGCCGCCGTCGTAGTCCCGGCACCACGAGATCGGGTGGAACGCGCCGTTGGCGCCGGCGCCCGGCTTGTACTTCCACTCCTCGACCTGCGCGACGGTGTGGACCTTGCCGATCGGGTTGGGGTCCCAGTTGATCCACTGGTCGGAACGGGTCCAGTTCAGCGGCAGGCCCTTGTTGGCCGGGTGCTGACGGTCCGTCACGTCGACGACCGCCTGCTGGACCTTGGACTCCTGCGGAGGCGTCGGGTTGGCGTCGAACAGCCGCAGCTCGGCCAACTGGGTCAGCGGCTCACCGCTGTTCGCGGTGATCTCGAGGCGGTAGTGCTGGTACGCCTCGGTGTTGGCGAACTGGAACTGCCTGGTCTGGAACCGCGACGGGAAGGTCTCGCCGGACCGGGTGTCCAGGGTCTTCCAGTTCGCGCCGTCCTGCGAGCCCTGGAGCTTCCAGTCCTTCGGGTCCCGCCCCTGGTAGTCGTTGGCGGAGGTCAGCGCGTAGTTGACCACCGCGACCGGCTTGTCCAGCTTCATGGTGACCCAGCCGGTCGGCGCGTGGGCCAGCCACTTGGTGTCGTCCTTGCCGTCGAACAGCTTGTCCTTGGTCTCGTTCGGCGGGTTGTCGTCGCTGACCGCACTCTCGACGACCTTCTCGGCGTCGGGCAGGCCCAGGGCCGGGCGGGTGCCGATCAGCCCGGTGAACCAGGAGGAGTCGGACTGGGCCCGGGCGGCGTCGTGGACGCCGACGAAGCCGCCGCCGTTGTTGATGTACGCCTGGAACGCGGCCTCCTGCTCGGCGTCGAGGGTCACGCCGTCGGCCGACAGGAACACCACCCCTCGGTACTTGGCGAGGCCGGCGGCGGTGAACACACCGGTGTCCTCGGACTCGACGACGGTGAACCCGTTCTTCGCGCCGAGGCTCTCGATGGCCGCCGTGGCCTTCTTGACGGGGTCGTCCTGCTTGGCGGCCGGTCCGTGGAAGACCAGGACGTTCACCTGGCTCCCGGCGCCTGCGGCCTGGGTGTTCTCCGCGGGCGACTGCGCGTTCGCCTGCACGGCCGGCAGCGCGCCCAGCCCCACGGTCAGCGCGGCGCTGGACAGCAGGACGACGGCGCGGCGCCAGGACCACACGTGGCCGGAGGCCCGTGCGGGACGCGACGGCGGTGCTCCGCTTCGTCGTGAGAGGGCGAACCGGTCTCTCTTGCCCATGGTTGCTCCTTGACTCGATCCGACAACGGAAGAGTGATCAGGGGATGGAGCGAGGGCTGCCGCGGACGCCCCGCCCGGCGTGCGCCGGGTGAGGCGGCTCTCGGCGGGCGGTCACGATGCCCGGGAGGACGGGTGCCGGAGGGGTGAGGTCGGAGTTCGCCTCGGGTCCTTGCGGGTCAGGACCGGCCGGCGGCAGTCGTACACGCCCGTCGGACCGTCAGGTGGTGCCGACGGGCGTGGCTTGGGGGCGTGGCTCGGGGTGTGGCTCGTGGGGGGCGGGGTCCGGAGCGCGGGCCCCGCCGCTGCCGTCTAGTGGTGGTGCATGCCGCCGTCGGAGGTCGAGCCGTCGGCCGCGGTCATCTCGTGATGCATGCCGCCGTCGGAGGTCGAGCCGTCGGCCGCGGTCATCTCGTGATGCATGCCGCCGTCGGAGGCTGAGCCGTCGGCCGCGGTCATCTCGTGGTGCATGCCGCCGCCGGGGACCGAGCCGTCCGCCTCGGTCACGAGGAACACACCGGCCATGCCCATGTCCGAGTGGCTCTGGACGTGGCAGTGGTACATCCAGGCACCCGCGCCGACCCGGTCACCCGCGATCACCTGGAACCCGAACGAGTCCGCCGGACCGACCGTTTTGGTGTCGATGACCCGGCTCACGTCCTGCGGACCCTGGAGGATCCCGGTGCGGTTGTCCACCCAGCGGTGGCCGTGGATGTGCCAGGTGTGGAAGAACTCCCCGTGTGTGATCACGATGAACTCCACCCGCTCACCGCGGACGGCCTTGAAGGTGGGCGCCTCGTGGGCGGGCTTGTTGTTGATCGCCATGTCGTTGAACACGACCGTGAACTGCTTGTCGGGCAGCACGTCACCCTTGCGGCGCACGATCACGGGGCCGTACAGGCCCTTCTTGATGCCGCCGGTGCCGTGCTCGGTGCCCACGTTGTGATCGTGATAGTGCCAGTAGCCGGCGCTGCCGGCCTCCCATGTCCCGCCCTGGTTCGACGGGGCGTGGGTGCGCCAGACATAGGTCCGCCGGCCCCCCGGCTCGACGACGCTGTCGTTCATCTTGGTGCCGTCGCTGGCGACGTCGTAGTCCAGGCCATGCACATGCAGACTCGCGGCGACGTCCAGGTTGTTGACGACCTCGATGTTCATCGTGTCGCCCTCGGTCAGCTCGATGAGCGGGCCGGGGATCGTCGCCTCGCCCGGCTTCAGGCCGTAGCCCATCTCCCCGTTCGGCAGGTTCTCCATGTACAGGGTCAGGTTGCGGACGGTGCCCTTGTTGTTTCCCTGACCGTTTCCCTGCGGCGACTTGTCCTTGGGGTCTGCGGTGGCGGTGGCGGCGCCGAGCACCGTGGGTACGACCGCCGCGGCGGCCGCCCCGGCGGCGAACGCTCGCCGGGAGAAGAGGCGTCTCGTACCTGTGCCTGAGTCGGTCATCGCTCTCCAAACCTCGATACGCGTGCGGGCCCGAAGGCGTCGCGTGGTCGTGATGTGAGCCGCCGCCGACGGCAGCCGTCCCGTCAGAGCGGTGCGCGGTGTGCGGTGGTGCGCGGGGCGTACGGGCCCGCGGGGCAGGCGGGGCGGTCGTCGGATCGGACTCCGGTGGCAGCCGCCCGGCTTGGCTCGATGCGCCGGACGCGGCGGGGTTCGGGTCGGTTGGGCGAACGGGATTCGCCTCGGGACCGCCTTACCGTAGCGGGCACCCCTCCAGTTTTTCCAGACTCAGGTCAAAGTTGGTTGGATTGCGGCCATAGACCTTGGCGAGTGGTCAAAAGCTCGGTAACTTCCCCACGTTGCCGCACTTTGAGAGAGGTGGGGTCGGGTCCGGGAGACCGCCCCCTCGGCGCGCTCATCCCGGCGACTGGTCGTCCAGCAGACGGGACCGCGAGTCCCTGCGCGGTGCCTCACAAGCGAATTCGCGAAAGGTGCAGCGGTGTTCAGAAGACTGCTCCATGCCCAGACGGATCCGCCCTCCTCAGGATCAGCGCCACGCAAACGATTCCGCGCGCACCCGGTGCTGGTGGCGCTGGTCGCCGTGGTCTTCACGGCCTTCTCGGTGGCCGTGCCGGCCGCGTACGCCGCGGTGAGCCACGGGTCGGAGAAGGCGGCTGCCCAGGTGCTCACCTGGACGGCCGGCGACGACTACACGAAGTACACGTCGGCGCCCACCACCGCGGTGGCCGGACCGGCGACGATCGTGTTCGAGAACAGCCAGGCCACCGGCAACACGACCGGCATGCCGCACACGTTGACGTTCGACGTCTCGAACTCGGACTACAACAACGACGTCAGCCTCAACATCCAGGCGAGTCCCTTCGACTCCAACGGCGGCAAGTACACGGCCGAGGTCGTCCTCACGCCCGGCGTCTACCGCTACTTCTGCGCGATGCCGGGCCACCAGACGATGACGGGCGAACTCGTCGTCACCGCCGCCCCCGGCGAGGACGACACCACCGCGCCGGAGACGTCGGCGACGGTGTCCGGGACGAAGGACGCCTCCGGGAACTACGTCGGCAGCGCGACGGTGACGGTGTCGGCGTCGGATGCCGAGTCGGGTGTGGCGAGTGTGGAGTACTCGCTGGACGGCGGTGCGTTCGTGGCTTATTCGAAGCCGGTTGAGGTGAGCGCGGTGGGTGCGCACACGTTGGCGTATCGGGCGTCGGACAAGGCGGGGAATACGTCGGCTGTGAAGTCGGTGGAGTTCACCGTGGTGGCGGCTGTGCCGGAGGATGAGACGCCGCCGGAGACGTCGGCGTCGGTGTCGGGGACGAAGGACGCCTCCGGTAACTATGTGGGTAGTGCGACGGTGACGGTGTCGGCGTCCGATGCCGAGTCGGGTGTGGCGAAGATCGAGTACTCCCTCGACGATGGTGCGTTCGTGGCTTATTCGAAGCCGGTTGAGGTGAGCGCGGTGGGTGCGCACACGTTGGCGTATCGGGCGTCGGACAAGGCGGGGAATACGTCGGCTGTGAAGTCGGTGGAGTTCACTGTGGTGGCGGCTGTGCCGGAGGATGAGACGCCGCCGGAGACGTCGGCGTCGGTGTCGGGGACGAAGGACGCCTCCGGCAATTACGTGGGTAGTGCGACGGTGACGGTGTCGGCGTCGGATGCCGAGTCGGGTGTGGCGAAGGTCGAGTACTCCCTCGACGATGGTGCGTTCGTGGCTTATTCGAAGCCGGTTGAGGTGAGCGCGGTGGGTGCGCACACGTTGGCGTATCGGGCGTCGGACAAGGCGGGGAATACGTCGGCTGTGAAGTCGGTGGAGTTCACCGTGGTGGCGGCTGTGCCGGAGGATGAGACGCCGCCGGAGACGTCGGCGTCGGTGTCGGGGACGAAGGATGCTTCCGGTAACTACGTGGGTAGTGCGACGGTGACGGTGTCGGCGTCCGATGCCGAGTCGGGTGTGGCGAGTGTGGAGTACTCGCTGGACGGCGGTGCGTTCGTGGCTTATTCGAAGCCGGTTGAGGTGAGCGCGGTGGGTGCGCACACGTTGGCGTATCGGGCGTCGGACAAGGCGGGGAATACGTCGGCTGTGAAGTCGGTGGAGTTCACTGTGGTGGCGGCTGTGCCGGAGGATGAGACGCCGCCGGAGACGTCGGCGTCGGTGTCGGGGACGAAGGACGCCTCCGGCAATTACGTGGGTAGTGCGACGGTGACGGTGTCGGCCTCGGATGCCGAGTCGGGTGTGGCGAAGATCGAGTACTCCCTCGACGGCGGCCCGTACGTCCAGTATTCGGCGCCGGTTGTGGTGAGCGCGGTGGGTGCGCATGCGTTGGCGTATCGGGCGTCGGACAAGGCGGGGAACACGTCGGCTGTGAAGTCGGTGGAGTTCACCGTGGTGGCGGCTGAGGAGAAGGACAAGACGCCGCCGGAGACGTCAGCGTCGGTGTCCGGGACGAAGGATGCTTCCGGTAACTACGTGGGTAGTGCGACGGTGACGGTGTCGGCGTCCGATGCCGAGTCGGGTGTGGCGAAGGTCGAGTACTCCCTCGACGGCGGCCCCTACCTCCAGTACTCGGCACCGGTGGTGATCGACAGGGCCGGTAGCCACACGCTCCTCTACCGGGCGACCGACAAGGCCGGCAACACGTCCACGCCGAAGTCGCTCTCCCTCACCGTCGTCGACAGCGAGCCGCCGACCGACTGTCCGGAAAGGGACGACCGGGCCACCGTGTTCGTCGGTTCGATCAACACCGGGGTCCCCAACCGCGTCACGGCCGACGGCTGCACGATCAACGAGCTGATCGAGGACCACCAGGTCTGGAAGAACCACGGCGCGTTCGTCTCCCACGTCGGACAGGTCGTCCAGACGCTGCGGGACGAGGGCGTCATCGACCAGCGGGAGGCCGCCGAGATCAAGAAGGCGGCCGGCCGGTCCGACGTCGGCAAGCCGGGCGGCGGGCCCTCCGACACGTGAGTCGGGACAGGGGCGGTGACGCCACCTGAGCCGTGAGCCCTGGCGGGCTGTGTCAGCGGCCCGCCAGGGCACCCTTCGGGACCGAGCCCATGACGCTGCTGTGAACCGGCTTTGTCCATCAGCAGATGAAAGTCGCGCACGTTGGTTCCCAAGTTTCTTTCATCAGTGGCAGCTCGGTGCTACGGTCCTCCTCAAAGTCGTGCCCCCCACGTGCCGGGCATGCGACGATTCTTGCCACGACGGGGGCGGCGTGAGGTCTATGACGGCTCGACCGGCCAATCTTCATCAGGCCCGGCTGCTCCGCCTCCTGCGCGACCTCGGCCCGCAGTCCCGGGTCGCCCTGGGGGAGCAGGTCGAACTGTCGCGCTCCAAGCTCGCGTTCGAGATCGACCGGCTGCTGGAGACGGGCCTGGTCGTCCAGGACGGCCTCGCCGCTTCCCGCGGCGGCCGCCGCTCGCACAACGTCCGGATCGCCCCGTCGCTGCGGTTCCTCGGCGTGGACATCGGCGCCACCTCCGTGGATGTCGCGGTCACCAACGCCGAGTTGGACGTCCTCGGCCACGTGGCCGAGCCACTGGACGTCCGTGAGGGCCCGGTCGCGGTCTTCGAGCGGGTGCTCGCTCTGGCCGGCAAGCTGCGCGAGGCGGGGTTGGCGGACCACTTCGACGGCGCCGGGATCGGCGTGCCGGGACCCGTCCGGTTCCCCGAGGGCGTCCCCGTCGCGCCGCCGATCATGCCCGGCTGGGACGGATTCCCCGTCCGTGAGGCGATGAGCCAGGAACTGGGCTGCCCCGTCCTCGTCGACAACGACGTGAACCTGATGGCGCTGGGCGAGCAGCAGGCCGGCGTCGCCCGCTCCGTACGCGACTTCCTGTGCGTGAAGCTCGGAACCGGCATCGGCTGCGGCATCGTCGTCGGCGGCGAGGTCCACCGTGGGGTCACCGGCAGCGCCGGCGACATCGGCCACATCCAGGCGGACCCGGACGGGCCGCGGTGCGCCTGCGGCAACATCGGTTGTCTGGAGGCGTACTTCGGCGGCAGCGCTCTCGTGCGCGACGCGACCGCGCTCGCCCAGTCCGACCGCTCGACGGAACTGGCCGGACGGCTCGAAGCGGCCGGGAGGCTGACCCCCGAGGACGTGTCGGCCGCCGCCGGCGCCGGGGACGCCGCGTCCCTGGAGCTGATCCGCATGGGGGGACGACGCACCGGTCAGGTCATCGCCGGCCTGGTCAGCTTCTTCAACCCCGGCCTTGTGGTCATCGGGGGAGGGCTCACCGGGCTGGGGCACAACCTCCTCGCGAGCATCCGCACCCAGGTCTACCGCCAGTCCCTGCCGTTGGCGACCGGCAACCTGCCGATCGTCCTCGGCGAACTCGGCCAGGTCGCCGGCGTCGTCGGCGCCACCCGGCTGATCAGCGACCACGTCTTCTCACCGGCCTGATCCACCCGGCTTGATCCACCCGGCTTGATCCACTCGGTCTGATCCACCCGGTCCGACGCTCCTGGCCGGAGCATGAGCACCCGATGAGGTTCCCCTCATGCGGTGCGCGGGCGCGAGCCCGTAGCCCGTGCGCCAGAGCGCGATCTCCGGCTGTCCGCACTCTGGCGCGAGTGGACGTTGACACGTCAAGATCTCCTCCGCGGCGACTCCGTCGGCGGGGAGCCGGTTCCGGGGAGGGCCGGTGCACGACCGGAGGGGAGAGGAGCGACATGTACGAGAGCGCCAGTCTTGACTCCGTGGAGGTACGTGCGTACCGCAACCTGGTCAGGGTGCGGGAGGCGACGCCGTCCCAACTCGCCCGCCGCCTCAATCTGTCGGGGCGGGAGGCGGCCAGGCTCCTCGCCACGCTGGAGGCCAAGGGGCTGGTGAGCCGCGCCGAGGGTTCGGCGCAGCGCTTCCGTGCGTCGCCGCCGGATCTCGCGCTCGGCCCGCTGCTGCTGAGCCGGCAGCAGGAGTTGCATGCTGCGGAGTCGGTGATGGCGGAACTCACCGAGGAGTACCGCAGGCAGACCCGGCGCCGGGGCTCGGTCGAGACGGTCGAGACGGTGACCGGGGCACCGGCGATGGCCCGGACCTTCGACCAGCTCCAGCGCGGCGCCCGGGACGAGATCCTGGCGCTGTGCAAGCCGCCGAGCGTGGCCGTGCCGTCCCGGGGCAACGACACTCAACTCGAGGTCCTGGCCTCGGGGGTGCGCTACCGCGCGCTCTACGAGCGGTCGGCGCTCGAGGTGCCGCCCGAGGTGTTCCGGATCCGCGAGTTCGTCGCATGCGGGGAACAGGCCCGGGTCGCCGCGGAGGTCCCGGTGAAGATGGCGGTCGCCGACCGGCAACTGGCCATGCTGGTGTCCTCGCCCCTACCCATCTTGGACGCGGGCGGACCGGCCGCCACCCCCTGCGCCGAGCCCACGGCTCGGCCGTCCGCCGTCCTGGTCCGCCCCGGCGCACTGCTCGACGCTCTGATCGCGTTCTTCGAGAGCCTGTGGGCGGGCGCCTCCCCGCTGGCGCTCACCGAGGACGGACTGGTCGGCGAGAGGGAATCCGACCGGACCCCTCCGCCGGAGGACCTGCTCCTGCTCTCACTGCTGCTCACCGGGCTGACGGACACCGCCGTCGCCGGCCAACTGGGCACGAGCCTGCGCACCGTCCAGCGCCGCATCCGCGATCTGATCGAGTTCGCCGGGGTCCGTACCCGGATGCAGCTGGCCTGGGAGGCCTCCCGCCGCGGCTGGCTGTAGTGCCCGTCGCACCGGGCCCGATGCGACGGGCCCGGTGCTACAGGCTTGGGATCAGCCGGGACCACCTGGGGCGACCCCTGTACGGGGCGGCTCCGGTACGTCCGTACCGGAGCCGCCGGCGGATCACTTCTCGAAGACCTGGAACTCCGCGGCCCGGACGTTGAACGCCGCCGGGGAACCGGTGGCGCAGTCCGTCACGTTGTTCGGGTCGTTGTCCTGCTTGCCCGCGTAGGCGGGGTTGCCCACGCACTGGTTGGTGATCGCCTCGACGCGCAGGTCGGTGGCCGAGGTCGCCGGGATGTCGAAGCCGCGCATGACCAGGTCCGGCGCCGCCGGGCGCGGCTTCGGCGCGTCGAAGGCGTCCGCCGGGCTGAGGTAGACGACGTGGAACTGCTTGGGCTGGGAGCAGTCGACGGTCGCGGTGCGGGTGCAGGCCGAGACCTCGAACTGGCGCAGCGCCGAGAAGCGGCTCTGGCTGCCGGTGTCGCCGCCCGGGTCCTTGCTGTCCGTCGGCCGGTTGAGGGCGCTGACCTGGATGCGGCGGACCTTGGTCGGACCGTCGACGGCCAGGTGGATGTAGACGCCCTTGCCGGTCACCGAGGTGCCGGTCTTCTCACCGACGTACGCCCAGTTGGTGCCCTCGTCGTCGTCGATCAGGGCGGCCGCGTTGTACCCGTCGCCGGTCGCGGTGGCGCCGGCCGCCGCCGAGGCGAGGTTGGGCTGCATCTTCACCTTGACGGTCTGCTTGGAGGCGTCGTCGATCTGGAAGTCGAACCGCGTCAGGCCGTAGCCCGGGGCGACCGCGATGGCGTCGTAGTGGCCCTTGGTGAACAGCGCCTTCTTGTCGAGGTCGGCCGTGGTACCGGCGATCGGCGTGGTCCGGGCGCTGAACTTGCCTATGTAGATGCGGGCGTTGGGGATCTCGTCGCCGGTGTTGACCACCTTGAAGGTGATGTTGCCGTTGACCCCGGTCGGGGTGGCGAAGTCCGCGTGCGGCCGGGTGTCGCTGGTCGAGGTGGCGGTGGCGTCGATGCCCATGCCGCGCTTGGCGAAGGCGCCCCACATGACGTCGAGGTCGGCGCCGTGGTAGCGGATCTTGTCCGCGGCGAGCATCGCGTCACGGGCGTCGATCATGGTGATCTTGCCCGTGCCCATCAGCAGGTACGAGTCGAACATCAGCTGGATCCAGCGCCGGCCGCCGCCGCAGTCGTCGACCGAGGTCTTGCCGGCCGCGCACGAGGCGAGCACCTTCTTGGCCGGCTCGCCGTACTTGCCGACGAGCGCCTGGCGCACCTCGTACTGCACGGCGTTCCAGATCTCGCCGTCGGAGTGCACCTCCGGACCGCCCATGTCGTAACCGAAGTTGGAGTAGTTGAGCGGACTCCGGTCGATCGCGAAGTTGCGGATGCCGCGCTCGTTGTTGTCGGTCACGTACGGGCCGACCACCCACGGGTCCACGCCGTCCGGGACCACACCGGTCTCGATCAGCCGCTCGGTGGCGACCAGGTCGCTCCAGGACTCGCCCATCGAGCCGCCGTGCGTACCGGAGATGCCGGAGGTGCCGCCGCCGATCATGCGGTTGGTGATGGCGTGGGTGTACTCGTGGCCGATGACGGAGGCGTCGAAGTCGCCGTCGGCGCAGCGCCCGTAGAAGGCGCCGGCCTGCGGCTGCCACAGGTACATGTTGGTCAGCGCCACACCGCCGTCGGCGCCGGTGCTCTGGTTGGCGTTGTTGCGGGTGGCGGGGTTGCTGCCGCCGGAGCGGGCCACGCCCATCTCCGGGTCGCCGCCCTTGCCGCCCAGGTCGTGGTTGTCGTGCTGCATGTTCCACGTCTTCTCGGTGAACCCGAGGTGGTACGAGAAGTCGTGCATCACGTTGTGCTGGGCGAACAGGTTGCCGATCGCCGCGTCGCGGTCCGGCTTCGCGGGGTCGGTCAGCACCTTCGGGTCGCAGCCGGTGGCGTGCCAGGCGTCGGTGTAGGAGTAGTCGTAGATCCGGTCGGCCCGCACGTCCGGGGTGATGCCGAGCCAGTTGCGCCCGGTGGCCGTCAGACCGTCACTGGCGAAGGCGTTGGAGCCCAGCGTGGTGCCCAGTTTGTAGGAGCCGCCGTAGGTGCCGCCGCCCTCACCGGAGGCGATGTCCCAGGCGTGGTGCGGAGTGCCCGGGGCGGAGTCGCTCATGACGCGGTCGCAGCCCGGAGCGGCCACCCAGCACCAGGTCTCGCGGGTGTCGGCGGAGGAGTCGTCCAGCGGGGGAGAGAAGGGGAAGGCCTTCCACTGCGGGTTGCCGTCGTGGTCGTCCGCGACCCCGTCCTCGACCAGGGACCGGCGGGCCAGCACCTCGCCGGTGCGGGCGTCGACGATGCTGTCGTACAGCTCCGGCTCCTCGCCGGCGGAACCGGCCTGCACCTGGTAGGCCGAGCGTACGGTGCCGTCGGGGTCGGCGATCACGACGGGGCGCACGAGTTGCGGTCCGGACAGGCCCGAGCCCTCGAACTTCCGCCACGTGTCCGCGCTGTCCACCGCGGTCAGCTTGCCGGCGGTCAGCGCCACGTCGGCCAGCGCGGCCTTGATCGCGTCCTGCTCGGACAGGGTCGCCGGCTTGGGTGCGCCGGTGACCGGGGCCAGGGCGCCGGTGACGCTGACCACGGTGCCGTCGACCACACCCACGGAGACCTGGCCGTCCCGGCCGAACGCCTTGCCGTCCACCTCCTGGGCGAGCAGCACCGCGGCGCCCTTGCCGATCGCGGTGCTCGACACCAGCTTGAGGTCGTCGACCTGGCCGGCCGGGATGCCGAACAGGTCGGCGTTGGCCTTCAGATAGGCCCGGGCGGTCTGCTCGGGCTTGGTCGGCAACCCCGTCGCCAGGGCGGTGCCGTCGCCTTCCGGCACGACCGTGGTCGGTGTGCCGTACCGGCTCCAGCTCACCCGGGCGTCCGCCTTGGCGGCCGCGCCTCTGGCCTTGCTCGACGGGGATCTGTGGGTCCCGGGCAGGTCCTTGTCGGGCTTGCCTCGGTGGTGGGCGCCGGGCGTGCCCGGGCCGGAGTCCGCCGACCGCGGCTGCGCCGGGCCCGGGTCCGCGCCGGCCGACGGGGTCTGGATCACCGCGACGATGCACGCCGTGGCCACCGCCAGGACGGTTCGCCGAACACGTGTGGAGCGTGTGGAGTATGTGCGCACTCGTACCCCTCTCCTCATGGAAGGACCGGACGGGGATTGCCCTTCCGGCACTCGCGGAGAGTGGCACGCGGCGTGATCCAAGAGGAATGATCGCGCGTGGCGGAAACATGACAACGCACGGTTCCGCCACGGTGGCACCACAGTTTCGTCACGCTTCCGCCACAGGTTGACGCCGGTGCTCCGGTGCTCCGGTGCTCCGGTGGGCCGCGTCCGCTTCTCCTGGGCCGCCCCTCCCGCCGGTCTCAGACTCCCCGCGCCGGTCTCAAGCCCAGCCCGCAGGTCTCAGGCCGCGCCGAACGCCGCGAAGGCCCAGCCCGTCGCTTGGTGCGTCGCGTCGTCCGGCAGCGCGGCACGCGCGTCGCGCAGCGCCTCGGCCAGGGAGAGCCCGGCGTCCAGGCCCTTGTGCAGGGCGAGCATCAGGGGAACCACCGCCTCGTCGTTGACGGGGACGCTGCACGCCACCACCCCGGCGGTGCCCAGCGGCAGCAGTGCCGTGACCAGGCCCAGGAGTTCGTCGGCGCCGACCGAGGCGAACCGCGCGGTGTCGCAGCAGGACAGGATGATCCGGTACGGGCTGCGGTCCAGACGTTCGAAGTCGTGCACGATCAGCGGGCCGTCGGCCATCGTCAGCGACGAGAACAGTGGGCTGTCCGCGCGGAAGGTGCCGTGCGCCGCGATGTGCGCGAGCGCGGCCCCGTCCAACTCCCGCAGCACCCGCGACACATGCGCGTCGGCCTCCTCCAGCACGGTCGGCGTGCCGTAGCGTTCGGCGAGTTCCGGCACCTCCGCGCCGCGGGTCGCCAGACCCGGGCCGCGCACCAGCACCCGGCGGCCCCCCGGCGGCCGTTCGGTCTCGTGGGCGCGCAGCCAGCTGCTCGCCGACGGCGACACGCTCAGCACCCGCTCCCGCAACGACGGCAGCAGCGCCCACGGCACCCGGTGCAGCGAGCCAGGCGGCACCACCACGACCGGTCCGGAGCCCAGGTGCCGGGCGGCCGGGCCGAGCAGCAGCTCCTCCAGGCGGCGCCCCGCCGCCTCCACCAGCGGCAGCCGTGCCGCCGCCCCCGGGTGGGCCAGCCGCCGCAGTCCCGCCTGCACGTGCTCGGCCTCGGCCACCGCGTCCGCGAGCCGCCCGGCCTCGAAGCGCCGTACCCGCCCCTCACCGCACAGCAGCACATGCACCCGCCCGTCCAGCACGGCCAGTTCGACCAGACGCGCGTCCCCGAGCCGCGCCAGCAGCCGGCCGGGGTCGAACCGGTCGCCGCCGCCGGGCGCGTCGCCACGCAGGCGCAGGGTGCGTGAGCGGATCTCCCGTTCCAGGCGCCGCTGTTCCCGTTCCAGGGCGGGCACCGGGTGGCCGTCCTGGCGGGCGTCCTGTGCGCGGGCGGCGATCTCACGGAAGGCGGTCAGCCCGCTCAGCAGGGCCGGGTCGGCGGGCGGCCGGGTGGGCGGCGCGGACAGCACGGTGGCCCGCCAGCGCTCGCTCCACACCAGCAGCCGCCGCGGCTCACCGGAGGCCAGTGCCGCCTCCTGGGCCAGCGCGGCCAGTTCGGCGCCCTGCGCGGTCGCCCGGGCGCGCAACTCCGAGGCACCCAGCGTCATCCGGTGGTCGTCCAGCACGTCGAGCCCGCGCCGGCACGCCTCCAGCACACCGCGGCGGGAGCCCGCCGCCCGCGCCCGCAGCGCCTGCGCCGCCCAGCCCGTCATCCGGGCGAGCGGCGGTCCGCCGTGCCGGCTGCGCGCGGCGAGGGCCAGATGGCTCTCGGCGTCCGCCGGCCGGCCCAGGGCGAGCGCTATCCGGCCCGCCAGCAGCGACGCCTCCGGCGCGGCCGGCGAGCCGAAGGAGGCCAGCCGCTCGGCCACCGCCGCGGCGTCCGCGACCAGCCGGCCCGAGCGGCGCCCGTCGGCCACCCGGGCCTCGATCAGCACCAGCCGGGCGTGCGTCTCCCACCAGGTGCGCCGCTGCCCGGCGAACAGCCGCACGGCCAGCGCCGCGCGCGCGATCGCCGTGTGCGGGTCGTCCGCCAGCCGCGCGGCCCGCGCCGCGGCCAGCAGCAGCTCCGCCTTGCGGGTCGACTGGCCGCCGATACCGTCCAGTTCGGCGATCGCGGCGTCCGCCCCGGCCAGCGCCTCGGGGGCGAGACCTGCCGCCATCAGGACCTCGCAGCGCCGGATGTCCAGCATGAACGTCGGCGTGTCGAGCTTGGCGTACCGCTCCTCGGCCTCGTCGAGGAGCCGCAGCGCCGCCGGGACGTCGCCCTGCCGGAACGCCGCCAGGCCCCGGCTCTCCACGGCGTCCGCCTTGTCGTGCTCCTGGCCGGTGGTGTCCCACAGCGCCTGAGCCGCGGTGAAGTCGGCGTCCGCCCGTTCCACCGCGCCCAGCGCCAGGTGCACGGTGGCCCGCAGCGTCAGCGCCCGCGCCGTCCAGATCACGTCGCCTGCCTGCCGCAGCACGGGAATCGCCCGCCGTACGTCCTCCAGCGCCTCACGATGGCGGCCCAGCACCCACCACACGTACGCCCGCCGGAACAGCACCCGTGCCCGGGTGTGGCCCGTCCCGCGCACCACCCCGCGCTCGAACGCCGTCAGTCCCTGCCGTGTGCGCCCCGCGTGCACCAACGCGACTCCCAGCGTGGCCAGGACGTCGGCCTCCCGCTCGGCCGAGTCGGCGCGCGCCGCCAGGTCCCGGGCCCTGCGCAGATGCCGCAGGGCCAGCCGGGTGTCGCCGAAGTCCCGCTGCCAGATGCCGATCACCTGGTGCGCCACGGAGCCGTGCAGCGGCGGCGGACCGGCCTCCAGAAGCCCGCGGGCCCGCGCCAGGGCCTCGCCCGGCGCCGCGAACACCATGGGCAGCAGTTCGAGGACCGAGTCGCTTCCCGCTGTCACGGGTCGGA
Organism: Streptomyces sp. NPDC052043; assembly: GCF_044548235.1. NCBI lineage: Bacteria > Bacillati > Actinomycetota > Actinomycetes > Kitasatosporales > Streptomycetaceae > Streptomyces > Streptomyces sp. NPDC052043. The sequence continues at coordinate 245,031 of NZ_JBIUBT010000003.1, forward strand.
TGGTAGTGGCCTGGTGGGGCACCTGGAACCGGCGCATGCGGGTTGACGCTGTATCAAGCGGGCGCCGAATGGCTCAGACTGACGACCGGCGCACCAACGGGAGGATCCGCCATGGCACCTCAGCGATTCAGCGAGCAGTTCGCCCAGATCCAGCGCTCGATGCCGGACGTGCCGCTGGCGATGGGCCCGGACGACGCCGCCGAGTTCTGCTACGAGAAGGGCGTCGTCCTCGCCCGCGACGGCGAGGAGGCCCGGCTGGTCGAGGACACCGTCCGCGCGCACTTCGCCGCGGCGCCCGACCTGACCGCGGACCGCGTGCGCCGGGCGGGCCCGGAGACCAACCGCACCGGCGTCACCCGTATCCAGGTCGGCGACCCGGGCCGCGGCGTCCGCGGCGGCGACCTCGACGTCACGCACGCGCTGCGCGCCCTGCGCGAGCACGAGGGCAGAGCCGGACGGCGGCTGGTGAGCCGCAACCACGTGGTGTCGATCGCGGTCAACGCCTGCCCCGGCGACGAGCCGGTGCCCGCCCCGTTCGCCGAGGGCCCCAACCCGGCGCCCGCCGAGACCGCCTACGACGAGGACACCGCCGTCGGCGTCCTCGTCGTCGACACCGGCCTCATGCACGACTACCGCTCGGTTCCGACGCTGGCCCACGTCCAGGGCGACGCGCAGGTGCGGGAGACCGACGAGGCCGGCGTCCTCCAGCAGTACGTCGGCCACGGCACGTTCATCGCCGGGCTGGTCGCGGCCGTCGCCCCCAACACCGACATCACCGTGCGCGGCACCCTCAACGACGCCGGCGCCGTCCTGGAGTCCGACTTCGGCCACCGGCTGTTCGAAGCCGTCGACGCGGGCGGCTGGCCCGACATCCTCAGCCTGTCCGCGGGCACCTCCAACGGCCGCACCGACGGCCTGCTCGGGGTGGACGCCTTCATGCGGGAGCTGCGCGCCCGGGGCACCCTGCTCGTCGCGGCCGCCGGGAACAACGCCAGCGGCACCCCCTTCTGGCCCGCCGCCTACGCCGGTCTGCCCGACTACGCCGACTCCGTGCTGTCGGTCGGCGCCCTGCGCGGCGACGGCGAGCACGGCGCCTGCTTCAGCAACCACGGCGCCTGGGTACGGGCGTACGCCCCGGGCGAGCGGCTGACCAGCGCCCTCACCGGCTTCGAGGCACCCGTGCCGTACGTCTACCAGCACTCCACCTACGACGACTGCCGGTTCGGCTTCGCCTACGCCTGCACCTGCCAGTCCCCGCGGCACACCGGGGTGCTCAGCGAGGCGGAGCAGAGCCCTCCGGCGAAGGCGGACCGGGCGATGTTCGAGGGCTTCGCGCAGTGGAGCGGCACCTCCTTCGCCACTCCCGTGGCGGCCGGCATGATCGCGGCGCACATGAGCGCGCACAAGGAGCGCGACCCGCGCGCGGCCCGGCGCCAGCTGCTCGAGTCGAACACCGAGTACGCGGAGGTACGCGGGGCGCACGTCCCGGCGCTGCGTCCGCCGACCTGGCGTCCGGTCCCGGTGGTCCGGCTCGCCCCACCGGCATGAGGTCCGGAACCGTCCCCTCCACGGCGTACGATGGCAGGCCGTATTCGAGGGGTGGGTCCGTGGATCGTGCAGAAGTCGGCGTGCTCGTCCAGTCCGCCGTCGACGGTGACGCGGCGGCCTGGAAGGCACTCGTGGAGGGACTGAGTCCGCTGGTGTGGTCGGTCGTGCGCGCGCACCGGCTCTCGGACGCCGACGGGCACGAGGTGTACCAGACCGTCTGGTTCCGCTTCGCCCAGCACCTCGGGCGGATCCGGGAACCCGACAAGGCGGGCTCCTGGCTGGCGAGCACCGCGCGCAACGAGTGCCTGAAGACGCTCAGGAGCCTGAGCCGGCTGACGGTGACGAGCGATCCGCAGCTGCTCGACCGGGTCAGCGAGGACCGTACGCCCGAGCAGTCGCTGCTCGACTCGGAGGAGGCCGCCGCGCAGAGCGAGCGGATCCGCAGGCTGTGGCAGGAGTTCGAGAAACTCGGCGACCGCTGCCGCCAGTTGCTGCGGGTGCTGATCGCCTCGCCGCCGCCCAGTTACCAGGAGGTGTCCGCGGCCCTCGGCGTCGCCGTGGGCAGCATCGGACCACTGCGCCAGCGCTGTCTGCGGCGCCTGCGCGCACGACTCGACGCACGGGGGACAGTGTGAACGACGGAAACGACACCCGTGACAACGACGGCACCGGCGACGGGCTTCTCGGCCGGGAAGGCCCGCCCGACGAGGAGGAGCTGACCGCGCGGCTGCTGGAGGAGGAATTGCGGCAGGCCGCCGCCGTCCTCGACCCGGTCCCCGACGAGCTGCGGCAACTCGCCGTCGAGGCCTTCGCGTTGCGTCAGCTCGACGCCCGGATCGCCGAGCTGACCTTCGACTCGCTGACCGACGCGATTCCGGTCCGGGGCGCGATGGACACACCGCGGATGCTGACCTTCCAGGCCGGTGAGCTGACCGTGGACGTCGAGGTCACCGGGGACGGGCTGATGGGACAGGTGCTGCCGCCGCAGCCGGCCCGGATCGAGGTGCTGGCCGGACCGCGGCGGCCGGGCCCCGTGCTCACCGCCGACGAACTGGGCCGGTTCACCGGTGACACACCGCCCGCCGGCCCGTTCGCGCTGCGGCTGAGCGCGGGCACCGAGGTCGTGGTCACGGAGTGGCTGCGGGCGTGACCGGCCCGGCCCGTCCTGCGCACATCAGCGGTGCGGACCGTCGACGAGGGCGGCCAGCGCCCCGGCGAGCCGGTCCAGCCCGGGGGCCGAGGGAACGCCGCCCGGTTCGGTCATGTACGTGTCCCGCCGGATCTCCACCATCAGGGCGCCGACGCGGTCGTCGTCGCCGTAGAACTCCAACGGGACGTACGCGCCGCTGAACGGGCTGTCCAGCCCCGTTGTGCCGCAGCGCGCGAACGCCGCGCGGGCCTGCTCGGTCAGCGCGGGCGGGGTGTGGAAGGAGTCGGTGCCCAGGCACACGGGCGGCCGCGGACCGCCGCCGTGCAGCTCGTAGGGGAGCGCGGCGCCCGGGTAGGAGTGCACGTCGATGATCACGGCACGTCCGGTGGCGGCCAGCCGGTCGGCCACGGCCTTCGTCATCGCCTCGGCGTACGGCCGGAAGTACCGCTCGATCAGCGGCTCCGGGTCGGTGCCCGCCGGCCGCAGGACCTCCCGGTGCGTGGTCCGCGTGTACACCGCGCCCATCCCGACCGCGAGCATCTCCTCCCGCTCGTCAGGAAACCGCTCCGGGTCCACCACCAGCCGGGACAGCCGGTTGACGAACCGCCACGGCGTCAGGCCCGCCAGAGCGGCCGCCGCCTCGGCGATCCGGTCGGTGTACGCGTCGGTGATGTGGTCCAGCTCCCGCTCCAGCGCCGCGTCGTCCAGCACGATCCCGGCCCGGACGTCGGCCGGTATCGCCCGCGCCGAGTGCGGCACGTGCAGGATCACCGGCGACTCGGCGGTGCCTGGCAGCAGTTCGAAGGACGGCGGGGTGTCGTGCATAGGGGGCTGTTCCTGTCTCTCTTCACGTCGCCACGCGGGTCTCGACGCCATGGCCCCGCCCATCCTGCCGCACCCCACTGACAACGCCCCACGGACAACCCGGCGCGCTGACAACGCGGCTCAGACTGCCCCCAACAACTCCCGTACCAGCCCTCCCACTTGCTCCGCCTCGAGCAGGAAGCCGTCGTGGCCGTGCGGCGACTCGATCACCCGCAGGCGGTCGGCGCCCGGTAGGTGGTCGGCCAACTCGGCCTGCTGGGCCAGCGGGTAGAGGCGGTCGGAGTCGACCCCGGCCACCAGCGTGGGGGCGGTCACCCGGCGCAGGGCGGCGCCCACACCGCCCCGGGCGCGGCCGGCGTCGTGGGCGTTCATCGCCTCGGTCAGGACGACGTAGCTCGCCGCGTCGAACCGCCCCGCCAGCTTGCCCGCGTGGTGGTCGAGGTAGGACTCCACCTGGTAGCGGCCACCGTGCCACGGATGCTCGTCGCCCTGCGGGGAACGGCCGAAACGGAGCTGGAGTTCGGCCTCGCTGCGGTAGGTGACATGGGCGAGACGGCGGGCCACCCCGAGGCCCGCGTGCGGTCCGAGACCGGTGTCGTGGTAGTCGCCGCCGCGCCAGTGCGGGTCGCTGCGGATGGCGTGCAACTGGACGTTGGCCCAGGCGATCTGCTCCGCGCTCGCCGCCGCCGTGGTGGCGAGCAGCAGCAGGGCACCCGTGCGCTCCGGGTACGACACCGCCCATTCCAGGGCCCGCATCCCGCCCATCGAACCGCCGACCACCAGGGCCCACCTCTCGATGCCCAGCGCGTCCGCCAGCTCCCGCTCGGCCGCCACCTGGTCCCGCGGGGTCACGAACGGGAAGGCCCCGCCCCAGCACCGCGCCCCGTCGGGTCGCGGCGAGGCCGGTCCCGTACTGCCCTGGCAGCCGCCGAGGACGTTCGGCGCGACGACGAACCACCGGTCGGTGTCCAGCGCCCGGCCCGGCCCGACCAGCCCCTCCCACCAGCCCGGAGTGGGATGACCGGGCCCGGCCGGCCCGGTGACATGGCTGTCACCGGTGAGCGCGTGCAACACCAGCACCGCGTTGGAGGCGTCCGGGGCGGGCTGCCCCCACGTCTCGAACGCCAGTCGCACGCCGGCCAGTTCACCGCCCGCCTCCAGCGGCAGGGGGCGGCCGAGCGTGTGCCACTGACGGCGCCCCGGCGGGTCCCCCTCCCGCCAGGCCCCCGAGGCCGGCGGGTGGGGGAGCGCGTCCGCGTGCGGGGCGAGCACGGTGTTCAGGACGCCCCCTTGGCCGCGCGGAAGCCTGCCTCCAGGTCCGCCTTGAGGTCCGCGAGGTTCTCGATGCCGACCGACAGCCGTACCAGGCCCGGCGCGGTCCCGGTCGCCGCCAACTGCTCCTCGTCCAGCTGGCTGTGCGTGGTGGACGCCGGGTGGATGATCAGGCTCCGTACGTCGCCGATGTTGGCGAGGTGGCTGAACAGCTCCACCCCGTCCACGAACCGCTTGCCCGCCTCGACCCCGTCGCGCAGCTCGAAGGAGACCACCGCCCCCGCGCCCCGCGGCAGGTACCTGCGCCCCGCCTCGTACCAGGGGCTGGAGGGAAGTCCCGCGTAGTGGACCGCGGACACCTCGTCGCGCAGCTCCAGCCACTGGGCGAGGGCCTGCGCGTTGGCGGAGTGCCGTTCGATGCGCAGGCTCAGCGTCTCCACGCCCTGAAGCAGCAGGAACGCCGAGTGCGGGGACAGCGCGGGACCCAGGTCGCGCAGCAACCGCACCCGCAGCTTGGCGGCGTACGCGCCCGGCCCGAGCGCCGGCCAGTAGCGCAGGCCGTGGTAGCTGGGGTCGGGCTCGGTGAAGTCCGGGAAGCGGTCGGCGTGCGCGCCGAAGTCGAAGGTGCCGCCGTCCACCACGACACCCGCGATGGTGGTGCCGTGCCCTCCGAGGAACTTGGTCGCCGAGTGCACCACGACGTCCGCGCCGTGCTCGATCGGGCGCAGCAGGTAGGGCGTCGGCACCGTGTTGTCCACGATCAGCGGCACGCCCGCCGTGTGCGCCACGTCGGCGACCGCCCGCACGTCCAGCACGTTGCCGCGCGGATTGCCCAGCGTCTCCGCGAACAGCGCCTTGGTGTTCGGCCGGATCGCGGCCCGCCAGGCGTCCGGGTCGTCCGGGTCGTCCACGAAGGACACCTCGATGCCGAACTTCGGCAGGGTGTGCCGGAACAGGTTGTACGTGCCGCCGTACAGCGACGTGCTGGAGACCACGTGGTCGCCGGCGCGCGCGACCGTCAGCAGCGCGAGCGTCTCCGCGGCCTGCCCGGAGGACAGCGCCACTGCGGCGACCCCGCCCTCGAGCGCCGCGATCCGCTGCTCGAAGACGTCCTGGGTGGGGTTGTGGATGCGGGTGTAGATGTTGCCTGGCTCGGCGAGCGAGAACAGGTCGGCGGCGTGCTGGGTGTCCTGGAAGACGAACGACGTGGTCTGGTAGATCGGCGTCGCCCGCGCGCCGGTCGCCGGATCGGGCGCGGCCCCGGCGTGGACCTGCTTGGTCTCGAACGACCATGCGGAGGTGCCGCTGCCGGCGGGTGCCTCCTCGGGCGTGTGACCTGCGGTGACGGCGTCGATGGGCTGGGTGGGGTCGCTCATGGTGCTCCTCGTACGGAGTGCGGCGGCGCGAGACGCCACGGGCGTGCCGCAGGTCCCGGGCGCCGGGTGGCCGAGTGCCTGGGGGACGTCGCGGGGCATGCGGGAGCGCGTACGTGACCTGTGGGAGGAAGGAGAAGAGAGTGAGAGAAAAGCAGGAAGAACAGGAAGAACAGGAAGAAGACTGAGAAGCGAGGGAAACCCGGCGAGCTGGAACGGGATACGCCGTGGGATGGTCAGCTCATGGGGATGTCAGCGGGCGAGGCGACAACCCGTGCTGGTGACACGTCCGTAGTCGATGTGGCGGCGGCTCACGAGCGCGATCATGCGACCAGGTAAGCACAGGGCCCCGAGGCGCACCAGCGCCGGAGCGGGGATGACACACAGCCGTCACAAAAGGGCTCCGCCCCGGCCGGCGGGGTGCCGGTCGGGGCGGAGCGGTGAGGGTCGTCGGGCCGCCCGGCGGGGTTGCCGGGGCCCGGGTCGGCTCAGAGGGCGGCCAGTGCCTCGTTCCAGGTGGCCGACGGGCGCATGACCGCGGCGGCCTTGGCCGGGTCGGGCTGGTAGTAGCCGCCGATCTCGACCGGCTTGCCCTGGACGGCGATCAGCTCGTCGACGATCTTCTGCTCGTTGGCGGCGAGGGTCTCGGCGAGCGGCGCGAAGGCCTCGGCCAGAGCGGCGTCGTCGGTCTGCTTCGCCAGCTCCTGCGCCCAGTACATGGACAGGTAGAAGTGGCTGCCGCGGTTGTCGATGCCGCCGACGCGACGGGTCGGGGACTTGTTCTCGTTGAGGAAGGTCGCCGTGGCCCGGTCCAGGGTGTCGGCGAGGACCTGGGCGCGGGCGTTGCCGGTGGTCTTGGCGTACTGCTCCAGGGACGGCACCAGGGCGAAGAACTCGCCCAGGGAGTCCCAGCGCAGGTAGTCCTCCTTGACCAGCTGCTGCACGTGCTTCGGCGCGGAGCCGCCGGCGCCCGTCTCGAACAGGCCGCCGCCCGCCATCAGCGGGACCACGGAGAGCATCTTGGCGCTGGTGCCCAGCTCCAGGATCGGGAACAGGTCGGTGAGGTAGTCGCGCAGCACGTTGCCGGTGACCGAGATGGTGTTCTCGCCGCGGCGGATGCGCTCCACCGACAGCTTCGTCGCCTCCACCGGGGACAGGATCCGGATGTCCAGGCCCTCGGTGTCGTGCTCCGGCAGGTACTGCTTCACCTTGGCGATCAGGTTGGCGTCGTGGGCGCGGCCCTCGTCCAGCCAGAACACGGCCGGGTCGCCGGTGGCGCGGGCGCGGGTGACGGCCAGCTTCACCCAGTCCCGGATCGGGGCGTCCTTGGTCTGGCAGGCGCGGAAGATGTCACCGGCCGAGACGGTCTGCTCGAGCACGGCGTTGCCGGCCTGGTCGACCAGGCGGACGGTGCCGGTGACCGGGATCTCGAAGGTCTTGTCGTGGCTGCCGTACTCCTCGGCCTTCTGCGCCATCAGGCCCACGTTCGGGACCGAGCCCATGGTCGACGGGTCGTAGGCGCCGTGGGCGCGGCAGTCCTCGATCGCGACCTGGTAGACACCGGCGTAGGAGGAGTCCGGGAGGACCGCGAGGGTGTCGTGCTCCTGGCCGTCCGGGCCCCACATGTGGCCGGAGGTGCGGATCATGGCCGGCATGGAGGCGTCGACGATCACGTCGGAGGGCACGTGCAGGTTGGTGATGCCCTTGTCGGAGTCGACCATGGCCAGCTCCGGGCCCTCGGCGAGCTCGGCGTCGAAGGAGGCCTTGATCTCGGCGCCCTCCGGCAGGTTCTCCAGGCCCTTGTAGATGCCGCCCAGACCGTCGTTCGGGGTCAGGCCGGCCGCCGCGAGGGCCTCGCCGTACTGCGCGAACGTCTTCGGGAAGAAGGCACGCACCACGTGACCGAAGATGATCGGGTCGGAGACCTTCATCATCGTGGCCTTCAGGTGCACGGAGAACAGCACGCCCTCCTGCTTGGCGCGGGCGATCTGCGCGGTGAGGAACTCGCGCAGCGCGCCGACGCGCATCACGGAGGCGTCGACGACCTCGCCCTTGAGCACGGGCACGGACTCGCGCAGCACCGTGGTGGAGCCGTCGTCGCCCTTCAGCTCGATGCGCAGGGCGCCGTCCTCGGCGATGACGGCGGACTTCTCGGTGGAGCGGAAGTCGTCGGCGCCCATGGTCGCCACATTGGTCTGGGACTCGGCGGTCCAGGCGCCCATGCGGTGCGGGTGGGTCTTGGCGTAGTTCTTCACCGAGGCGGGGGCGCGGCGGTCGGAGTTGCCCTCGCGCAGCACCGGGTTCACCGCGGAACCCTTGATCTTGTCGTAGCGGGCGCGGATCTCGCGCTCCTCGTCGCTCTTCGGGTCGTCCGGGTAGTCCGGCAGCGCGTAACCCTGGCCCTGGAGCTCGGCGATCGCGGCCCTGAGCTGCGGGATGGAGGCCGAGACGTTCGGCAGCTTGATGATGTTGGCCTCGGGCGTCTTGGCGAGCTCGCCCAGCTCGGTCAGCGCGTCCGGGATCCGCTGGTCCTCGGTGAGGTACTCCGGGAACACGGCGATGATGCGCCCGGCCAGCGAGATGTCACGCGTCTCCACCGCGACACCCGCCTGCGAGGCGTACGCCTGGACCACCGGCAGGAAGGAATACGTCGCCAGGGCCGGGGCCTCGTCAGTGTGTGTGTAGATGATGGTCGAGTCAGTCACCGGGTGCTCCGCTCCACGTCTGCAACATTGCTCGACATCAAGATATCTCGTGGCGAGCCCCGACTCGACAGGGGTCCGCCCGGACCCGGAGGGCGGGCTCACTCGTCCGCGAACGAGCCGTGCCGTCCCGCCCCGGCGGTGAACCGGGCCGCGCCCTCAAGACCCTCGGCCAGTACGTCCGTGCCGTGCCGGAGTTCCGCGCGCAGGGCCGACGCCTCGTCCAGGGACTCCTGGTCCAGGATCGAGGCGCGGTCCGAACGCAGGCAGGCCTGGGGGAAATCGGCGATCCGGGCGGCCAGCCGCTCCGCCTCGGCGCGGGCCCGACCGGTGGGGACGACCCGGTTCGCCAGGCCCATCGCGTACGCCTCACGGGCCGGGACCGGCCGTCCGGTGAGGATCATGTCCATGGCGCGGCTGGTGCCGATCAGCCGGGGCAGCCGTACCGTGCCGCCGTCGATCAGCGGCACGCCCCAGCGGCGGCAGAACACACCGAACACGGCGTCCTCCTCCGCCACCCGCAGATCGCACCACAGCGCCAGTTCCAGACCGCCCGCCACGGCATGGCCGGCCACCGCCGCGATCACCGGCTTCGACAGCCGCATCCGGGTCGGCCCCATCGGCCCGTCGCCGTCCCGCGCGACCCGGTTGCCCCGTTCGGTGCCGACCGCCTTCAGGTCCGCGCCCGCGCAGAACGTGCCGCCCTCGCCCCACAGCACCGCCACCCTGGCCTCCGCGTCGGACTCGAACCGGCGGAAGGCGTCGGCGAGTTCGGCGGCCGTCGGGCCGTCCACCGCGTTACGGGCCCCGGGCCGGGACAGGACGACCGTGGTGACGTGCCCCTGGTGCTCGATCCGGACCGGCATGGCGGCGACCTCCTGCTGCGTGGTGGGACGGCAGGTTACTCCCCGGTCACCTCGTACGGGAGCCGGAAGCGTGCGAGAGCCGAGGGTCCGGCCGCCTGCCGGGGTGAAGCGGCGGAAGTCAGATGACCTTCAGCCGCACCAGCGCCCCCAGCGTGAGCGCTCCCGGCAGCAGCGGCAGCCACACGGTGATGATCCGGTAGGCCACCACCACCGCCGTGACGACCGCGGCCGGCCCGCCCGCCGCCACCAGCGCCACGACGAGCGCGGCCTCCACCGAGCCGAACCCGCCGGGCGTGGGCACCAGCGCGACGGCGGTGGTGGCCGCGAGATAAGCCAGCGCCATGTGCGTGGACGGCACCGGCAGCGCCAGCGCCCGCCCCACCGCGACCAGGGAGACCGCCTGAAGGGCCGGGAAGGCGAGCGAACCGCCCCACAACGCCAGCGCCCGCGCCGGACGGGAGTGCACCGTGCGCGCCTCGCTCAGCGCGGTGCGCACGAAGGCGGCCACCGCCGCGCGCAGCCGCCGTACGCACAGCGCCGCCCCGGCCGCGGCGACCAAGGCCCCGCCCACCGCGTACAGCAGCGGACCGGCCACACCCGAAGGCAGCAGGCCGCCCAGCCGCAGCGCGTTCGGGAAGGCGAGGAGCAGGGCGGCGAGCAGGGCCAGCCGGGCGACGCTCTCCGCGAGCATGTACAGCGCGAGCGCGGCGGAGGACCGGGCCAGGGAGACCCCGCACACCGTCAGGAACCGCAGGTTCACCGCGCTCGCCCCGAGGCCCGTCGGCAACAGGTGGTTGGCGGCTCCGGCCGCGAACTGGGTGGCGAGCAGCCGCCGTCTCGGCAGCCGCTGGACGACCGCGCCCTGCCGGGTGACGGCCGCCGCGACCCAGGTCAGGCAGGTCGTGCCGACCGCGGCCAGCAGCCACGGCCACTCGGCGTTCCGCAGGTGCGCGAAGCCCTCGGCCAGCACCGACCGGTGCTGTACCGCGGCCACCGCCACGAGCAGCACCGGCAGCAGGCACAGCACCTGGCGGACGGGCAGGCGCCGCGGGAGCCGTCCTGGCCGCGGATCGGGGAGTTCGACCACTGTCGCATCCGCTGTCGGACGCACTGTCGCTTCCGGGGTCACATCCGGAGAGGTTCCCCCCGCCACGCCAACGGCCGGTGGCGATACCGGGGACGGCGCCTTACGAGCGGGAAGCGGGTGGGGAGGCGGACTCGGCGGGACCTTCGGGGTGCGCACATTGACCTCAACGATGCTTGAGGTTCTAGGTTCTGCTCCATGAGTATGGAGACCACCGCCTGGACGCAGCTGCACAGCGTCATGACCGCCCAGCAGGAGCGGCGTCCGCTCGCCCGCGCGACACTGCGCCGCGTCGGCGCGTTCGCCCGGCCCCACCGCCGCCGTATCGCACGGTTCGTCGCCCTCGGGGTGGTGACCGCGCTGCTCGCGGTGGCGACCCCGGTGCTCGCCGGGCGCGTCGTCGACGTGATCGTGTCACGGGGCGACCAGGGGACCGTCGTACGCCTGGCCCTGCTCATCGCCCTGATCGCGGTGGCCGAGGCGGCGTTCGGCATCCTCGGCAGACGTCTGTCGGCCACGCTCGGCGAGGGACTCATCCTCGATCTGCGCACGGCGGTGTTCGACCATGTGCAGCGCATGCCGGTGGCGTTCTTCACGCGTACGCGTACGGGAGCGCTCGTCTCCCGGCTCAACAACGACGTCATCGGCGCCCAGCGGGCCTTCAGCAACACCCTCTCGGGTGTCGTCAGCAACGTGGTCACGCTGCTGCTCACCCTCGCCGTGATGCTCACCCTGTCCTGGCAGATCACCCTGCTCGCCCTCGTGCTCCTCCCGGTGTTCGTGGTGCCGGCCCGGCGGATGGGCAGCCGGATGGCCCGTATGCAGCGGGAGGCGGCCACGCTGAACGCGGCGATGGGCACCCGGATGACGGAGCGCTTCTCCGCCCCTGGCGCCACCCTGGTCAAGCTCTTCGGCCGCCCGGAGCAGGAGTCGGAGGAGTTCGCGGCCCGCGCCGGCCGGGTGCGGGACATCGGCATCCGTACGGCGACGGCGCAGTCCGCCTTCATCACCGCGCTGACCCTGGTCTCCTCCCTGGCGCTGGCCCTGGTCTACGGGCTCGGCGGGTACTTCGCCCTGCGGGGCACCCTGGAGCCGGGCGCCGTCGTCTCGCTCGCCCTGCTGCTGACCCGGCTGTACGCGCCGCTCACCGCGCTCGCCGGGGCGCGTGTCGAGGTGATGAGCGCCCTGGTCAGCTTCGAGCGGGTGTTCGAGGTGCTCGACCTCAAGCCGCTGATCGAGGAGAAGCCGGACGCCCGCCAGGTGCCCGAGGGGCCCCTCGCCGTGGAGTTCGACGGCGTCCGCTTCGGCTACCCGTCCGCCGACAAGGTCTCCCTCGCCTCCCTGGAGGAGGTTGCGGGACTCGACACCCGCGACGGCGCCGAGGTCCTGCACGGCGTTTCCTTCCGCGCCGAGGCGGGGCAGACCGTCGCCCTCGTCGGCTCCTCCGGCGCCGGCAAGTCGACGATCGCGCAGCTGCTGCCGCGCCTGTACGACGTCGACGAGGGCGCCGTGCGCATCGGCGGCGTCGACGTACGCGACCTGACCTCCGCGTCCCTGCGGGCGACCCTCGGCATGGTCACCCAGGACGGCCACCTCTTCCACGACTCCGTGCGCGCCAACCTGCTGCTGGCCCGGCCCGCGGCGACCGACGCGGAACTGTGGGACGTCCTGCGCCGGGCCCGCCTCGACGACCTCGTGCGCTCCTTGCCCGACGGCCTCGACACCGGCGTCGGCGAGCGCGGCTACCGTCTGTCCGGCGGCGAACGCCAGCGCATGACCATCGCCCGGCTGCTGCTGGCCCGCCAGCGGGTGGTCATCCTCGACGAGGCCACCGCCCACCTCGACAACACCTCGGAGGCGGCCGTGCAGGAGGCGCTGACCGAGGCTCTGGCGGGCCGGACCGCGGTGGTCATCGCCCACCGGCTGTCCACCGTGCGGGCCGCCGACCTCATCCTGGTCGTCGAGAACGGACTGATCGCCGAACGCGGCACCCACGACGAGCTCCTGGCGGCGGACGGCCGGTACGCGGAGCTGTACCGCACACAGTTCGAGCAGCGGTCGGAGGAGGCAAGGGGCGCGGGGGCCGTACGGGAAGCGGGGGAGGTACGGGAGATCGTGGCCGGGGAGGCGGTGGCGTAGGCGACACCGAGGTGGGGGAGCCGCCCGCTACCAGCGGCGGTCCCCCGCTCACCGCTGGGGCGTGCTCACCCCGACGGCGGTTGCCGGGTGCGCCGCGCACGCCGTGCCTGCACCAGCAGGGGCACCAGCGAGAGCACGATGAGCACGGCGACCATCACCAGGAGGTAGTCGCCGATGCGGGGGACCGACGCCCCCAGGCCGTACCCGGCCAGCACCAGGCTCTGGGTCCAGAGCACGCCCCCGACGGCCGCCCAGAGCGTGAAGGTCCGCGTGGGCACGCCGAGCGCCCCGGCCGCGGGGTGCAGGACGGACCGCAGCATCGGGATGAAGCGGCCGATCACGAGCGCCTTGCCCTGCCCGTAGCGGGCCAGGAGTTCCTGCGCCCGCGCCGCCCGCTCCTTCAGACGCCGGCTGGAGGAGCGGGCCAGGAGGGTCCGCCCGCCCCGCCGCCCGAGCAGGAACCCCACCTGCCCGCCCGCCACCGCGCCCACGGCGGCGCACAGCAGCACCTGCCACAACGCCAGCCGCGGCGCATGGCTGTCGCTCTGCGCGCACAGCACACCGGCCGGGATCAGCAGCGTGTCACCGGGAAGGAAGAAGCCGACCACGAGCAGACCCGACTCCGCGAAGGTCACGACCAGGACCCCCAGCGCACCGAAGGCGGCCAGCACCGAGGCGCTGTCCGTCGGGTTGACGGCGAACACCGTCGTCATCGCCTCACGGCCCTCCTCACTGTGCACACGTCGGGCCTCCGCTGGATGAGTACCCCTGCGGCACCGAAAACGGTCTGAGGGGTGACCGCGCTCAGCTCTCCAGTCTGCCGATCGCCTCGGCGAGCCACTTCCTCTCCTCGGCTCCCGTGGCGCGGGCGATGCGCAGCATGCCTTGCCGGAACAGGTCCGGCGCCTCCTCGGCCCGTACGGGCTCGCCATCGCGGTAGAAGAAGCTCGCCGGAGTATCGAGGAATGCCTGCCGACGCCGCAGGACGGTCGCCTGCTCGGCACGGTCCGGAAGGTGTCGCAGGAACGCGAGCAGCGTGAAGAAGCGCTGCCCGTCGGTGATTTCGACCTCCTTGGGGCCCCTCAGGCGCCCCAGGAGTTCGGTCCGGCCCGCCTCCGTGAGGGACAGCGTCCGGCGGTGCGCGGCACCACTTCCGGGCTCGGTGCGCTGCTCGACCAGGCCCGCCTTCACCAGCCGGGTGATGGCGGGGTAGAGCGCGCCGTCGCTCACAGGGCGGATGTGACCGCTGAGGCCCTGGATGCGCGCCTTCAGTTCGTAGCCGTGCAGGGGAGCTTCGTAGAGGAAGCCCAGGATCGACAACTCCAGCATGAACCGGTCCCCTTCGGTGCCATCCGCACGCTTGTCCGCCCGAGGCCGCCATGCTATCTCTTTTCGCTGTACCTCGAATCGAGGTACAGCGAAAAGAGGGGGGTGTGGGGGTGTGATGAGCGCAGCGGAACACCGTCGCAGGCTGATGTCACTCGCGGTCCCGGTCTACTTCGAGCTCCTCGCCGGGGTCATGGCCGGGATCATCAACATGGTGTGGGTGGCCCGGCTCGGCGGGCAGGCCGTCGCCGCGGTGGCGGTCGCCACGAACGTCGAGAACCTGCTGCTCGGCGTCATCCTCGTCGCCGGCTCCGGCACGACCGTGCTGGTCGCACGGGCCAGGGGCGCGGGGGATCCGGCGGCGCTGCGTTCCGCCGTGCGCGGCGGCTGGGCGCTGTGGGCACTCGTCACCCCCGTCGTCGCCATCGGCGGACTCCTCTGCCGCGAACCGCTGGCCCGCCTCGTGCTCGGCGGCGGCGAAGGCCGTCCGCTGTCCCTCGCCACCGGGTACTTCTCGATCGCGCTGCCCGGGATCGCGGTGTTCTTCGCCACCAACGTCGTCGACGGCATCCTCAAGGGCACGGGCGACACCCGCACCCCGATGAAGCTCTCCCTGCTCGCGAACGGGCTGATCCTCGTGCTGGATCCCCTGTTCATCCTCGGTCTAGGACTCGGGGTGCGCGGGGCGGCGATCTCCACCGTCCTGGGGAGGACGGCCGCGCTCGTGTGCGGCTTTCGCACGCTGCTCCGCGACGGCACACTCCCTCGGGCTGGCGGAGGAACCCCGCTCAGCGTCAGGGAACTGGGCGCCGACGCACGCAGGACGGCCGTGACCGGGCTGCCGATGTCCGCCGACTTCGTCGTCAGAATGGCCGGGACGCTCGCCCTGGTCGCCGTGGTCGCCCGGATCGGTGTCGGCGACCTCGCCGCGTACGGGATAGCGACCAAGGCGATGTACGTCGCCACCATGGCCTTCTACGCGGTGCGTCAGGCCGCCGCCATCCACACCGCCCATCAGCTCGGCGCCGGTCAGGACGAGCGCCGGACCGTCGGACGCCAGGCGCTGCTCCTCGCCGGGGCGCTGGGGCTCGCAGCCGCCCTGGCGCTGCTGGCCACGGGACCGTGGATCATGCGCGCCTTCGGCGCCGGCGGCGCGGTGGCCGAGGCGGGAACGCTCTATCTGCGCTGCGTGGGGCCCTACTTGCTGTTGCTGGCGTGCTTCATCGCGCTGGGCGGCGTGTTCGAGGGCAGCGGCGGCAGCCCGGCCCTCGCCCGGATCACCACGTGCGGGGTGGTGCTCCAACTGGCGCTCGCGTACGGCCTGTCGGGCTGGGGCCTGCCGGGCATCTGCGCGGCCATGGCACTGTCGACGGCGGTCCAGTGCGCGGCCGTAGCCGGCACGTACAGGCACACGAAACCGAAGCACGTGCCGGGTGGCGGTGGTACGCGACGTCATGGCGCGTGCCGGTGATGTCACAGCCGGACGGGGCTGTCTCGTCTCGGGTCTGAGGTCGTGAGACCGATTCGAGATCGAGGACGGTGAATGCTGTGCGGGTGTTCGTGGCGGGTGGGACCGGTGTTCTGGGTCAGCGGTTGGTGCCGCAGCTCGTGGCCCGGGGCCACGAGGTGACGGCGACGACGACGAACGCGGCCAAGGTGGGGCTGCTGGAGCGGTTGGGCGCGGAGCCGGTGGTCATGGACGGACTGGACGCGGCGTCGGTCGGCGAGGCGGTGGCCACGGCCCGCCCGGACACGATCGTGCACCAGATGACCGGGATCTCCATGGCGCACGCCGGCCGGCCCGACTTCAGGCATTTCGACCGGTGGGCCGTTCCGACGATCAGGCTGCGCACCGAGGGCACGGATCATCTGCTGGCCGCCGCGGAGGCGAGCGGCGTGTCCCACTTCGTCGCGCAGGGTTACGCGTGCTGGAACGGGATGCGCGAGGGCGGCTGGGTGAAGACCGAGGAGGACCCGCTGGACCTCGAGGAGGGGACGGCCGCGTACACGTCGATGCAGGCCCTGCGCCACGTCGAGGAGGTCGTCGGCCAGGCCGGCGGAGCGGTGCTGCGCTACGGGGGGCTCTACGGGCCCGGGGCGATCGACGACCAGGTCACGCTGGTGCGCCAACGCAAGTACCCGCTGGTCGGGCGCGCAGGCGGCTATCACTCGTGGGTCCACCTCGACGACGCGGCGAGCGCTACGGTGCTGGCGGTGGAGCAGCAGGCGGCCGGCGTGTTCAACATCGTCGACGACGAGCCCGCGCCGGTGAACGAGTGGCTGCCCCACCTGGCGAAGTGCGCCGGGGCCAAGCGGCCGATGCGGGTTCCCACGTGGCTGGCCCGCATGCTGGCCGGGGAGGTGCCGGTGATCATGATGACCGAGGCCCGCGGCTTCTCCAACGCCAAGGCCAAGCGCGAACTCGGCTGGCAGTTGCGGTACCCGTCGTGGCGCCAGGGCTTCCAGGAGGAACTGGCGTGAACCGAGCCGAGGAGTTCGAACAGCTGCGACCGCTGCTGTTCTCGATCGCCTACCGGATCCTGGGCAGCGTGAGCGAAGCCGAGGACGCCGTCCAGGAGACCTGGCTGCGCTACGAGGCCACAACGACCGAACCCGCCTCGGCCAAGGCGTTCCTGTCGGCGGTGGTCGCGCGCATCTCGATCGACGTGCTGCGTTCGGCGCGCGTCCGCCGCGAGGAGTACGTCGGGCCGTGGATTCCCGAGCCGCTGCTGGCCGACCCGTACGAGGACCCGGCGCGATCGGCCGAGCTGGCCGATTCGGTGTCGATGGCGGCCCTGCTGCTGCTCGAACGGCTCAGCCCGCTCGAGCGGGCGGTGTTCGTGCTGCGCGAGGTGTTCGGGTTCGGCTTCGGCGAGATCGCCTCGGCGGTCGGGCGTTCGGAGGCGGCCTGCCGTCAGCTCGCGGTGCGCGCACGCCGGCACATGGACGCCGGACGCCCGCGTTTCGAAGCCGACCGCCGCGAGCGCGAGCAGCTCGCCGAACGGTTCTTCGACGCCTTCCGCGAAGGAGACCTCGACGGGCTGCGGGACCTGCTGGCCGCCGACGTGCACATGATCGGCGACAGCGGCGGCAAGGGGCCTCAGCTGGCCGCCCAGCTGGTCGGCGCGCAGAACGTCGCCCGGGTGCTCGCCGCTCTCGTCCCGTCGTTCCTGCGGCTCGGCGGTGTCATGCAGTCCCACGAGGTCAACGGGCAGCCCGGCGCGATCTTCCGCGACCGGCACGGCAACGTCGTCAACACCTGGGCGCTGGACGTCGTCGACGGGCAGATCCAGACGATCCGCTCGGTGATCAACCCCGACAAGCTCGCCCACGTCGGCCCGGTCGCCGACGCGTGGGCAGTCTTCCGCGAGGCCCATCATGCCCGCCAGTCCACGAACTGACCGGACACTCCTCATGCGAGCCGGGCCATCGCGTTCGGGGCGGACCGGCGACCGCCTCGCGTGGCCGGCCTACGCGGCGCTCGCGTGGATCGTCGTGTTCTTCGCCTTCCACGTCTACTGGTACGCCGGCGGAACCTTCGGGCGCGGCGGCGTGCTGCCCGGCCTCCTGCCGCACTCGGTGATCGGCTGGATCTTCGAGGTGGCGGTCGTGGCCGCCTTCCCGATCGGGGCGTGGGCCTGCCTGGCGATCGCGCGCGGGCGGCCGCGGGGTCGGCTGCGCCGTCCGGCCGTGTTCCTGGTCTGGTTCGGCTGCGCGCTGCTGACCCTGCGCGGCGCCTCCGGCCTGGTCGACGACCTGACCCGCGCGATCGGCCTGCTGCCCGAGGGGATCACCGGCCTGTCGATCGAGGATGCGACGGGCACGGCCCACCCGTCCGCGTCCGTGCTGTGGTCCGGCCGCGCGACCGACGCCTACTTCTTCGCCGGCGGGCTCGTCTTCGGCCGGCTGGCCTGGCGCTACCGCAACCGCCCGGTCGACGCCCCCACCCCGGCCGGCTGAGCGGGTACCGAGCACCACCGGCCGGCCCAGCGCGGGTCAACCGGCTGCTCGTGCTCAACCGGCTGCTCGTGCTCAACGGGGAACCCCACCCCGGCCGGGCCGCCGCCCTGCTGCTCCGCGAAGCCATCGGCTTCTGAGCGCGCGCTGCCCACCATCATCCGAACGTAGAGGAGTACCAGAACATGGATCTGCAATTGACGGGCAGGACGGCCCTCGTGACCGGGGCCAGCCGCGGGATCGGGCTGGCCGTCGTCCAGGCGCTCGTCGCCGAGGGCGCGAACGTGATCGGCTCGGCCCGCACCGTGTCGCCCGAACTCGCCGATTCCGGCGCACACGCGATCACCGCCGACCTGGCCACGCCGGACGGTCCGGGCGAGCTCGTGCACGCGACCGTCGCAGCCCACGGCGACATCGACGTCCTGGTCAACTGCGCCGGCGGCGGTGACGCCACGGACCTGCGCGCGTTCTTCGACTACGACGACGCGTTGTGGCACAAGACGTTCGACCTGAACTTCTACTCCGCCCTACGCACCTGCCGGGCCGCGATCCCCGGCCTGATCCGCCGGCACGGCCTGATCGTCAACATCTCCTCGGTGGGCGCCCGCCTGCCGCACAACGGCCCGGTGCCCTACAACACCGCCAAGGCGGCGCTCACCGCGTTCAGCAAGGCGCTCGCCGAGGAGTACGGGGACCAGGGCGTGCGCGTCGCGACGGTCGCCCCGGGACCGACCCGCACGCCCGTATGGACCGCCCCGGACGGCATCGGCGCCGCCCTCGCGGCCGCGCAGGGAATCTCGCACGACGACCTCCTGGCCGGCCTGGCCGCGGCGTCCGGCATCCGCTCCGGCCAACTCGTCGAGCCCGAGCAGGTCGCCTCCCTGGTCGCCTACCTCGCCTCGCCCCTGGCGGCCAGCATGACCGGCCAGGAGTACCTCGTCGACGGCGGCTTGATCAAGACGATCTGACCCGGTCGAGCACCATCACGACTGCACCATCGCCCCGTCCCACGCCCGAGGCGGCTGCTAGCGTGTGCTCGTGCCGAAAACAGACAAGGTGCGCCGTCGCTGAGAGCGACGGCGCACAACCCCAGTTCTCGCCGTCGCTCCTGACCCCTGGCCAGGAGCGCCTTTGTGGCGCTCGGATTTCCCCGTTCCGGAGCGCACTCCATGTTTGCCTTGTCTGCTCGTCAACGTCGGCGTGTCCTTGTTGCTGACCTCATCTCCACAGCCGTGTTCCCCCTCGCCATCACGGGATCGACGGCTGTCGTCCCCAAGGTGACCGCCCAACTGCCGGGGGCGGCTGCTCTGGGTCCGTGGATCGTCCTCGCCTACAACGGGCTCTTCGCAGCCACTCTGCTGCTGGCGGGAGCGACAGCGGACCGCTGCGCCCGCACCCGGTTCTTCGCCATCGGCAACATCGTCGTCGCAGCCACGGGGTTCGTGTCCGCCCTCGCTCCAGACCTTTGGTCTCTGGTGGCCCTTCGCGCGGTCGCCGGTATCGGGGCGGCCATGTGCGCCGCTGGCGGATCGTCGATGCTCTTGGCCGTGTACCCGCCACAGGAGCGGCGTCGGTTGTACGGCTACGCGGGTGCCGTGCTGGGCAGCAGTCTGGCGTTGGGACCGTTGGTTGCCCAGGCCCTCATGGCCGCCGGGGGCTGGCCCCTCGTCTTCGTCGCGCCGGGGGCTGTTGCCACGGTCGCCGCCTTGGCCACGCTCACGCTTCCGGGCCTTCGCAGCCCCGCGGTGTCAGAGAACTTCGACCGTGCCGGCGCTGTCCTCTTCGGGGTGACCGTCGCCACCGCAGTGACCGCACTCGGACTGGGCTTCGGGGCCGGCGTCCCGTGGTGGTGGCCGGTCTCACTCGTCCTCGTCGCGGCAGCCGGCGCCATCGGACTCGTCCGCGTCGAACGGCGTGCGTCCGATCCCGCGATACCCATGGACCTGTTGCGGATCCCCGCCTATCGGGCGTACGCGCTGGCGACGGGCGCCTTCATGGGAATGCTCGTGGTGGGGTTGGCCGTGCTCCCTCAGCTTGGCTCCGTCCAGGGCATGGGCGCGGGCGAGGCAGCGACGATGCTCAGCCTGCTGACCGTGCCATCGACGCTCCTTCCCCTTCTTGCCGCACGGATCGCGCGCCGACGGGCACGGCCGCTGGTGACCACCGCGCTGTTCACCTGCGCCGTCACCGCGGTCATCCTCCAGGCGACCCACCATCCTGCGGCCCTTCTCCTCGCGGCCGCGGTCATCGGGCTGTGCCTTGGACTGACCGAAGGCGTGCCTGACGGGCAAGCACTCCACTACGTACCCTCCGAGCGCGGAGGGGCCGGCGCCGCGCTGTTCAGCACCACGCGGATGAGCCTGGAAACCTTCACCCTGGCAGCTGCCACCGGACTGATGTCGGCCCTCGGTCCCTCATCCGGAATGGCAGTCGCTGGAGCCGTGTGCCTCATCGCGGCCCTCGTCGTCCGAAAAGCTGTCCCCTCCCGCGACTCCCGGTCACAGCCCGGGAGTCTGGGCACGGACATCAGCGGACAGGCCACCCGGCAGTTGCCCTGACCCCCACCTGTGACGAGCGCGGAAGGGCTGTGCATCCTGGGCCCATGACCAACCCCGAAGGCCCGTACGTCAAGGTGAACTTCCGGCTGGAGATCGAGGACGACTGGCCCCCGGCCTCAGTGGAGAGTCTCGGGGCCGTCGACCAAGGCGACGGCACCGTGCGGCTCGACAACATTCCCTGGTTCGTTCGCGGCGTCGCTTGCGGGGACATCGTGGCCACCGCGCCCGACGAGGACGGCGTGCGGTGGGCCGGCGAGGTGGTTCGGCGTTCGGAGAACTGCGCCATCCGCCTCATCGTGTTCCGTGACGGCGGCTCGGGACCGGCACGGCAGAGCGTGATCAACGCTTTTCAGGACCTCGGCGTCGACGGCGAGGGCATGGAACGATTCGGCATGGTCGCCCTGGACGTCCCACCCACCGCCGATCTCGCCAAGGTACAAAAGCTGCTCAACCACGGTGCAGCCGAGGAGTGGTGGGACATGGAAGAGGGGTGCACCACCGCGCAGTGGCGAGCCGCTTCCGCCAACTGACGCCGTTCAGGTGATCCACGGCTGCGCCGTCCCTGGGCGGTCCGAGGCCGCTCGACAGCAGCCAACGATGACCGACGTCGCCCCCGACGAGGTGGGGCGCGCTCACCGCTCGCCACCGCTGTTGGGTGGACTCGGCAAGCTTGACGAAAGGCAGCAGGTCGGCCCATGGCTGGGCCGACTTGCCGATCCCCTTTTCGCGAGTCTGCCACTGCGGGGTCGCCCACACGGCCACGACGGCCACGACCGCCAGGACGACACCCGCCACGGGTACGGTGACCGCGGCCGTCCCTGCGAGTGCCAGCAGGACCAAAGGGACGACGGCGTGCCGACGGCGGACGGATACGGCGGTAGGGCTCTCTCCCAGCGCGCTGGCCGCGATCGAGCGGGGGTCGCCCAGACGCGCGAACACGGCGAGGATGACCTGGTCATCGGGGTCGGCCTCCTTTCCAGGGCGACGGCGATGTGTTCGTCCAGGTCGGCGATCAGCTCATTGCGGCGCTCCTGAGGCGTGTATCGAAAGTGCATGCGGCTGCGGGCGTGCCGTAGTACTCCTGGGGAGACACAAAGACAGGTTCGTTCTCGCTTGGAGTCATCGATGGCCGTTCGTCGTGTCGTACCCAACATCCGGTCGGAGGCCGCGCAGGAGAGCCGGGAGTTCTATGGCCTGCTGGGCTTCGAGGAGGTCATGAACCACGGCTGGATCATGACGCTCGCCTCCCCGTCCAGCCCAGCAGCGCAGATCAGCGTCATGGCCGGCGACAAGACCGCGCCTGTCGACCCCGAGATGAGCGTCGAGGTGGACGACGTGGATGCGGCTTACGCGGTCATGCGGGAGAGCGGTGCGGAGATTATTTACCCCTTGCAGGACGAGGAGTGGGGTGTGCGGCGGTTTTTCGTTCGCGACCCCAGCGGACGGGTGGTCAACGTGCTGGGTCACCGCTGACGGCCTCTCCCGCGCCCCTGGTGAATGTGCTGGTCACAGCCACTCATTGATGGCCGGGATCAGGAGGGTTGCTTCGTAGCGGACGGCGAGTTTTTCGTAGCGCGCGGCCACTGCCTGGTGCCTCTTGAGGCGGTTGATGCCACACTCCACCGCGTGGCGGATCGGCCGCAACGAGAGCCTGCTCGCAGAGCTCGACCGGATCCGCAGCCGCTGGCACCGCACGTAACCCCGTCCGCCCCGGCCCTCCCACAACAGCGCGAGCACGCAGTACTCGCCTTTGCGTAGCTGGCTCTCCGCCTTGCCTCCAGCAAGTGGTACCTGGTGTTGACCGTGTTTGGGAGAGGCGTGCCAGACCCGTGCCAGATCGTGCGGGGGGCCACGGGGAACAGCGGGGATCGCGACAGAGACTGGCCGGAGCCCGAGGCCACTCGACTGCACGTCAGGGCGGCCTGGGCCGGCCCCAGATCATCTGAGCTTCCCAAGCTGAGAGCGTCATGCGGTGACCGATCTGATGCCCACAACGGTCCGCTCCTCACCTCGGCGGCTCGGCTCTGTGGTGGCTACCTCCGGTGAGTGCTCACACCGTTCCTGCGTACCGGACAGTGCTTGGCAGCTTCATCAGCGAAGGTGCAGAGCTGGGCGATGAACTCGCGGTAGGTGTCGGGGGCGTCGCGTTCCTTGCTGGGCGGCCCGTCGATCCATTGCTGCCAGAGTCCGTCCGGGGTGAGGAACCGGGCCACGCGGTCCGTGCCGAGCTTGGCGTCGAGTAGCAGGAGCGTGCCGAGTGCGGCTGTCTGGTCGTAGTAGAGGTCGGGACGCAGCAGGTAGTGTCGAGGTACGCGACCAACAGGTCAGCGTCGGCAGAGGTGCCGAAAGTAGCCAGTGCGACGCAGTACGCCTGCCCGGCGTAGGGTCCATCGCTGGCGAGCAGGAGTTCGCCGAGACGTTCCCGGAACTCGGTTCTGCCGGCAACGGCGATGAGCCATGCTGCCGTCTTCCGCTCGCGCCACCCTCGGTCGAGCAGTACGCCAAGTTCATGGGAACTGATCTCATCGGCAGCTTTGCCCAGCTTCTGCAGGAACTTGGCTCGGTCTCGCTCACTCATGCCGACAAGGACGCCACCGAGTTTGAGGTACCGCCGACCAGGCGTGACGTAGCGGCGGATCAACCTGTTCTCATCGTCAGTGCGGAGCATGGCAGCATCCTTGTACGGACGAAGCCGTTGGACCAGCGATCTGGCGGGCCGGACGCGGTCACGTCCGCGCGTCGAGGACGAGTGGCTGCGTCAAGTCAGAGCTCCTGCCGCATCCGGCACTGGGTGCAGGTCCAGCATCATGTCGAGCGACAGAGAGCCGTCCGCCTCAGCGAAGAAGCCGACCGATTGGAAGCCGTTTTTCTCGTAGTAGCGGATGGCGCGAGGATTGTTCGCGCGGACGCCGCCCCACAGGATGATCCTCGTCCTGCCAAGCAGCCGTGCGACCTCCGTGACAAGGGGGAGGACGAGCGTCCCGACGCCCCGGCCCTGGTAGTCATCAGCCAAAGTGGGACCGAAGCGGCAGTCAGTCGTCTCAGCGAGACGGATACCCGCTTCCTGATAGCGCGCGATGTCCCCGGGAGTCAGATCGAGGCTGAATTCGGCAAGGCCGACGATCCTGCTGGACGGTACGTCCTCGAGCACCAGCCTGAGCTTGTCGTAGCGCGCGATCGCGTCACACAACTCCCGGGCGGTCGCGAGGTCGTACCCGTCGAACGTACTGAGCCGCCTCGTTTCTGAGGACAGAGGGTCGAGGAACCCGGCCAAGCGCTTTGCATCGGCATGCGTAAGGGGTCACAAGACGACATCTGAACCCTCCTGGGGGCTTCAGACGGCTCGTCAGATACAGGGGATCCACAGCAATCTCCGTCAGCGTAAGCACCCCAGCAGCCTCTCTCCGTACCAGCTTCGATGGGACAAACCTACCGGCTACCGAGTTTTCGAAAGAATGATTAGTCCTTGTTGGGCCCGAACCCCGTCGGCCTGACACCGGCCTCAGCTCAAAGTTACTGCTCGCCCACCGGTGGCTGTCGGGCCAGGAACTCCTCGAATACCGCTGCCTGTTTCCGCCGGGCGGTTTTGGCCCCACTTTTGAGCCGTGTGGGGGAACGGTGCAGGAGGGCTGAGGGAAGAACGGATTGTTCTGGCCCCACCCTCGATCGGGCGCCTTGTTCCCCCGTCCGACGATGGTCGAGTTAGGGTCTGTTCGAACGGAACCGGGGGGATGATGGAACAGTGGCCTGAGGGACCTGCCGCTGAGCCGAAGGCGGCCCGGGAGCGCTATGCCTCTGACATGCGGGCGTCTCGCAAGGCTCTGCGAGAAGTGATCAGGGCCGACCTGCCTGCCGCGCACTTCGGCCTTGGAATCGTCGTTGTGGCAAGTGTGGTCGTGGGCCTGTTCGCGGGGGCGATTACTGGAGCCCTCGTGGCTGGATTCTTTGCCGCTCTGTTCCTTGTTGCACTGGCGGTCATGCTCCGTCGGGGCATCAGGGGCATGGACGCAGGTCGCCGGGCCTATCTCTTCACCTTCGGCTGGGCAAACTGGGTCTAGTGCTGTGACCGCATAGACACCTCAGGCGCCTAACTCGCAGAGGTCACCTGGTCGGAGTTTCCCGGATGTCCCGCCGCGATCCCGGCGCTGCTGCATGCCCTGCTCGATCCGGCTGCCGCGGTCGAGGCCCAGCGTGTGCTCACCAACAGCATGTTCAGCATCGCCGAGATGAACGCGGCTAAGCCGGAAGTTCCAGGGCATCCGCTGGGGCGGACGCCCTCTCACATCCGCAGCCTGACCAACCAGGCGAACCTCCCAGGCAGGGCAGCAGGTAGCCCAATTTCTCGCCGGCCGCGGACGCAGCGATGAGTTTTTTCGGTCCGGAGAGTCTCACCACCGTTGTCGACAACACAGGAGGAACAGGTGGCTCAGCTACTGAGAGTCCAGAACTTCACCGTCTCGAGTGACGGGATCGGTGCCGGTGAGGACCAGAGCCTTGAGAGGCCGTTCGGCCACGTCGATCCCGGGAGGCTGTTCGCCTGGGCCGGCGCCACGGCGAGCTGGCCCATGCGTACTGACCCCGGGGGGAGCCGGGGTCTTGACGACTACTTCACGCGGGACTTCGCCCGCAACATCGGTGCCGAGATCATGGGCCGCAACAAGTTCGGGCCCCAGCACGGCCCCTGGCAGGACATCGAGTGGCGTGGCTGGTGGGGTGACGAGCCCCCGTTCCACACCCCGGTGTTCGTCATGACCCACCACAAGCGTCCGTCGTTCACACTCTCCGACACCACGTTCCACTTCGTCGACGGCGACCCGGCCACGGTCCTCGAGCAAGCGCGCAAGGCGGCACAGGGCAAGGACGTCCGACTCGGCGGCGGGGTCACCACCATCCGGCAGTTCCTCGACGCCGACCTCGTCGACACCATGCACGTGGCGGTCTCGCCGGTGAAGCTCGGATCCGGGCTACGGCTCTGGGAGTCCCCCGAAGAGCTGCTCGACCGGTTCCACCTCGAGGTCGTGCCCAGCCCGAGTGGCATGACGCACCACCTGTTCTGGCGCAAGTGACACGAGGGCCCACTCGGGAATGTCAACACAGCCGATGCGGGCGTGCCAGTAAATGATCGCGTAGTTGCGGGTGAGTTACCGATACAGGCCGCGGTACTCGCCCGCAGCTACCGAACAGCCAGCTGGGGAGCGGACCTGCTTGGCTGCTGTGCGGTTCGAGGGCATCGCCCAGCCGAACAGGTCCGGATACCGCCTGCCGCGAACCACGATCTGCCGCAGCCGTGGTCCCTCCTGATGCGCCAGCCTGGGGCCCCTGATCGATTCAGCCACTATGCGCCCCTGACGCGACGTCGGATGCACGCCGCACATCCAACCCGCCCCGGCCCCCGAACGCGACCACCGACCCGGCGAACCTTCCCGGTCACAGCACTAGGCTGCCCAGGGCCTTCGGTATCGGCCTGGACGGCCCGCAGGATCGTCTCCCACGTCCCGTCCGTTGATGACCAGGCGGCTGGCACCGCCGATATTCCACTTCTGCAGTGAGGTTCGAGCCGAGCTCGTCAAGCCGGCAAAACCTCCGGGCGCGACCAGCCGGCCGGCGGCCTGGATCCACCCGATCGGACGGCGGACATGTCGTTGGTCATCGACGCTCTATCGGTGACGGTGTGGTCATGTGTGGTCCGTGCCGCACCGAAGTCCTGACTTGCGTCGCGGGTAAATCGGTTGAGGACGCACGAGCGTCGGCGGACACTGCCTCGGTGTTCTCCGACGCTGACGCTGCCGCGCTGTATGACGTGCTGAACCCGTGGGCCCCCGATCACCACCCGGGAGATCGCTTCTATGACGACCTGATCATGGCTGCGGACTCTGTCTTGGACATCGGTTGTGGCACGGGTGCGATGCTGCATCTTGCACGCGAGCAGGGCCATCGCGGCCGGCTTGTCGGTCTGGACCCGGATCGCGCCGCGCTGGACCGGGCTCGGCGTCGGGCCGATATCGAGTGGGTCGAGGGCACCGCGGCGGAGGCGAGCAGCGGGGCAGACTTCGATCTTGCGACGATGACCGGCCACGCTTTCCAGTTCCTCGTCACCGACGAGGAAGTGCGTGCTTCACTCGCTGCAATCCATGGGGCATTGCGCCGGGGCGGTCGTTTTGTGTTCGAGACACGGCATCCCCAGGCGCGGGCCTGGGAGGAGTGGAATGCGTCGCCTCCGGAGGATCTTGTCGACGCTCATGGGCGAGCCTTGCGTGTGTGGCACGAGGTCGACTCCGTCATCGGCGATGTCGTCACCTTTCACGAGACGACGGCTGCCCGGGATGGCACGGTGCTCCGTATCGATCACGCGAGCTTGCGCTTCCTCGACGTTGCGGTGCTCAACGGGTTCCTCGGCGGCGTGGGCTTCGAGATCGAGGCGCAGTACGGCGACTGGCACGGAGGGGCTATCAACGCCGACAGCCGGGAAATCATCACCGTTGCCTGTCGCAGATAGCCCAGGCGGGTCCTCCGGGCTTCCCCATCGATACCAGAGCGTGTGGTGCCATTCATCGGCGCCCGGGCCAGGTCGTTGCACGACTGGGAACGGGCCTGGGCCGGTCTCGGTGAGGTGGATCCACTTGATCACCGAGCGGACCCGACTGCCCCTGTCGATCGGCATCTCTGCCGCGAACACCCATGACAGTCAAGGGCTGGAACCCTGGTACGGGGTATCCCGCCGATCCGCTTCCGACGCGGACCACGTCGGCGACGGCCTGACAAGCTCCACGCCGACAAGGGCTACGACGACTACGACCATCTGCGAAGGTGGCTCCGGGCGCGGAACATCACCCCACGCATCGCCCGCAGGGGCATACGGCCAACCGCACCCATCGGCGAACGGAGTCACCGTTGCGCATCGGCTTGTGCGCGGGCGCGTTCAATGTCGGAGACGTGGCTCTCGGCCCATTCCCGGACGGCACGTAGGGGCGTCAACAATGACTGCCCGAGGTCGGTGAGGGCGTACTCGACATGCGGGGGATGTGCGGGAACCTCCGTGCGAGAGATCAGACCGTCGTACTCCATCGCGCGAAGTGTCTCGGTGAGCGCCTTCGATGTGATCCCCCGGATGTGCTTCTTGAGCTCGGTGAATCGCATCGGCCTGTTGTCCAGCGCGTTGACGACGAACACCGTCCAGCGCGCCCCGATCCGGTGCAGAACGGTGCGACTGGGGCAGGTCGCGGCCATGACATTGTAGGCGTTACCCATGCACGACTCCCGGTAGCGTTGTAGATACCGGTATCAAATCTATACCGTCCGGGATGTGACTCTTCCCGATTGCGCGGTCCGTCCCTCGATGGCTCGGCACCGCCGTTTCGTCGCAGCGATCGTCATCGACTCGATCGGCACCGGTGTCTTCGTCCCCGTTTCGATGCTGTACTTCCTGGCCACGACGTCGCTGACGCTGGTGCAGGTGGGCGCGGCACTGACGACGGCCGGGCTGCTGGCGCTCCCGGTGGGCCCGATGGCCGGAGGGCTGGTCGACAGGTACGGCGCCAAGCCGGTACTGCAGGCGGCGAACCTGGCCCAGGCGTTCGGCTTCGCCGGGTATCTCCTCGTGGGCCAGACATGGCAGATCGCAGTCTGTGCCTGGTTGAACAGTGCCGGGCGGGCGGTGTTCTTCAGCTGCTACGGCGCGACCGTCACGGCGTTGGCCGCGCCCGGCCAACGAGAGCGCTGGTTCGGTCTTCTGGGATCGGTACGCAACCTCGGCTACGCGCTCGGCGGCCTCCTCACTGCCGTCGCCGTCAGCTTCGGTACTCACGGCGTCTACGCCGCGATCGTGGTCGTCAATGCCGTGTCCTATCTCACCGCCTTCGTTCTGATGCGGGCCGTGCCGAATACCCGTCCCGAGGTGGGCCAGGACGCTGCTGGGGGCTGGGGGCGCGTACTCCGGGATTTGCGGTACCTGTCAGTGGTCGCGCATCAACTGTGCTTTGCGATCTCCTTGTTCGCCCTCAACATCGCGATACCGGTCTACGCCGTGGACGTGCTGGGACTGCCTGGCTGGACCGCCGGCGCTGTCTTCACGCTCAACACCCTGATGGTCGGCTTGGCCCAAGGCATCATCGTCGGGTGGCTGAGCGGGCGGATCCGCAGCCGCATCCTCGTCGCCGGACACGCCTGCTTTGCGACCAGCTACCTTCTGTTCCTCGCCGCCGACCGCGTGGCTGCAATCGCCCTCGCGGTCGGCGTCGTGCTGCTCGGTGCAATCAGCTACACCTTCGGTGAAATCGTCGGCGGCCCCATCACGTCGACTGTCGCCGCGGAGAGCGCCCCGGACGCTCTCCGCGGCCGGTACTTGGCCCTCAACCAGCTCGCCGTAAGTGTCGCAGGAGCGGTCGCTCCAGCCGCCCTCTCGGGGTTGCTGTCCACCGGGGCAGCCGCGATCTGGCTGACCCTGGTCGGCGTCAGCGTCCTCGGAGCCACGCTCGCCACCACGATCGGCACAGTGGTGCCAGCGGCGCAGAGCCACGTCGGAGGTGTCTAGTGCCCTGGGTTCGCCCGGATTGGCGTCACGATCGCTTGCGCCAACTCGCCTTTGATCGCGAAGGTCCGCTCGTCCGGGATCTTCGCCGCCGGGCAGCGTTCACGATCCGAGGTCCAGGCTTTGGGCAGATACAACTCGCGGTTGACCAGGGCCCGTCCTCGTGCGGTGGCACAGGCGGCGAACACCCCGATCTGGCAATTGTCGATCTTTCCAGAGGTGCCGGTGTACTGCCGCAGCCCCCAGCGTCATCTCGCGGTGCGGTACGCTCTCGCGGCCCACGGCCGGCGACGGTGTCCGCGAGGGTCGCATCCAGATCTTCGTTGTATGTAGTGTGCGGAAATGACAAGAAGCGAGCGACTCGCGGACCAGCTGGACTGGTACTGGCACAAGAACCTACGGCCGCGGCTGGACGGTCTTACCGATGAGGAGTACTTCTGGGAGCCGGTGCGCGGCTGCTGGAGTATCCGCCCACGTGGCACGTCGGCCGCACCGATGTCGGCGGGTTCGGGGGAGTGGACGATGGACTTCGCGTCCCCTGGCCCGGAGCCGGCGCCGGTGACCACGGTTGCCTGGCGGCTGGCGCACATCATCGTCTCCTGCCTGGGCTATCGGGTCGGATGGTACTTCGGCGGCCAGGACGTCGACTTCCAGACATTCGCCTACGCGGGGACCGCTGACGAGGCGCTGAAGCAGCTCGATGAGATGTATGGGAGATGGAACGCGGGGGTCCGCGAGCTCTCGGACGCTGACCTGGACAATGCGCCCACGGTGGGTCCCGAGCGGTTTCCCATGGAGAACAGGGTCCTGCACGTCAACAGGGAGCTGATCCATCACGGCGCCGAGATTTCCCTGCTGCGCGACCTCTACCGCTGGCAGGACGGAGCCGTACCGCGCCGAACATGACTGTCCGTCAACCGGCGATCGAGCTTCGGAAACCTCCGTGGACTCCGTGACGCTCCGTGGCCGCGAGCTTCAGTGAAGCTGCGCCCTCGTCAGCCGAGATCAGGCCGTGGTGCTCTGACTTCACGTCACCAGATGAGGACTCCGCCTCCCATCGCGAGGCCTCGCCTCGCCGCGTCCTCAACGTTTGCCAACCGGGCGGAGATCGCGTCCCTGTAGTCCGTGGTCGTCCGCACGGGTTCTATACCTGCAACGATCTTCTCCAGGTTCTCGCGAAGCAGGAGGCACTCGCGCAGGAACGCCGGGACCTGCTCGGGATCGACCTGCAGGTCGGTGTCGGCCAGGACCGGAAAGAAGCCGGCCCCTAGCGACCGCACCACTTGCGAGCCCCACACGCGAGTGCGCCAGTTCTCGAAGCCCGCGGAGTCAGAGCATCCGTCGGGAACATCCTGTACCTGCCTCTCACCATCCGCGCCAACAACGAAGACATCCACCGACAAGCTCATGAGCACAGTGGATCACAGCCTTGACAGGGCGATCCAAGGGGTTTGTGGTCGCGGAGCTGTGGTCAGTGCGACCGGAGGATCATCCGATCCGGTCAAGTGCAGAGAACGCGTAGGAATCCGACCCTGCCTTAAGCCCGATTCCCGGCGGCCTGGGACCGGGCTCAGCCCAAAGTCACTGCTCGCCGACCGGTGGCTGTCGGGCCAGGAACTCCTCGAATGCTGCTGCCTGCTTGGGGTCCATGTATCCCTGGCGCTGGTGCATGGCTCTGTCCTCAAGCCACGCCGCCTCGTCGGCAGCCAGTTGCACGGCCACCATGGTCCCGCTCCGGGCGAAGCTCACGCGCCTGCCGTCGGCGCGGACGTACCGGGTGTAGGGCCCGTACTCCTGCGGATGGGCCAACGGCTCGATTCGCAGCCGACCGACGTCCCACCTCGGCGGGTTCGTGTCCTCCTCTTCTTCGTCCTGCGGTATCGGTGCGGGCGCGGGGAAGTCGGCGCGGGCCCAGTGCTCCAGCCGGGCCACTACCCCTGCCGGGAACAGGACACTCACCGGGACGCCGCGCTCGGTGAGCACGACGCGTTCGCCGGTGGACTCGACCAACGAGACGAGGCGCTCGTAGTCGATCGGGTCCGGGGCGTACTGACGCTCAACAACGATCTTCACGGCATCATCCGTGGAGCTGGACGCTACCGGGAGGGGTTGGGCTGTTCGTTCGTCCTTGCAGGCGTCGGTGGTCGGTCTGCGTACGGAGTGAAGTGGGCCGGTGCGTGGTCGATGGGCGGCAGGTCGGAGCGCCAGGACGTGAGGATCTGGGCGCTGCACTCGAACAGGCCCTGGGGAAGCTGGTCCAGGGGCCACCAGCGCCAGTCGCCCACGCTTTCGTGCGGCTGGTCGGCGGGCTCGCCCCGCCAGGCCGTGACGACGGCGCCGACGGTGACGCGTACGACGTCGTCGACGTGGTCGAGGAGCGTGCCAAGGAGCGTCACATCCTCAACGCGGGCGATGAGCCCGGTTTCCTCGGCCAGTTCGCGTACGACGGTGTCGTGGAGGGACTCGCCGGGCTCGACGGTGCCCCCGGGCAGCTCCCAGGTGCCGTGCCGGTGCCGTCCCAGCAGCAGGCCCCGTTCGCCGAACACGATGGCCCCGACGCCGATCGCGGCGTGGGGTACGGGCGGTCGGGCGGTCCGTGGGCGACTGGTCAGAGGAGGGCGGCTGGGCGTGTGGTGGCGTCGGGCCCGGGCGAGTTGGAGGATCGCGGGGCTGTCGGGCTTCGGCGCGGTGAGGAGTTCGATTCCTTCCACCCGGAAGCCGTACTCGGTCAGGAGCTCTTCCCAGAGTCGCGGAGTGAGCACCCACATCCGGGTGGGGATGGGCTCCCCGTCGCGCAGCCGGATCAACTCCCGCCGTGGCACCACCTCGTCGGACGGCCCCTGTGCGTCGGCGTCGGTGTGGAGGGCGGAGAAGACGAGAGGCGCTCCGTCGACCAGCCCGTCCCGCAGGGCCGGCAGCAGGTGGTGCGGGTCGATGCAGGCGAAGGTGCGGATGCCGTAGGCGGCCTCGTACGGTTCCGCGTGACGCAGGTGCTCGGCGACGTCGCCGCGGACGAACCGGACTCCGGGCTCGCTGCCGTGAGCGTTCAGGGCGCGCCGGTGCTGGGTGGGGGACAGGTCGACGCCGTCCACCAGCGCGCCGTACTCGCGGGCCAGGTGAACGGCGTGATGTCCGGGACCGGATCCCACGTCGAGGATCCGCTTGCCGCGGATGTCTCCGAGGATCTCGGCTCCGGGGCCCTGGCCGGGCGAGAATCCCCAGTCGACGCGGTCCGGTACCGGGGGCGAGTAGCCGTAGTCCAACTGGCGTTGACCGTAGATCGTCCAGCTCTGCTCGTATGTGGAGTGTGCCGTCACAGATCAGTTCCTTCCGGCGGTGTGGTGCTGCCCGTACAAGCCGTCCTGTACTGGTTCCAGCCGCGCCGGGCAAGTAACCCCCGCTCAGGGTTGAACCGTTGTACCTGCTGCAAGAGGTGACGGGTGTGACAGGGGGTCGTCGTTCATGGCAGGTGGCAGTGCGCTTGATTCGTCCGGCAGTTTGAAGGCGTTCGGGGCGGCCTTGAAAGTCTTCCGTGAACGGGCCCTGCTGACGCAGGAACAGCTCGCCGAGCGGCTCAACTACTCGCATGCCTCGGTCGCTTCGGTGGAGCAGGGCCGGCGGATGCCCACCGCGCACTTCGTCGAGCGGGCGGAGGAGGCGCTGGAATCGTTCGGTGTACTGCGGGCCGTGGCCCGGCACGTGGGGCGGCAGCGGGGGCTGGCGGTCTGGTTCCGGGAGTGGGCGCAGATGGAGGAGACGGCGGTGAGCCTGTGCACGTACGAGTGCCGGGTCGTGCCGGGGCTGCTCCAGACCGAGGCCTACACGCGCGCGGTGATGCTCAACGTGCCGCCTCCTCCTACGGAGCAGCAACTGGAGGAGCGGATTGCCGCCCGGCTGGCGCGGCAGGAACTGCTGACGCGCAAGCCGCCGGTCGCGTTCAGTTTCATCGTCGAGGAGTCGGTACTGCTGCGGCACACGGGAGGTGAGGATGTCACCCGGGAACTGCTCGACCACCTGCTCGTCCACATGGAGTTGTGGAACCTGGAGCTTCAGATCATGCCTCAGCGGCAGCCCTTCCACGCGGGTACGGACGGGCCCATGCAACTTCTTGAGACCTCGGAGCGCCAGTGGTTGGGGTACTCGGAGGGACAGAAGACCGGGCAGCTGGTTTCTGACCGGGAAGCAGTGAGCGTGATGCAGATGCGCTATGCCAAGATGCGATCGCAGGCTCTGTCCCCCGCGGACTCGGCCGAGTTGTTGCAGCGGATGCGAGGAGCGCTATGAACACCAACGGTGAGCTGGACTGGTTCAAGAGCAGCTACAGCGGTTCCGAAGGCGACAGTTGCGTGGAAGTCGCCCACGCCCCCGGAGCCGTGCACGTACGCGACTCCAAGCAGGCTGACGGACCGCGGTTCGAGGTCGCCTCCTCGGCGTGGGTGGATTTCCTCGGGCTCGTGGTGTAGTGCGTCACCCCGAGGTCGGCCGTCTGGGACGGATGAGGACCTCGCTGCCCAGGGGGCTGTAGCCCGCTGCGAGGAAAGCCCGAAGGGATCGTGCGTTGCCCGGGGCGACAGCGGCGAAAACCGGCTCACCGGTGGGGACCAGGGTGAGAGCGTCACCCAGCAGGGAGCGGCCGAGCCCAGCCCCACTGCTACCGGTGTGGTGGAGTTCGATGCTTGTCTCGCGTCGTCCAGCCAGGCCGCCGGCCAGGGTGACAAGGCCCCGTTCATCTCCGTAGACACGGACGTCGGTACGCAAAGCCCGAGCACGACGCACACGCGGGTGGTCGTCGACATCAAGACGTTCGGGCAGGCGGTGAGGGGCCGGCACGCCACGCGCGACGAGTGTCACGTCGACACTGTCGATCCACCCCTCGCGACCTGCGAGGTAACGCAGGAAGTCCGGAGCCATGGAAGCCCCGAACCCGTCGGCTCCTTGAGCCCGGACGTCGGAAGCGGACAGGGCGGTGGCGATCACGGCGTGCCCGGTGAAGGCGACCGAGCACTCCAGCCCACCCGGCAGAGGGGGAAGAACGGTCACGCGGCCGTCCGCAGGCGGGAAGCGTCCGTCGGCAGCATTGAGGAACATGCCCAGCAGCGGGTGAGACTCGGCCATGACGGTCCACCCTACGAGGAGTTGCCCCGCCGTGGCAGCCACACGCGACGACGGCTCAGTAGCCGCCCAGGAGGGTCCGTACCCTGCGCAACGACTCCGGGCCCGCGGCGCTGTGCCAGCGGGTGGGGTCGGCGGGGCGGCGGCCCCACAGGAGCAGGACGCGTGTCGCCGCGTCGCTTTCGATCGTGGCCGGGCCCTCGGGGGCGGCGAACCGGATGGTGCCGCCCTCCGCGTCCGCGGTCACCACGACGTCGTCCGTGCCCGGAGTGCGCAGGCGGCCCTCGACCTGCCCCTCGGCCCCGAGGTCCAGATCGGCGCGGCCCCGGATCAGCAGGGGCCGGCCGACCGACACCACGCTGTGCTCGGTCATCCACGGCTCGGTCAGGGACTGCACGGCCGTCCGGTCGTCGCCGGTCAGGTCCCAGCGGTGGAGGATCAGTTCCTCACGCATGTGTTCCGCGAAGAAGGGGACCTTCACGGAACGGCCGGTCCACATGACCTCGGTGTCCGGGGACAGAGCCCGCGCGGCGGCCGCGGTGACCTCGGTGAGCTGTTTGCAGTTGGTCAGGAACGCCGCCCAGAGCTCGGCGTCCGACATCCGCCGGTAGGGAGCCTCACGCTCGAAGCTTCTGGTCTCCACCGGTGTGCCCGCAAGGAAAGCTCGCAGCACCCGGGCCAGTTCCTCGGCGTTCCCCGTCTGGTGGACCAGGACGTCACGCACCGTCCACGCCTCGCACCACGTGCCGTCGTCGGGCCTTCGGCCCTGCACGGCGTAGACGAAGGGCGCCAGTTCCGGGAGCGTTTCGTCGACCTTGGACGGAATCACGTGCCATGGGTATCCCGGTCGGGCCGTCCGCCAAACCGGCTCGCGTCCGATCGGAGGCATGAGGCCCGGGGGCGGGGTGCGGAGCGCGTGGGCTCGCCCTCCGCGGGTACCCGGCGGCGCGTACGGCGGTCCGATGACCGTACGACCAGGAGCCCGGACGCACGCATGCCCGAACTGCCGGATGTCGAGGGATTCCGCGAGGTGCTGACGGCCTGCGGCCGGCACCGGCGTGTCACGGACGTCGAGGTGCGGGACGCCGGGGTGCTGCGGGGGGTCAGCGCGCAGCGGCTGCGGAGGGAACTGAAGGGCAGGCGTCTGGGGGAGGCGTGGCGGCACGGCAAGTGGTTGTTCGTGCCGACGGGTCACGACGGTCCGACACTGGTGTGGCATTTCGGCATGACGGGGTCGCTTCGGTGCTGTTCCCCGGACGAACCGGTCGAACGGCATGACCGCATCCTGCTGACGCTCGACGACTCCCGGCAGCTGCGCTACCGCGATCAACGCAAGCTCCAGGGCGTACGGTTGGTCGACGACACGGAGGTCGAGCGCATCACCGACGGTCTGGGTCCCGATGCCCTCACCGTGCGCGGAGCGGAGTTCCGGGAGCTGCTGTCGGGACGACGGCGTGCCGTCAAGAGCGTGCTGATGGACCAGTCCGTGATCGCGGGTCTCGGGAACCTCCTGTGCGACGAGATCCTCTGGCGGGCCCGGGTGGCTCCTCGGACCCCGGCGCGGGACCTGAGCGAGACCGCACTTCGGCGTGTCCATGCACGAATGGGCCGGGTCCTCGAGACGTCCGTGCATGCCGGGTGCGTGCCACCGAGGCCCTCCTGGCTCACCGGGCACAGGGACGACAGCGATCCGACGTGTCCCCGCTGCGGGTGGCTCCTGAGCTCCCACCGCGTCGGCGGACGCCGCACGGTCTGGTGCCCGCGGTGCCAGGGATGAGCGACGCCGGCCGGTGCGGAGGGGCGGGCGGAACCGATCATGGGATGATGACCGGCGACATAAGGCGACGGCGGTCCGAGGAAGCCGGTGTGAATCCGGCGCGGTCCCGCCACTGTGACCGGTGAGCGAGTTCCGGGATGCCACCGCCCCGCCCGGGGTGGGAAGGCGGGACGAGTGAAGACCCGGGAGCCAGGAGACTCACGCGGTCGCCTCCTCGAGCGACACCGGGGCGGATCTCCCCGGGAGGGGAGTGGTGCGGCGTGCCCGAAAGGCCGACGGACGAGGCGCCGGACGGTGCCGTGGCGGGGAGCGGTTCGGTGCCGTGCCGGGTCGTCGTGTGCCGGGACTGCTGCTGCGGCAGCCCCAAGGTGCCCGGGGTCGACCACGCGGCGCAGACCGCGCGGCTGCGGGCGGAGGTGCCGGTGCGCATCTCCGACTGCCTCGACGTGTGCGAGCAGGCGAACGTCATCGTGGTCCAGCCGTCCTCCGCGGGCCGGGCCGCCGGTGCGCGGCCGGTCTGGCTCGGGCTCGTCAACGACGAGGGCGGCACCGAGGACATCGTCGCCTGGGTGCGGGAGGGCGGCCCGGGCGTGGCACCCCTGCCGGAGATCCTCGGCCTGTACGCCATCACCCCGCCACGGCGACCCACGGACTCCTGAGGCCCGTGCGCGCCAGGACGCACGCGCCAGGACGATCGCACGTGCGAGGTGACCAGCCCGTCGTCACCGGACGGGGAACGGCCGGGCCTCCGCCGACGTGACCGCCTCGCCGGCCTGCACGCCGTGCAGGACCTGGGCGAGCACCTCCGCCCCGCGCACCACCCGAGGTCCCGGCCGGTTGAAGTAGGACGGTCCGTCCAGTACCCAGACACGGCCGGACCGTACGGCGGGCAGATCCGTCCAGCCGGGCAGCCCGGTGAGCAACGCGGCTTCGCGCAGGGTGCGTTCGGGAGGGAAGCCGCACGGCAGGACGAGGATTACGTCCGGCCGCGCGGCGCGTACCGCCTCCCAGGTCGTCGGCCCGGTGTGCTCGCCGGGCGCGGCGAGCAGCGGTTCGCCCCCGGCGGTGGTGATCTGCTCGGGCACCCAGTGCCCGGCGGGCCACAGCGGGTCGAGCCACTCGATCGCCACCACCCGGGGCCGGTCGAGGCCGGCGACCGCGCCGCGGACCCGGTCGAGGCGAGCCCGCAACGCGGCCCGGCGCCGCTGCGCGCGTTCGTGCACGCCGAGCAGGTCGCCGACGGTGACCAGGCAGTCCAGTACGTCGTCGAGCGTGCGCGGCTCCAGGCTGAGGACCCGGGTGCCGGCGTCGAGCAGCCGTACGGTCCGGCTGACCTTCTCGTACGACACCGCGCACACGTCGCACAGGTCCTGGGTGAGCACCACGTCGGGGCGCAGGGCGGCGAGGGCCTCGGTGTCCAGCGTGTAGAGCGACGAACCGGAGTGCGCCGCCCCGCCGACGGCGTCGGAGATCTCCCGGCTGGTGAGCGCGTCCTGGTCCAGGTCCGCCCCGGTCACCACGGGTACCGAGGCGACCTCGCGCGGCGGCCAGTCGCACTCGTGGGTGCGGCCGGCCAACTGCTCCGAAAGGCCGAGTTCGGCGACGATGTCGGTCGCGGCGGGCAGCAGGGAGACGATGCGCATACCTCGACTGTAGGAGGCCTCGCGGATCCGCTGATTCCGGCGCCCGGCGTGCAGGGCCTGCACGGCGTGATCGCACCGACCGGCACCGGCTGCTCGGCCACCGACCGGGCGCTCCAACTGTACGGCCGTTACCTCTACCTCAGCGAGTACGGCCTTGAGAAGATCGTCCGTGACCCGCGCGTCCAACAGATCCTGGAAGGAACCGACGAGATCATGCGTGTCCTCATGGCCCGCGGCCTGACGGAGGCGTTCGGATGACCGCCGCCGAGGAACCCGTCCTGTTCCACACCGACGGACGGGCCGCCCATATCACCCTCAACCGGCCGAAGGCCCTCAACGCCCTCACCCACGAGATGGTGCGCCGCATCGACGAGGCGCTGACGGCCTGGCAACACGACCCGGCCGTGAAGACCGTCGTCATCAGCGGCGCGGGGGAGCGCGGCCTGTGTGCGGGCGGCGACATCCGCGCCATCCACGACGACGCCCGCGACGGGGACGGCACCGCCTCGGCCGCCTTCTGGCGCGACGAGTACCACCTCAACGCCCGTATCGCCCGATATCCGAAGCCGTACGTCGCCGTCATGGACGGCATCGTGATGGGCGGCGGCGTCGGCGTCTCCGCGCACGGCAGCGTCCGGATCGTCACCGAGCGCTCGCGGATCGCCATGCCGGAGACCGGCATCGGCTTCGTCCCCGACGTCGGCGGCACCCATCTGCTGGCCCTCGCCCCCGGGGAACTGGGCACCCATCTCGCGCTGACCGGTGCGCAGATCGGCGCCGGCGACGCCGTGCTCTGCGGGCTCGCCGACCACTACGTGCCGTCAGCGACCCTGCCGACCCTCATCGACGACCTGGCCGGCACGCCCGTACGGGAGGTGCTGGCACGCCATGCCCGACCGTTGCCGCAAGGGGAGTTGGAGGAGCAGAGGGAATGGATCGACCCCTGTTTCGCAGCCGCGACGGTCGAGGGCATCGTGGGCCGGCTGCTCGACCACGGCGAGCCCGCCGCCAAGGAGGCGGCCGAAACCCTGCTCACCAGGTCACCGACCGCTGTGAAGGTCTCCCTGGCCGCCGTGCGCCGCGCCCGCCGTCTCGGATCGCTGGAGCCGGCCCTCGACCAGGAGTACCGCGTCTCCTGCGCCGCCCTGAGCAGCCCCGACCTGGTGGAGGGCATCCGTGCCCAGGTCATCGACAAGGACCGCGACCCACGCTGGTCCCCCGACACCCTCGCCGAGGTGACCGACGCCGACGTGAACCGCTTCTTCGCCCCGCTCGGCGACCGTGAACTGGGCCTCGCCGGCCCTGGCGCCGATGCGGAAGCGGCCTGGTGAGCAGGACCGTCGCGCTGCTCGGACCCGGGCACATGGACGCGCCCATGGCCGTGGACCTGGTCCAGGGCAGTCACCGTGCGCGTCGGGTCCAGCCGACGGTGGCACGTCGACCATCCGGTCAGGCAGGTGCCCGGCAGCCGTCGCCGGCGACCGGCGCCTCCTCGTCCACGCCGGGGCGGAGCACCTGCACGGAAGCGAGCAGTGCCTCGACCACCTCCTCCAGGTCGAGGCGCCGCTCCACCGACCGCAGGTGCGGCAGCCGCGCCCCGGTGCTGACCCGGGGAGGGGCGAGCAGGTTGCAGCAGTCCTCGTCGGGCAGGACCGAGATACCGGCGGTGCCGATGGACCGCGCCTCGTCGATGATCTCCTGCTTCTCCCAGCCGATCAGCGGACGCAGGACGGGCAGCGCCGCCGCCTCGTCCACCGCGACCAGGTTGGCCAGCGTCTGACTGGCGACCTGCCCCAGGCTGTCGCCCGTCACCAGCGCCTGGGCGCCGATACGGTCCGCCAGCGCGGAGGCGGTGCGCACCATCAGCCGGCGCTGGGCGACCACCTGGAGCCGCCCGGCCCCTGCCACGGCGAGCTGCTTCTGCGCCTTGCCGAGCGCGACGACGTGCAGGGTGCCGGCCGGCTGGAAGCGGTTCAGCTCACGGGCCAGGGCGTACGCCTTGTACACGGACGACGGGTTCGTGTAGGGAGCGCCGTTGAAGTGCACGAAGTCGCACGCCAGTCCCCGCCGCATGGCCCGGTGGGCGGCGACCGGGGAGTCGTAGCCGCCGGAGAGCAGGACCAGGGCCCGCCCGCTGGTCCCGACGGGCAGCCCGCTCAGACCGGGGAGGCGTTCGCAGGAGAGGTACGTCTCCTTGCGGTCGATCACGACGTGCAGGGTCACGTCGGGCGTGGTGAGGTCGACCGTCAGCGCGGGCACGGCGCCGAGTACCCGGGACCCCAGGAGCACTTCCATACGGGAGGAGGTCAGCGGGAACTGCTTGTCCCGCCGACGCACCCGCACGGCGAAGCGGAGCCCCCGGCGCTCGCCGCTCACGGCACGCAGGGCGTCGATCGCCGCCTCCGTGACACTGTCGAGCGTGCTGGGCACGCGGACGGCCGGCTCGACGGTGTTGAAGCCGACGACCCGCCGGGCCCGCTCCACCAGGGCCTCGACCGGGACCTGCCCGCCCAGCACGGTGACGCTCTGCATGCTCTTGATCCAGGTCGAGCCGCCGACGCCGCGCAGGGCGACGCGCAGGTTGTCGTGCAGCCGCTCGGTGAAGCGGTGGCGGTTGCGGCCC
Source organism: Streptomyces sp. NPDC052043 (assembly GCF_044548235.1). Lineage (NCBI taxonomy): Bacteria > Bacillati > Actinomycetota > Actinomycetes > Kitasatosporales > Streptomycetaceae > Streptomyces > Streptomyces sp. NPDC052043. The sequence goes on from NZ_JBIUBT010000003.1 coordinate 285,513, forward strand.
TTGAGGAACACCTCGCCGTGCTTGAGCAGCACGCACGGGCCGTAGGAGGCGGGGGCGGCACCGGAGGAGTCCCGGGGATCGGGTACTCGTAGTTCGTCGGACATGGGGGTGAGCCTCTCAGATGTCCCCCCTTGGTGATTCTCATCCTGGTGGCGTCGTGGCGAGCGGGCTGGCGTCCGTGTCCGACGTGATGGACATTGACCTCATGGATGAATGGGGTAAATGCGATGAAATGCTCGTCCATCAGGACGAGCCCTACAACGCCGAAACGCCCCCTGGCGCTCTCGCGGCCCGGATCACCTCCCTGGACGCCTTCTACAGCCGCAACCACGCGCCGATCCCCCACGTCGACTCCGCGAGCTGGCGGCTGCGGGTGGAAGGTCTGGTCGATCGTCCCCTGGAGTGGTCGATGGACGACCTGCGCCGCCTCCCCGAGCGGACGGTGGTGGCGACGCTGCAGTGCGCCGGCAACCGCCGCGCCGATCTCATCGAGGTCAGGGACATTCCCGGGCAGGTCCCCTGGGGTCCAGGGGCCGTCTCCACCGCGAGGTGGAGCGGGGTGAGCCTGGCAGAGGTACTGGCCAGGGCCGGAGTGCGGCCGGAAGCGGCCCACATCGCCTTCACCGGCGTCGACGTGTCACAGCAGGCCGCCCCACCCCAGCCCTTCGGTGGCTCCGTACCAGTGGCCAAGGCGACCTCCAGCGAGGTACTCCTGGCCTGGGCCATGAACGGTCAGCCGCTGCCCGCCGCGCACGGCGCCCCCCTGCGCGTGATCGTTCCGGGCTGGATCGGCGCCCGCAGCGTCAAATGGCTCCATCGCATCACCGCACAGGCCGAACCGACCGACAACTACTTCCAGGCCGAATACAGCGTCCTGCCCCCCGAGGCCGACCCCGAGGCCGCCCGACCGGGCGACGGCATCACGCTCGGCCCGGTCGCCCTCCACTGCGCCATCCTGCGGCCCGGCAGGAACGACCACCTGCCCTCCGGACCGACCGAGGTCAGCGGGTTCGCCTTCGCCGGGGACGACCGAACCGTGGCACGCGTGGACGTCTCCGCCGACCACGGCCACACCTGGGTCCCCGCGGATCTCGACCCCCCGGAGAATCCCTGGACCTGGCAGCACTGGCGCGCCACGGTCACCCTGCCCGCCGGCGAGGCCGAGCTCGTCGCACGCGCCTGGGACTCCACCGCCGCCGTGCAGGCCGAATCCCCGGCGACCGTCTGGAACCCCAGGGGATACGCCAACAACGCCGCGGCGCACCTGCGCCTCACATGCCGTCCCTGAGGAACCGGAAGACCCTCACCCTCAAGGAATGAGCCTCTTCCCACCTCACGTCGAGGGTGCGCGGGGAGGGACGCCCAGCCCTTGCCCGACACGCCGGACCCAGCCTACGAGCCGGCCCCCCAGGTGACAACGGCTCAAGGAACGCCCCGGGTTCACCACTGCACAAGGGAGCGTGGTGTCGCTAGCATCTGCCGACCGGAGGCCAGGGCTCGGGGGGTGACGCGTGAGGGTTCTCGTCGTTGGCGGAAGCGGGTTTCTGGGACAGGAACTGGTCCGTCAGGTCGTGGGCCGGGGCTGGACGGCGGCGGCCACCCACAGGTCGGGCCCGGGAAGTGGGCCGGCCGTCGACTGGTACCGCGTCGACCTCCGTCACCCCCGCCGCTTCGAGGACGTACTCGCCGACGTGGCTCCGGACGCCGTCATCAACGCGTCGAACGGCCAGGCCGACTGGGCGGTGACGGCCGACGGCGCGGCCCACGTCGCCAACGCTGTGGCGAACAGGGGGTGCCGACTGGTCCATGTCTCCAGCGACGCCGTGTTCTCCGGCGCGGACGTGCACTACGGCGAGGACGCGCTTCCCGACCCGGTCAGTCCGTACGGCGCCGCGAAGGCCGCGGCGGAGACGGCCGTGAGGGTGTTTCTCCCTGACGCGGCCGTGGTGCGCACGTCGCTGATCATCGGGCACGGCCGGTCCGCTCATGAACGGGCCGTGCACGCCCTGGCCGCCGGCACGCGTACTGGCGTGCTGTTCACGGATGACACCCGTTGCCCCGTCCATGTCGTGGACCTGGCGGCCGCACTTCTGGAGATCACGGAGTCGGGCGCGCCCGGAATGTTCCACGTGGCGGGGCCCGACGCGCTCAACCGTCACGACCTGGGGGTGCTCATCGCCCGGCGCGACGGTCTGGACCCGGATCGCCTTGCCCCGGGCCTGCGGAGCGACGTGGCGCCGCCCGGAAACCTCGACATCCGCCTCGCGTGCCGCGCCACCCAGTCCGGACTTCGGACGCGTCTGCGCGGTGCCCACGAATTCCTTGCTGTGCGGGCCGGCCCGCGGACGCCGTGTTCAAGTGCGGAAAGTCGGCGGTTGAACACCTCGGCCGGGACGGCCGCAGAGCTTGCGCCGACCCCCCGAGAACGTGGGACGAGACTCGACTGATTGCCTGGCCAACCGGTAGCGTCCCGGCCGCTGCGTTCCGCCGATGTGAAAGTCGTGACGATCACGAACAATGGAAGGGTGCTGCATGCTTGAGAACGTTGCAGCGCGTGGCGCGGATCCTCTTGGTGGTCGTGCGGCTCCCGACATCGCGAGAATCCTGGGGCGATCGGAAATTCGCACGGGTCTCGAGAGCAGTGCGGGGTACCTGCGCGGGCGCCGGATTCTCGTCACGGGTGCCGGTGGTTACATCGGATCCGAACTGTGCCGGCAGTTGAGTCGCTGGGCGCCCGAGCGCCTTTTGCTGCTCGATCGGAACGAGACCGCGCTCCACCTGGCGGTTTCGAGTATTCAGGACAATGCCCAAGCGCGGTCATCCGTCCTTCTCGCCGACATTCGGGATACGAGAGCGCTCGTCCGGTTGTTCCGCGACCAGCGGCCGGACATCGTCTTCCACGCGGCGGCACTGAAATGGGTTCCGATGCTCGAGGAGTTTCCCGGCGAAGCGCTGAAGACGAACGTCTTCGGTACACAGGCGGTTCTCCAGGCCGCGCTCACCGCCGACGTGGAGTTCCTGGTGAACATCTCGACCGACAAAGCCGTCGATCCGGTGGGCGTGCTCGGATACTCCAAGCGCATCGCCGAGGGGCTCACCGCGGCGGCCGCGATCGAGGTGGGCCGGCCCTACGTGAGTGTCCGGTTCGGGAACGTGCTCGGGTGCCAGGGGTCGTTTCTCGATGTGTTCGCCCGGCAGATAGCCGCGGGCAGGCCGCTGACGGTCACCCACCCCGAGGCGACGCGGTACCTGATGACCGTCGAGGAAGCCGTCGAACTGGTGATCCAGTCCGCGGTCATGGGCAGCGTCGGCCACGCCCTGGTGCTGGACATGGGGGAGCAGGTCCGGATCCTTGACCTGGCCCAGAGGCTCATAGGGCTTTCGGGCTCCGAACTCTCCATCCAGTACGTCGGTCTGCGGCCGGGTGAGAAAATCACGGAAGCGCTGATCGGGGCGTCCGAGACTGTCGTACGGCACGTACACCCGAAGATCATGGAGGTGCCCGTACCGCCGTTGAACTCCGGGGAATGCCTTGACCTCGACGCGTGGGGCGAGGACAGCGGCATCGTCGACGCCATGCGCCGGCTCTGCTCGGACATGGCGGTGGACCGGGCCATGGGGCACGCCGGTTCCCAGCCGGCGTGAAAGGAGTCGGGAAGCGGTGTGCGTATTGCGAAATCTTCGAGGAATGGCTGTCGTCCAGTGTGGCCGAAAAGTCATGGCAGGGCCTGTGGTGCGCGGGGGACCGCATTGACCTGAACCAATGGCCGGGGATAGTGTGCTCGAGATCTCGGCCGGCTGTGTCACAGCAGTGACGCGTGAGGGGGACAAGGTGGTCCGGGCGGGCGTCGGAATTGCGGCTGTTCAAGTCGCCTGACCTGCCCTTTTGGATATCACACCCCTCGGAAATCCACGCTCCTCCGGCCGTTGGCGCTCAGCGACGCGTTGCGCACGGCCGGCATCAGCTGAAAATCCACGTTCCGGAGGTGTGGGAAGGCGTGGCGACGGGGGAAGTCACCGAAGCGGCAGTGCTTGGAGCGGAGCCGGACCAGACCTGTACTCGGGCGACGGCAATTCCATCGGATGCGTCAAGCCATGAGAGCGCCACGTCTGTGACGTCTTCAGTGACACTCTCCGGAGCATTCGCCCATGCGGCAGACCGGAACGAAATCGAGCTCTCGGCGGTGCCGGTCGACCTGATTCCGGTGACGGCGTTGGAGCAGGACGCCGCCATTTTCCCGCGGTCCGCCGGAGTGGACTCGGAGCATCTCAAGATACTTTACGAGGTGGGTTCCGAGGCGCCGCCCATCGTGGTGCACCGGCAGACCATGCGGGTGATCGACGGTGTGCATCGGTGGTGCGCCGCCAGACTGCGCGGCGACCAGTACATCAGGGCCAGGCTTGTCGACGGCCGGGACGACGAAGTGTTCCTGCTGGCCGTGAAGCTCAACGTGGAGTACGGGCTGCCGTTGTCGCGCGGCGACCGGATCGCCGCTGCGCAGCGCATCATGCGGAGCTACCCGGCCTGGTCCGACCGGCGTATCGCCCGGGCGAGCGGCCTGTCCGGCAAGACGGTCGCCTCGCTCAGGAACTCGGCCCCGGGGGCACTGTCCGCGAGCAGACGGGTCGGGTGCGACGAACGAGTACGCCCGCAGGAGATCGGCGAGGGCCGTTCCCGGGCGGCGGCGCTGTTACGGGAGAATCCCGGCCTGTCCCTGCGGGAGATCTCCCGGGCAGCGGGAATCTCGGTCGGAACCGCCCGGGACGTCAAGCTGCGTGTGCTGCGGGGAGCCGACCCCCTGCCACCGAAGCAGCGACGGTCGAAAGACCCCGGCACCTCGTCACCGCCCCCGGCCGAGCACCGTCCGGCACGCCTCAAGGCCCAGGACAGGCAGCGCACCATCGCCCGGCTGGCGCGTGACCCCTCGCTGCGGCAGACCGAGACAGGTCGCGCGGTGCTGCGGATGCTGGCCGCCCACTGCGTGGGGGCGGACGAGTGGGAACGCCTGGCCCGGTCCGTGCCTCCGCACGGAGTCGACGCGGTGCTGGCGCTGGCCCGGGCCTGCGCCGAGGACTGGTCCTCCTTCGTGCGGTACCTGGAGTCCGGCCGTCCGGCCGGCGCGACCTGAGGAACAGGCGCGGGGACCGGTGTCCTCATCAGGTCCTCACAGGTATCCGACGCCCCGTCGCAGACTGCCTGCCAGGAACCCGGCGAGACGAGCCCCGTAACGGACCCAGCGGCGCCGCAGGAGCGGCGAGCGGGCGAGGTCGGGCACGTGGACGAGGAGCCAGCACCAGTTCATGACGACCGTGCGGGCGCGCCGCCGCTGGTAGCCGGCGTGCCTGTACTCGGCGTACAGCTGGGCACCCGACTTGCCGTAATTCCATTTCTGCCGTGCCAGCGAGGACAGTTCGTCACGCAGCCGATAGTGCATCCGCGCCTCGGCCGCGTAGGCGACGCGGTAGCCGCAGAGATGGGCCCGCCAGGAGAGGTCCATGTCCTCGCCGCCGCCCCGGTAGTGCTCGTTCCACCCGCCGATCACGCTCAGTACGTCTTTCCACGCGGCGCAGTTGGCGCCTCTGGCGAACGGCAGGAAGTCCGTCTGCGCGTCCATCGGCAGCGGTTGTTCGTCACCATGTCCCGGGCTGAGGAGCTCCGTCTCCAGGCTGCCTCCCACCACATGAGCCTCCTTGGCGGCCTCCGCGAGAGCGGCCAGCCAGCCGGGATGCGCCACGTCGTCGGCATCGCAGAAGGCGACGAAGTCGCCCTTCGCCTCGGCGATCCCCCGGTTGCGGGCGCAGCTCTCCCCGGCGCGGCCGGAGGCGTCGACGACGCGCAGGCCCGGCAGCATGCCGCGGGCCCCTTCGGCCACCTGACGGGTGGCATCCGTCGAGCCGTTGTCGACGACCAGTACCTCCCACGGAACCGTGGCGGTCTGGCCCGCCAGGGCGCGCAGTTGGGCGCCGAGTGTGCGGGCCCCGTTGCGTACCGGGATCACCACCGAAACCAGCTCGGGAGCGCTGCCGTCACGGGGGCGCCGGTCGGCGGCAGGCCGGGGGGTGCCGCGGGTCGGCCGGGAACCGCGAATGACCCGCGCGCCGGGTGCGTGGACTGCCACGTTCGAGCCGCCGGCCCGGCGGCGGACCAGGAGCAGAGGCACGGTGACCGCCACCGCGGCTTCGTCCTTGCCCGGCCCCAGCAGGTCACGCCGGACCGCGTGGACACCGTCGGCGAGGTCGGCGGGTACCGGACGGGTACCGGGTGTCGCGGGCGGCAGGGCTGTCCCGTCGACCAGTCCGTCGGCCCGCAGGCGCAGCACGCCGCACTGGAGCAGGCCGACCGGTTCGCCGGCGTCACCTGCTCCGTGGTGGGCCGCCCGGGACAGGTGCCACAGCCAGTCGGGAAGGGCTTCGTCACCTCCGTCGAGGAAGGCGACGTATTCGGCATCCGTGGCGAGGGCCGCCTCCACGCATGCGGCACCGAGCTCCTCCGGGGCACATCCGACGGTCCGCACCCCGCGGTCGGCCTTCCCGCCCGGAGCGCCGCCGGCTGTGGCGGTGACCACGGTGATCCGGGCTGCCGGCGTCGACTGGCGCAGGAGACTGCGCACCGCGCGTTCCGCATCGCCCCCGGGGGCCACCACCACGACACCGAAGCGGGGGAACATCACGTCGTCCACGGCCTCCTCGTCTCTGACGTGCCGCGCACGCCCCTCGTGTTCCGTGCCATCAGTGGATGTCGACCGGCGTCAGGGCGAAGTCGACGTCATTGGGCGGGGCGACCAGCAGGGGCATCAGCTCGGCCCGGGTACGCGCCTGCCGTCGTCGCTGTTCCTGGGCGTTCATGGCCTTGGTGTAGGCGAGGCGTTCCGCCGACCCGAAGCCGGTGTCCGGGGCCTGCGTGAGCGACTTGGGCCAGATCCGGTACCGGTAGAGCACCTTGCGTACGCTGCGCAGCCGGTAAAGACGGGCCACCCTGAGGTGGAAGTCGGTGTCGGCACCGAGCCGGGCCGTGCCGTCGAAGCCTCCCAGCGCCCTGAGCACCGTGCTGCGGACCACCGAGGACGGATGCAGCACCACGGTGGACCTGCCCAGTCGCATCCAGAGGTTGCCGTTGCGGGGCATCCGGCGCCGCCCGGTCGTGCGGCCCACGCCGTCGATGTACTCGTAGGCGCAGCCCACCAGGTCGGCTCCGTCCCTTTCCAACAGGGCGAGTTGATGCCGCAGACGGCCGGGCAGGCTCATGTCGTCGGCGTCCTGGAAGGCCACGTACGGGGTGGTCACGCTCTCCAGCACCTTGTTCTTGATGCGCAGGTGACCGACGTTCACGGACGTGCGCAGCACGGTCAGCCGATGATCGCCCGCGTACGGGAGGAGGCCCGAGACCCACTCCTCGCCGGGCGTGCAGTCGTCGACGACCGTCAGGCGGAGGTCCGGGCGGTCCTGGGCGAGGACGGAGCCCACCGCCGAACTCAGGTACTCCGCGCAGTCGTGATGCGGGAGGATGACCGTAACCGCTGCCGGAACGTTCCCAGATGGGGCCACCGAATCTCCTTTCGGCCGCCCCTTGCGGGCGGCCCGCTGTGTCACGCTCCGGCGGGTGCGCCGGCTGCCGGTTCTGCGACGGTGGGGCTGCGGAAGTCACCCTCGTCCCCCCACGACACATGGCGCAGCGGCCGGCGCGCCATTCCCCGCACGGCCAGTTCCGCCGCCACCCGGCAGAACCAGGTGAAGTGCAGGGCCTTGACCGCCCACCGCTTGACCCCGCGCACCGGTCCCCGGCTTCCGTCCCACGGCGCGAGCGGCCACAGGCCGTAGAACAGGACGCGGGTCAGATAGACGCGCGCGACCGGCCAGGGATAGTCGGCGACACACGTCACGTGGCTGTACAGGGAGCGACGCAGCCGCTGGAGGGTGTCGTGGGTGCGGCTGACGCGGTAGAAGCTGATCGTCGCGTCGGGGACTACCTCGAGATCGTGCAGCGGATCCGGCGCGTCGGCGTCGAGCAGTTCGAACAGCACGAACCCGTCATCGGTCAGCCGGCGGACCGGAATGCCCGCACGCACCACGTCGGTCGCCACCATGACGCAGGCCGCCGCCGGGTAGGCGTTCGGCGGAGCCGTGACTGTGCCGATCCTGCCCATGGTCCGTGCCGCGACCGAATCACGGGGCAGAATCACGGGGGAGGCGCCGACCGCGCCGCGGCACCCCCGCTCGTGGAAGCGGGAGACCAGCCGGGCAAGGCAGCCGGGATCGATCTCGATGTCGTCGTCGGTCCACAGCCAGCCCGCGTAGCCCAGCCCCGCGGTCAACCGCAGAACGGTGTTGAGGGTGCGGATCTTCCCCGGCCCCGGCAGCGCCACGCCGACGACGGTGAGGGTCTCGTCCTGTGCGCCGAGGGCGGTCATCCGGCGCAATCTGCGCAGCGCCTCCCGGTATTCGCCGGAGCCGTACTGCATGGCCACCCAGACGGTCAGGTGAAGACCGGGACGGGAAGCCCTCACCTCGGCCAGGCGTTCCAGCAGGTGGTGGAAGGTCTCCTGGTGAGCCTGCGCGTCGCACCGCCCCACATAGGTGGGCAGGAGAACTCCGATGCCGCCGGACGGCAGCGTCCCGGTCACCGAGCCGTCCGGCACCATGTGGACGCCGTCGTCGGGCAGCTCGCCGCGGGAGTCCTCCTCGGCATGCTCGCCGGGTCGCACCAGCACAAAGGGAATGCGCGGTGCGGAGGGCGGAGCGAATCCACGGGAAACGGCTCGTTGCCACCAGAGACGACCACCTTGAATTCGCCTGCGCATCCATATCCCTTCGTCGGCCCGGGCCGTGGTCACCGCATACAGGCGCACGGGGGCACCGCACGCGCCGGCCGCCCGGGTGTCGGGAAGAACAAAGTGTCGAGGAAAGCCGAGGAAAGCCGAGGAAAGCCGAGGAAAATCGAAGAAAGCCGAAGAAAGCCGGAGAAGGCAGAGGAAGTCGAGGAGGGCCATAAGCTAACGAGCACCGGGTTCGGTTCACAAGAGCGGTGTGTCCACGCCCACAGGGGCTGGCCGAAACCGTGTTGTCCCCCCTGTGCCCGGCGGCCCCCGCCCTAGGATCGCCCGGAGTCGCCGTCTTCGTCGAGCCGCGCACACGGACGAAACCCGTGCTTCGGGACCGGGGCGGCCGGCATGCGGCGCCTGATCGTCAAGGCAGGCAGAGAGGTGGCGTACATGAAACACCCGATCGGCGCACGGCAGATGGGGGGCACGTCCCCGTCGGCCGAGCGCAAGGTCCTGCTCCAGGCGCACGGGATCGTCAAACGCTACAAGGGCCGTCGTGTCCTGAACGGGGTCGACCTCGTCGTCCACGCGGGGGAGGTCGCGGCCATCGTGGGCAGCAACGGAGCCGGCAAGTCGACCATGCTCAAGATCTGTGCCGGCCTGCTCTCACCGGACAAGGGGCAGGTGAGGGCCGGAGGCAACCTCGGCTACTGCCCGCAGAACGCCGGCGTCATCGGCTTCCTCACCCCTCGTGAGCACTTCACGCTCTTCGGCACCGGCCGGGGTCTGAGCCGCAGGGAGGCGGAGCGCCGCGGCCGCAGGCTGGGGACGCAACTCGACTGGAACATCGCGCGGAACGTGCTGGCCAAGGACCTGTCGGGCGGCACCCGGCAGAAGCTGAACGTCGCGCTGTCGGCCCTCGGGGACCCGGACCTGCTGCTGCTCGACGAGCCCTACCAGGGCTTCGATCACGGCTCGTACGTGGACTTCTGGCACAACGTCTGGTCCTGGCGCGAGGCGGGCAAGGCGGTCGTCGTCGTGACCCACATGCTGAACCAGCTCGACCGAGTGGACCAGGTGCTGGATCTCACCCCCGCGACGAAGAGGGAGAACGACCGATGACGGCCACGGCCCGCATGGCGGAGATGACCCTCCGGGAACTGCTGCGCCGGCGCGGGGTGCTGGGGCTGCTCCTGCTGGTGCCGCTGGTGTTCTACCTCGGCCGCCACGACGAGACCGGGCAGGCCGTTCGCTTCGCCAGCCTCGGTGTCGGATTCGCCGTCAGCGCCGCCGCCCTGTTCTCCACCGTCGGGGGCAGGGAGATCGAGCCGCTGCTGGTGCTGGCCGGATTCCGGCCGTACCAGCTCTTCCTCGGCCGTGTCCTGGCACTCGTCACGGCCGGTCTGTGCGTGTCCGCCCTGTACGGCGCGGTCATCCTGGTGGACCAGGACGTGCAGAACCCGCGGGCCCTGGCCGCGGAACTGGTGCTGACCACGGTCGTCGCCGTACCGCTCGGGCTCCTGCTGGGGCTGATCGTGCCCCGGGACATGGAGGGCGCACTGCTGCTGATCTCCGTCATCGGGGCCCAGATGGTGATGGATCCGGCCAAGGACTCCGCCAGGATTCTGCCGTTCTGGTCCACCAGGGAAATCATCACCTATGCCGTCGACGGCGCGGAGCACGGGTCTTTCCACCATGGCGTCGCTCATGCCGTCGGGGTGGTGACCGTGCTGGCCCTGGTGAGCTGCGGTGCCATGGCGGTCCGTCTGCGACGCCGGGCACATCTCCAATTCGTCTGATCCGTCTGAACCCCTGGCCGCAAGGCTCAGCCGGTCATGCGTCCTCGGCCGTGCAATACGTCCCTACCTCCCCGGAAACGACCGCGTGTAGCATCGCCGAACGTCTTGCCACGCAGCGTCCTCGTCGGCGCCCGGTGGGCATCGCTCGAAAGGGTCGGGCATGCCGAGAGTCCCGCCGGGACATCGCGTAGCCCGCCTCCCGTGCGGACCGAGACGCCGCACCGCCGTGCCCGATCACCCGGCACACCGGCAAGCCGCAGAAACCGTCGCCGCGGGGCACCGCCGGGCACAGGCCCGGCCCACCGCCGAACGCTTGGCACCTCCTGGCCGAACACGCGACGCGGGCGAGACACGTCATGGCGCGACACGACCGGACGACAAGGGGAAATGCTGGTGAATGCCTCGCCGCAGCTGGTTGACCGCAGGGAAGTCCAGGCCGCAGCGCCGCTTTGGCGCCCAGGGGAGGTCCTCGCCCGGCTGCGTGAGCATCGGCCAGGCCCCGTGCACATCATCGACCCCTTCAAGATCCCGGTGGGGGAAGCGGTCGAGAAGGCGGCCGAACTGGACCGGCTCGGGTTCGCGGCCGTCTTCCTGGCGAGCACCGACTACGAGTCGTTCGAGTCGCGCATGGAGCCGTACGTGGCGGCGGTCAAGGAGGCCACCAGCCTGCCGGTCATCCTCCACTTCCCGCCCCGGAGGGGGATCGGCTTCCCCGCGGTGGGCGGCGCCGACGCGATGCTGCTGCCCGCCCTGCTGGGCTCCGACGACGACTACTTCGTCTGGAAGAGCTTCCTGGAGACCCTGACCACCCTGCCCGGACGCATACCCGAGGAGAGCTGGCCGGAGCTTCTGCTCACCGTCGCTCTCACCTTCGGCGAGGACCGCCGCACCGGCGACCTGCTCGGCACCGTGCCGGTGACGACGTCCTCCACCACGGAGATGGACCAGTACCTCGCGGTCGCCGTCACCTTCGGCTTTCACCTGGTGTACCTCTACTCCCGGCACGACCAGGTGCCGCCGGAGGCCGTGCGCCACTTCCGCAAGACGCTCCGCCCCGAGCAGATCCTCTTCGTGAGCGGCAACGTCCGCACGCGCCGGCAGATCACCGAGTACCTCGACGCCGGAGCCGACTACGTGGGATTCGCCGGGGCCCTGGAACACCCCGACTGGCGGTCCACGCTCGCGGAGATGAGCGGAGAGCGCCCCGCACCGAGCCGGCCGCGGAGCACGTCGTGACGGCGGTCGCCCCCACTCCGCTGCCCACGGACTACACCGAGTCCATGCTGGCCGCCGAATCCGCCAACCGACGGCACGTCACGGAGTGCGTGGTCGGCACCGGAGGATCGCAGGCCCTGGTGGACCACACCGCCGCGCTGCGTCTGTATCTGAGGGTCCCGCACTTCCTCACCGAGTGGATCACCGACCGGGCCCGGCGGGCGGAGGTGTCCCGTGCCCTCGCGCTGGACATCGTCTCCATGAAGCTCCTGGACGATCTGATGGACGACGACACCGGACTGGACCGGGTCGAACTCGCCTGCGTCTGCCTGCGCATGCACCTGCGCGCCCTGCACGACATGGCCGTCCTCGCCCGGGACCTCAAGTCGGTGACCGACATCCTGGAGGACGACGCCGTCTTCCTCTGCGGCGGTCAGATACGCACCAAGCGGGAGCGGGCGCGGAACCTGCGCGAGTGGCGCGCCCACGCGAACACCTACGGTGCCGCCTTCCTCGGCCGCTACGGGTCACTCGCGGCCGCCTGCGGGCGCACTGAGGAATCGGCCGACGAGGTACGGCAGTTCGCCGAGGCGTTCGCCCTGACCATCACCATGGCCGACGACCTGACCGACTACGAGCGCGACGGCGAGCGGGAGGGCAACCTCGGCCATCTCATGCGGATCGGCGCGGTCGCCGAGCACGAGGTCCGGGACCTGCTGGAACAGCTGCGTGCACAGGCCCTCGCCGCGGCGCGGAAGCACCCGGCCGCCCACGGCCTGGTCCCGGTGGTCCACCTCTACACGGACGACGTGCTGCACCGTCTGCTCCCCAAGTACGGCGCACGGTGACCGTCCGCCGGCCGGAGCGCGCTCCGGCCGGCGGACCCGGTCCGCACCCGGGGACCCCGACGGGTCATCCCGCTGCGGCGTAAGCCATCAGGTCGTCGAACACGAACAGGTCGACACTGGTGTCCGCGAAGTCGTCCAGCACGTCCCGAGCCGTGTGCGCGATGGGCCTGCCCGGCCCGTTGAGCGACGTGTTGATCAGTGCCGGTACGCCGCTGACCTCTTCGAACCGGGCGAGCAGACCGTACAGGCGCTCCTCACCGGATGCGAGCGTCTGGATGCGGCAGGTCCCGTTGGCGTGCCGGGCCTCGGGTGCCACCCCTTCCGGCAGCCGGTACTCGAAGAGCATGTACGGGGACGGATGGTGGCCCGGGTACAGCGCCGTGAAGCGTTCGTCGCGCATCACGGCTCCCAACGGTCGGTACCACTCGCGTTGCTTGAGCTCCTCACTCATCCGCTTGCGCATGCCGGGCACCGCCGGATTGCCCAGCAGCGACCGGTGCCCCAGGGCGCGCGGCCCCAGTTCCGCCGATCCCTGCGTCAGGGCCACCACGCCGCCGTCCGCCAGCAGCCGGGCGACCGCCGCCTCGTCGTAGGGCAGGGCCCGCAGCCCCGCGCCGTCCAGGGCGTTCAGGACATCGGCGCGCGACGACGGCGCGCCGTTGCTGTAGACGCCGAGCGGTTGCGGCGTCACCCCGGCGACCTGAGTGAGGGCGTAGATCCCGGCACCCACCAGATGCCCCGCGTCTCCGCAGGCGGGCGGAATGGCGATGTCACGTCCGAAGGCCTCCCGCAGCGCGGAATTGGCCACGATGTTCAGGGCGCAGCCGCCGCCGAGGGCGATGGGCCCCACCCCGGTGTCCCCGCGTGTCACGTGCCGGGCGAGTGTGCTCCTGACCGTGTCGGTGAACATCTCCTGGAAGGTGGCCACCACGTGCGAGGCGGTCTCGAAACCGGAGCCGAACCGCGGACGGGCCGCCAGGTCGGCGCGGACCCGTTCGGCCAGTTCCCGGTCGTTCATCACGTTCGGGTCCACCGCCAGCAGTTGCTCGCGTATCCGCTCGTCCGGCTCCCCGTAGCCGCCCATGGCCATCACCTTGCCCGCCACGCTGGGGCTCGGGCCGAAGCCGAGGAGAACACCGATCGCCGTCCAGCCGAAGCCGTTGCCGTACCAGGGCAGCGGGTCCTTCTCGACCCACTCCAGCCGGCCGCCCGCGACCCGGAACAGGGAACTGCGAGTGAGCTGGCCACGGCCCTCGTTGACCAGGACGACAGTGCCGTCCTCGAAGTCCGCGTAGTGGCCGGCGAGGGCCGCGTGCGAGACCTCGTGGGTGACCACGACACAGTCCACGCGCCGCCCGAGCATCTCGCAGACGGTCCGGTGGTGCAGCGCTCCCGCCCCGATCCGCTCCATGGCCCGGTCCAGGTCGGGAATGCGCAGGAGGGCACTGCGGACCGGTGTACTGACGGCCACCAGGTCGATGCCGTCGACGTCCACGCACTCCTGGGCGAGCACATGCCGCAGAGCGACGTCGGAGCTGTGGGCGTGCTTGACCCGGGTCAGCCGTTCCGCCTCGATCGCGAAGACGAGCCGTCCGTCCTCGAAGTACGCGACACCGGTGTCGTGTCCGGCAGAGTGGAGTGACAGTACCTTCATCAGCGCTCCTGAGGCGTGGACGGGGACGACGGAGTGAGTCTGCGGACGTCCGAGTACGGGGCCCACTCGATGCGCCGCAGTGGCCTTCGGAACAGCCCGCGCAGGTACAGTTCGCTCCCGATGGCGGCGAACCAGGCGAAGTAGAGCCACTTGATGAACGCCTTCGTCAGCCCGTGGCGCACGCCCCGCGAGGAGTCGAGGCCGGTGAGCGGCCACATGCCGCCGAACAGGACGTGCCGGAAGTAGTGGCGGACCACCGGCAGGGGCCAGTCGGCCAGGTCGACGAGGTGGTTGAGGAGCAGCCTGCGGATCCTGCGGCGGGTCTCGCCGGCCGGGCCCGCCACGTAGTAGTGGCACAGGGCGTCCGGCACCAGGCGCAGGTGGGCGAGCGGGTCGGGCAGGGACGGGTCGAGGAGCCGGAAGCACACGTACCCGTCGTCGGAGGTGTAACGGCCCGGCATGCCGCCCGCCACCACGTCGGTCGCCACCAGGATGCAGCACCCGTGGGGGTAGTTCATGGCCGGCGCGGCAACCGCCTTGGCCCTGGACAGCAGCCGCGCGGTGGCGAACTCACGCACATGAGGGATCTTGGTGGCGCCCACCGCTCCCGCGCAGCCCGCCGCCAGGAACTCCCGTATCAGCCGGGACAGGCAGCCGTCCTCGAGGGTCACGTCGTCGTCGACCCAGCCGACCCCGGCGCAGCCGAGGAGTTCCGCCACCGCGATGGCCGCGTTCAGCGTCCGGGGCTTGCCCGGACCCGGCAGGGACAGACCGCACACCCGCAGGTCCGGCAGGCGGGTGCGCGCCTGACGCAGCAGCTGACGAAGGCGCCGGAGCGACTCGTCCTCCTCCGCGGCCGACGACCACTGCATACCGACGAAGAGCACCACGGGCACCCGCGGATGCTCCCGGGCCACCTCGGCCAGCTGGTCCACGAGCGGGTCGAGCCGCTGGCGCTGCTGCGCGAGCGGCGCCCGGGAGACGTACGTCGGCGCGACCAGCGCGATCACCGGCGCGGTGGGAGTCCGCAGTGCCTCGGCCGCGTCCCCGGCGCACGTGGTTCCGTCGGCCGGCAGACCGGGCAGGACGTGCCGCACGGGCACCGCCCAGGAGTCCGGGGGCAGAAAGCCGCGGGCCATGGTGCTCCGCAGGTGGTGCGTCCAGAACGGCTCGTCGCCGCGCCGGCGGCCGCGGCGGGGCAACGGCCGGTTCACACGCGGCGGCGGGCTCGTCCGCACCGGCAGGTGCGGGCGCGCGGCCGGGCGCGCGGCCTCAGAAGTCACGGTCGGTGTTGGAGGTGGACCGGGCAAGACTGCGCAGACCGTCCAGCGTATGACGCCACTGACCGGTGACCGCCATGTGCCCCAGCAGCGGCTTGATCATGGAGCGACGCAGGAAGAAGGACCGGTACGCGATCTGGGCGCGCTGCTGGGCGTCGGGAACCAGGTAGCCGATCCGGGAGTCGAAGTCGCCCTGCACGAACTTGTCCCAGTAGTCCGCCGGAATCCGGCCGGCCGCCACCGACTCCGTGTGCAGTGGCGTGCCCGGCAGCGGCGTCGCCGTGTAGAAGCTGGCGTAGTCCAGCGGCAGGCGACAGGCGAGGTCGACGGTGCGGCGGAACTCTTCCTTTGTCTCCCCGAGCCAGCCGACGATGAAGTAGCCGAAACCCTTGATGCCGGCCTCGTGGGCCGAGGTGACAGCCGTCTCGATCTTCTGGATGTCGCTCTCCTTGCGCATCCGCTGGAGAATGCCGGAGTCGCCGTGCTCGATGCCGAACCGCAGGCGCACGCAGCCGGCCCCGGCCATCGCCTTCAGCAGCGGTTCGGGCACCAGGTCGACCCGGGTGGGCGCCTCCCAGCGGACCTTGAGCCCGGTGTCGCCGATCAGGGCGCAGATCTCGCGTACGCGGCCGCGATGCAGGGTGAACACGTCGTCGTAGAACATGATCTCCTTCACCCCCCACCGCTCCTTGAGCTCCGTCATCTCGCCCACCACGTCCTCGGGGCTGCGGTACATGGACTTCTTGTCCACCGCCTGCTTGAAGCAGAAGCTGCACTTGAAGGGGCAGCCCCGGCTGGAGATCATGGTGGTGAACGGGCGGGGCGCCATGATCGAGTAGTAGCTGTCCGTCGGGAGGCCGTCGCGTACCGGCCAGCCCACGTCCTCCAGGTTCACCATGGGTGCGGCGCCGCCGTCGTGCTCCCGGGTCACCAGTCCCCGTATGCCCTCCGGTTTCTCGCCCTGCTCGAGCGCCTCGGCCAGCTCCTGCATGATGGTGATGCCTTCGCCCACGCCGACGTAGTCGATGCAGTCGTGGACGAGGTTCTCGCTCGCGTACACCTCGGTGTGCGGCCCGCCCAGGATGACCTTGGCCCCGGTGGTCTTGGCCGCCTGGCACGCCTCGAGGGCGCCCGGGAGGCCCGGCGTCGTCGTGCTCACCCCGACCAGGTCGGGGCCGAAGTCGGCGAGCAGCTTGCGCAGTCCCTCGCTGTCCAGCCCGAGGGCCGGGGTGTCGACCTGGATGACCTGGTGGAACCCGGCCGACTTCAGTGCCCGGTGGATGTATCCCAGGCCGAGGTGGGGCAGTACGCCGGCACGCTTCTGGACGCGCGTGATCTGGCGGGTGTTCAGGCACAGGTCGTGATGACGGACCAGGGCGATGCGCAACGTGCGCTTGCGCCACCGTGGTATCCCGGGGCGGGCCGGCGACGGCTGGGGCGTCGAGCACCCGCCCGAGGCTCCGGACGGGATGCCCGTGCTGATCACGGGCAGTGTCTTGCGCATTCGGTGTCCTCCCTCTGCTTCCTGCGGGGTGATGTCCACATGGGGTGCGAAGGCATGGAACGGGCCCTAGTGACCACCGCCCGTGCCGTGCCGGGCGACGGTCTCCAACGTCAGCAGGTAGAGCGCCAGCGGCTGCAGCCGGCTCACGCGCTGCGGCGCCCCGGGGCCCCGGCCCGCGGCCAGCAGCCGCTGCAGATACCTTTCCGGGCTGCGCCACCAGCCCCGCTCCGTGGTCAGCGCGTGGGCGAGGAACCGCAGCAGGTACCGCAGCCGGTGCGCGACCAGGACCGGCCCGTGCCGCTGGGGGATCGCCGACGCGAAACCGAGATCCGCGTGCTCGGGAAACGCCGTGCGCAGCGCCTGGTCGTGGAAGGTCCCCTCGGCAAGGAAGTGGGCGGGCACCGTGCTGAGGTGGTCGAACAGGGCGTGGTCGAGATACGGCGTGTGCAGGAGCAGGCGGGGGTCCCCGAGGGCGAACGGAGCCAGCGCGAGGGAGCGCCGGGTCCGGTTCCAGAAGTAGAAGCTGCCGAGCGGAAGGGCCGCGTCCGCGTGCCGGGCGAGCTCGGTGACCAGGCGCTGCCGGGCCCGCTCCCTGCTCCACAGGACTGCTGTGTGCGGGCCGAGCAGGTGTTCCACATGAGGACCGAGCCGTTCGGCGTTCAGCAACCGGTCGGCCAGAGCGGGCAGATCCGCCGGATCGTACGGGGTGCCGCGGATGAAACCGACGCTCTCGTTCTGGGACAGCTCACCGCCGCCCAGGCCGTCGTACGAGAGGCGGCTGTGCCGGCTCAGGTGGGCCAGCACCGGCTGCGCCCACGCACCGTCCAGGGTGCCCATGCCCTGCCCCGTCAGCGCGGCGAGCTCCGCCCGGAACTGGGCACGGGGCCGAGGGACGACGGCATGGGGCAGGCCCAGCCGGCCGGCCAGCCCGGCCGCCACCCGCGCGTCGGCGCCCGGGTCGGGCGGGAACTTGGCACCACTGACACAGAGCCTGGGCGGCGCGCCCTGGCGGCACAGCTCCAGCAGGATGTGGCGGGAGTCCCGGCCGCCGCTCAGCGGCAGGTCGTACGGCTCGCCGGGCAGCCGGCGGGTGACGGCCTCCCGGAACAGGTCGACGAAGCCGTCGACGGCCTGGGCCCGGGTCAGCGGTACCGCCCCGGACGGCCGTTGCGCCTGCGACCGCAGCCACAACCCGCTGCCGTCCCAGGTCATCGTGGCTGCCGGAGGCAGGGCGCGGACACCGGCGAAACAGGTGTCCTCGCCGAGGAAGAACCCGAGCCGTACGAAGACGGCGAGGGCGTCGTGATCCAGCTCGGCGGGCCGGTCGTCCGGCAGCAGCGCCAGCGGATCGGGGGACAGCCGCAACGAGGTGGCGTCCGCCCGGTAGAACAGCGGCTGGATGCCGTAGCGGTCGTTGCGGGCCAGCAGGCGCTCACCGTTCCAGGCCCACCCGGCGAAGACCCCCTCGGCGGGCGGGCCCGGGTCCAGGTGGTCACCCGTGAGGGGGTGCCCGAGCCGGATCTCCTTGTCCCCTTCCGCCCGCACGCCGTCCGGTCCCGAGACCAGCACGATCCGCGGCGCGGCCGGCCTCCCCGGGCTCACGGCGCCTCCAGCAGGGGCCGGACGGCGGCACCGATCCGCTCCGCCACCGCGTCCTGGTCCAGCACCGCCTCGGCGAAGGAGAGCGCGGCCTTCTTGTGCACCTCGATCGCCGCGGGGCGCCCGAGCCATTCGTCCACCGTGCCGAAGAGCTCGTCCGGGGTGCCGCAAGCCCTGCCCAGGCCCTCCTGGTGGATCAGCCCGGGAACCCACTGCTCCATCGGCAGCCCCGACTCGAGCATGAGCACGGGTATGCCGAAGTAGGCCGCCTCCAGGGTGGTGTTGGGCCCGGCCTTCGAAATCAGCAGGCCGTACCGGGACCTGGAGGCACGCTGGATGTAGTCGAAGTACTCGGCCTGGGCCAGGACACTGTGGAACCGCCAGTGGGTCACCCCGGCCCGAGCGGCGTCCGAGGCCGCGCGGCGGGCGAGTTCGGGGTCGCCGTAGCCGACGAACACCAGGTCGATGTCGGGATGCCGACGGGCCAGACGCCTGATCAGTTCCGGGTACGTGTCGCCGCCACGGTTGGAGAAGACGAGGACACGGGGACGGTCCGGGCCCAGGTCGTCACCCCAGGGGCCGGTGTCGGACGTGACCGACTCGCTGGTCATGAAGTCCCGCAGATCGTGCTGGGCGACGAGCGGGCCCACCGTCCGGACGCGCTCCGGGTCGCAGCCGGCCGTCGCGACGAGGTGGTCCTTCGCGTGAGGGAAGCCGACGAGCGTGAGGTCCGGGTACCTGCTGCGGTGCAACGGCAGGTGCAGCAGGCCGGGGTTGGTGACATGGCTGACGACGCGGGTACGGGACCCGGCCAGCCGGACGGCGGCGGCGCACAGCCGGGCCACGAACCCCTTGGTGCCGACCACGACGTCCGGTGCCGTGGCGCGCAGGTGTTCGGTGAGCGGCTCGATGGCCGCCTCCTGGGCGGGGGTCGGGTGGGCCTCGAACCCCTCGGGGAAGCGTTCCTGGAGCCGGGCCATGAGCGCCATGTACCGCGCGTTGCGCACCGTGGCGTCGGGGCTCTCCAGCGAGATCGCGCGGATCTCCGCGCCGGCCTCGCCGATCCACGGCAGAATCGGTTCGGCCTCCAGCAGGGTCACCTCCGCGTCCACCACGCCGCCAAGGACGCGTGAGAAGCGGGTCGCGGCGAGATAGTTGCCGAACTCCCCCCAGGTGCGTGGGGAGAGCACCTGGATGTGCGGACGGACAGGAGCCATCGTCGGATCTCCTAGAAGTGGGCCGGACAGGCAGGGGATGTCGAGGTGTGCCGACCGGCCGTCAGGTTCTCGAACCAGAGTTGGTAGACCAGCAGCGCCCACAGCTTGCGGGACACCTCCCGACGGCCGGTGAGGTGATCGTCGGTGAGTTTTTGCACGGCCTGGGCGTCGAACAGCCCGCCACGGCGCAGCGCGGCGCCGGAGAGGGTGTCCAGGAGCAAGGGCCGCAGCTCACCGCGCAGCAGAGCGGCCAGCGGTGCCCTGAAGCCCAGCTTGGTACGCCGTACGACGGTCGGGGGCAGCCAGCCGGCGGCCACCTCGCGGAGCAGGAACTTGCCGGTGAACCGGCGCAGTTTCAGGCTGGTGGGCAGGGAGTTGCAGTATTCGACCAGGTCCAGGTCGAGGAACGGGGAGCGCAGTTCGAGCGCGCTGCGCATGCTGCCCCGGTCGGTCTTGGTCAGGACGACGTCGCGCAGGAAGTGGGTGAAGACGGCGACCTGGCTGCGCTCGACGCCCGTCAGGCCGCTCTGTCCCTCCAGCAGCCTGGCGATCTCCGTGAACGGGTCGTGCCCCGCCAGGTCGGAGCGCGCCTCCGGAAGCAGCAGTTGCCGCAGTTCACCCGGTCCGAAAGGTGCGGTCGAGAGATAGAAGCGGTGTTCCGGGGCCGCACGCAGGCCGCGGGCGAGCAGACCCAGGGCGGCCGCCGCGGGCAGGTTCCCGGACCGGGCGGGCAGCCGGCGCACCAGGAACCCGGCCAGCGCCTCGAGCCCGGGCGCCGGCAGGACCCGCAGCAACAGCTCGATCACCCGCTCGGCCTGGAAGTACCGGTATCCGAGCAGGAGTTCGTCGGCACCGTCGCCGGTGAGGACTCCCCGGACGTGCCGGCGGGCCTGACGGCACACCAACCGCATCGGCAACAGGGACGGATCCGCCAACGGCTCGTCCGCCGAAGCGAACTCGGCCTCGACCACCCCGGCGAGATCGGCGCCGTCGATCCTCACCAGGTGGTGCTCGGTGCCGAGATGACGGGCGACCGCCTCGGCGTGCCCGCTCTCGTCGAAGTCCGGGTCCGCGAACCCCGCGCTGAAGGTCGGCACCGGCCGGCCCGGGGACAGGTCCTGGGCCACCGCCGCGACCGCACTGGAGTCCAGGCCGCCGCTGAGCAGCACACCGAGCCGGTGACCGGTACTGGTGACCCGCCGTGCGACAGCGGCCCGGAAGAGTTCCTCGAACCGCTTTGCGGCCTCCTTGCGCCCCGGGCTCGCGGCCGGGTGGATGCGGGGCCGCCAGAACTCCGTCTCGTGCACCTCCCCGTCGGCGTACGTCACACAGGTGCCGGGGCGAACCTTGCGGACCCCGGACACCGCCGACGCGGGCGCGGTGAACGCCTGGAGCATCAAGTAGTCGGCGAGGGCCGCGACATCGGGGGTGGACGACACCTGCGGATGCCGCAGCAGCGCGGTCAGCTCGGACGCGAAGGCGATCCCGTCCCGCACCCGGGCGTAGTAGAGAGGCTTCTTGCCCATCGGGTCACGGGCCAGCACGGTGCGCCCGCTCCGTGCGTCGTGCAGGGCGAAGGCGAACATGCCGCGCAGCCGCTCCAGCATGCGTGTCCCGTACAGCTCGTACAGCTCCACCAGGACCTCGGTGTCGCTGCCGGTGCGCAGGCGGACGCCCGCCGCCCGCATCTCCGCGCGCAGGTCGGCATGGTTGTAGATCTCGCCGTTGAAGACGACCACGGTGGAGCCGGACGCGGAGACGAACGGCTGGGTGCCGCGCTCCGGATCGACGAAGGTCAGGGCACAGTGCGCCAGGGTGACACCGTCACGGTGGCACCAGTCGGAGCCGTCAGGACCCCGGTGTGCCACCGCGGCCAGCATGCGCCTGGCCGTGTCCTGGGAGGCTGCCCGCCCATGGGCAGGATCGGTGAATCCGGCGAAACCGCACATGCGGCTACGACCGGGACGCCGGTGCCGTCCCCGCGACCGGAACGGCGCCGTGCGGGGTCTGGGACGGCGACCGCCTGGTCCACTCGATCTGCGTGGCGAGCCCCTCGCGCAGTCCCGTCAGCGCCGTGAACCCGAGTTGCCGTTGGGCACGGCCGACATCCGCGGTGGTCGAGCGGACGTCACCGATGCGCGCGGCGCCGTACTCGGCAGGCGGGGTCATTCCCGTCAACGCGGCGGTGAGGGACACCACTTCGTTGACCGAGGCGGCGCTTCCCGTGCCGATGTTCAGCACGGTGCTGCGGCCGTGCCCGACCGTGCCGGCCAGGATCAGGGCGCGCACGACGTCGGACACATGAATGAAGTCGCGGATCTGCGTTCCGTCGCCGTAGATCTCGATGGGCTCCTGCCGCAGGGTCGCCCGGATCAGGCGGGAGATGAACATGTCCGGGCGCTGACCGGGACCGTAGACGGTGAAGAACCTCATGGCCGAGACCGCCAAGGAGGCGTCCTTGCGGGCGGCGAAGGCGAGAGCCAGCCGTTCCGCGGCGAGCTTGCTCACCCCGTAGGGCGAGAGCGGACGGGGCAGGTCGTCCTCGTTCATCGTCCCGTCGGCGCCCCCGTAGACACTGGACGACGACGCCATGACCAGGCGCGGGACTCCGGCCCGCACACAGGCGTCGAGCAGTCTCTGGGTGGCCAGTACATTGCAATGGAGATACTCGGGGAATTGAGACCAGGACGGCCGGACGCCGGGCAACGCGGCCAAGTGGAAAACCGCCGAGGCCTTTTCCAGGCACTCCGTCAGATCCAAGCCGACGAGGTCACCGCGTATGACGTGAAGTCCCCCTGCCGCGGGGTGCGACTCATTCCCGTCATCGACGCGAACCGGCCTGCGGTCCACGGCGATGACGTCTTTACCGGCCCGCCTCAGCTCTGCCACCAGGTGTGAGCCGATGAAACCCGCGGCACCGGTGACCACCACCTGGTCACCCGATAATTCCGTGCTGCGCACGTCGCCTGCCACAAAACCCCCTTGGGATGCTCATGTCCGGCTGATCGAGGTGCTTCTTCCACTGACGCCCATTTCCGGGCGGATTCACCCTGGCCCTCGGCGCCCGGCCGGCACGGTGCGACGGGTCACCGAAAAGCCACTGACCGGGCCCATGAGAACGAAAATGCCTGCATGGGCCGAGAAGCCCGAGGAGCCTAACAGCGGCATTGATCACCAGCAATGCTGTTCAACGACACCCGGCAAGGGACTTGAGGTCACATTCCCAAGAGGCCCGGGCGCATTTATGCTGGGGCCCTTCGCCGTCCCGGCGAACCGGGGGAGGACACGTTGGCAGGCAGTCCGTTGCGGCAACTTTCCTTACTCGCGCGCTATCTGCGCGGCGAACGGGCCGCCCTCACACTGCTCGCCCTGCTGGTTCCCCTGGGCATCGGACTGCAATTGGCGGCGCCCTACCTCTTACGGCAGTTCATCGACGGAGCACTGTCGGGACAGACCCGCCGAACGCTGCTCGTCGTCGCCGTCTGGGTCCTGACGGCCGCCCTCGGGCTGCTGGTCGTCACCATCGGCAGCGAAGCCGTCTCCTCGCGCCTCGCCTGGCGCAGCACCAATCGCCTCCGCGCCGACCTGGTCGAACACTGCCTGCGCCGGTCCCCGGCCTTCTACCGCAGACACCCACCGGGCGAACTCGTCCAGCGCATGGACAGCGACGTGGGCCGGCTCACCGCGGTCATGTCGACACTCGTCGTCGAACTGGTGGCGCAGGCACTGCTCGTCGCCGGAATCCTGCTGGCCCTGTTCCACATGGAGTGGCGACTGGCTCTGGTGTTCGCCCCGTTCGCCGCCGGGACCCTCCTGCTGCTGCGCAGGCTGGTGGGCCGTGCCATGCCCTTCGTCACGGCACGGCAGACGGTCGCGGCGGACCTCCAGGGCTTCCTCGAGGAGCGGCTCGCGGCGGCCGAGGAGCTGCGCGCCAACGGTGCCGCGCGCTACACCCTGCGGGAGCTCGAACACCGGCAGAGCGAGCTGTACCGGCGGGCCCGGCAGGCCGCCCAGGCGTCGATCCGCTGGCCCGCGACGGTCCAGGGCCTGTCAGCCGTCAGCGTGGTGCTGGCCCTGGCGGTCAGCGCCTGGCTGCACGGGCAGGGACGGCTCTCCACCGGCACCGCCTTCGCCTCGCTGTCCTACGCGATGCTGCTGCGCCGCCCCCTGCTCAACATCACCACGCGCTTCAGGGAACTGGAGGACGCCGCCGCGGGCGTCGGCCGCCTCCAGGAGCTGCTCGAGCAGGAGGACCCGCAGACCCACCAGGGAACGGCCGCCCTGCCGCGACGGCGTCCGGACGTCGGCTTCGACCAGGTCTCCTTCTGCTACGAGCCGGGCGAACCGGTGCTGCGCGGCGTCTCGTTCACCGTGCGTCCCGGCGAACGGCTGGGAGTGGTCGGCCAGACCGGCAGCGGCAAGTCCACGGTCGTACGGCTGCTGTTCGGACTGCACCAGCCGGTGGGCGGCGCGGTATCGGTCGGCGGCGTGGACCTGCGGGCCATGGACATCCGGGCGCTGCGCGAACGGGTCGCACTGGTCACGCAGGAAGTCCAGGTCTTCCACGCGTCCTTGCGCGACAACCTCACCTTCTTCGACTCCTCCGTGGACGACGACCGGCTGCTGGCCGCGCTCGGCGAGGCCGGCCTGGCCCCCTGGGTGCGTGACCTGCCCGACGGTCTGGAGACGGTGCTCGGCTCCGGCGCCCGAGGCATGTCCGCCGGCGAGGAGCAGAAGCTCGCGCTGGCCAGGGTGTTCCTCCGGGACCCCGGGCTGGTCCTGATGGATGAGCCCACGGCACGGCTGGATCCGCACACCGAGCGCCTCCTCAGACCGGCGTTGGAGCGTCTGCTGCGGGGCCGCACGGCCGTCGTGGTGGAACACCGCCCGCACCTGCTCCGACATGTGGACCGGGTCCTGGTCCTCGACGACGGATCCGTGGCCGAGCACGGCGAGCGGACGGTCCTCGCGGCCGACCCCATGTCGCGATTTCACGACCTCCTCCATACGGCCGAAGGCACCCGCTGAGGGCGCCACCAGCAGGGGAACGGGTGGATGACACACGCCGGGAATCAGTCCGTGTTCGGCAGGCTCGCCGACGCGCTGCGCGGCTCGGCACGCGCCTATTGGATCCTCACCGGTCTGTGGGTCCTGCTGCGCGCCGCGACTCTCGTGGTGGGGCTGCTGTTCCAGTGGCTGTTCGACGAACTGGGCGCGGGCGGGGACGTATGGGCGATCATCGCCCTGGTCGCCGCGATCGAGGCCGGGCGGTTGTTCCTCCAGTTCGGCCTGATGATCAACAAGCTGGAGCCGCGGATCCAGTACGGCACGGAGGCGCGACTGAGGCACGCTCTGCTCGACACGGCGCTGCGCAGGCCGGAGGCAACGGCCCGGACTCCTCACGGCCAGGCGCTGGCGACGGTCGGCGAGGACGTCGACGAGACGGGCTTCTTCGTCGCCTGGGCTCCGACCAATCTCGCCCACTGGCTGTTCGTCGTGGGGTCGGTCACCGTGATGATGCGGATCGATCCCCTGGTCACCGTCGCGCTGCTGAGCCTGCTGGTCCTCATCACGCTGGCCACGGTGGTGGCTCACAGCCGGTTCCTGCGCTACCGCCGCGCCACACGCGAGGCGTCGGCGAAGGTGACCGGCGTACTGCGCGAGATGGTCGAGGCCGTCGGCGCCGTACAGGCGGCGGCCGCCGAGCCACAGGTGACCGCGCACATCGGCCGTCTCAACGGGGCGCGGGCCCAGAAGGCCGTGCGGGAGGAACTGTACGCCGCGGCCCAGCGCTCCGTGATCGGCAACGCGGCTCCGCTCGGGATCGGCGTGGTGCTGCTGCTGACCGCGGGACGCATCCAAAGCGGCGCCTTCAGCGTCGGTGAGCTCGCGCTGTTCACCTTCTACCTGCAGATCCTGACGGAGGCCCTGGCCTCGATCGGCATGCTGTCCGTCCTGCTGCAGCGCGTCGCGGTGGCCCTCGGCCGGATCGCCGACTACCTCGGCGGCAGGCTGCGCCCCGCCCTTCAGACGGCGGAACCCTCCGGCACGGAAGGGCACTTGCCGACGCCCCGCGAGCCCGATCCCGGCCTGCAGGAGCTCACCGTCCGGGGGCTGACCGCGCGCCACCCGGGAACCGACCACGGGGTCGAGGACGTGGACCTGACCGTCGAACGGCACACGATCACCGTCATCACCGGCCGGGTCGGTGCCGGGAAGACGACCCTGATCCGGGCGATCCTCGGACTGCTACCCCGCGACCGGGGCACCGTGCTGTGGAACGGGGAGCCGGTCGCGGACCCGTCGTCCTTCCTGGTGCCACCGCGCTGCGGCTACACGCCGCAGGTCCCACGCCTGTTCAGCGGGACGGTGCGCGACAACGTGCTGCTGGGGCGCCAGGGCGGCGAGGCCGGCGACGAGGTCTTCGACACGGCCGTGCGTACCGCTGTGCTGGAAGCCGATCTCGCGGTGATGAGGGACGGGGCCGGGACCGTCGTGGGCCCTCGCGGGCTCCGGCTGTCCGGCGGGCAGGCCCAGCGGACGGCCATCGCCAGGATGATGGCCGGCAGCCCCGACCTCCTGGTGCTGGACGACGTCTCCAGCGCCCTGGACCCTCCCACCGAACAACGTCTGTGGGACAGGCTGCTGCACTCGACCCGCACCGTGCTCGCGGTGTCCCACCGTCCGGCGCTGCTGCGCGCCGCCGACCGGATCGTGGTGCTCAAGGACGGCCGGGTGGAAGCCGTCGGAACCCTCGGGGAGCTGATGGAGTCGTCGGCCGAGATGCGCGTGATCTGGGCCGACGCCGGTTCCCAGGGGTGAACTCCGGGGCGCCGCGCGCCTGGCCTGTAGGGGGACGGTGAGGGCGTGGCTCAACCGACCCGCCGCACGAAGGCACTCCCCGGTGCGAAATACTCTCGCGATGAGTTCACGCACTTCCCCGATCAGCCAGCTGATCACGATACGGAGGGCCGTCGCGCGGGATGCCAAACGGCTCACGCGGCTCGTGCGTGGCTCAGGAGCCTACGAGGGCAAGTACGCAGCCGCAGTCGCGGGCTACCGGGTCGGTCCTGATTACATCGAGGCCCACCGAGTCTTTGTGGCCGTCGGCGCCGACGAGCACGGTGGCCGGGTCCTCGGGTTCTACTCGCTCGTCCTCGCTCCACCGGAGCTCGACCTGCTGTTCGTCGCCGACGAAGTGCAGGGACGGGGTATTGGACGGCTGCTCGTCGCGCACATGCAGTCCGAGGCCCGTGCTGCCGGGATCGACCGTCTCAAGGTCGTGTCGCACCTTCCCGCCGAGGACTTCTACCACCGCGTCGGCGCGGTGCGGACCGGGACCGCGTTCGCGAACCCGCCCGCCGTGCCGTGGGACCGTCCCGAATTCGAGTTTCGCATTCCTTCGGAATGACGCGGTGGGCCGGTGGGCGGGGCACCGGCTTCGACGTGACCGGTCGCGCGTGCGTGGAGTCGGGCCTCGGTGGCAGGTCACTGGCGGCCGGTGCGGGCCGGGGCTCAGGGCGTCAGGACGATCTTGCCGGTGACGGTGCCGGACTCCGCCAGGCGCAGGGCTTCGGCGGCCTGGGTGAGCGGGAGTCGGGCGGCGATGCGGGCGGTGACGTCACCACGGCGCAGAGCGGCGAACACCTCCGTGAGGTCGGTGCGCAGTTGGGCGCGGAAGCGGTCCTTGCTCAGGGCGCGGCCGGCCCAGATGTTGTAGAAGTACGCGCGCCGGCCGTTGGGGAGGGTGTTCCAGAGCCAGGTGCGGGCGAGGATCTTCAGGACCGGCCACTGCTTGGAGCCGGTGTCGTCGCGGGTGGAGGCGCTGCCGTAGGCGACGAGCGTGCCGCCGGGGGCGAGCAGGTGCCAGGAGTCGATGACGCTGCGGCCGCCGACGTGGTCGAAGACCGCGTCCACGCCGCCGGGCGCCAGCTCCCGGACCCGGGAGGCGACGTTCCCTGCGCGGTAGTCGACGGGGATCACGCCGAGCTCCCGCAGGGCGTCGTGGTGGCGGGCGGACGCCGTGCCGATCACGGTCGCGCCGGCCGCCCGGGCGAGCTGGACGAGGACGGAGCCCACTCCGCCGCTGGCGCCGTGGACCAGGACGGTCTGCCCCGCCCGTACCCGCGCCCGGCGGTGCAGCATCTGCCAGGCGGTGATGCCGTTGACCACGACGGTCTCCGCCTCGGCGGCGGTGAGCCCCTCTGGGACCTCGACCGCGTCCGCCGCGTCGAGCACCGTGTGGCTGGACCACCCGCCGACCTTCACCAGCGCGGCGACCCGCCGCCCGGTCAGCCCCGGGTCGACGCCGTCGCCGGTGGCCAGCACCCGGCCCACCAGGTCGTACCCGGGGACGAAGGGGAAGGGCGGCTGGTCGTAGTACCGACCGCGGCGCATCTGCTGCTCGGCGAACGAGACGCCGCTCGCCTCCATCTCGACGACGATCTGCCCGTGGCCGGCCTGCGGCACGCGTCCGTGGCGGATCTCCAGTCCCTCCGGCGCCACGACGCCGGGCAGAACGACCTGGATCATGCGGTCGGTCTCCATGACCGGCCTCCCTTCGAAGAGCTTGTTGCGTTCGCTAGAAGTTATAACTCACTCTTCCGCGAGAGGCAAGAAGAAGAGTGATAACCTCTAACTCAACGTCGGCGCCATGGCTGACCGAGGCCTGGAGGCAGCAGTGGCCGAGTCGGACGCGAGAACTCCTCGGGAGCGCTACCGCGCCCAGGTGCGGGAGGAGATCAAGAAGCACGCGTGGGAGCAGATCGCCACCGCCGGGGCCTCGGTGCTGTCCCTTAACGCCATCGCCAAGCAGATGGGCATGAGCGGTCCCGCCCTCTACCGGTACTACGCCAACCGCGACGAATTGATCACCGAGCTCATCACGGACGCCTACCGCAGCCTCGCCGACGCCTTCCACGCCCGCGCCCGGGTCGGCGCCGACCTGGCGGACCTGGCCCATGTCCTGCGGGGCTGGGCGCTCGACGACCCCCAGCGGTACCTCCTGGTCTACGGCACGCCCGTGCCCGGCTACCAGGCGCCCCAGGACACCACCCGGATCGCCTCCGAGATCATGGCCGTCCTCGTCGACGCCTGCACCGCCGCCGGGACGCCCGCCATCGCCGCAACAGCCCTCGACGACCACCTTGCCGACCACCGCGCATGGGCCGGCGACCACCCGGCGCCGCCGTCGGCACTCAGTCACGCCTTGACCGTCTGGACCCGCCTGCACGGCGTGCTGTCCCTGGAACTCGCCGGCCACTTCGCCGGCATGGGGTTCGACCCGGCCCGCCTCTACGCCGCTGAGACGGACGCCCTCACCAGCCGCTGACCACGAGGGCCGCGCTGGCCAGGCCCTCCCCTGACGTTGCCGTCAACCAGGCCCGGTTCTCGTATAGCTACGGACAGGTGTCGTCTGCGGGTATCCGCCCTGGTCAGTGGTGGGGACGTCCGTCGCGGGATGCTGTGCCCTCTACGAGGAGAGCACAGGCCGTGGTCGTTTCCCGAGAGCAGTTGCCGACAAGACGGGCAGTTCCTTTTTCGAGCGGTGTTCAGCCTGCGGTGAGCCGGCGGAACTCCACTCGGAGGCCGTGGGAGACCTGCCGCCCATGGTCATCGCCCGACCTGGTCCCGGTCAGGGTGCCGGGGCGGTCAGGACGGCCTTGGCAGCCAGCCGGAGATTCCTGATCATCGGATTCGGGTCGCCCTCGCGGCTGACCAGGACGACCCGGCTGGGGGGAGCGCCCTCGACCGGGACGGTGACGAGGTTGGGACGCAGTGAGCTACGCCGATCGCCGACCGGTAGCACGGCGATGGCCCTGCCACTTGCGACGAGTTCGAGCTTGTCCTCGTAACTCTCGATCGGCGGCACGCCAGCCCCGAGGATCCGGTAGGAAGCCCAGTCTGCGGTCTCGAACGCGCACGGCGCCGCCTCTTCGCCGGCCAGTTCTTCCGCGGTCACCGACGCGCGGTCGGCCAAGGGATGGCCGCGCGGGACCACGAGCATCCGGGGCTCCTCGTACAGCGGGGTGGTGAACACGTCGTCGTCGGCGAACGGCAGCGGGGCCCGCGCGACCAGGGCGTCGACGCGCTTGTCGGACAGTGCCCCGACGTCGCGGCAGTTCAGATGCCGGGTGGCGATCTCGGCGTCGGGGTAACGGCGGCGCAGTTCCCGCACGGCGGCAGTGATCACCAGGTCTTCGACGTAGCCGATGGCGATTCGTTCGGTCTGGGCTTGTTCACGCACGGCCAACTCGGCCTGACGGGCGGCCTGCAGCAAGGCTTGGGCCCGGGGGAGGAACGTCTGGCCGGCCGGAGTGAGCCGGGTGCCCTGGGGGGTGCGGTCCAACAGTCGTGTGCCGAGATATTTCTCGAGCCGTTGGATCTGACGGCTCAGCGCCGGCTGGGCTACGTGCAGGTCGGCGGCGGCCCGGCCGAAGTGCTGGTGCGCCGCCACCACGGTGAAGTAGCGCACGAGCCGCAGTTCAAGGTCCTGTCCGAGATCGTTCACCCTTACACGGTACGTGTCATGCCGTTTCGGAATGATCAGGTTGCCGAACCGGTCTTGGACGGCCATGCCGTCCCGGGCCTTGACTGAAGGAGCAACGTTTCCCCGAGAAAGCGACAGGCGCGATGAAGGCGATCCAGTTCCACGAAGCGGGCGGGCCGGAAGTTCTGCAGTACGACGAGGTGCCGGTTCCCGAGATCGGCCCGGGCGAGGTGCTCGTCCGGGTGCACGCGGCGGGCATCAACTCGCCGGACTGGTACCTGCGTGAGGGGATGAAGGTCATGCCGGTCGAGATGAGGCCGGCGCTGGAGTTCCCCCTGACCCCTGGAACGGACATGTCGGGCGTGGTCCAGGCGGTCGCTCCGGACGTGCAGGGGTTCGCCGTCGGTGACGAGGTCTTCGGCATGCTGCGGTTCCCCGGATTCGACGGCCGGACGTACGCCCAGTACGTGGCCGCGCCGGCTTCTGACCTGGCTCACAAGCCGACCGGTATCGACCACGTGCAGGCGGCTGGGGCGCCGATGGCCGTGCTTACGGCCTGGCAGTACCTGGTTGATCTCGGCCACGACGTGCCGTCTCCTTTCACCGGCCAGGTGCACCAGCCGGTGCCGATCACGCCAGGGCTGACCGTGCTGGTCAACGGGGCCGCCGGTGGAGTGGGCCACTTCGCGGTGCAATTGGCGAAATGGAAGGGGGCACACGTCATCGCGGTGGCCTCAAGCCGGCACGAGCAGTTCCTGCGCAAGCTCGGCGCCGATGAGTTCATCGACTACACCACGACGCAGGCCGCGGACGTGGTCAGCGGTGTCGACCTGGTGATCGACACCGTCGGCGGCCCGGACAGCCCACGCTTCCTGACCGTGCTCAAGCGCGGAGGCACCATGCTTCCGGTGTTCTTCGCTCAGTACGACCCGGAAGAGACGGCGCGTCTGGACATCACCGTCTCGAACATTCAGGTACGTTCCAACGGCCCCCAGCTTGCCGAGATCGGGCGCCTGTTCGACGAGGGCCAACTCAAGGTCGGGGTGGACAGCACCTACCAGCTGTCCGAAGCGGTCAGCGCACACACGCGAGCCGCGCAGGGCCACATCCAAGGCAAGATCGTGCTGACGGTGGCCTCGTGATCGCCGAACTCCAGCAGGCGGTGGCGAACTACGCCCACGCCCTGGACGAGCTGAATGTGCCGCAGCTGGAAACGGTCCTGACCGAAGACACCACCTGGACCTTTACGATGCCCGGACAGGTGATGCTCGGCCCGGTCGCCGGACGCGCGGCGGTGCTCGACTTCATCCGTGACGGGCACACGGCCCAGACCGGAAGGGTGCGGCACCACCTCGGCAACGTCGTGGTCACGACGACGGACGCAGCCACCGCCGAGGTGCGGGCCTATCTGCTGCAGACGAGGAACACCGGCGAGAGCATCCAGATGATCTCGACCGGGGTCTACACGTTCAGCCTGCGACGGTCCGACGGTAGGTGGCGGATCGCCGAGCTCGCCCTGACGCTGGACAACGCCTTATAGGGCGAGGCCAGGCAGTGCGCCCGGCGATCATCGGATGTCTGGCGACGGCGGCCGGCTACCGATTGGGCCGACGACGAACAGCACGGCCCTGTCCAGGGAGACGATCAGGCGGCCGATGCGCTGTTGCACGCCAGCAGGCTCGGCTGCCCCCTGGCAGATCGGGCAGGCGGTCGGCGACAGCCAGAGCGGTGATGGCCTTTCCGACGGTCGCGGGGTCAGGGTGAAGGTGAGGGGGCTTGGGTTGGCA
The DNA here is from genome assembly GCF_044548235.1 of Streptomyces sp. NPDC052043. Classification (NCBI taxonomy): domain Bacteria; kingdom Bacillati; phylum Actinomycetota; class Actinomycetes; order Kitasatosporales; family Streptomycetaceae; genus Streptomyces; species Streptomyces sp. NPDC052043. The sequence continues at coordinate 317,664 of NZ_JBIUBT010000003.1, forward strand.
CTGGCTGTCGTACGGGACCCGCGCGATGTGCGGCCGCTGGCCACGGCGGAGGAGCTGGAGCAGTTCGAGACCGACGTGCTGTCCGGGGTCGTCCGCGCGCGAGCCTCGGCGGGACTGACGGAAGGCGTGATCCGCAGGGACGTCGGTCACCTGGAAGGGCTTTCGGAGGAGGCCTCGGAGGGTGGCAGGGCCCGGAGTAGCGCTTCGACCGCCGCCCCGTACGCGTGTTCCGCTGGCGTCGAGTACCCGATGACCAGACCGTCCCCCGCCGGCATCGCGGCCCGTGGGTGCCGGAACTCGGCGAGGCCGTCCAGCGCGATCCCCTGCCAGGACGCGGCCTTGACCGCGGACGCCTCCGTGCCGGGCGGCAGCCGAAGGACCGCATGCAGTCCCGCCGCGATGCCGGTGGCCGTGATGTGCGGGGCCCGTTCGGCGAGGGCGGTGACGAGCTGGTCGCGGCGGTGCCGGTAGCGCTGCCGCATCCGGCGGATGTGACGGTCGTACTGCCCGGAGGCGATGAAGTCGGCGAGCGTGAGCTGGTCGAGGACGCTCGCCCACGCCTCCCGCTTGCCCTTGGCGGCGAGCACGCCGTCGACAAGCTGCATGGGCAGCACCATCCAGCCGATGCGCACCGCGGGGGACAGGCTTTTGCTGACCGAGCCGAGGTAGACGACCCGTTCGGGGTCCAGGCCCTGCACGGCGCCGACGGGCACGCGGTCGTAGCGGAACTCCCCGTCGTAGTCGTCCTCGAGGACCAGGCCGCCACTGGTGCGGGCCCAGTCGATGACCGCGGCGCGCCGGGCCGGGTGCAGCGGGCCGCCAGTCGGAAACTGGTGTGCGGGCGTGAGCAGTACGCCGCGTATCCGTGGTTCCTCGATCAACTCCTCGACGCGGGCGCCCTGTTCGTCCAGGTCCAGCGGCACCGTCTGTACGCCTGAGCCCTCCAGGATCTCGCTGTGGAAGCGGAGCCCGTACGACTCCACGGCGAAGGGACCGCGCAGCGCCCCGCCGCCCGCGCCACGCGAACCATCGAACAGCAGCCGCAGCGCGTGCGCGAAGCCGGAGCACACCACGATCCGCTCGGGGTCGACGCGCACCCCACGAGCGCGCGCCAGATAGTCGGTGAGCGCGCGGCGCAGCTCGATGCGGCCGCGGGGATCGCCGGGCCCGAAGGCCTCGTCGGGTGCGGCGCTCAGCGCGCGCCGGGCGGCCGCGAGCCAGGCCGTGCGGGGGAAGGAGGCGGTCTCCGGAGTGCCCTGGCGCAGGTTGTGCGCGGGGGTGGCGGGCCGCACGGGAGCGGGCTTCGGCTTCCGGGCGCGCTTGGGCGGCGCGGCACGTTCCGCCACCCGGGTCCCGGAGCCCTGGCGCGCGGTCAGCCAGCCCTCGGCGACCAGTTCGGCGTAGGCGTCGGCGACCGTGTTGCGGGCCAGACCCAGGTCGGCGGCGAGTGAGCGGTAGGGCGGCAGGCGGGTGCCCGGCGCGAGCCACCCCTCGCGCACGGCGTCCCGCAGCGCGCGGATGAGAACGGCGCGACGACTGCCGGGACCGGACAGGTCCACGTGCAGGTCACTGCCGATACGCTCCGCCAAATTGACCCATGATTCCGGCATGAGAATGAACCTTACCCGAGGTCTTTCCCGGCCCTAGATTCATGGTCATGACGGACAACGCGCACACCACTCAGACCGCTCGCCACACACCCGCCACCGCTCACGGCCACGCCCCGCGCATCAACTTCGCCAAGGCCGCCCCCAAGGCGTTCAAGGCCCTTATCGGCTTCGACGCCGCCGCCCGCGACGGCCTCGACCCGGCCCTGGTCGAGCTGATCCAGATTCGCGCCTCGCTCCTCAACGGCTGCGCCTACTGCCTCCACATGCACACCTCCGACGCCCGCAAGGCCGGCGAGGACGAGGCCCGGCTGCACATGATCGGCGTGTGGCGCGAGGCCCGTAACTTCTTCACGGAGAAGGAGCAGGCCGCCCTCGCCCTGACCGAGGCCGTCACTCTCGTCTCCCACGGCGGCGTCCCCGACGACGTCTACGCGCAGGCCGCCCGTCACTTCGACGAGCCGGAACTGGCCCGTATCCTCGCCCTGATCTTCACCATCAACACCTGGAACCGCATCGCCCTGAGCACCGCCAAGGTCGCGGGCGAGGACAAGAGGGTGGCCCACTGATGGCGACCCTGGAGACGGCGGCCGACCCACGCCCGGCCCTCACCGCCCTCGCACGGCGCGGGAGGGCGAGCGCCGCGACCCTCGCCCTCCTCGCCTTTGCCCAACTGATCATCTCCGTCGACTACAACATCGTTTATGTGGCGCTACCCCAGATCGGCAGGGGCCTGGGCTTCTCCGCGCAGCACCTCCAGTGGGTGATCAGCGCGTACGCCGTCTCCTTCGGCGGCTTCCTGCTTCTCGGCGGCCGTGCCTGCGACCTGTTCGGCCCACGCCGCACGTTCGTGCTCGGACTGAGCCTGTACGGGGTCTCGTCGCTGGCAGGCGGCCTAGCCACAGGACCCAGCCTGCTGATCGCGGCCCGCGCCGTACAGGGCATCGGCGGCGCGTTCCTCTTCCCTGCAACGCTCACCCTCGTCGGCACGCTCTTCGCGGAGGGCCGCGAGCGCAACCGCGCCTACTCGGTGTGGGGCGCGGCGGGCGGCAGCGGACTCATCGTGGGCGCACTCCTCGGCGGCGTACTGACTCAACTCTTCGGCTGGCGCTCGGTGCTGTACGTCAATGTCCCGCTGGCCCTGATCGCGGTGGAGGCCGCCTTCCACCTCATCACCCCGGGCACCGCTCGGCGGGCTGGCCGCCGGATCGACCTGCCCGGCGCCCTGACCTCCACGCTCGGCGTCACGGGCCTGGTCGTCGCCCTGGTCCAGGGCCCGAAGTCGGGCTGGCTGTCCGCGACGGTCGCGTTCTCCGCGGCGGCGGGCGCGACCCTGCTGGCCACCTTCCTCCTCATCGAGGCCCGCACCCGCGACCCCCTGATGCCCCTGCGGCTGCTCCGTGGCCGCGGCCTGCGCACCGGCATGGCCGTGACGTTCCTCTACATGGCTACGCTCGGCAGCCTCGCGTACTTCCTCACCGTCTATTTCCAGAACGTGCTCGGCTACGACGCCTTGCGCACCGGCCTCGCCTACCTCGTCCCGATGCTGGCGATCACCGCGGGCTCGCTACTCGCGGGCCGGATCACCACGCGGCTCGGCACCCGCACGGCGATGACCGGCAGCCTTGCGCTCGGCGCGGCGGGCACGGCGATGGTGGCCCTCGCCATGGCCGCCGACGGCTCATACGCCGCGCTGATCCCAGGCTTCCTGGTCCTCGGCCTCGGCCAAGGGGCGGGCTACACCCTGATGTTCGGCGCCGCCGCCGCGGGCATCGCGGGCCGCGAGCAGGGCATCGCCTCCGGCATGGCGTCCACGGCCCAGCAGGTCGGCGGCGCGGTGGGCCTGGCGGTCCTGGTCGGCATTGCGGGCCTCGGCGAGCACACCTCGGCGGCGGCCACGGTGGACGGCACGCGCACCGCCCTCTTCGTGGCAACGGCGGGCATCGCCCTGACGGCCGTGGTGGCCCTCGGCTTCCCCCGCAGGGCCACACGATGACACCGCGTACGACGACGGCCGACCCCCGCGGAATTCCCCGCGGCGCCCGGCCGTCAACGTACGTATGCAGAGCCGACGCCCTGCTCACCAACGCGGTCACTTTTCACAACGCCCCGGACATCGCGGAGATCGTCCGCCAGCTCCTGGAAGAGGGCTGGACGATCGAGCCTGAGGACCTGGCCCACATCTCGCCGTACTTGACCGAGCACATCAACCGGTTCGGCGAGTACTCCGCCCACGAGCTCGGCATCCAGCCCGACGCGTACGGCCCGAAGCTGGACGCCGACTTCACCCAGCTCCGCGACGGCAACGTGACCGCCGAAGGCTTCGGTCAGGCCGCCTGACACGGCCACGGCCGCCCGCAGGGTTCGGAATATCCGACCCCCATACTCGGGTGCCCGCCCCATCGCGCCGCTGACTAGCGGATTCGTACGGTCGATGGTATGGAAGCCATCCTCGAACTCGACCGGGTCACCCGGACCTACGGCCGCGGCCCGCACACCGTGCACGCGCTGCGCGACCTCGACACGCGACTCTACGCGCACTCCCTCACCGCCGTCATGGGCCCTTCCGGGTCCGGGAAGTCGACCTTCCTGCAGTGCGCGGCCGGGCTCGATAGACCGACGTCGGGGAGCGTGCGACTGGCCGGGCAGGACATCTCGGGCATGGGCGAGCGGCAGCTGACCCGGCTGCGCCGGGCCCGCATCGGGTTCGTGTTCCAGTCCTTCAACCTGCTGCCGACCCTGACCGCCGAGGAGAACGTGCTGCTGCCTCTGCGCCTCGACGGCAAGCGCAGGGACCCCGCGAGGGCACGGCGGATGCTCGCCCGTGTCGGCCTCGACGGCCGCGCGGATGCGAAGCCCGGTGAGCTGTCCGGCGGCCAGCAGCAGCGCGTCGCCGTTGCCCGCGCGCTGATCACTGAGCCGGACGTGGTTTTCGCCGACGAGCCGACCGGCTCCCTCGACACGGAGACCGCGGCCGGGGTGCTGGCACTGCTGCAAGAGGCGGTGAGCGCGTACGGGGCCACGGTCGTGGTCGTCACGCACGACCCGGCGGTGGCCGAGCGCGCCGACCGGGTGCTGTGGCTGGCCGAGGGGCGCCTTGTGGCGGACACCGTGGGGGCGCCGGCATGAGCGTCTTCGCACCCAACGGCCTGGCCACCGCCTCCGTCAGGGCCCGGCCCTCCGCGTTCGCGGGGACCTTCGCCGCGCTGGTGTTCTGCGCGACCGTCGTCACCGCGAGCGTGGCCGTAGCGATTTCCGCCTCCCGCGTGCCGTCCTCCCCGGAGCAGTACGCGGTGTACGAAATGGGCCTCGTCTTCAGCCAGATCACCGTCTACCTGTCGATCTTCGTCATCGGCCAGGTGATGTCCCTGGCTGTGAGCCAGCGGGGACGGGAGAGTGCGCTGCTGCGCGCCGTCGGCGCCGGGCCGTGGCAGATCCGGCGGATGGTGGCGACGGAGGCGCTGGTCACGGCGCTGCTGGCGCTGCCGGTCGGATACGGGCTCGGGGCGCTGGTCGCGTGGGTATGGTTCGGCGTGCTCGACGCCGGCGGAATGCTCCCGGCCGGGATGGCGCTGCACATCGGACTCGGGCCACTGTTCGCCGCGCTCGGGACGCTGGTGGTGTGCTCACAGCTCGGCGGCCTCATCGCGGCGCGGCGCAGCTCCCGTATCCGCCCGTCGGCCGCGCTGTCGGTGACGCAGGTGTCGGGCGCGGAGCAGGCGGGCAGGGTACGGGGCTTGGTCTCGCTGGTGTTCCTCGCGGGCGCGGTCGTGCTCACCGGGGTGGCCGCCGCGGGGTCGGCCGAGAACGCCGGGGACGTGATCCCGCTGGTGCTGCTCGCCTACCTGGTGGCCACCGGCGTCGGCGGGCTCTGGCTTGGGCGGCTTGCGACGCGACTGGCGGCTCCGGTATTGCGCAGCCTTGGCGGCGTGGCCGGCGAACTCGCGGTCGCGGGTTTCCATGCGCGGGCCCACCGCCTGTCGGCTGCGATCACGCCGATCGCGATGGTGACGGCCTTCGCGCTGGCCCAGTTCGTCTCGCTGGCCGCAAGCGACGACATCGATGCCACGGCACTCTTCGGCACCCTGCTGTACGCCGCCTTCGCGGGCCTGATCGCCGCCAACACACTGGTGATGCTGACGCTGGAGCGGCTGCGGGAGTTCTCGCTGCTGCGCGCGATCGGCGCCGAGAAGCACCAGGTGCGCGCGGTGGTGCTGGCCGAGTCGGCGATCACGGCTCTGGCCGGAGTCGGCACGGGCACGGCGATCGGCTGCGCGGTGATGGCCCCGCTCGGCGGCAAGACGGGCACGCCGCTGTCCGGCCTTCCGCTGTGGGCGTGGGCGGCGACGCTGGGCGCGGGGGCCGTCCTGGTGTGGGCGGCGTCCGCCGCCCCGCTGGGGCGAATGTTCAGGGTGCGTCCGATCGACGGCGTGACACGAAGGAGCGTCTGAGGGATGGCAGGCTCCAGGCTGTGGGCACCGGCTCCGCCCGAGGGGCGGTGCCCACGATGAGAAGAGTCGGCCCGCCCTGGCGTATCGCGGTCACGCCCACCACGACCACACCGAGACTCGCAGGGCGGGTACAGCCGAATCCCAGCCATGTCCGTCCGAGAGGCATCAAGGACCTGATGCGCCAGCTCCACAAGCTGTCCCGCCCCCTCCGTCAGGCCGCGCAGCTCCTGCCCGGCTCGCCCCGCCGGGCCGTGAGCGTCCTGCTCGGTTCCCCCGGTGAGGCTGCGTACGCCGTGCTCGCCCCCGCCCTCGGGCTCGTCTGCGGGCTCGCCCTGCTGATGCTGCTCGCTACCTCCCTCGTCACCGCGATCGTCCAGATCGGCTTGGTCCTCCTCATCGGCACGCTCGCCGCCGCCCGCGCCACCGGCGCCCTGCACCGCGCCCTGCTACGTGGCCTGCTCGGCGAGGACATCCCGGCACCGGCCAAGCGCCCGCGCGGCGTGCGCTCCGCCCTCACCGACGGCGCCGGCTGGCGCGCAGCCGCCTTCACCGTCGCGTACACACCCATCGGCCTCATCCTCTTCGCGGTGACGGTCATGGGCAGGTTCTACGGTCTCGCTGCGCTCACCTATCCCTTCTGGTGGCGGGCACTCGAAGAGGACGGCCACTACGGCATCGGCTTCGGCTTCGGCATCGAACCCGACACCTGGCCTCAGGCCCTGCTCACCGCCGTGACCGGCGCCGGCATCCTCGCCTTCACCACCTGGTTGACGCGTGGGCTGCTCGACCGCGTCGTACGCCCCATGGCCCACGCGCTGATCGGGCCTGGACGGCTCGAGTCCCGGGTCCAGGAGCTGCAGGAGACCCGTGCCTTGGCCGTCCAGGACTCCGCCGCCACCTTGCGCCGCATCGAACGCGACCTGCACGACGGCGCCCAGGCCCGCCTCGTCGCGGTCGCGATGGCCCTCGCCGGCGCGAAGGACCAACTCGCCTGCGTCCCTGGAGATGCCCCCGCGCTGGCCCACAGCCGCACGTTGGTGGACTCCGCCCTCGACGGTGCCCGCACCGCGATCAAGGAACTCCGCGACCTGGTGCGCGGCATCCACCCACCGGCCCTCAACGACGGCCTCGACGTCGCCCTGGAAACCCTGGTGTCGGACTACGCGCTACCGGTGACTCTTGACGTGGACCTGCCCGAGCGGCCCGGAGAGGCAACAGAGACCATCGCGTACTTCTGCGCGGCCGAGCTCCTCGCCAACGCCGCCAAGCACGCAGGCGCGACCCGCGCCGAAGTGGCGGCGTATGCGAAGGACGGGGCGCTGCACCTGTCCATACACGACGACGGGCGCGGCGGCGCACGGCCGCGCACGGGCGGCGGAACCGGGCTGGCGGGACTGTCGGAGCGGGTCAGTACGGTGGACGGGCGGCTGCTGATCGACAGCCCCGCCGGCGGCCCGACCACCGTCACCGTCGAACTGCCGCTGGGCCCCAGGTCCTAGGATCCGCCACATGCGCATCGTGATCGCCGAAGACGCCGCCGTCGTACGCGAGGGCCTGGTCCAGCTCCTGCGTGACCGGGGCTTGGACATCGCCGCCGCGGTGGGCGACGCCGAGGCACTGCTCGAGGCAGTCGAGGAACACCGGCCGGACGTCGTCGTCGCGGACATTCGCATGCCGCCCACGCACCGCGACGAAGGACTGCGCGCCGCGCTCACCCTGCGCGAGCGCTATCCGGACCTCGGGGTGCTGCTCTTCTCGCAGTACGTGGAAACGCGCTACGCCAACCGGCTCGCCGCCACCGGCATGTCCGGCTTCGGCTATCTACTCAAGGAACGCGTCGTTGACGTCAGCGACTTCGTCGACGCCCTGCACCGGGTGGCCGCGGGCGGGACCGCGCTCGATCCGGAGGTGGTCTCAAAGCTGCTGGCCGCCCAGCACACAGCACACGGCCTGGCGGAGTTGACCGCGCGCGAGCACGAGGTCCTCGGGCTGATGGCTCAGGGCCACACAAACGCAGCGATCGCCGAGGGGCTCGGCATCTCCCAGCGCGTGGTGGAGAAGCACACCGCAAGCATCTTCACCAAGCTGGACCTGCCGCGCACGGAGGCCGGCCACCGGCGGGTCCTCGCGGTGCTGCGGTATCTGCAGGGCGGGGGCTGAAGGCGAAAGGCAGGTGCCGCGCGCCGAGTGGGGGCCGGGCACGATCCCGTCCTCTTCTCGCCTGCCGGGGCGCTGGGCAGTGGGGACGCCTCGGCGGCATTGGGGTCGTAGATCCCGGTGAGCGGGCCGGTGAGGAGTTCGAGCTGGATGCCGCCGGCCTGGAGCTTGGCGGACAGCGCCATCAGCTCAGCCGCGTTGCGCGCGAGGCGCTTGAGCTCGTGCACCGTGAGGATGACGGGCGTCTCGGGGGCGGCCTCCTTGAACTGGTGGGCCAGGGCGAGCGCCTTCTCCAGTTCGGGGCGGACTTTGACGCGGGTGCTGATCTGCTCCTTGAAGACCTTGTGGCACTCCGCGCGGTGGAGGGCTTCGAGCTGGCTCGCCAGCTCCTGTCGCGCGGTCGATGTCCTGGCGTAGCCGATGCGGACCGGGCGCTCGGTGCGGGGCGCGGGCACGACGGCGAGCGCGGGGCCGGCCTTCCACGCAGGGCCCGGGTGACGGTCGGAGGGGACGAGGACTTCGAGGACTTTTGCGAACGGTGTGACCTTCAGAGCTTCATGCCCTCGAATCTTCAGCGGTATCTGGCGAGGAGGGGCGATTCCAGAGGGACACCCGCGCTGTTCTGCCAGCGGCAGAACAGCGGCTCGACCGGGCTCGACGATCACTACAGTCCAGTCCCATGGCGACGATTACAACGCGCACGGTCGAATACCCGGCCGACGGTCTGACGATGGTCGGGCACCTAGCGCTCCCCGTTGGCGCCGGCCGCCGGCCAGCAGTCCTGATCGGGCCCGAGGGGATGGGGCTCAGCGACGTTGAGCGCCGCCGGGCCGATGCGCTCGCCGAGCTGGGATACGTAGCGCTGGCCTTCGACCTCCATGGCGGGCGCTATTTGGGCGACCCCGAGGAGATGCTGTCCCGTTGCATGCCGCTGCTCGCCGACCCCGACCGGATGCGGGGCATCGGCCACGCGGCGCTCGACGTGTTGCTCGCCGAACCGCCGACCGACCCTGACCGGATCGCCGCCGTCGGCTACGGCACCGGGGGCGCCATCGGGCTGGAACTCGGGCGCGACGGCGTCAACCTACGCGCGATCGCGACAGTCAACGCGCTGACCACGGGCCGACCGGGCGAGGCGGCGCGTATTCGCTGCCCGGTGTGGGCCGGGGTCGGGTCGGAAGACCCGATCATGCCGCCGGCACAACGGGACGCGTTCACCGCCGAGATGCAGGCCGCGGGCGTCGACTGGCGCCTCGTGGTCTATGGCGGCGCCTTGCACGCCTTCCACCACCCGCCGGTCGACCACACCGTGGTCCCCGGCGTCGGCTACCACCCACGGCACGCGCAGCGAGCCTGGCACGACGTCGTCGACCTGCTCACCGAGTGCCTGCCCGTGACGGAGTGATCTGGTCACGGTCACCCATGCAGGTTGTTGGCGTATTCGGTCACATCCCTTTCAGCGGCGCATGACGTTGACGACGCGCTCGCTGCCCAAGATCGGGACGTCCATGCACCTTTCGGGTCGGTCCGGCGAAGCAGGCTTCGCCGGACCGACCCGAAAGGTGTTTGCCCTACACCGACGACGGCTCCCCCTGCCCGGCTTTCGCTGTGCGGTACGCGAACCGGTCCTTCGCCCGGCGCCCCCGCTTCTCGAGGGGCAGGACGCCGTGCGCGGCGCCGAGCCCGAAGGGCGGCATGTCACCGTAGATCGACTCGTACGAGCCCTCGGGCACCACATAGGTCTCGTGCCAGATCCCCACGTGCTGCCGCAGCTTCCCCGCCTTCTCCTTGCGGTTGATGTCCGCCCAGGCCTTGTGATGCAACATGTCGGACGCCGACGCGTAGGCGTACAGCTTCTCCTTGGACTCCCAGTACTGCACGACGTAGTACGTCCGCGGGGACGCCGTCAGCAGGACGTGTCCGAGCAGACCGCGCCCGGGTTGCTTCTTCAGCTCACGCAGCATGCGGGGCATTGCCAGGAACACCGGCAGCCAGTGGTGCGCCGCCCAGAAGTGGTTGATCCGCATGCCGATCAGCAGGACGACCACGTCCCCTTCGGCAGCCGCGGTGGTACGGCTCACGACCATGGGTTTTCCGAACACGGCGCCCCCCTCGCAGCCATTGGCCGGCGACACTGTCCGACTGCTCCATGCTTGGATGGTGACGCGACCCAAGGAAGGGCGCAAGACATGCGGTTGGCGGAGTTGAGCGAGCGGAGCGATGCGTCCACCGCGACGATCAAGTACTACTTGCAGGAAGGGCTGTTGGCGCCGGGCCGCCAGGTGAACACTGCGCTCGCTGTTCCGGCACGTGAAGAAGAACGGGCTGGTCTTCCGCAACCCCACGATCCGCCTCCGTGTCCCCCGGCAGACCGGCGGCCTCCCCCAGGCCCCGGGCTCCTATCTCCACCAGGGGACAAGTATCCGGCGGGTAGCGTCGCCCGAGTCGATCGTTTGCCGACGTTGATTGCCGACACCGGTTACCGACACCGCCGACCTGCGGAAACGCTCCGGCTGAGTCGAGTGTCGATAGATCCCTCGTTTGACGACACCGACTTCAGCCGGTGTGCACTTGCCTAGGAACGCTCGCGCCAGGTGTAGGGCGGGATTCCTGCGGTGTCGAGGTCCGCATCGGGCCAGCGTCGGCGCAGCACTGCGGCAGTGGACCTGCACCAGCCGGCCAGGTCGGGCAGGACGGTATGCGCGTCAGCGGTCCGTGCCCCAGTTTCCAGCAGCATCACAAGCTGAGCGCGGGAGGCATCGCCCGGCAGCCGCGCATCCCGCTTGCCTACCTCGCCGGCGCGGACCGCCACCCAGATCATGGCGGCGGAAGCGAGGCCGAAGCCGAACCGCCGGTCGTCCTGCGCCTCCGGGGCGGCACGGGCCAGCGCGGTGCGGAACGCGGCGAGCTGCCGCGGCCCGGATACCGCCATCCACAGCGGCCCCGGCACGCAGAAAACGGCTGCGGCCGTCAGGGCGTGACGGAAACCCGCTCCTTCAAAGTCGATCAGACGACCGTCTCCGTCAAGCGAGGTGAGGTAGTTGTGGGCCTCGGGGTCGCCGTTGGTCAACGCCAGAAACGGGCCGGGTTCGGCGAGTTCGGCCGCGGCCGCCCGCAGGTCGCGCTCGGCGGCGTCAGACATCGGGACGCCGAAGTCCGCGGCCCGCTCGGCGGTGGTGCGCCACCCGCTCCCCCAAGCGTGCTCGCGGTCCCCGAGCGCCTTCGCAGAGCTGCCCAGTACGGTGCGGCGTGCGGCGAACGACTCGGAGCACCCGATGGAGGCGGCAGCGAGCGCGCCCAGGGCGGTGGCGAAGTCGGTGAGCCGGTCGTCCAGCTCCGGCGTGAGGCCATCACGGCGCAGCAGTTCGGCGAGCTCGACGCGTGGAGCGAGGTCCTCGATCACCAGCATCCGGGTGTCGGGCGCTGCGGCGAGCAGCCGCGGGCCCGAATCGGCGAGGCCCAGGTCGTCGAGCAGCTCCAGCGCGGCCCGCTCGCAACGCATCAGTTCTGCGGCGGAGCGCAGGCCGTAGCCGCCGGGGCGGAGGCGTTTGACGATGCGGGTGCGGCCATCGGCGAGGTGGGCGCGCAGCACCCATGGGTGCCCGCCCAACTCCTCCAGGTGGGCGACGGGGGTGCCGAGCAGGTCCTCGATTTCGGCGGAAACGGCAGCGGCCACGGATTCCACGGGTGAGGGCATCGGAGGATCATCGCACGCCCCTCAGGAGGATCACCGGCCTTGGGGAGCAGCGGTACAGCGGTTAACGCTAAGCCGGTGATCATGCCCGCGGCGGGGGAAGTTTGAGAGATGCTCCCCCCGGCCACGGCGCCGCGAGCGGGTCCTCCAGAAACAGGCCGACGTACCGCACCGTGCACATCTGGAGCGCCGAGCTGCTGGTGCTTCGTCCGCCGCAGGGCGATCAAGTCCCGGTCCACGTCGTCCAGGAAGAAGAACCGCTCCAGCTCGGGCCTCGTCGGCTCCTCGGCGAACGACCTGTGCACCTCGGCCTGCTCATCACTCAGAAATTCCACCGGCACGAGCCGGACCGTAGCCAGCCCCGACACCTGCCCAACGATCTTTCGTGAACCCCGGCAGAGCCCCCAGCCGGTGTGATAGCCGACCATGATCATTCTCGGCGCCAACGGCTGTACCGATGTTCCCGAGGCCGATACCGCACCGTGTGCCACTCACCGGAACATCGCCGTTCAGCACGGCGGCACACAGGGCCGCCGGGCCAAGTGCCGACGCTCTTACTTCCGCACCGATGGCACGGACCGCGATGACCAGTACCGACCACACCCTCCTCGCCGAGCCGCCGAGCCGCCGAGCCGCCGAGCCGCCGAGCCGCCGAGCCGCCGAGAGTCCGGGAGATGCCGGACGCCGCGATAGCGATGGCGTGCCACCCCGGCCTCCCGGGGTGGCTGCTGACTCCCGTGCCCGACCTCGATGCCGGCGGGGCCGCGGCCCTAACCAGGGACCGTGCTGCCGGGCTGGGGCTCAGGCGTCGATGATGACGGGGATGATGAGGGGCTTGCGGCGGTGGGTGCGGAACGCCCAGTTCGCCACGGCGCGGGCGACGAGTTGTTCGAGTTGGCGCGCGTCCCCGACGCCCTCCTCGGCCGCGGTGGCCAGGGTCTTCTCGATGACGGGGATGACCGGCTCGAAGGTGGCGTCGTCGTGGACGAAGCCGCGGGCCAGGAAGTCGGGGGCCTCGGCGAGGGCGCCGGTGTCCGCGTCGACGATCGCCACCACCGTGACCACGCCTTCGGCGGCGAGGGTGAGGCGGTCCTTGAGGGACGCCTCGGTGGCGCCGCCGACTTCCATGCCATCCACGTAGACGTTGCCGGCGGGGACCTTGCCGGTGATGGACGCGCGCCCGTCGACCAGGTCGACGACGACGCCGTCCTCGGCGATGACGACGCGGTCGGGGTCGACACCGGTACGGATGGCGAGGTCGCCGTTGGCCCTCAGGTGGCGCCATTCGCCGTGCACGGGCATGACGTTGCGGGGTTTGACGATGTTGTAGCAGTAGACGAGTTCGCCGGCGCTGGCGTGCCCGGAGACGTGCACCTTGGCGTTGCCCTTGTGGACCACGTGGGCGCCCCACCGGGTGAGTCCGTTGATCACCCGGTAGATGGCGTTCTCGTTGCCGGGGATGAGGGAGCTGGCGAGCAGGACGGTGTCGCCCTTGCCGATGCGGATCATGTGCTCGCGGTTGGCCATCCGTGACAGCGCGGCCATCGGTTCGCCCTGGGAGCCGGTGCACACCAGAGTGATCTTGTGGTCCGGGAGCTTCTCCAGCTCCTTGGTGCTCACGACCAGACCGGAGGGGACCTTCAGATAGCCCAGGTCACGGGCGATGCCCATGTTGCGGACCATCGACCGGCCGACGAAGGCGACCTTGCGGCCGTGCTGGTGGGCGGCGTCCAGGACCTGCTGGATGCGGTGCACGTGGCTGGCGAAGCTGGAGACGATGACCCGGCGTGGCGCGGTGCGCATCACCTGCTCGATCGCCGGGTTCAGCTCACGCTCGGAGGTGGTGAAGCCGGGTACTTCGGCGTTGGTGGAGTCGGTGAGGAACAGGTCCACGCCCTCCTCGCCGAGGCGGGCGAAGGCGCGCAGATCGGTGATGCGGTCGTCGAGAGGGAACTGGTCCATCTTGAAGTCGCCGGTGTGCAGCACCATCCCGGCCCGGGTGCGGATCGCGACCGCGAGGCTGTCGGGGATGGAGTGGTTGACCGCCACGAACTCGCAGTCGAAGGGCCCGAAGCCACGCCGGTCGCCCTCCCGCACCCGCACCGTGCGCGGCCGGATTCCGTGTTCCTTGAGCTTGGCCTCCAGGAACGCCAGTGTCAGCTTGGAGCCGACGAGGGGAATGTCGGACCTCTCGCGCAGCAGGTACGGCACGCCGCCGATGTGGTCCTCGTGGCCGTGGGTGAGGATCACGGCGACGATGTCGTCCAGCCGGTCCCGGATCGAGGTGAAGTCCGGCAGGATCACGTCCACGCCGGGCTGGGTCTCCTCGGGGAACAGCACGCCGCAGTCGACGATGAGCAGCTTGCCCGCGTGCTCGAAGACGGTCATGTTGCGGCCGATCTCACCCAGGCCGCCCAGGGCGATCACCCGCAGCCCTCCTTCGGACAGGGGAGGGGCGGCTTTCAGTTCGGGGTGCGGATGACTCATACCTTGACGTTACCCGGAGAGTGGGACGGGGTGATCCATCGCCTCCGTGATCTCTGTGCCGGAAAGGCTGTCGGGCTGCGTCGGGTCAGCGATGCGGGTGGGGCGATCGGTATCACGGGCGCGATGTTATGCCCTGTGTTACTGTCATGCGTTTGCGTGGTTGTCGCGGTGGGCGATTTCGCTTGTTCGGTTCCGCCTGTGTGTGGGCTGTTCGATCCTGCCGGGCCTTCCTCGGTACGTTCCCTGCGGAAGGCTGTTCATGACACATCCGGATGACTCCGGCATCGCTCACGGCGGTCCCGCCCAGTCCGAGGCCACGACCCCGGCGCTGCCCCCGGCCGTCTCCTTCGCCGGTATGGAACTGCCGGTGGAGGTGCTGCGGACACTGAGCGGACTCGGGGTGCGCGAACCCTTTCCGATCCAGGCCGCCACAGTGCCCGATGCCCTGGAGGGGCGCGACGTCCTGGGACGCGGGCGCACCGGATCGGGCAAGACGCTCGCCTTCGGCCTGCCGCTGCTGACACGTACGGCTGGGCGGCGCGCCGAGCCGAAGCAGCCCTTCGCTCTGATCCTTGTGCCCACCCGGGAGCTGGCCCAACAGGTCACCGAGGCGCTGGCGCCGTACGCCGAGGCACTGCGGCTGCGGATGGCCACGGTCGTCGGCGGCATGTCGATCGGCCGGCAGATTGCCGCGCTGCGCCAGGGAGCCGAGGTGGTCGTCGCCACCCCCGGACGCCTGCACGACCTGATCGAGCGCAACGCCTGCCGCCTGGGACGGGTGAGGATCACCGTGCTGGACGAGGCCGACCAGATGTGCGACTTGGGATTCCTGCCGCAGGTTGTCGACGTGCTCGACCAGGTGCACCCCGACGGTCAGCGGATGCTGTTCTCGGCCACTTTGGACCGCGACGTCGATCAGCTGGTCCGCCGTTACCTCCACGACCCCGTCGTCCACTCGGTCGACCGGTCGGCGGGCACGATCACGACGATGGAGCACCACGTTCTGGTCGTCCACGGCCCTGACCGCTACGCCGTCACCACGGAGATCGCCGCCCGTGACGGCCGCGTACTGCTGTTCCTCGACACCAAGCACGCCGTCGACCAGCTCACCCGGCATCTGCGGGCCAGCGGGGTGCACGCCGGGGCCCTGCACAGCGGCAAGTCCCAGCCACAGCGCACACGGACCCTGGCGCAGTTCAAGAACGGCGAGATCACCGTTCTGGTGGCGACCAATGTCGCGGCCCGTGGCCTGCATGTCGACGACCTCGATCTCGTGGTCAACGTCGACCCGCCCACCGACCCCAAGGACTATGTGCACCGGGCGGGCCGCACCGCCCGCGCCGGTGAGTCCGGCAGCGTGGTCACGCTCGTGCTGGCGGGCCAGCGCCGCGAGACGAGCCAGATGATGGCCGGGGCCGGCATCGAGGCAACCGTCACCAAGGTGCGCTCCGGCGAGGCGGAGCTGAGCCGGATCACCGGCGCCAAGGCTCCCTCCGGGACCCCGCTCGACGGCGGGCCCGTCGTCCCTCGGCCCAAGAACACCAACGCTCCCTTCCGCGGCCTCGGCACCAGCAAGGGCACCTCTCGCGGCGCCGGCGGCAAGTCCCGAAAGGCCGGCGAGGCCCGCAAGCTCGCCGAGGCCCGCAAGGCCGCCCTCGTGCGTCGCAACGGCTGAGAGCCGTCGCCCTGGCAGTGAACGACCCAGTGCCGCGACGGGGCGAACGTTGCCTGTCGGGGCACTGGCCACGGGATCGACAACCCTCGGGCCGGCCCCAAGCCGTCCTGTGCGCCTCACCTGACGAAGCGAACGCCCTTGGCCGCGAGAGGGATACCCGCCGAAACGGAGCAGGATGGTGTTGCCGACGCCCCGCACCGCGTCCGGCATGGCAAGCTGTGCTTGCCCACCCCCGAACCCAGGAGGTCACCATGACCGCAGAGCCCGTGTCCACGGAAGGTTCGGAGCCGGCCGCCCCCGAGACGTCCCCTCTGGCGCCGGACAGTGACGGCAACTACGACCTCAAGCGCAAGTTCCGCGAAGCCCTGGCGCGCAAGCGCGGTGCGCAGGCGGACGGCGCCGATGTTGCCGCCAACCCCGACGCGTCGAAGGTGCGTGCGGCGCACGGCCCGGCTACGAGCCAGCGGTCGTTCAGGCGCAAGAGCGGCGGCTGAGTCGATCCAGGGCATGCCGATGTACAGTGAAGGACGCCCCTGACCTGCAGAAAGCCGGCGGGGAGCCGTCTTCCAGGAGTCCAAAGTGCTGCGCACCATGTTCAAGTCCAAGATCCACCGCGCCACGGTCACCCAGGCCGACCTGCACTACGTGGGATCGGTGACCATCGACGCGGACCTGCTCGACGCAGCCGATCTGCTGCCCGGTGAGCTCGTCCACATCGTCGACGTCACCAATGGCGCCCGCCTGGAGACGTACGTCATCGAGGGGGAGCGCGGGTCCGGGGTCGTCGGGATCAACGGGGCTGCCGCGCATCTCGTGCACCCCGGGGATCTGGTGATCATCATCAGCTATGCCCAGGTCACCGACGCGGAGGCGCGGGCCTTGCGGCCGCGGGTCGTCCATGTCGACGCGGACAACCGTATGGTGGCGCTCGGCGCCGACGCCTCCGAGCCGGTGCCGGGTTCCGACCAGGAGCGCAGCCCGCAGGCCGTATCGAGCTGATCGACCAGGAGGCGTCGAGTCAGAGGACCGGGACCCCGTTCCAGGGGCGGACGGCCTCGATCGCCGCCGCGGCGCGGAACACCGTGGTGTCGTCGTAGGTGCGCCCGACGACCTGCACCCCCGTCGGCACTCCGGTCGAGGCGAAACCGGACGGGACGCTCAGCACCGGGCAGCGGCTGGCGATGTTGAACACCGTGGTCATTGCGGATTCCAGGTAGAAGTCCAGCTCGACGCCGTTGATCACGACCTTGGTCGAGAGGTGGTCGTCGTCCGCCTTGAGCGCCGGGACGGCGGTGGTCGGGCACAGCAGGACGTCGTAGCGGTCCAGCAGGGCGCCGAGCGTCGTCTGCACCGCGGCCTCGATCTCGAGGCCCTGCAGGAAACTGCCGGGCTCGCGGACGGCCTCGGCGGCCCGCCGGGCGAAGTCGAGCGCGTATGTGGTGAGCTGGTCACCGTGTTCGGCGGCGACCGACCCGATGTAGGGGCCGAAGACGGAACCGAAGTGGATCATCGCCGCCCGCATCACGTCCGCCCGCATGATGGGGACCTCCACCTCCTCGACGACGGCCCCGGCCGCGTGCAGTGCCTGGGCGACCGCACGGGTGTTGGCCTCGACCTCCGGATCGACCGGCCAGTCCCCGAGGGTGACCGACAGTGCCACCCGCAGCCCCTCGGCGCTCTCGAACCGTTCGGGCAGCACGAGTTCCGGCCGCAGCGAGACCGCGTCCAGCGGGTGGGGCCCCGCGATGACGTTCTCCAGCAGAGCGCAGTCGGCGACGGTGCGCGCCATCGGACCGTCGTGGCAGTACGTGTCGAGGTTGAACGGCGTCATCGCCGGCACGCGCCCGTACGGCGGCTTGAAGCCGACCGTGCCCGTGTACGAAGCGGGGATGCGGATCGAGCCGCCGATGTCGGAGCCGGTCGCAAGTGTCGTCTCGCCCGCCGCGAGCGCGGCGCCCGCGCCGCCCGAGGAACCGCCCGGAGTGAATTCCAGGTTCCACGGGTTGCGGGTGACGCCCCACAGCCGTGACTGCGTGTACCCCGCACAGCTGAACTCCGGGGTCGTCGTCCGGGCGTGCACGATGCCGCCGGCAGCCTGGATCCGCTCGATGACCGGGTGCGTCTGCTCGGCGATCTCGTCCTGGAACGCCAGGGATCCGTCCGTACTGCGGCGGCCGGCGATGGGCTGCTCCTCCTTCGTCGCCACGGCGAGACCCTCCAGCGCGCGGGGCCCCTCGCCCCTGCCCGCGTACCGCGCCTCGGCCTCCCGGGCGGCGGCGAGGGCCTCCTCGAAGGTCCGCTCGGCGAGGGCGTTGATCTTCGGCTCGACGGCTTCGGCGCGCGCGACGATCGCGGTCATCAGTTCGACTGGTGACAGGGAGCGGTCACGGAACCGGCGCAGGGCCTCGGTGGCCGGCAGATGGGCGAGGTCGGTGAGATCGGTCATGTGATGGTCCTTCGGGACGAGGTCAGAGGGGTCAGGCAAGCGCGCGGCGGCCTGCGGAGATACGGGCCGGATCCCATCCGGGCCGCGGTACGGAGTCGAGCAGGAGGCGGGTGTAGGGATGCCCGGGGCCGGTCAGGACGGATGCCGTGGGGCCGGATTCGACGATCCTTCCGGCCCTGAGCACGACCACCTCGTCGGTGATGTGCCGGACGACCGCGAGGTCGTGACTGACGAAGAGGAAGCCGATGCCCTCGTCGCGGCGGATGCCGGCAAGCAGGTCGAGGATCTGCGCCTGGATGGAGACGTCGAGGGCGGCCACCGCCTCGTCGAGGATGAGCACCTGCGGCCGGGCCGCCAACGCCCGGGCGATCGCCACGCGCTGACGCTGCCCTCCGGACAGCCGGCGGGGCAGCGCCGCGGCCTCGCGCTCTCCCAGCCCCACCTGGTCGAGGAGTTCGGCGACCCGCCTGCGCCGCGCCGGGGCGGCGTCCAGTGGGAAGTGCAGGCGCAGGACCTCCTCGATGCACGCGCTCACACTGATGCGCGGGTCGAGGGAGAGGTACGGGTCCTGGAACACCATCTGGATCTCGCGGGCCCGGGCCAGGCGCTCGGCCCGGCTGCGGGCACGCGCCGAACGGTCGCGCCCACCCAGGTGGACCGTGCCGGCGTCGGGCGTCTCGAGGCCGACGAGCATGCGTGCCGTGGTGGTCTTGCCGCATCCGGACTCGCCGACGATGCCGAGTGAGCCACCCGGCCGCAGGGTGAAAGAGACGCAGTCGACCGCCGTGTGGCCGCCGAACTCCTTGCGCAGGCCGTCCACCACCAGACCGGACGCGCCGGTGCTCTCGGTCAGGGCAGTCACAGCAGGATCCCTTCTTCGGCGCGCAGGCAGGCGGCCAGGCCCTGGCCGCCTGCCTGCCGCAGGGCGGGCTTCTCGACCGAGCAGCGCTCCTGCGCGTGCGCGCAGCGCGCGGCGAAGGCGCACCCGGCCGGGGACTCGGCGAGCGAGACCGGGCGGCCGGGGATGGGCCGTGGCGGTGCCGCGTCGGGTTCGACGCGGGGTGTGCAGGCGAGGAGGCCGGCCGTGTACGGGTGGCGCGGGCGCTCGAACAGGTCGCCCGCGGCCTGCGTTTCGACGATCCGTCCCGCGTACATGACGTAGACGCGGTCGCAGATGGCCGAGGCCAGTTCCAGGTCGTGGGTGACGAAGAGCATCCCCGTGCCGCGCTCGGCCTGCAGACGGGTGAGGATCGCGATGACCTCGGCCTGGGTCGTGACGTCCAGCGCGGTCGTCGGCTCGTCGGCGACGAGCAGTGAGGGCCGGCTCGCGAGTGCCGCCGCGATGACGACCCGCTGGAGCATGCCGCCGGAGAACTGGTGCGGGTGGCGTCGCAACGCGCCTCGCGGGTCGCGGATGCCCACGGCGTCGAGGAGTTCCTCGGCACGGTCCGTTGCCGCCGCCGCAGGTACGCCGACGGCACGCATTCCCTCGGTGAGGAAGTCGCCGACGCGGCGCATCGGATTGACCGAGGCACGCGGGTCCTGGAAGATCATCGAGACCTGACGGGTCCTCAGTTCCTTGAGTCCGTCGCGGTCCAGCGTCAGTACGTCGCGGCCCGCCACACGGACCGCGCCGTCCGTCCGCGCCTTGTCGGGCAGCAGCCCGAGCACGCTGCGGCAGGCGACCGACTTGCCCGAACCGGATTCGCCGACCAGGCCGACGGTCTCACCCGCCGCGACGCGCAGGGACACGCCGTCCAGGATCGGCCGGGCCGCGCGCCCCTCGGGCAGCCGCACGGTGAGGTTGTCGATTTCAAGCAGATTCTGCTGCACGGTCATTCGCCTCACCGATCCCGCTTCGCGACCCGGTCGGCGATGCCCTCGCCGACGATGCTGAACGCCACGACGGCGAGCACGATGCATAGGGACGGCGCGAGCGCGGGCAGCAGCGCGCCCTGCAGCAGCGCGCCCTCACCCTCGTTGATCATCGCGCCCCAGTCCGCGGTGGGCGGCTGTATTCCGAAGCCGAGGAAGGAGAGCGCCGCGAGGTCCATCAGGGCGTACCCGAAGTTGATCGCAGACTGGGCGAGCACCGTAGGCGCGATGTTGGGCAGCAGGTGCCGGACGCAGATCGTCCAGCCCGACCAGCCCTGGACGAGGTACGACTCGATGTACGGACGGGCCTTCTCCTGCTGGGCGATACTGCGCACCAGGCGGCCCACGTACGGTGTGTACGCGACCGCCATGGCGACGACCGGCGCGGTCATGCCCGGTCCGGTGACCGCCACGAACATGATCGCCACAAGCAGGCCGGGGAAGGAGAACACCAGGTCCATCGACCGGGAGAGGACCGTGTCCACCCAGCCGCCGCGCCAGGCGGCCGCGACGCCGACCAGGATGCCGAGGAGGGTCGACAACGCGACGACGACGAGCGGTCCCAGCAGCCCGGAGCGCGCGCCGTACAGCAGGCGCGACAGCACGTCGCGGCCCGACTGGTCGGCACCCAGGAGGTGGTCGCCGCTGCTCCCGGCAAGGGTGGCCTGCAGGTCGAGGGTGTCGGGGTCGTACGGCGCGAGCAGCGGCGCGAACACGGCGACGGCCACCAGCACGGCCAGCAGCAGGATGGCCGCGACGAACAGCGGCCCCTGCCCGAACACTCGCAGGCGGCGCAGGCCCGGACGCCGGCGCAGCGGGGTGACGTCGACCGTGGTGGTCATGAGGCACCTCGCCGGGTGAGGCTCAGCCGGGGGTCGATGAGCGGCGCGAGAAGGTCCACGACCAGGTTCACCAGGACGAACGCGGCCACGGTGATCAGCGTGATCGCCTGCACCACGGGGAAGTCCTTGACCGCCACCGCCTGCACGAGCAGTGAGCCGACCCCGGAGACGTTGAAGGCGGTCTCCACGATCGAGGTGCTCACCAGGAGTCCGGCGAGCATCGTGCCGCCGACGGTGACGATCGGACCGAGCGCGTTGCGCAGCACGTGCCGGCGCACCACGTCGCCTTCGGCGACCCCGCGGGAACGCGCCACCTCGACATGCTCCCGCCCCAGTTGGTCGAGCATCGAGGAGCGGGTCACCCGGGCCAGCAGCCCGGCGAGGGTGACGGCGAGCGCGACGGCGGGCAGGGTCAGGTGGTAGAGCCGGTCGGTGAAACCGGTGCCGGTGGCACCGGGGCCCGGGAACCAGCCCAGCTGCACCGAGAACACCGAGACCAGCACGATGGCGCTGACGAACGGTGGGGTCGCCGTGGCCACGCCGGTGCACAGGAGCACCACGCGGTCGACCGCGCCGGGACGCAGCGCGGCGAGGATGCCGGCCAGCACGCCGCCGAGGCAGACCAGCACGGCCGAGTACCCGATGAGGAAGGCCGTGCCCGGCAGGCGCGACCCCACGAGGGAGCCGACGTCCTGCCGGAACTGCACGGAGCGTCCGAAGTCGCCGTGCAGCACGTTGCCGACCCACTTCACGTACTGGGTGAAGAACGGGTCGTCGAGGTGGTATTGGGCGCGGATCGCGGCCTTGGTCTCCGGCGACACCGGGTGGCCCTTGAGGAGGAAGGACACCGGATCCCCGGGGGCCAGGTGCACTGCGCTGAAGACCAGGAAGGAGGTGATCAGCAGCACTGCCACCAGCCCCAGGAGCCGGCCGAGGAGGTAGCGGGTCATCAGTTCGCGGAGCCGATCTTCGCGGCCCAGGGGTAGTACAGCTGGGCGATGCCGGCCGGGGCGCCGGTGATCCGGCTGCCCAGGAACACCGAGTGGGGAGCCTCGTAGATCGGGATCCCGGGCAGGTCGTGCACCGTGATCTCCTGGAGCTTGGCGGTCAGGTCGGCACGGGCCGCCGGGTCGTCGGTCGCGGCCGCCTTGTCGTAGAGCGCGTCGTAGTCGGGGTTCGAGTACTTGCCGTAGTTGGCGAAGTCGCCGGTGCGGAACGACTGGTAGAACTCCAGCGGGTCCGGCGAGTTGATGTAGCCGTTGGTGAAGACCAGATCGATGTCCGCGCGGGCGTGCGGGTCGGTGAACAGCGCGCTGTACCCGTCCGGCGAGACCGGCTTGAGCTGCACGTCCAGACCGATCTGCCTGCCCGCTGCCTGGACGGCGTTGGCGACGACAGTGATCTCCGGAGCGAGCGTGCTGGTGGCCATGACGACCTTCTTGCCGGTCGCTTTGGCCTGCTGGATCAGCTTCTTGGCGCCGTCGACGTCGTACACCGGGTCGGGCAGGGCGTCGAAGTAGTGGGCCGTCCGCTCCGGGACGGTCAGCCAGGCACCCTGTGCGGCCGGAGCCTTGGCCGGGAGGCCCACCCCGCCGGCGGCGGCCTTGATGATGCTCTTGCGGTCCAGCGCCATGGACAGGGCCTGGCGGACCTTCAGCTCGCTGAGCGTGCCCTTGAGGTTCATCACGGCCAGGTCGGAGGCAGCGGTGTTGGGGCCGAAGTACAGCTTGCCCTGGGAGGCCGACCTGAGCTGTGCGAAGGCGGTGGAGGGGACCAGGTACCCGCCGTCGACCGTGCCGGAGAGCCAGGCGTTGGTGCGTGCGGCCGGGTCCGGGATGAAGACGAACTTCACGCTGTCCGCCTCGGGGGTCAGCGAGGTGTCCCAGTAGGAGGGGTTCTTCTTCAGGGTGATGCTGTCGCCCTGCGCCCATTTGTCGAGTGCGTAGGGGCCGGTGCAGTCGACGCCGCCCTTGGGGCTGCCGTAGTCCCGGCCGGCCTTGGCCAGGAAGGCCGCGCTCTCGATGGTGCCGGGGGAGGCCGCCAGCATCTCGTTGAACAGCACGTCGGGTTTGCTGAGCTTGATCGTCACTTCGAGCGGGCCGGTCTTGGTGATCGAGGCGACGTTCCTGAAGGTGCTGTCCCAGGCCGATCCCACGCGCGGGTCGAGGTGGCGCTTGAGGGAGGCGACGACGTCGTCCGCGGTCATGGTCTCACCGCTGTGGAACTTCACTTCGGGACGCAGGGTGTAGACCCAGGTGAGTGGGTCGGGATGGGTCGACTTCAGAGCCAGGCTCGGCACGATCCTCATGTCCGGCTCGGTGCGGAACAGCTGCTCGCAGACGTTCGCAAGGACGGTGTTGGGCGGGTAGTCGTAGGCCTGCGTGTAGTCGAGGGAGTAGGGCTCGGCGAAGAGCGACCAGGTGAACGACGGGATCGGGCCCTTGGCTGCGGGAGTGTCCGCGGAGATCTGGTAGGCGCCGCCCCTGGGGGACTTCCCGCTCACGGACGAGGCGCCGGAGCAGCCGGAGACGGTCGCGGCCAGGACGGCGGCTCCGGCGAACAGGACGGTGGATCTCAGGGTGGTGGATCTGGAGACACGCAAGGAACCCACCCCTTTCGAGGGTAGTGGGGGTGCTGTGGATGGCAGCGAGTATTGATGCGGGAACGTTCCTTCACAAGGGTTTGCGGGAACGGTTTTTTTGAGGTCAGAGGCGGGTGACGGCGGCGCGCGGGGCTGGCACCATTCAGCGCATGACCGAACCTCCGCGCCGCAGCGGACACGGCCTCTCGGCCGCCGTGCCCCGGGTCCGCCTCGTCGACGTCGCCCGCGAGGCGGGCCTGTCCAAGACCACCGTCTCCGCCGCGCTCAACGGCACCGGACGCCTTTCGCCGGCCGTACGCGAACGCGCCCGCGAGACCGCACGGCGCCTCGGCTACCGGCCCAACGCGACCGCGCGGCTGCTGCGCGCCGGGCACGCCAGGCTGATCGGCTACGCCGTCGGGGAGTACCCGACAACCCCCGGGTCCTACATGAACTCCCCCTACTTCGCCCAGCTGACCAGCGCCATCGCGACCGCAGCCCTGCACCACGGCTACGCCCTGGTGCTGCTGCCCACCAGTTCCTCGCCCAGCGAGTGGGCCGATCTACCGCTGGACGCCGCGATCGTCGCGGACCCGCTCGAGGACGATCCGCTGATCGAGGACTTCATCGCCGCCCGTGTCCCGCTGTCCACCGACCGTTCGGTCGAGGGCCGCCCCGGCACGCACTGGGTGGACATCGACACCGACGCCGCCATGCGCGAGGTGCTGGACCACCTGCACGCCCAGGGCGCGCAGCGGATCGCGGTCGTCGCGCCCGACACCCCGACCCGCTTCAACACCAAGGCCCTGGACGTCTACCGGCGCTGGTGCGCCGGGCAGGGTGCCGCGCCTCGGATCACGCTGTCGGTGCGGCCGGGCAACGGCCCTGCCGTCGAAGCGGTCGAGCGGGCCCTCAGCGCTCCCGACCGGCCCGACGCCCTGTTCGTGCTGACCGAGGCCAACCCGCCGCTGGTGCTCGACGCCGCGCGCCGCCTGGGCCTGTCGGTGCCGGGAGACCTGCTGCTGGTGTGCGCGAGCGAGGACTCCTCGGCCGCGCACGCCGACCCGCCCGTCACGACCCTGAGCCTGCAGCCGGAGCGCGTCGCGGCAGCGGGCATCGAGCAACTCGTCGCGGCGCTCGAGAGCGGGAGTCAGGAGCCGACGGGCACCTTGGTGCGCGCGAAGCTGGAGATCAGGGTGTCGTCACAGCGCGGCGGCGAGCCCACGGCCGGTGCCGCGCCCCGATGACGATCCGTCAGGATGCGGAGTGCACCAGCGCTCCCCCCACGTAGGTCCGCAGAACCCGGGCCGTGTGGATCTCCTCGGCCGGGGCGGTGAAGATGTCCCGGTCGAGGACCACCAGGTCGGCGAGGTGGCCCGGCCGCAGGGTGCCGGTGTCGTCCAGGCCGTTGACGTGGGCCGAACCCGCCGTGTAGGCCGCGACCGCGGTGGGGAGGTCGAGTCGCTGTTCGGGCAGGAACACCCGGCCGCCGGTCGCCCCCGGCTGCATCCGGTTGACGGCGACGTGGATCCCGGCGAGGGGGTCGGGACTGCTCACGGACCAGTCGCTGCCCGCCGCCAAAGTCGCGCCGGCGCGCAGCAGGGAGGCGAACGGGTACTGCCGGCCGGCGCGTTCGGGCCCCAGGAAGGGGATGGTCAGCTCGTCCATCTGCGGCTCGTGGGAGGCCCAGAGCGGCTGGATGTTGGCGATCGCGCCGAGCCGGGCGAAGCGCGGGATGTCGTCGGGGTGGACCACCTGCAGGTGGGCCAGGTGGTGCCGGGTGGCACGGCGGCCGTTGGCGGCACGGGCCGCCTCGATCGCGTCCAGCGCCTCGCGTACCGCGCGGTCGCCGAGGGCGTGGAAGTGCACCTGGAAGTCGAGCGCGTCGAGTTCGGTGACGTGCGAGCGCAGCGCGAGCGGGTCGACGAAGCTCAGGCCGCTGTTGGCGGTGGCGCAGCCGCAGCCGTCCAGGTAGGGGCTGGTCATCGCGGCGGTGAAGTTCTCCGCGATGCCGTCCTGCATGATCTTCACCGAGCCGGCCCGGAACCTGCCGTGGGTCAGTTCCTTGCGGCGGGAGACCAGTTCCGGGATCTGGTCGGAGCCTCGGCCACGGTCCCACCAGAGCGCGCCGTTGACCCGGGCGGTGAGGGTTCCCTCGCGCGCGGCGGTGAGGTACGCGTCGGAGGGGTCGGGCTGGCCGTTGAACTCGCCGAGCAGGGCGTCCTGCCAGCCCGTGATGCCGAGCGAGTGCAGCAGCCGCTGAGCGCGCAGCAGGCCGTCGAGGCGGTCGGCGGCGGTCTTCCGGGGCACCAGGCGGGCCACCAGGCCGGTGGCTCCCTCCTGGAGGACGCCGCTCGGCGTGCCGTCGCCCTCTCGTTCGATCCGGCCGTCGTCGGGGTCCGGGGTGTGTCGGGTGACGTCGGCGAGTTCGAGCGCGCGGGTGTTGGCCCAGGCACCGTGGTGGTCGCGGTTGACCAGGTACACCGGCCGATCCGGCACCACGGCGTCGAGCAGTTGCCGGGTCGGCAGGCCGCCCTCGAAGCTCTCCATGGACCAGCCCCCGCCGGTGATCCAGGCGCTGTCGGGGTGGGCGTCGGCGAACTCGCGGATCCGGCGCAGGTATTCGTCGACTCCCACGGTGCCGCTGAGATCGCACTCGGCGAGCTCCATGCCACCGTAGACGGCGTGGACGTGGGAGTCCTGGAAGCCGGGAAGCAGCAGCTTGCCACCGAGGTCGACCACTTCGGTCCTCGGGCCGATCAGCTCCCGTACCTCGTCGTGGCCGACGGCCGTGATCCGCTCCCCGGTGACGGCGAGGCTGCTCGCCCGGGTGCGGGCGGAATCCCCGGTGTGCACGGGGCCTTGGGTGAAGACCAGATCGGCCTTGGTCATGGGAGATGCTCCTGGTGGTCGGCGGCCCACTCGTGGGCCGTGGGAGACGAACGAGGTGTCGCGGTCCGCGTCGTGCGTCCGCGGGGTGCTGGTCAGCCGGTGCTGGTCGGCTTGTTGCCGGCGGCGGCATCGTGGGGGCGGGCGAAGCAGGGCGACCTGCGGTGCAGCAGCGTGATCGCCGGCAGGTGCGGGCCGACGATGCTCGCCATCGGACCGAGTCCGATGCCGGTGCTGCCGGCGGCCGCGGTGCTCGACGCGGCGAGAACCATGCCGTCGACGACACCGATGGACTTCCGCTGGTACTGCCAACGATCTTCGCCTTGCTGGTAGGGGGAAGCGGCCGAAGGGGCCGGATGGCAGGTCATGAAATCCTCCTCCACTTCTCACGTCAATGGTGTTGTCATAAGCTCCGGCTCATGGTTGAGCGTGTGGTTCCGGAGCCGCAGAGGCGGCGGAGAAGGCCGACGAAGCAGGGCACGGTGCTGTCCGAGCGGGTCATCGTCGAGACGGCCCTGCGCCTGGTCGGCCAGCACGGTGCGGAGGCGTTGACGGTCCGGCGGCTGGGCGGCGCACTGGGCGCCGATCCGAGCGCGCTCTACCGGTACTTCCGCGACACCGACGACTTGCTGCTGGCCATCGCCGACGAACTCATCGGCCGTGCCCAGCACGGCTGGCAGCCCATCGGCGACTGGCGTACCGACCTGTGTGAGCTGGGCCTGCGTGTCCATGCCTCGTACCAGGCGCACCCGCAGGCCGCTCTGCTGGCGGCGCACCGCACGACCGGGCGGGACAACGAGATGAGGGCCGTGGAGATGATCCTCGGCGTCCTGCGGTCGGCGGGCTTCCACGACCAGGAAGCGGTGCGCATCTACCACGCCTTCGTGGACCAGGCGCTAGCCTTCGCGGTCCTGGACGCGGCGGCGCTGGCCATGCCCGCTCCCGCGCAGGCGGCCGACCGCCAGGTGTGGCTGGTCCGCTACGGCGGCCTGGACGCGAGCACCCACCCCAACATCGCCGCCACCGTCCGTCTGCTCGCCGCCGACATGCCGCTCAGCGCCTACCCGTTCGCGCTGGAGTTGCTGCTCGAGGCCGTCGCGGCCAGGGTGCCCGGGGCGGGTGGTGGAGCGGGCTGAGGCCGGATGCCTGGATCACGCGCTCCTGCCACGTGCCGCGCCGGGATCCGGCCTGACGGCGTGCCACTGGCTGTACGGTGTCGCAGGCCGTATCGAGCTGATCGACCAGGAGCGTGACCGTGAGCGACGTTCGACACTTCGTCCTGGAACGACCCGGGCGGTCGCTCGCGGCGCGTCCGGAACGGTTCTGAGCGGCGATGCTCGCCCTGCTGCACACCTCGCCGGTGCACGTCCCCGTCTTCGACGCGTTGCGCGACGAGACCCACCCCGGCCTCCGGCTACGGCACTTCGTCGACGAGGAGTTGTTGGGCCGGGCCCGCCGGGAGGGTCCGGGGGCGGTGGCGGACGCGGTGGGGGCGGTGCTGGGCCGGGCGGTCGCCGAGGGGGCCCGGGCGGTCCTGTGCACCTGCTCGACCCTCGGAGGCGTCGCGGAGGAGGCAGGGGCGGCGGGGCTCGCCGCGCCGGTGTTGCGGGTGGACCGGCCCATGGCGGCCGCCGCGGTCGCCGCCGGGCCGCGGGTGGTCCTCCTCGCGGCGGTGGCGAGCACTCTCGCGCCGACCACCGCGCTCATCGAGGAGGAGGCCCGGCGTGCCGGGCGCGCCGTCACCGTCCGGCCTGTGCTCGTCGACTCCGCATGGTCCCGCTTCGAGGCCGGTGACACCGGGGGATACGTGCGCGAGGTGGCCGCCGCGGCCGACCGGGTCACCCACGCCGACGCCGTCGTCCTCGCCCAGGCCTCCATGGCCCCCGCCCAGCACCTCACGACGACGCCGGTTCCCGTCCTCTCCAGCCCGCGACCGGGCTTCGAGGCAGCGGCACGCGCGGCCCTGCACCGCCCCGCCTGACCGCCCCACCCGGCTGCTGGCCGCTCCCGGCACGTGCCGCGACCCGAGGGCGTCGCCGAGGGAGCCGCAGGTGGCCGACGGGCCCGGCGAACGGCACGCCCTGCCCAAGGTCCTGACCGGCGGGTCGCCCCGCACGCGAGGGGGACGGCCCCGGACGAGTGGGCGACGGGGCGGCCGGCCTCCAGCGGGACACGCCGCGTGTCCGGTGAGTCCGCCCGGCTGCTCGCCGTGCCTCCGTCGGGTGACTGGTGGCGCGGGGGTCGGGTAGGTGGGGGAGTAGTCCAGAGCCGATGTCGACCGACTGGCCGGAGGACGCCATGACCGAGCCGTACCCGGACCCCACCTCGCCCTCGCCCATGCCGGGTCCGGACCCCCAGCATCCGCAGCCGCGACCGCACCCCGTGCCCCCACCGGAGCCGCCCCCGGCCCCGGAGCCCCCTCCGGCACCGGGCCCGCCGCCAGGTCCGCCGCCGGGCCCCGGTCCGACCCCGCCACCACCACCGGGCCCGCCGCCCAGTCCGCCCCCGGGCCCCGGCCCGACCCCGCCTCCCGCGCCTCCTCCCCCGGCCCCGCCGCCGGGTCCAGGCCCGATCCCGCCCGCGCCCCCGGGCCCGATCCCCGGCCCTCCGCCCAGTCCTCTGCCGCCGGAGCCTCCGCCGTCCCCGATCCCGCCGGGCCCGGAGCCGGCCCCGAACCCGGAGCCGGGACCACCCCTGACCTGAAGTTCGGCCAGCCGTCGGGCCCAGTCCTGACCTGTCGCTAGGCCCGCCGCCAGGTCCGCTGCCGGGCCCCGGTCCGACCCCGCCACCACCGCCGGGCCCGCCGCCAGGTCCCGGTCCGACCCCGCCCGCGCCCCCAGGCTCGATCCCAGGCCCGCCGCCGGGTTCTGGCCTGCTGTTCGACCCTGGCGCCGAGCTTCTGGTCTGACGCCCGGTCTGCCGCCGGGGCCCAGGCTCGACGCCCGACCCGGCGTCCGCCCCGGCACCTGACCTGACCCCGGACTGGTCCCCGGACTGGTCCCTCGTCTGGACGACGGTCTGGACGCCGGACCGGACCCCAGGGCCGTGCACGCGTCCGCACCCCTCGCCCCGCCCCCGAACGAAGGAAGACGGTGGGCGGCTCGTCGGCCGCTCACCGTCTTCTGCCTGCTATGCGGCCACCCCCGGTCGAGGCGGCCGGTGGAGCCGTACCCCTACGCCGTCACCTCCGAGCGGTCGCCGCCCCACAGCGTGTGGAAGGAACCGTCCCGGTCCACCCGCCGGTACGTGTGCGCCCCGAAGAAGTCCCGCTGCGCCTGGGTGAGCGCGGCGGGCAGCCGCTCGGCGCGCAGGGCGTCGTAGTACGCGAGGGCGGCGGAGAAGCCGGGGGCGGGCACGCCCTGCCGGGTCGCGGCGACCAGGACCTCGCGCCAGTCGTCCTGGGCCGCCGCGATCTCCTGGGCGAAGGTGTCGTCGGACAGCAGGCTCGGCAGGTCCGGGCGGGCGTCGTACGCGGCGCGGATCCGGTCCAGGAAGGCCGCGCGGATGATGCAGCCCCCGCGCCAGATGGCGGAGACGGCGCCGAGGTCGATGTCCCAGCCGTACTCCGCGCTGCCCGCGGCGATCTCGTGGAAGCCCTGGGTGTAGGACACGATCTTCGAGGCGTACAGCGCCTGCTCCACCCGGTCGGCGAAGGCGGCCGCCTCCGACTCGCTCAGCGGGGACGCCTTCGGGCCCGCCAGTCCGCGCGAGGCCTCCCGCAGGTCCGCGTGGCCCGACAGGGACCGGGCGAAGACCGCCTCCGCGATGCCCGAGACCGGCACGCCCAGGTCGAGGGCGATCTGGACCGTCCAGCGGCCGGTGCCCTTCTGCTCGGCCTGGTCCACCACCACGTCCACGAACGGCTTGCCGGTCGCCGCGTCCACGTGGGACAGGACCTCCGCCGTGATCTCGATCAGGTACGAGTCGAGCCGGCCCGTGTTCCAGGTGCGGAAGATCTCCGCGATCTGCGCGGGGGAGTACCCGGCCACGTCCCGCAGCAGCTGGTACGCCTCGCCGATCAGCTGCATGTCGGCGTACTCGATGCCGTTGTGCACCATCTTCACGAAGTGCCCGGCGCCGTCGGGTCCGACGTGCGTGACGCACGGCGCGCCGTCCTTCGCCTTCGCGGAGATCTTCTCCAGCATCGGGCCCAGCGAGGCGTACGACTCCTTCGACCCGCCCGGCATGATGCTCGGCCCGTGCAGCGCGCCCTCCTCGCCGCCGGAGATCCCGGCGCCGACGAAGTGGATGCCCTGCTCGCGCAGTTCCCGCTCCCGGCGCCGGGTGTCCGCGAAGTGCGCGTTGCCGCCGTCGATGATCATGTCGCCGGGCTCGAGCAGCGGGGCGAACTCCTTGATCACCGCGTCGGTCGGCTCGCCGGCCTTCACCATGATCATCAGGCGGCGCGGCCGCTCCAGGGCCGCCACGAACTCCTTCGCGGTCTCGGCCGGGACGAAGTCCCCCTCGTTCCCGAACTCCTCGACCAGGTCGTGCGTCCGGGCCACCGTCCGGTTGTGCAGTGCGACCGCGTAGCCGTTGCGCGCGAAATTGCGGGCGAGGTTGCGGCCCATGACCGCGAGTCCCGTGACGCCGATCTGGGCTGTAGTGCTCATACCGCCTGCTCCTCGAAATTCCGGTGAATCGTCAGGTGAATCGTCAGGTGGAACGCTGGGGCCCCGGCGCCGTCGGCCGGTCCGTCGCCGGTGTCGCCGCCTACCGGTCCGCCGAAGGTCCCGGCGGCTGCCGGTCCCCTCGCCGGCCCGCCGTCCGTCGCGCCGCCGTGCCCGCCAGTATTGCCGCTCATGCCCTTTCGGCCATCCTGACGTGCCGGTACGGCACGCGCACATCCGGAACCCGGCACCCCTCCATACGTGCGCCGGGTGCCCGATGGCTCAGCGCGTGGCCCGCCGATCCGGCAAACCAGCGGCCGCAACCGGCCACTTGGGGTGACGAACCGGCCGATAGCCGTCTTGTCACGGCCTGTTCGCGGCGGTTACTTTCGCCCCTCCTGACGCATGTCGAGGAGGCTTGAGATGGCCGTACGCGGCCGGCACCGCCGGTACCAGCCGAACAGGATCAACCGCGCCTCGCTCACCGTCACGGCGGGCGGCGCCGGGATGGCCATTCCGCTCATCGGCGCCGGAGCCGCGCACGCCGCCGACGCCTCCACCTGGAACAAGGTGGCCGCCTGCGAGTCGAGCGGCAACTGGCAGATCAACACCGGCAACGGCTACTACGGCGGGCTCCAGTTCACCCGGTCGACCTGGGCGGCGTACGGCGGGACGCGGTACGCGCCCCGCGCCGACCTGGCCACCCGGGACCAGCAGATCGCCGTCGTGGAGAAGGTGCTCGACGGGCAGGGCCCCGGCGCCTGGCCGGTGTGCTCGACACGGGCCGGTCTCACCCGGGGCGGCGGCACCCCCGACGTCCACCCGGACACCGCCGCACAGCGCACCGCGCGCGGCGCCAAGAGCGCCGCCCGCGAGGTCGACGTACGGCCGCAGACCGCGCCGCAGGCGCGGGCCGGCAGCGCCGAGATGTACACGGTGGTCCGCGGCGACTCCCTCTCCGGCATCGCCGAGGAGCGTCATGTATCCGGCGGCTGGCGGCAGTTGTACGCCGCCAACCGCACGACCGTGGGCGCCGACCCGAACCTGATCCTGCCGGGCCAGCGGCTCGCGGTGCCCAGGTCGCGCACGGTCGCCGAGCCGCACCGCAAGCCGTCGACCGCCTCGCGCCCGGCCCGCGAGGCCAAGCCCGCCTCCGGCACGGCCAAGTCCCCGTCCCGCTCCGCCCAGCACACCCTCGTCGCCCCCGTCAGCGGCGGCATCGGGACCCCCTACCACGCGAACGGCGCCCTCTGGTCGAAGGGCTACCACACCGGCGTCGACTTCGAGGTCCCCACCGGGACCTCCGTGAAGGCGGCCGCGGCCGGCCAGGTGGTCAGCGCGGGCTGGGGCGGCGCCTACGGCTACCAGGTTGTGCTCCGGCACGCCGACGGCCACTACACGCAGTACGGCCATCTGTCGGCGATATCCGTGCGGGTCGGGCAGACGGTCTCCGCCGGGCGCGGCATCGGCCGTTCCGGGGCCACGGGCAACGTCACCGGACCGCATCTGCACTTCGAGGTCCGTACGGGACCCGGCTTCGGCACCGACGTCGACCCGCTCGCCTATCTGAGAGCCGGCGGCGTCAGGATCTGACGGCGCGGAGCCCGCGGCGTCAGGAGGCGACGCGGGAACCCTGGCGGTCGGGCGCGGGCAGCGGGATGCAGGCGTTCGCGTAGATCTGCCAGCCGTGGCACGAGGAACCGTGGAACGGACCGAGCACCAGCAGCGGTTCGCCCGGCACGGGGTGCCGCTCCCACGCCGCCGCCGGGACCGGCACGAGGGGCGCGTCGGGCGGCACGACGACGGCGTCCGCCGGCACGGCCCGCCCGGCGGCCCCGGGCGCCTCGGTGGACAGCGTCTCCTCGGCGGATGCCGCCACTTCGGCCCGCGGTCCCCCTTCTTCGGCGGACGGCGCCACTTCGGCCCGCGGTCCCTCTTCGTCCCGCAGCCCTTCTTCGGCCCGCGGTCCCTCTTCGGCGGGCACCGGCCCCGCCACCACGACCGGAGCCGTACGCTCGATGCGCTCGGTCATCAGCAGGATCAGCCCGCCCGAGGCCACCACACCGCAGCCGAGGGCGAGCACGGTGCCCGCCGTGCCGTAGCGGAAGGTCTCGCCGAACAGCGTGATCCCGACCGCGGCCGCCAGCACCGGGTTCACCACCGTCAGCGTCGCCAGCGGCGCCGCCAGACCGCCGCCCCGGTACGACGCCTGCGACAGCAGGATCCCGGCCGTGGCCAGGACGCCTATCACGGCCAGGGACGGCAGTTCCGCCGCCTCGATCCCGTCGGTGAAGTCGACCGCGACGGTCTTGGTGAACACCGACGACATGCCGAAGGCCGCGCCGGAGCCGGTGGCGAGCAGCACGCTGCGCACCGCCGGATGCCGGTGGGCCGCCCGGCCCGCGACCGTCAGGGCCGCGAGCACACCGGCGGTCACCACGGCCAGGCCCGCGCGCTGCGCGCTGCTCAGTGACTGCGCCTGGGACTCGCCCACCAGGGACAGCAGACCCGCGAGCCCCACCGTCGCCATGATCACGCCGCGCCAGGCGGCGGCGCCGGCCCGCCGGCCGACGAACAGCGCCGCCATCGGCAGCGCGAACACGATGGTCAGGGCGCCCAGCGGCTGAACCAGGCTGAGCGGGCCGTAGGCCAGGGCCACCACGTGCAGCAGTCCGCCGAGACCGTTCAGCGCCAGCGCCGCCCACCAGGCGGGCCGGCGCAGCGGCGCGTACTGCTCGCCGGGGGAGGACACCGCGACCCGCTCCTGGACTATCGCACCGCCGGCGTAGGCCACGGCGGACACGAAGGACAGCAGCACGGACAGCGCGAGGGCGCTCATGAGCTGCTCCTCCGCGTGGGGCCGGGGCGGCGGCCCCGGCACGACGAACGGTCGGCTTCCATAGTTGACCAGCCTGCCGTGCCGATCGGCTCCCGTCGTCGTCCCTGAGCAGTCAATGGGTCCTACTGCCGATGGAGTACGCCCCGCCCGCCGTCCTCCCCCGGGTGGGCGACACGGGACGGAGGAGCCCCTGCGGGAAGCCCCTTGCGCATCCCTCCGAGGGCCTTGGTAGTACTGCTTCCCGTGAACCTCACCCCCGACCTCGCCGCACTGAACGACCTCGGCGGCTTCTTCGCCCTGCGCACGGGCACCCCGCCGCGCCGGCCGCTGCCCACCCTCGCCCAGGCCTACGCGGACCCCGCCACGGATGCCGTGACGCATCCCCTCATGGTCAGGGTCCGCCGGGTCGCCGACGGCATCGGCGCCCCCGAGGCGAGGGTCGCCGCGTCGGTCGCGCACCAGGGGCTCGCCGCCCGGCTGTGGTCGGCCGCGCTCGGCTGCGCCGTGCTCTACGGGCGGCTCCCCGACCTGGACGCCCGCCTGATCCGCTGGGACCCCGCCGGCAGCGCCCCGGACGACCTCTGGCTCACCGAGGTGCGCGCCCGCCCGGCGGACCCGGGGACGGTCGCGGACATCGTCCTGCACGGGCACCTCGAACCTCTGGCGGCCGCCCTGGTCGCCCGCTACCGGCTCGCGCCGGGGCTGCTGCGGGGCAACGCGGCCTCCGCGCTGGCGGCCGCGGCACGCCTGCTGGAGAACCGGGCGCGCGACACCGGGCGTACCGCGGCCGGCGACCGCGTCCGGGAGCTGAGCGCGCGACTCCTCGCCCATCCCCTCCTCGACGGGGCGGGCACGCTCACCGGAACCGGCGCGGGCACCGGCTTCCGGCGGCGCAGCTGCTGCCTGTACTACCGCGTCCCCGGCGGCGGACTCTGCGGGGACTGCTGCCTCACCCGGGTGCCGGGCTCTTCCCCGCAGGCCGCATCCGAGTCACCATGAAGGCGACCGGCCGCTTCGGACCAGGGGGTTGCGGGTGCGCGTGGGACTGCTGACCCGGGAGTACCCGCCGGACGTGTACGGCGGCGCGGGCGTCCACGTCGAGTTCCTCGCGCGGGAGCTCGGGCCGCTGGTGGACCTGGAGGTGCACTGCTGGGGCGAGGGCCGCGCCGACGGCGTCGTACGCCACCGCCCCTGGCCCGCGCTGGACGGCGCCAACGACGCGCTGCGCACCTTCTCCGTGGACCTCGCCATGGCCGCCGCGCTGCGCGGCCGCGAACTCGTCCACTCCCACACCTGGTACGCCAACCTCGCAGGGCACCTCGGCAAACTGCTGTACGGCGTGCCGCATGTGATGACCGCGCACTCCCTGGAGCCCCTGCGCCCCTGGAAGGCCGAACAGCTCGGCGGCGGCTACGCCCTGTCGGGCTGGGCCGAGCGCACCGCGATCGAGTCCGCCGACGCGGTCGTCGCGGTCTCCGGCGCGATGCGCGAGGACATCCTCGGCTGCTACCCGGCGCTCGACCCGGCCCGGGTGCACGTCATCCACAACGGCATCGACACCGGCCTGTACCGTGCGGACCCCGGCACGGACGCCCTCGACCGGGTCGGGCTCGACCCGGACCGCCCGTACGTGCTGTTCGTCGGCCGCATCACCCGGCAGAAGGGCGTGCCCCAACTGCTGCGGGCGGTCCGGGGCATCGACCCGGCCGCGCAGGTGGTGCTGTGCGCGGGGGCGCCGGACACACCGGAGATCGACCGGGAGTTCCGGGACCTGTACCAGGAGCTGAGCCGGACCCGCGAAGGCGTGCACTGGATTGCGCGGATGCTGCCGCGCCCGGACGTGATCCAGCTGCTCACTCATGCCGCCGTCTTCGTCTGCCCCTCGGTCTACGAGCCGCTGGGCATCGTCAACCTGGAGGCGATGGCGTGCGGCACCCCCGTCGTGGCCTCCCGGGTCGGCGGGATCCCCGAGGTGGTCGAGGACGGCCGGACGGGGGTACTCGTGCCCGTGGACGACGATTTCGAGGCCGGGCTCGCCCGCGCCCTCGACTCGGTGCTCGCGGACCGCGGCGGCGCCCGCCGCATGGGTGAGGCCGGACGACGGCGCGCGGTGGAGGAGTTCGGCTGGGACGCGGTCGCCCGGCGCACCGTGCGGCTCTACGAAGAGATCCTCGGACAGGGTTAGGGCTCAGTTCCTCCTGCCCAGGGGCAGGAGGCAGGCAACCGGGTGAGGGGAGCGGCCATGCGTCGTGGTGGACCTTCGGTCCTCGGAATCGTCCTCGCGGGCGGGGAGGGCAAACGGCTGATGCCCCTGACCGCGGACCGCGCCAAACCCGCGGTCACCTTCGGCGGCACCTACCGGCTCGTCGACTTCGTCCTGTCCAACCTCGTCAACGGCGACATCCTGCGCATCTGCGTGCTGACCCAGTACAAGTCGCACTCCCTCGACCGGCACATCACCACCACCTGGCGGATGTCCAGCCTGCTCGGCAACTACATCACCCCGGTGCCCGCGCAGCAGCGGCTCGGACCCCGCTGGTACCTGGGCAGCGCCGACGCGATCCTTCAGTCGCTCAACCTGATCCACGACGAACAGCCCGACTACGTCGCGGTGTTCGGCGCCGACCACGTCTACCGCATGGACCCGCGGCAGATGCTCAGGGAGCACATCGAGAGCGGCGCGGGCGTGACGGTCGCGAGCATCCGGGTGCCGCGCTCCGAGTCGTCGTCGTTCGGTGTGGTCACGCCCGGTTCGGACGGGCAGGCCGTGCAGCGCTTCCTGGAGAAGCCCGCCGAGCCTCCGGGGCTGCCCGACGACCCGGAGCACGTCTTCGCCTCCATGGGCAACTACGTCTTCACCACCAAGGTGCTCGTCGAGGCGCTCCAGCGGGACGCGGAGGACGACCGGTCGGTGCACGACATGGGCGGCTCGATCCTGCCGCGGCTCACCGACCGCGGCGAGGCGCGGCTGTACGACTTCGGCGCCCACCACGTGCCCGGCGAGACCAGCCGCGACCAGGGCTACTGGCGGGACGTGGGCACGCTCGACGCGTACTACGACGCCCACATGGACCTGATCGCCGAGCGCCCCGCGTTCAACCTCTACAACCGCGACTGGCCGATCTACACCCATTCGGGTCAGCTCTCGCCGGCCCGGTTCAACGCGGGAGGGATCGCGGGCGAGTCGATCATCAGCGCCGGCTGCCTGATCCGCGGGCAGGTCACCCGCTCCGTGCTGTCGCCGGGTGTCCGGGTCGACCCGGGCGCGGTCGTCCAGGGCTCGGTGCTGCACGACAACGTCCGGGTGGGCCGGGGCGCCATCGTGCGCGGCGCGGTCCTGGACAAGAACGTCGAGGTGCCCCCCGGCGCGACGATCGGCGTCAATCCCGAACGGGACGCCGAGCTGTACACCGTCTCCCCGGGCGGAGTGATCGCCCTCGGGAAGGGACAGCACGTCCCGTAGCCCCGACAGCGGGTTCCGTACCCCCCGGCAACGCGTCGTTCCGTAGCCCGCCGGGCGCCGACGGGACCGGCCCGAACGCTCGGGCCGGTGCGTCCGGCGGTGCGTCCGGGGGCGTGCGCGAGGCGCCGAGCCGCGACGCGTCGCGCGCGACACCCGCCGGTTGCCGGGCTGACCGGCCTCGAGCCCGGATCATGCAGGCAGTGACGTCTTACCCGGAGGTCTTCCCGCATGAGATCGACCCGCCGCCGCACCGGCCGCCGAGCCGCGCGACAACCGGCTCGGGGGCGAAGTGACCCCAAAGGGCCCAAGTGTCCCACCCCTTTCTCCCGGGGTCGGACTTAATCTGTTGTTAACTGAGAGTAGCTTGATCGTACTTGACTGTAATCAGTCGAGGGCGGTTGACTGCGCACACACCCACCGCCGATGCGAGGCAAGCCATTGACTCCCGACCTGCTCGCTCCCCTCGACCTGGCGTTCTGGAACATCGAGTCCGCCGACCACCCCATGCACCTCGGCGCCCTCGGGGTCTTCTCCGCGCACTCGCCGACCGCCGGAGCGCACGCGGCCGACCTGCTCGCCGCCCGCGCGGCCGCCGTGCCCGGCCTGCGCATGCGCATCCGGGACGTGTGGCGGCCGCTCGACCTGCGCCGGCCCCTCGCCCAGGGGCTGCGCCCGCCGCTCGGCTTCGGCGGCGCGGCCCGCGAACCCGATCCCGGCTTCGACCCGCTCCACCACGTCCGGCTGCACGCCCCGGCCAGGGACTTCCACGCGGCCGCGGGCCTGCTCATGCAACGCCCGCTGCAACGCAACCGCCCGCCGTGGGAGGCGCACGTGCTGCCGGGCGAGGACGGCGTGTCCTTCGCCGTGCTGTTCAAGTTCCACCACGCCCTCGCCGACGGCCTGCGCGCCCTGACTCTCGCCGCGGCCGTCCTGGACCCCATGGACCTGCCCGCCGTGCGACCCCGTCCGGCCGCGCCCGCACGTGGTCCGCTGCCCGACGTCCGCAAGCTGCCCGAGGCGCTGCGCGGCGCGCTGTCCGACGTGGGCCGCGCCCTGGACATCGGCGCCTCGGTCGCCCGCACGTCCCTCGCCACGCGTTCCACCCCGGCGCTCACCGCCGAGCCCACCGGGACCCGGCGCACGGCCGGGGCGGTCGTCGACATCGACGACGTGCACCTGGTCCGCAAGGCCGTCGGCGGCACCGTCAACGACGTACTGATCGCGGTCGTCGCCGGTGCGCTGCGGCGCTGGCTCGACGAGCGGGGCGAGGGCACCGAGGGGATCGCGCCCCGCGCCCTGATCCCGGTCTCCAGGCGCCGCCCGCGCAGCGCCCACCCGCAGGGCAACCGGCTCTCCGGCTACCTGATGGAACTCCCCGTCGGCGACCCGGACCCGCTGCGCCGGCTCGGCGCCGTCCGCGCGGCCATGGACCGCAACAAGGACGCCGGCCCCAACCGGGGCGCGGGCGCCGTCGCGCTGCTCGCCGACCACGTGCCCGCCCTCGGCCACCGGCTCGGCGGACCGCTGGTCGCCCAGGCCGCCCGGCTGTGGTTCGACATCCTGGTCACCAGCGTGCCGCTGCCCGGCATCGGCCTGAAACTCGGCGGTCACCCGCTCACCGAGGTCTACCCCTTCGCGCCGCTGGCCCGCGGCCAGTCCCTGGCCGTCGCCATCTCCACCTACCGCGGCCAGGTCCACTACGGGCTCGTCGCCGACGCGAAGGCCGTGCCCGACCTGAGAAGGCTCGCCCGCGCCGTGACGGAGGAGGTGGAGACGCTGATCACGGTCTGCGGCCCCTGATCACCGCCGTTTGGCCTACGGACCCGGCGCTGCCGTAAAATCCCCGGTTCGAAAGCAGGCGCGAGTCGGAGCGCCGCACGGGTGATCAGGGAACGGCAGCGCGATGACGGTGACAGACGACGGCTCGACGGCCACGGACGAAGTGGTGTACGGGCCCGGTATCGACCCCGAACGCCTCGCCGTGTGCCTCGATGTGCTCAGGGAGCTCGACGAGATCGAGGTGGACCACCCGGACGCCGTCGTCGTGCGCCGGGCCACCTCGCACATCTACCGCACGGTCAAGCAGCGCCGCCGCCAGGAGCGCCGGGCCGCCAAGACCGCGAACGACAAGGCGGTCACGGAGGCCACGGCCACCGGCTCCGCGCAGCGCATCGACGACGAGACCGAGGGCATCCTGCCCTCCTCCGTGACCGGGGCGGGGCAGATCGCGGGCATACTCCAGCGCCCGCGCTCCTGCTACGTCTGCAAGACCCGCTACGTCGAGGTCGACTACTTCTACCACCAGCTCTGCCCGCGGTGCGCCGACGAGAACCGCGCCCGCAGGGACGCCCGCGCCGACCTCACGGGCAAGCGCGCCCTGCTCACCGGAGGCCGCGCCAAGATCGGCATGTACATCGCGCTGCGGTTGCTGCGTGACGGCGCGCACACGACGATCACGACCCGTTTCCCCAGCGACGCCATCCGCCGCTTCAAGGCCCAGCCCGACAGCGCCGACTGGATCCACCGGCTGAAGATCGTCGGCATCGACCTGCGCGACCCGGCCCAGGTGGTGGCCCTGGCCGACTCGGTCGCGGCCGAGGGACCGCTGGACATCCTGATCAACAACGCCGCCCAGACCGTACGGCGCTCCCCGCAGGCCTACAGCGAGCTGGTCGCCGCCGAGTCGGGGCCGCTGCCGGCCGGTGAGCTGCCCGCGGCCGAGGTGATCGGCACGTTCGGCTCGGGGGCGGTCGCGGAGCTGCCGGTGGCGGGCGGCGGCGCGCTCACCGCCCAGGACGTCACCGACCTGGCCCTGGTCTCCGGCTCGGCGTCCCTGGAGCGGATCGCGGCCGGCACGGCCATCGACGCCGGCGGTCTGGTGCCCGACCTGCACGACACCAACAGCTGGGTCCAGGCGGTGGAGGACGTCACGCCGGTGGAGCTGCTCGAGGTCCAGCTCTGCAACTCGACGGCGCCCTTCATCCTGATCAGCCGGCTGCGTCCGGCGATGGCGGCCGCCGCGGCCCGCCGCACCTACATCGTCAACGTCTCCGCCATGGAGGGCGTGTTCGACCGCGGCTACAAGGGCGCGGGCCACCCGCACACCAACATGGCCAAGGCCGCCCTGAACATGCTCACGCGCACCAGCGCCGAGGAGATGTTCGAGAAGGACCGCATCCTGATGACGGCCGTCGACACCGGCTGGATCACCGACGAGCGTCCGCACCCCGACAAGGTCCGTCTCGCCGAGGCCGGCTTCCACGCCCCGCTCGACCTGGTGGACGGCGCCGCCCGCGTCTACGACCCGATCGTCCGCGGCGAGGCGGGCGAGGACCTGTACGGGGTCTTCCTCAAGGACTACGCGCCGGGCAAGTGGTGAACCGCTGACCCGGACGGCCCTCTCCGGCCGCCGGGGCCGGGTTGACGCCGTGTCAGTCGTGCCCGTTGCGTCAATCCACGGTCCGCAGCCGGAAGTTGCCCGCCGCGACCAGCTCCAGGACCGTGCGCCAGTCCTCCAGGACGCCCGCGTCGAAACCGGTGGTGCGGGCCTCCTCGGCCGCCTGGCGCAGCGACAGCGCGTCCTCCTCGGACAGGCGGGCGTCGGCGGGCGCGGCGTGCCGCCGTACGAGGCGGGAGACGCGCTCGCCGAGCAGCGCGCGCACCGCGCCCGCCGCCCGGTCGGCCGCACCGGCCCCGCTGCCCGGCCGCAGGAGGCGGCCGATGCCGTGCACGAGGCCCGCCACCTGGAGTTCCTTGTCGGCCGGATGGTGCCGGCGCAGCAGGGCGGCGGTGCGCAGCGCGTGGGTGCGGGTGTCGGGCGGGCAGGCGTACAGCAGGTCCATCAGCTCCTCGGCGCTGCGCAGCTCCATGCGTCGGTCCTCCCGCGAGAAAGCCGTCGTGGTGGGTCAGCAGAACATGGCGAGCTTGCGGCGCGGCCAACGGAACCTGAACTGTCCCACGAGTGCGCCGGGTAGCCCTCAGGAGTGAATCCGGCTCGGCACATGATGCGACAAATCGGCCTGTAAGTGGTCCAATCAACACGCGTGACGTCAGATAGTTACCTGCTTTTTGCAGCCCCATCGAGCGGGGGGCCGCTCATTTGGTTAATCTGGGGTGGACGGACAGCGACTAGGGGTTCCATCCACACCCATGGTCCGTCCCGGGGCAAGCCGGTGCACCACGGCCTGCTCGCACCTCAGTTGCCGACGCCACCGCGTCCGAGATGCCATGACCAGACCCGAGCGGGCTTCGGGCGGCGCGGTGCCGACCGGCCGCATGCCCCGAGGGTGACCGACACATAAGGAGTGCGCGGTGACACCGGAGAAGACGAATCGCGAGCAGCGACCCGACGAACGCACGGAGCGCGCGGGCCGACGGCCCGCAGACCTGGGCAGCCTCGACGTGTGGGCCCGCTCGGCCCCGATCCGCCTGGCGGGGTACGAGGACGACCTGGCCGAGCCGCACATCCTGCCCAGCGTGGACTGACCCGGCCAGAACCCGTCGCGATCGCCGACCGCATGGGCGTGCCAGACTCACGCCCATGCAGATCAGAGAAGCCACGGCCGAGGACTGGCCACGGATCTGGCCCTTCTGGCACCGGATCGTCGCCGCCGCCGAGACCTATGCCTGGGACCCGGACACCTCCGAGGAGGAGGCCCGCGCCCTGTGGATGGGCCCCGCCAAACGCGTGTACGTCGCCGAGGACGACACCGGGGCGGTCCTCGGCTCCGCCTACATCACCCCCAACTACGGTGGTCCCGCCGCCCGCGTCGCCAACGCGGGCTTCATGGTCGACCCCGACCGGTCCGGCAGGGGCGCCGGCCGCGCCCTGGCCGAGCACGTCCTCGAGGCCGCGACGGCCGCCGGCTACCGGGCGATGGTGTTCAACGCCGTCGTCGAGACCAACCCCGCCGTCGGGCTGTGGACCTCGCTCGGCTTCCGGATCCTCGGCACGGTCCCGGAGGCCTTCGAGCACCCCCGGCACGGCCTGGTCGGCCTGCACATCATGTACCGGGCCCTCTGAGGGGCAGGTCCGCCGTCCGGGGCCACGGACGCAGCCGCTCGATCTGCTCCGCCAGGTCCAGCAGATCCGCCTCCGAGCCCGGACGTCCCACCAGTTGAACGGCGCACGGGGCGCCCGAGGGCAGCGTGCCGAACGGCACCGCCATCGCGGGCCAACCGGTCAGGTTCCACGGCGGGGTCATCGGCGAGTAGCCGGTGTCGGCCAGCACGTTGCGCAGCCAGCCCCGCTCGTGCCAGGGCCCGGCCTGCGGGGAGCGGCGGGCCAGCGCGGGCGTGAGCAGCACGTCGTACTCGGCGAAGAACGGCTCCAACCGCCGCCGCAGCGCCTCCCGGCGCGTGTCCGCGCGCACCCCCTTCAGGAACCGTCGTCCCACGGCGGCGTGCACCCGGGTGCGCCGGGCCAGCCGCCGCGGGTCCAGGCCCGCCGCGTCCACGGTCGTGCCCGCCGTCCAGTACCGCAGAGCCGTCACGCCCAGCGACATCGGATACGGCGGCTCGGCCCGGCGGACCCGGTGGCCGGCCCCCGCCAGCAGCCGTGCCGCGTCCCTGGTCGCGGCGGCGTAGGGCCTGCTCACGTTCACCCCGGCGAGCGGGCTGCGCACGGAGACGGCGATCGCGCGCGGGGCCGCCTCCCGACGGCGTACGGGCTCGGTGCCGGCCAGCACGGAGAGCATCAGCCGCGCGTCCTCGACGGTCGTGGCGAGCGGCCCGTTCTCGGACATGCCGAACCAGTCGCCCTCACCGATCCCGGCGGGCACCACCCCGTGCCCCGGCTTGAGGGTGACCAAGCCGCAGTTGGCGGCCGGGATGCGCAGCGAGCCCATGCCGTCGTTGCCGAGGGCGATCGGGACCATGCCGGCGGCGACCGCCGCCGCGCTGCCGCCCGAGGAGCCGCCCGCGTTCCGGGTGGTGTCCCAGGGGTTGCGGGTGATGCCGTGGACGCCCTCCGTGGTGCCGAAGACGCACAGCTCGGGCACGTTCGTCAGCCCGACGACCACCGCGCCCGCCGCCCGCAGCCGGGCCACCGTGACATGGTCGTCCGCGGCCGGTGTGTCCGGGGTCGCGGCCGACCCCGCGCGGCCGGACTCGCCCCGCACCGCCAGGTTGTCCTTGACGGCCACTGGCACTCCCGCGAGCGGCAGTCCGGCCAGGTCGCCGCGGGCCGCCACCTCGTCGGCCTCCGCCGGCGCCGCCTCGGCGCGGACGGTGCGGAAGGCGCCGACGCGGCCGTCGAGCCGCTCGATCCGGGCGAGGTGCTCGGCCACCACCTCGCGGGGCGTGGCCCGTCCCTCGCGGACGGCGGCGGCGATCTCGGCGGCACTGCGGCCGGCCCAGTTGGTCACGGGCGCTCCTCGGAAAGGGGACGGGCGGTTCTGTACTCGCGAGTACGCAGCGAGGACGTAGGGAGCACTGTGCCCGGCGGCCGGTGCCGCGTCGAGAGGGTGACCGTCGCGCAAAGGCCGGTGCAGCGGCGTATGCGGCCGGTTCGAGTGGGTCTAAGGTCGAAGGCAGAGGACGCGTACGAGGGGAAAATACGAGGGGAACCGGTCGGCGATGGCACAGGACGAGGCCGTGATCGGCTGCACGGGGGAGCTTCTCGTCGGAACGCGCGGTACCGCCGGTCCGGGCGAGATCCTGGTACGGGTCAGAGGCGGTTCCGAGACCTTCCTCGCCTGGTCGCAGGAGCCGCTGCCGATCGGTGCGACGGTGCTCGTGGTCGAGTCACGCGGATGCCGTGAGGTCGACGTCATCGCGTGGGGCGACCCCCTGGAGAGATTGCGGGACGATTCTGTCGATCTGGACTGATCCGGTTGGTGTGGCTGATCCGGTTGATCCGGCTGAGTCAGAGCAACCGGACTGACCCGGGCTAAGGAGAACAAGACCATGTTCGGTTACCGCGTTCCCGCCCCCGACGAGGCGATGCTGATCTCCGGAGGCAGGCGGGGACTGGGGGGCGCACCGTTCCGGGTGGTGACGGGCCACGGCAAGTTCGTGCTCCCCGTCTTCCGCAAGGTCCGCTTCCTCACCCTGTCCATGTGCGAGTCCGAGGTCGTCGAGACCTGCGTCACCAAGCAGGGCATCGCGCTGCACGTGCGCGCCGTCATCGCCTTCAAGGTCGGCAACGACACCGAGAGCATCATCAACGCGGGCCAGCGGTTCCTCTCCGACCAGGACCAGATGTCGGTCCTGACCGGCCGGATCTTCGCCGGTCACCTGCGGGCCATCATCGGCTCGATGACGGTCGAGGAGATCGTCACCGAACG
Source organism: Streptomyces sp. NPDC052043 (assembly GCF_044548235.1). Taxonomy (NCBI): domain Bacteria; kingdom Bacillati; phylum Actinomycetota; class Actinomycetes; order Kitasatosporales; family Streptomycetaceae; genus Streptomyces; species Streptomyces sp. NPDC052043. Next base: position 362,566 of record NZ_JBIUBT010000003.1, read on the forward strand.
GCAGAAGCTCGCCGCCGAGGTGCTGGACACCTCGAAGACCGAGATGGCGAAGATCGGCCTGATCGTGGACTCGCTGCAGATCCAGTCGATCGACGACGGGGACACCGGCTACATCGACGCGATGTCCGCACCGCACAAGGCGGCCATCCGGCGGCAGGCCCAGATCGCCCAGGCCCAGGCCAACCAGGCCGCCGCCCAGGCGGAGCAGGAGGCGGCGCGCAAGCAGGCCGAGTACGCCCGGCAGACCGCCGTGGTGAAGGCCGAGTACTCGGCCGAGGTGGACCGGGCCCAGGCGCAGGCGGCCCAGGCCGGCCCGCTGGCCCAGGCGCACGCCCGGCAGGAGGTGCTCGACGCCCAGACGGAACTGGCCCAGCGGCAGGCCAGGCTGCGCCAGCAGGAGCTGGTGGCCGAGATCGTGAAGCCCGCCGAGGCCGAGGCCGAGCGGGTCAGGGTCCTCGCCGCCGCGGAGGCGCAGCGGATGAAGGTCCAGGCCGAGGCCGCGGCGTCGTACGACCGTGTCGCCCTGGACCGGATGCTGATCGACCAGCTGCCGCTGATCGTGAAGGAGGCGGCGGGAGGCCTCTCCGGGGCCAACGTCAACGTCCTGAACGGCGCCGACGGGCTCGGCGAGATCGCGGCGGGTCTGGTCGCCCAGGGGCTGACGATCCTGGACTCGGTCCGGCAGAACCTGAACGGCCACGGCGACCGGAACCCCGGCGGCGCCCGCCCCGGGCAGAGCGACGGACTGCCCGAACTGCGGGGCCCGAACACGCCGCGGCCGGACACCGACGCGAGGACGCCGGGCGACGGGGAACAGCCGGGCTCTGCCACGTCGTGAGGACCTGACCGGCCGGCCGTCACCCCGAGGGGTCACTGTCCGGGCTCAGGAAGAGAGGAGGGGTGCCCGACGTCCTCGGGGTACGCGATGCCCACCGTCCCGGCCCAGGCCGGGTCATCCGCGTCGAGCAGTGCCTCCAGGAGATCGCCGGGCGGCAACGGGCCGTGGTCGGCGGTGACCCTCAGCGCGGACACCGCCGTGAGATGCCCGCGCCGCAGCGCGCGGACCGGATCGCTGCCACGGAGGAGTCCGGCCAGGAAGCCGGCGGCGAAGGCGTCGCCGGCCCCCACCGGTTCCACCACCTCGACCGTCAGGGCCGGCACGGTCACCGTCGCGGAGCCGAGGAAGGCCGTGGCGGCACGGGCACCGTCCTTCACCACGAGCACCGCGGGTCGCGGGATCAGTGCCCTGACGGCTTGGGCGTCGGCCAGTTCGCCGCCCCACAGCATCCGGGCCTCGTCGAGGCCGACGAAGACGATGTCGGCGCGGTCGGCCAGGGTGCGCAGAGTCTTCGCCGCCGTCCCGTCCGCCCACAGTGCCGGCCGGTGGTTGACGTCGAAGCTCACGGCGTAGGGCCGGTCGGCCGGGTCGGACGGCAGGGCGGCCTCCACGAGCGCACGGCAGGACGCGGAGAGCGCCGGGGTGATGCCGCTCAGGTGGAGCAGCGCCGCGCCACGCACCGGGTCGCCCGCCAGGACCCGCGGGTCCATCGCGGAGGCCGCCGAGGAACTCCGGTAGTAGTGCACCCGGGTGCCTTCCGGCCCGGGGTCCTTGACGATCAGCCCGGTGGGCCGGGCCGGGTCGATGCGCACGCCGGACACCCCGACTCCGGACGCGCACATGCGGTCGAGCACCCGCTGCCCGAAAGGGTCGTTCCCGAGCGCGGACACCCAGTGCACGGGCACGCCGTGGTCGGCAAGGTACCTCGCCACGTTGGACTCCGCCCCGGCCACGTCCAGCCGCAGCAGGTCGGCGGAGCGCAACGGCGCGACGGGCTCGGGGGCCAGTGCTGCCATGGTCTCGCCGATGCAGACCACCGGTCCGGGAGCCGGCCGCCAGGAGAAGGTCATCGGCGGCCCCCGGGCCGGTAGCGGTGCACGGCTCCCGCTCCCCGGACGGCGACCCGGAGCCCCCCGTCCGCGTCCACGGTCATGCCGTCCGCTCCCGGACCACGGCGAGGAAGGAGCGCGCCCGCACACGCAGGGTGTCGAGGTCGCCGCCGTCGGCCGCGTCCCCGACCAGGGGGCCGCCGACGCCGACCGCGGTGGCGCCTTCGGCGAGATGGCGGCGGGCGGCGTCGGCGTCCACTCCGCCGACCGGCACGAGGGGCGCGTCGGGGAAGGGGCCGCGCAGCGCTCGTACGAACTCCGGGCCGCCGGCCTGGGCGGCCGGGAAGAGTTTCAGTGCGCTGACGTCCTGCTGGAGCGCGGCCATGAGTTCGGTCGGGGTCATGACCCCGGCGAGCACGGGCAGCCCCAGCCGCCGGGCTTCGAGGACTCCTGCCCCGAGCCCCGGGGTGACGATGAAGTCCGCACCGGCGCGGTGGGCGCGACGGGCGTCGTCGGTGGTGACCACGCTACCCGCGCCCAGCGGGGCATCGGGGCCGAGAGCGGCCCGGGCCCGGGACAGGACGTCCAGGGCGTCACGGCCGGAGAGCGAGACCTCGACCAGGACCACGCCCTCCTCGACCAGGGCGAGCACGGTCCGCAGTGCGGCCTCGGGGTCGCTGCCACGCACGACGGCGAGCAGGCGGTGGGCGCGCAGAGCGCCGAGCAGGTCCATGCGGTCGGCTCCTTTCACGTCGGGACAACTGCGGCCGGAGGTCACGGAGTCGGTGGGCGGTCGGCGGACGTCACCGGCTTCGCCGGGACCGCCGGCCATGGCCTGGCTCACCATTCGGCGAAGGAGCCGTCGGGGTGCCGCCACACCGGGTTGCGCCAGGCATGCCCGTGCCGGTCGGCGGCCCGTACGGCCGCCTCGTCCACGGTGACGCCGAGCCCCGGCAGGTCGGTGCGTCGGGCGTGGCCGTCGACGAACCGGAAGGGTTCGGGGTCGACCAGGTAGGACAGCAGATCAGCGTCCTTGTTGTAGTGGATGCCCAGGCTCTGTTCCTGGATCAGGAAGTTGGGCGTGCTGAACGCGATCTGCAGGCTGGCGGCGAGGCTGATGGGACCCAGCGGGCTGTGCGGGGCCAGGTGAGCGCCGTAGGTCTCCGCCAGGGCGGCGATCCGGTGCACCTCGGAGATGCCGCCGGCGTGCGAGAGGTCGGGTTGGGCGACGGCGATGCCGGCCGTGAGTGCGGGCAGGAATTCCGCCCGGCCGTACAGCCGTTCGCCGGTGGCGATCGGCACCGGGCTGCTGTTCACCAACGAGGCGAGCAGGTGGCCTTGTTCGGGCAGGACCGGTTCCTCGACGAACAGGGGGTGCAGGGGAGCGATCGCGGCCAGGACACGGCGGGCGGAGGCCGGTGTGAACCGACCGTGGCAGTCGACGGCGACGTCCCGGTGGGGGCCCAGGATGTCGCGGGCGGCGGCCACCCGTGCGACGACCGCCGCCGTCTCGGCGGCGGTGGTGATCGGAGAGGTGCGGCCGGCCGCGTTCATCTTCACGGCGGTGAAACCGGCCTCGATCTGCGCGGTGATCTGCTCGGCGAGCTCGACGGGCTCGTCGCCGCCGATCCAGGCGTACACCCGGACCGTGTCGCGCACCGGGCCGCCGAGGAGGGCGTGCACGGGGGCGCCGTAGAACTTCCCGGCGATGTCCCACAGGGCCTGGTCGACACCGGCGACCGCGCTGGACAGGACCGGCCCCCCGCGGTAGAAGCCGCCTTTGCTCAGCACCTGCCAGTGGTCCTGGATGCGCAGCGGGTCCTTCCCCACGAGGTATTCGGCGAGAACGTCCACGGCTGAGCGGACGACCTCGGCTCGGCCCTCGACCACGGGCTCGCCCCAGCCCACGACACCGTCGGCGGTCTCGATCCGGCAGAACAGCCAGCGGGGCCGAACGAGGAACGTTTCCACGCGAGTGATCTTCACCTGCGGCTACCGGCCTTTCCTTCAGTGGGGCGGCGGGCCGTGCCGGGGTCGTACACGGCCTCGTCGAGCGGGGCGCCGACGGCTCCCCGCGTGGTCCTGCCGCGCACCCCGCGGCTCACCTGCCCGGGCACGGGGCCCTCGTCCCTGGACGGCGGTGCGGACCGGCACTCATGCCGAGGCCTTGACGACGCTCCAGCCTCCGTCGACGAGCAGGCTCGCGCCGGTGATGTAGGAGGCTTCGTCCGAGGCGAGGAAGGCGATGGCCGCGGCGACCTCCTCGGGCCGGCCGAAGCGGCGTGCGGCGGTCTCGGCCACACTGCGCCGGCGGTCCTCCTCGGACACCCTGTCCCAGGCCCCGGTCAGGATCGGCCCCGGCAGCACCGCATTGACCCGCACCTCGGGCCCGTACTCGGCGGCGAGCTGGCTGCACAGCGAGAGCAGTCCGCCCTTGGCCGCAGCGTAGGCGGGATGGCCGGGGATGCCCTTGTGGGCGTGTACGGAGGAGGTCAGCACGACCGCGCCGCGCCGCTCGCGAAGATCCGTCAGCGTGGCGCGGAACCCGAGGAAGCCGGCCGTGAGGTTGACCGCGAGCTGCCGATCCCAGGAGGCCGTCGAGGTTTCGTGGGCCGGGGCCACGTCCACCGTGAAGGCATTGCTGACCAGGACGTCGATCGGGCCGAAGGCGTGAGCGGCGGCGATGACGCGCTGCCAGTCCTCTTCGCCGGCCGCGTCCGCCCTGACGAACGCGGCCCGGCCGCCGCGCCCGCGGATCTTCTGAGCGGCACGCTCTCCGCGCTCGGCGGCGATGTCCGTGAGCACGACGGCGGCCCCCTCGTCGGCCAGGCGGGCGGCGCTCGCCGCGCCGATTCCCGAGGCCGCGCCGGTCACCACGGCCACCCGGCCGGGGAAGCGGGCGCCGTTGCCAGGTGCCTGTCCGCTCACGGGTGTGCTCCTTCGACTGAGTCTGCTGGGGACGGTTTCCGGGGCCGGTCAGCCACCCTTGGTGATACGTGCGTTGATGCGGCGCAGCCATGCCTGGTCGGTGTGCCACATGGGATGGTGCGGCGCGGCGTTGGAGGTCGGGACGACGCCCCAGAAACCCGCCTGCAGGCATCGGTCGACGACGTACTCCGCGATCTCCCGGCCGGCCGCGTCCTCTTCGAACCGGGCCAGACGGGGGGTGTAGCCCACGACGCCTTCGCCGAGAACGGCCGGGACGTGGTGGTCGCGCGCGAAGCCCGCCACAGCGTCGACCCAGGTGGACAAGGTCTCGAGCATGGCTTCGCGATGGGCGGGATAGTGGTCGTACAGCCACTGGTCCCACCGGTCGGGGTCGACCCAGTCGTGCACGTAGAACAGCTCACGCGGAATTCCGGTGGCGGCAAGCTGCCAGGGCTGGTCGGGCCGGTGGTCGCCGAAGTCGGCTGCGTCGTGGCGCAGCATGGCGACGAGTTCGGGGGTCGGCCACCGGGTGGTCCTCGGCCGTTCCTGTGTGCCGTGTCCCAGGCCGACGGCCTCGTAGAGGGATCCGAGCACGCCGTAGACGTAGAAGTGGAAGTGGGCCACCTGCGCCTGCGCCGGCAGGTCGGAAAACTCCTGCGGCCAGGGTTCGCCCAGCGAATAGGTGACGGGTATCCGGGGGTGACGTGCCCGGAGAAGGTCCACGGCACGTCCCAGTGGGTCACGCAGCCGGGCGTAGTGGCCGCGGTCGTCGGCCGGAACGAGGGCACAGTTGTCGACCTCGTTGTGCACCTCGACGTAGGCGATCGGGTCGGCCAGGCCGTGCGCGCCCAGGAAGTCCACGAGATCGGCCAGCGCCTCGGCCATCACCTCCGCACGCCGTCCGGGCGGGACGTCGGACAGGGCGCGATGCCACCGGTCGCTGTCGACGAAACACGGGGACTGCTGGTACTCCCACGAGGAGACGATGACCCGGCAGTCGTGGCGGGCGGCGGCCTCGAACAGACCGAGGAGCCGCTGTCGCCCGTCGAGCCGGTACCCGCCGCGCACGTCGTACCAGCGTGTGCGCCGGCCGAAGTCGTCGCCGAGGCCGCGGATTCGCAGCGATGACTGGTCGGGGACACGGCCGGAGAACAGCAGGAAGGGCATGGCGCAGATGCGCACCGTGGTGAAGCCGCGGTCCACGGCCTGGGCGAAGGCCTCGTCGATGTCGGCGAAGGGCTCCCCGGGCCCGGCCTGGGTGTACCAGCTGAAGTCCCACAGGGTGATGGCCAGTCGGGTGGGGGAGGGTGGCGGGGGAGCGGCGGTTGCGGTTCCATCGGTGTTCACGGCTCATCCATCGGGTCGGAGTTCGGTGCTCGTACACGCGATGTGACAGGGTGCCGGTCTGGTCGGGGGGCTGGTGGGGGATCGGTGCGCCGGTGGCGTGCAGGTGCCGTTGCCGGTCGGCCGGGGCTGCTCGCTTCAGGGCACGTGTGCCGGTGCGGTCTGTGGGGCGGTGGCTGCCCGGCGTCGGTCGGAGTTCTGCAGACTGTCCAGATCCTGGCGTGCCTGTGCCAGCAGTGCCCGCATGGCATGTTCCGCGTCGTTCGAGCGCCCGGCACGGACGGCCTCGAGGACCGCCCGGTGGCTGGGCACGGGGTCCTGCGCATGGGAGCCGGCGTGGACCAGCCTGTCCCGTTCGGCCAGGCCCACGGTGATGACGACTTCCGTCTGCTGGAGAAGTTCGTTGTGCGCGGCCGCGAACAGCGCGCGGTGGAAGGCCAGGTCGGCGTCCACGGCGTCGGCGGCCCCTGCGACGGCCGCGTCCATGGACGCGATCGCCTCGTCGAGGCGGGCGAGATCCTCGTCGGTCCGCCGTTCGGCGGCCAGCCGTGCCACGGCCGGTTCGACGATGCCGCGGACCTCTGCCAGTTGGTCGAGGACGGCCTGGTTGTCCTGCTGCGCGAAACGCCAGCGCAGCACGTCCGTGTCGAGCAGGTGCCAGTTCTCCCGCGGGAGCACGATGGTGCCGCGTTTCTGCCGGGCCTCCACCATGCCCTTGGCCGTCAGAACCTTGAACGCCTCGCGCAACACCGTACGACTGACGCCGAGTTCCTCCTCGAGTGCGGGTATGTCCAGCACATCGCCGGGTCCAGCACGTCCGGACGTGATCCTCGTGGCGAGCTCGTGCACGATCTGCCCGTGCAACCCCCGCCGGGTGTAGGCGTTCACAGGCCCTCCCGTTTCCTCTTCCGGCCGACGCGGGTCCACCCGCCGAGCGTCACGGTACATCAATTCATTTTTTATTACTAATACTTGACAGGGTGACAGCCCACCCCCACTCTCAAGGCCAACGGACAAGGGCCTGTCAGGCAGGCGGCACATGGACGTGCTCCGTTCGCCGCCCGGAGGAAGGACACCCTCATGAGCATCTCCTTACGCAGGCGCTGGGGCGGCCTCGCCGCCCTGCTGGCGGCCACCCTGCTGACCAGCGCTTGCTCCGGTTCCGACGGCGGCCACGGGACGGCGTCCGGCGACGGCGTCCAAAAGGCCCACAAGGCGGGCCAGAAGGTCACGCTCACCTTCTGGTCCTGGGTCCCCGGCGTCGACAAGGCGGTCGACCTGTGGAATTCCCAGCACCCCGACGTCCAGGTCAAGCTGGAGAAGATCCCCTCGGGCAACGCGGGCGGCTACGCCAAGATGCACGCCGCCCTGAAGGCCGGCACCGCCCCGGACCTGGCGCAGGTGGAGTACCAGGAGATCCCGTCCTTCCTGCTCGACAACAGCCTGGTCGACCTCGGCACGTACGGCGTGCGGAAGTACCAGGACAAGTTCATCGACTGGCAGTGGCAGCAGGGCGTCTTCGGCGACGGCGTCTACGCCGTTCCCCAGGCCTCCGGACCGATGGCGATGTTCTACCGCGCGGACCTGTACAAGAAGTGGGGCATCACGCCGCCCAGAACCTGGGACGAGTTCGAGCAGGACGCCAAGAAGATCCGCTCCGCCGATCCCAAGGCCTACATCTCCACCTTCCCGCCCGGCAACTCGGCCTGGTTCACCGCACTGGCCTGGCAGGCGGGCGCCAAGTGGTTCGACGTCAAGGGCGACAGCTGGGTCGTCGACATCGACAACCCCCAGACGGAGAAGGTCGCCGCCTACTGGGACCGGCTCCGGCGGGAGAAGCTCATCAAGACCGAGCCGGACTTCGCCAACGGCTGGTACAAGGACCTGCAGGACGGCGGCGTCGTCTCCTGGGTCAGCGCCCAGTGGGGCGACGCCATCATCAGCGGCAACGCCCCCAAGACCGCCGGCGACTGGCGGGTCGCCCCGATGCCCCAGTGGTCCGCCGGCCAGAACGTCTCCGCCAACTGGGGCGGCTCCTCCACCGCCGTCCTCAAGGGGGCCGAGCACACCCCCGAGGCCCTGCAGTTCGCGGTGTGGCTCAACAGCGACCCCAAGAGCATCGACCTGCTCATCAAGGGCGGCTACGGCTGGCCGGCGGCCACCGACGCCTTCAAGGGCTCGGCGCTCGACCAGCCCTCGGAGTTCTTCGGGGGACAGAAGTACAACGACCTGTTCGCCGCGGCGGACAGGACCATCGACAAGAGCTGGAAGTGGATTCCCACCGTCGACGCCACCTACCAGCACCTCAACGACGGCTTCCAGGCCGCGGTCGCCGGCCGGGGCACCTTCGTGGACGCGGTCAGGAAGGCGCAGCAGCAGACCGTCGCCGACCTGAAGGCCAAGGGACTCAAGGTCTCCACCGGCCAGTGAACGTCCGATCCCGGGGCGGCCTTCCACGGCCGCCCCGGGCACCGAAGAGGGAGAGATCCATGCCCATCCGCGCACGCGGACGGCGCAACCTCGCCCCAGTGGCGTTCGTGGCGCCGTTCCTGAGCCTGTTCGCGCTCTTCTTCGTCCTCCCCATCGGCTACGCCGTTCACCAGAGCCTGATGGGGGTCGAACGCACCGGGCCGCTGGGACTCGGCGGCACCAGGGACGTCTTCGTCGGCCTGCACAACTACGGCCGCGCCCTGTCGGAGGGCGCCTTCGTCCACAGCATCCTGCGCGTCCTGCTGTTCGCAGCCGTCCAGGTGCCCGTGATGATCCTCCTGTCCACCGCACTCGCGCTGCTGCTGGACACCGCTTCCGCCCGCGGCGTGCGCTTCTTCCGCACCGCCTACTTCCTCCCCTACGGCGTGCCCGGCGTCATCGCCTCCATCCTGTGGGGCTTCCTCTACGTCCCCGGCGTCAGCCCCCTGGTGGACCTCCTCGACGCCACCGGCATCCACCTCGACCTCCTCGGCGGCACCACCGTGCTGTGGTCCATCGTCAACATCGTCACCTGGGAGTTCGCGGGCTACAACATGCTCGTCATCGTCGCGCAACTGCGCACCATCCCCGGCGAGCTGTACGAGGCCGCACGCATCGACGGCGCCACCGGATGGCAGACCGTGCGTCACGTCAAGCGGCCACTGCTCCGCCCGGCCCTGGTCCTCACCACGGTCTTCACCCTCATCGGCACCCTCCAGCTGTTCGCCGAACCGCTGGTGCTCAAGCCGGTGTCGACCAGCATCGGCAGTACCTACACCCCCAACCTCAGCGCCTACAACGAGGCGTTCACCAACAACGACTACAACCTCGCCGCCGCCGAGGCCGTGCTGCTCGCCCTGGCCGCCTTCGTCCTCTCCTTCGGCTTCCTGCGGCTGATCAACCGAAGGAGCCAGGACACATGAGCGTGGACACCCCCGCCCGTTCCACCCCTTCGCCCACCGCCGTCCCGCCGGCCACGCGCCGCCGGACCGGGACCAGCGGCGTCACGCTCAGAAGCCGCATCGTCGTGGTCGGCCTGCTGACCGTGGCGGCCGGGTACTTCCTGCTGCCGGTGTACTGGCTGCTGGTCGCCGCCACCAAGTCCACCGGCAGCCTGTTCGGGAGCTTCGGCCTGTGGTTCTCCCACCCGCAGTTCCTGCACAACCTGCGCCACCTCCTCAGCTACGACGGCGGCATCTACCTGCGCTGGGCGTTCAACAGCGTGCTGTACGCCGGCGTCGGAGCAGCCGTGGCCACCTTCCTGTCCGCTCTCGCCGGCTACGCCCTGGCCAAGTACCGCTTCCGGGGCAGGGAGACGATCTTCAACATCATCCTGGGCGGCGTGCTGATCCCGGGCACCGCCCTGGCCCTGCCCCTGTACCTGATCTTCAGCCGCGTCGGCCTGGCCAACACCTACTGGGCCGTCCTGCTGCCCAGCTTCGTCAGCCCCTTCGGCGTGTACCTGTGCCGCATCTACGCGGCCGCCTCCGTCCCCGACGAACTCCTCGAAGCCGCACGCCTGGACGGAGCCGGGGAGTTCCGCATCTTCCGCGTCGTCGGCCTGCGGATCATGACCCCGGCACTGGTGACCATCTTCCTGTTCCAGTTCGTCGGCGTGTGGAACAACTACTTCCTGCCGCTGGTCATGCTCTCCGACCCGAAGCTGTACCCCATCACGCTGGGGCTCACCTCGTGGCAGTCCTTCGCCGACCGTCAACCCGACCTGTACCAGCTCACCGTCGGCGGAGCCTTCGTCTCCGTGGTCCCGCTCATGATCGCCATGGTCGTGCTCCAGAGGTTCTGGCGCGCCGGCCTGACCCAGGGGAGTGTCAAAGCATGATCCACCATGACGGTTCCGGTACCGGCCCCGCCGACCGCCTGCGCGCACGCCTCGGGCGCATCGCCTTCGGCGGCGACTACAACCCGGAGCAGTGGCCGGAGGAGGTCTGGGCCGAGGACATGCGGCTCATGAAGGAGGCCGCGGTCTCCATGGTGAGCGTGGGCATCTTCTCCTGGGCCGAGGTCGAACCGCGTCCGGGGCAGTTCGACTTCACGCGGTTCGACCGGATCATGGACAACCTGGCGGCCAACGACATCGCCGCCTGCCTGGCGACGATGACGGCGTCCCCGCCGCCCTGGCTCTCCCACCGGTACCCGCAGTCGCTGCCCGTCCGGGCCGACGGTGCCCGCATCTGGCCGGGCGCCCGCCAGCAGTACTGCCCGTCCAGCCCGGTCTACCGTGAGTTCGCCGGACGCCTCGTCGACCGGGTCGCCGGCCGCTACGCCGACCACCCCGCGCTCGCGCTGTGGCACGTCGGCAACGAGTACGGCTGCCACATCTCCGACTGCTACTGCGATGTGTCGGCGGCGGACTTCAGGCGCTGGCTGCGCGAGCGGTACGGCAACCTGGACGGACTCAACGACGCCTGGTCGACGAGCTTCTGGTCGCAGCGGTACGGCGACTGGGACGAGATCCTGCCCCCGCGCCTGGTCTCCGGCTTCGGCAACCCCGCGCAGCGCGTCGACTTCGCCCGGTTCAGCTCGGACGCGATGCTGGACTGCTTCCTGGCGGAGAAGGAGATTCTCCGCCGGATCACTCCCGAGGTCCCCGTCACCACGAACTTCCTGTCCGTGTGGAAGCCGGTGGACTGCTTCCGCTGGGCCGAGCACCAGGACGTCGTCAGCCACGATTCCTACCCCGACCCGCACGACCCCGACTCCCACGTCGAGGCTGGGTTCGCCTACGACCTCATGCGCTCGCTGGGGCACGGCCGGCCCTGGCTGCTGATGGAGCAGGCTCCCAGCGCGGTCAACTGGCGCGAACGCAACGGCCCCAAGGCTGCGGGCCTGATGCGCCTGGGGAGCTGGCAGGCGGTCGCTCAGGGAGCCGACTCCGTCATGTACTTCCAGTGGCGCCAGTCCCGTGGAGGCGCGGAGAAGTACCACTCCGCGATGGTGCCGCACGGCGGGAGCGGGACGCGGACCTTCCGCGAGATCCGGGCGCTCGGCAACGAGCTGGCGGGCCTTTCGGAACTGGTCGGCTCGACGGTCGGGGCCGACGCCGCACTCGTCATGGACTGGTCGAGCTGGTGGGGGCTCGAGCTCGACTCGCATCCGTCGTCGGACCTGCGGCAGATGGACGCGAACCTCGCGCACTACCGGCCGCTGTTCGAGGCGAACGTCACCTGCGACGTGGTCCATCCGAGCTGGGACCTGTCGGCGTACGGACTGGTCGTCGTCCCCAACCTCTACATGGTCGACGAGGCGGCCGCCCGCAACCTGGCCGAGTACGTCAGAGAGGGCGGGCATCTGGTGGTCTCGTTCTTCTCCGGAATCGTCGACGAGTGCGACCGTGTCCACCCCGGCGGGTACCCGGCTCCGCTGCGCGATCTGCTGGGCCTGCGGGTCGAGGAGTTCTGGCCGCTGCCCGAAAACGGCAGTATCGACCTCTCCTTCACCGACGCGCCCGGGCAAGTCCCCCGCACCGGTGCCACCGGACGCCTGTGGTCGGAGGACATCCACCTCGAGGGCGCGCAGGCGGTGGCGACCTTCGCCTCTACCGAGCTCGCCGGCGGGCCCGCGGTGACACGCCACGGCTTCGGCGAGGGTGTCGCCTGGTACCTCGGCACCCGCCCGGACCCGGCGGCGACGCGGGCGTTGTTCGACCGGATCCGCCAGGAGGCCGGTGTCGACCCGGTGCTGCCCGGCCTCCCGGAAGGGGTGCAGGCGGTGGTGCGCCGCGGCAACGGGACCCGGTACCTCGTCCTGCTCAACCATTCCGGCTCCGACGCCCGCGTCCAGCTGCCCCGCCCGGCCCGTGACCTGCTGTCGGGCGGCTCGCCCAGCCTCGTCGTCGATCTCGGACCGGCCGGCGTGGCCGTCCTGGCAACGGAATCCGACCTCCCCCGCTGAGCGTCAGCGGGGCGAGCGAGAGCCTGGTCGAAGCCCGCCTCCGGAGGGTGCGGCGCGCGTGACACCCAGGACCGGGGGCGGCGCGGCGGGATCGCGCCGCGCCGCCCCTTCCCGGTGGGGTGCGGGGCCACGATGATGTGGCGATGACACGAAGAACGGTGCCCGACCACTCCTGGGCCGCTCAACCGGATCCCCTGCTGGCCCTGGCCGACCGGGAGTTGACGTTCTACATCCGGTCCTGCGAACGGGCCAGGCGGCTGCACCGCGGCACCGAGCTGGGCGCCCTCGCCACCACCTGTGTGACGGTCGTCGCCGCCGGTCTGCACGCGCCGGCCTGGCTGACCGCGATGATCGCGGGCGGTGCCGTGTTCTTCACCGGCATGCGCCAGCTGTTCGACCCCGGCTCCCGCTGGGTGCTCACCGCGCAGGCACGGGAGACCCTGCGCCGGGCCGTCGACCGGTACCTGCTCCTGCCCGAGCCGGAACGCGACGCCGCGGCCCGGCAGACCCTGCGGGCGGTGATCGAGGAGGTCGGAGCCGACGAACTGCGCGCATGGTCCGAGTCCCGGACCCGCAGCCCCGAACCACCGCTGCCGGCCCCCGGTCCCTGAGCACGACCGGAACCCCGCGCCGACCGCGAGCGTCCCCCACCACCGACCGAAAGGCCCTCCGTGCCCCCGACACCCGCCCGCATCACCGCGGTCGACCCCTACGACCCCTACGACAGCTACCACACCAGCGACACCCGTTTCCCCGCCCACGGCACGCGGGGCCCGCTGCCGTGCCCGGAGGCCCGGTGAGGACGCTGGGCAGGAGCGGGGTCGAGGTCAGCGCTCTCGGCTTCGGTGCCGCCGCCCTCGGCAACCTCTACACCGAGGTGGACGAGGAGCAGGCACGAGCGGCCGTGACCGCCGCCTGGGAACAGGGCATCCGCTACTTCGACACCGCCCCGCACTACGGCCTCGGCCTGTCCGAACGCCGCCTCGGCGCGGTCCTGCGCGGCCTCTCGCGGTCGGCGTACTCGGTCTCCACGAAGGTGGGCCGCCTGCTGGAGCCCGCGGACGCGGGCGGCAGCGATCTCGCCCACGGTTTCGCCGTGCCCGCCACCCACCGACGGGTGTGGGACTTCAGCGCGGACGGGGTGCGGCGCGGTCTGGAGGCCAGCCTCGAACGACTCGGCCTGGACCGCGTCGACGTCGTCTACCTCCACGACCCCGACGACCACGCCGAGCAGGCCTTCCGCGAGGGCTACCCGGCGCTGGAGGACCTGCGCGCCCAGGGCGTGGTCGGGGCCATCGGGGCGGGCATGAACCAGGCGGAGATGCTGACCCGCTTCGTCCGCGACACGGACGTGGACGTGGTGCTGTGCGCCGGCCGGTACACCCTGCTCGACCAGCGCGCCCGTACGGAGCTGCTGCCCGCGGCCGTCGAGCGGGGCGTGTCCGTCGTCATCGGCGGCGCCTTCAACTCGGGTCTGCTGGCGGACCCCAGGCCCGGAGCCACGTACAACTACGCCAGTGCGCCACCGGAGCTGGTGGACCGTGCCCAGCGCATGAAGGCGGTGGCCGACCGGTACGGCCTCACCCTGCGGGGCGCCGCCCTGCGGTTCTGCGCCGACCACCCGGCCGTGGCCTCGGTCCTGGTCGGCACCCGCTCGGCCGGCGAAGTGCGCGACTGCGCCGAGCAGTTCGCCGCTTCGGTGCCCGCCGCCTTCTGGCAGGAACTGGAAGACAGCGGACTGCTGCCCCCGCGGGAACCGCCGGGAGAAGGGACGCCGTGACCGTCGGTTCCTCTCCCTCTCCACGCGCGCGGCTCTCAAGGCTCCCGGGTGTCGGTGGCCAGCCGGATCGGCGGCAGGAACTCCCGCACATAGGTGCGGTCCCAGCAGGCGCCGGTTGCCCGCAGCTGCCGCCAGGTGGTGTAGCGGTAGCGGAAGAGCCGGGCGCGGACGTAGCGCGGGGGCTCGTCCGGAGGGAAGGGGGAGCGGCGCAGCAGCCGGAGCGTGTGGCGGTCGTTCTCCAGGAGCCGCTCCACCATCGCGCCGAACCAGACGTCCGCGTAGGCCGGGGACAGCGCGGCGAACCACATCATCCAGTCCAGGCGCAGATGGTAGGGCGCGAACTGGCGCGGCCAGTGCCGGGGAGCACCGGGCTTGCCCCGGAACTCGTACTCCCGCCAGTCCGCGTCCTCGTGCGGCACCTCGTCCAGCGTGCCCTCGACCACCACCTCGTAGCGGACACGGCTGACGCTGCCGAACGCGCCGTAGGTGTTGACCAGGTGCAGCGGGTCGAAGGAGCGGTTCATGACCTGCCGGCGGGAGACCATGTTCACCACCGGGTGGTAGCTGAGGAGGACCACCAGCGCGGCCACGGCCAGGACCACGACCTCGTACCACAGCGGCGCGGTGGTCCCGGGCGACGCGCTCCCCGGGAAGCGGACCGCCGACAGCGCCAGCACGATCGTGAGCCAGTTCAGCCAGGCGAAGTTCCCGGACAGCACCAGCCACAGCTGGGTGACGATCATCAGCGAGGCGCCGACCGTGGCGATCGGCTGCGGGGTGAACAGCAGGAACGGCACGATCAGCTGCGTGACGTGGTTGGCGGCCACCTCCGCCTTGTGCAGGGGCCCGGGCAGATGGTGGAAGAACCAGCTCAGCGGGCCCGGCATCGGCTGCGTCTCGTGGTGGTAGTGCAGACAGGTCAGCTTCCGCCAGCACGCGTCGCCGCGCAGCTTGATCAACCCGGCGCCGAACTCGACGCGGAAGAGGATCCAGCGCAGCAGGAACAGCACCACCACGGGCGGGGCCACCTCGTCGTTGCCGAGGAAGACCGCGAGGAACCCGGTCTCCAGCAGCAGCGACTCCCAGCCGAAGCCGTACCAGGTCTGCCCCACGTTGACGATCGACAGGTACAGCGCCCAGGGGACGAGCCACAGCAGCATCGCGGCCCACAGCGGCACCAGCGAGTCCACGCCCGCGACCAGCGCCGCCGACACCGCGCACCCGGTCCAGGCGACCGCCGCGAAGAGCCGGTCGGAGTAGCGCAGGTGGAACAGGCTCGGCGCCCGGGTGAACGGCACCCGCTCGAGGAAGCGGGGGATCGGCAGCATGCCCCGTTCGCCGAGCAGCGCGCGGAACTGGAGGGCCGCCGTCAGGAACGCGACCAGATACACCGCGGCCAGCGCCCGCTGGAAGACCAGCCGGCTCAGCCAGTACTCGGATGCGGTGAACCACCCCACGATCGAGCGCTCCTGTCCTCTCGTCCTCCCGGAACGTCACGGGCCCCGGTTACCCCACCCCCGGCTCGAAGAATCAGCCAATCCCTGGCAAGGTGTCCCCATGGCTGAACAGGGAGCGCCCGCCCTGTCTCTCCCGGAGGACTGGCCCGCCCATCCGAATCCCATCCTGGCGCTCAACGGCATGGGCACCTTCGACTGGGACCTGGACGCCGGGCTCGTGCACATGGACGCCCAGGCCCACCGGATCTTCGACCTCACCCCCGAGGAGAACGACGGCCGTCCGCAGACCGTGGGCGAGCGGCTGCTGCGGTCCGAGCGTGAGCGCCTGGACGCGCTGGTGGCCCGGACGATGAAGGAGGGCCGCCAGAACTACGGCACCTACGTCCGCCTGCGCCGCCGCGACGGCGGTCTGCGCTGGGCCCACGTCCAGGGCTACATCCAGCGCGACGAGGCGGGCCGGCCGCGCAGGATCATCGGGATCCTCCGGGACGCCTCCGAGGAACTCGGCGACATCGCCGCGCGCCGCGAGCGGGCCGCCCAGGCCGTGGCCCGGCGCAGGCAGACCAACGTCGTGGAGGCCGCCACCGCCGCCCTCGCCCACGCGCGCACCGTGCAGGACGTCATCGACGTGGTCAAGGACTCCCACGGACTGGCCCTCCTCGGCTCCAAGAGCCTGGTCCTCGGCCTGGTCGAGGCCGGCCGCATCCGCCTCGTCGCCGAGGGCCCCGACGGCTCCTCCGTGCCGGGCACCAGCGTCACCCGGATCGACGATCCCTACCCGATGAGCGAGGCCGTGCGCACCCTCAGCCCCTGCTTCATCGAGTCACCGGAGGAGTTCGCCGAGCGCTACCCCATCCTGTGGCCGCACATCACGGGTCTTGACATCACCGCGGCGGCCTATCTGCCGCTGATCGCCCAGGCCCGCCCGATCGGCGGCATGGGCCTGCTCTACAGCGACCGCCGGGGCTTCACCCTGGAGGAGCGCAACGTCCTGATCGCCCTCGGCAGCAGCATCGCGCAGAGCCTCCAGCGGGCCATGCTCTACGAGCAGGAGAAGGACCTCGCCCAGGGCCTGCAGCAGGCCATGCTGCCGCGCACCATCCCCAGCGTGCCCGGCGCCGACGTCGCGGTCCGCTACCGCTCCGGCTACGCGGGCGGCTCCCTGGGCCGGGACATCGGCGGCGACTGGTACGACCTGATCCCGCTGCCCGGCGGCCGGATCGGCGCCGTCATCGGCGACGTCCAGGGTCACGACACGCACGCCGCCGCCGTCATGGGCCAGTTGCGCATCGTGCTGCGCGCCTACGCCGCCGAGGGCCACGCGCCGGCCACCGTGATGGCCCGCGCCTCGGTCTTCCTGCACGAACTCGACACCGACCGCTTCGCCACCTGCCTGTACGCGGAGGCCGACCTGTCCACCGGCGTCGTGCAGCTGGTGCGGGCCGGGCACATCGACCCGCTGGTCCGGTACGACGACGGAACCTGCCGCCGGATCGCCGTCGACGGGGGCCTGCCGCTCGGTCTGTCCGCCGAGTTCGGCAGCCTGGACTACCCGGTCGGCACCATGGAACTCGACCCCGGGCAGTGCCTGGTGCTGTGCACCGACGGTCTGGTGGAGGAGCCCGGCGCCGACCTGGACGACGGCATACGGGCCCTGGCGCGGTCCGTCGCCGCCGGACCCGACGACGTGGGGGACCTCGCCGACCGGCTGATCGCGATGGCCGAGGCGCGCGGCGGCGACGACGACGTGGCCCTGCTGGTGCTGCGCCGCCAGGTGCCGGCCGAGCGGCAGCCCGTCGGCCGGCTCCAGCGCTACGTGGCCCCCGGCGACCCCGAAGCCCTGGCCCGGACCCGGCACATGATCCGCACCGCGCTGCGGGACTGGGGCATCCAGAAGGACTCGTACGAGGTCGAACTCGTGGCCGACGAGCTGATCACCAACGTCCTGATGCACACCGAGGGCGCCGCGATCGTCACCCTGCGGGTCCTCGGCGGACCCGACCGGCGGCTGCGGATCGAGGTCGAGGACTCCTCCAGCGCTCTGCCGCGCCGCCGCGACCCGGGAGAGCAGGGCGTCTCCGGCCGGGGACTGCTGCTCGTGGACCGGCTCACCGACGTGTGGGGCGTGGAGGCGCGCGGTGGCGGCAAGTGCGTGTGGTGCGAGTTCGCGGTGCCCGAGGAGAGCTGAGGGCCGGGACGTTCGGCGCACCGCGTGGCGTCCCGGGGCTCCGGTGGCACTCTGGACTCATGCCGGAACTGCCCGAGGTCGAAGCGCTCAAGGACTTTCTGACCGACCACCTGGTCGGCCACGAGATCGTGCGCGTGCTGCCGGTCGCGATCAGCGTGCTGAAGACGTACGACCCCCCGGTCACCGCCCTGGAGGGCCGCGAGGTCACCGCGGTGCACCGGCACGGCAAGTTCCTGGACCTGAGCACCGACGGGGGCCCGCACCTCGTCACCCACCTGGCGCGCGCGGGCTGGCTCCAGTGGAAGGACCGGCTGCCCGACGGCGCGCCCAGACCGGGCAAGGGGCCGCTCGCCCTGCGCGTCGCACTGGAGACCGGCGCGGGGTTCGACCTCACCGAGGCCGGCACCCAGAAGCGGCTCGCGGTGTACGTCGTAGGGGATCCGCGGGAGGTGCCCGGCGTGGCCCGCCTCGGCCCCGACCCGCTGGCCGACGACTTCGACGAGGAGCGGTTCGCCCGGCTGCTCGCGGGAGAGCGGCGCCGGATCAAGGGCGCCCTGCGCGACCAGAGCCTGCTCGCGGGGGTCGGCAACGCCTACAGCGACGAGATCCTGCACGCGGCGCGGATGTCCCCGTTCAAACTGGCCGCCTCCCTGACACCGCAGGAGACGAGCACCCTCTACGAGGCGCTGCGCACCACCCTGACGGAGGCGGTCGCGCGTTCCAGGGGCCTTGCGGCCGGACGGCTGAAGGCGGAGAAGAAGGGCGGACTGCGGGTGCACGGTCGGACCGGCGAGCCCTGCCCGGTGTGCGGGGACACCATCCGTGAGGTGTCCTTCAGCGACTCCTCGCTCCAGTACTGCCCGACCTGCCAGACGGGCGGGAAACCACTGGCCGACCGGCGGCTGTCCCGGCTGCTCAAGTGAGGCCCGCCGGACGGCTCAACGCGAGTCGAGGGTGACCAGGGGCCGTCCGTCCGCGGTGCGCACCTCGAAGCGGGCGATCTGGCCGGGATGCAGGGTCGTGCCGCCCGCCACCGTGCTGGTCCCCGTGTCCTGCGGGGAGGCGCTCCAGGTGGTCACGGTCTGCTCCGAGCCGTCGCGGGCGACCACGACGAGCCGGCAGGAACGGGGGCCCGCCCCGCCCCTGACCCGCACCTCCACATCGCTGCCCCAGTCGCGGTCGGCGGCCCTGACCTCGGCCCACACCCCCGTGGCCGCGTCGGTCGCCGTGTACCGGGCGGGTCCGCCGTGGTGCCCGGCGACGGCGGCGACCGCGGGTCCGGACACGGCGAGCACCACCGAGGCGGCCAGACCGTAGAGGACACGCCGCCGTCCGGCCCGGCGCCGCCGCGCCACCTCGCCGACCAGACGGTCCAGCAGCGCGGGGCCGGGCCGGGTCATGGGGTGCACGAAGCGCGGCGTGGCCCGCCGGTACAGCATCAGCTGCCGCGCCGTGGGCCCGAACTCGGTGACCTGCGCCGCGCAGCGAGGGCACTCCATGAGGTGGTCCTCGAAGCGGAAGGAGTCCGCCTCGTCCAGCATGCCGAGCGCGTACGCGCCGACATCGCGATGCCGTTCCAGGGACCTCATGCCGAATCCTCGTGCCTGTGAGTGCGGGTGGGGTTACTCCTTGCTCCGACCCGTACGCACCCGGCACCGAAATCACTCAGCCACGTTCCGAATCGTAATCAAGACCTTCGGGGCGTCCCCTCCCGCGGTCCGGTGCGCGTCCGAGAAGGCCCTGGAGGACGAGAAGGCCCTAGAACGAGAAGGCCCTAGAAGAGGTGGATGGCCAGATGCCCGAGGGGCAGTCCGAGCTGCCAGGCGGGCGTCCACACCTTCGGTCCCTCGTCCTCGCCGACCACGCCCGCACCGCCCGGCACCGCGTCCAGGTCGGGCGCGAGCAGTTCGGTCTCCTCCAGCCAGCGCCAGGCCGCCCCGGCCAGCGCCAGGTCCGGCGAGGGCACGCCGCCGGCGTCCGCCTCGGCCGCCAGGCCGGCCATCCGCTCGCCCACCCAGTCCTGCCACGGCTGGTCGTACGCGGTCAGGGACAGCCACGTCTCCAGTTGGGAGACCACCCGGACGCGGGACAGCTCACCGCCGGTGTCGGAGAGGAAGATGGTGAGCGCCAGCGCGTCCCGCCCGGCGCGGAACTCGAACGACGTCGGCGGCATCAGATCGCCGGTGCGCAGCAACTCGTCGGCGATGTACTCGGCGTACAACCAGGCCATGGGGACGGCCAGTTCGCCGCCGCCCGGGCCGTCCGTGCTCTCGTGACCTCTGTGCAGCATCCCTTCCCGCCTTCCTCCGGTGCGCGCTCCTCGTCCGACCCCGGGTCCCGGGGTCCGCCCCCCTGTCGGAACACGGATGAGGACAGCCGATTACCCAACGGTGGTCCACGGCAAGGCGCTTTACGGAGGTTTGACTCGGGAGTCGGTTTCACCGCAGGTCGGCCGCGTATCCCGGAAGCATCCGGCGCAGGGCGCGCAGCGCGTAGTACGCGCGGGACTTCACGGTACCGGGCGGAATCCCCAGGGTCCGGGCGGCCTCCGCCACACTGGCCCCCCGGAAGTACACCAGCACCAGGACTTCACGGTGCTCGGGAGTGAGTGTCTTCACAGCCTCCCGGACGTCGAGCGTCGCGGCGGACCGCTCGGCGTGGTCGGCGATGACCCGCGCGTTCTCCAGGTCCGCGTCCCCGACCTCCGGCGGCCGGGCCTGCCGGGCGCGGCGCGCGTCGATGGCGAGCCGGCGCGCCACGGTCAGCAGCCACGGCCGCACCGAGTCGAAGGCGTCGGCGCGCAGCGCCTCGGGGTGCTGCCAGGCGCGCACGAGCGTCTCCTGGAGCAGGTCCTCGGCGCGCTGGCGGTCGCCGTCGCACAGGCGCAGCAGCAGTGCGAAGAGCGGTCGGCCGTGCTCGCGCTGCAGTGCGGCGAGCTCGTGCTCGGCGGTCGTCGTCCCGTGCGGGAGGGTGGTTCCGGCCGTCATGGCCGTATCGCATCGCAGAGGGTCGCACGGGGACAGGGAGCGCGCACCGCTGTGCGACGGACGGTCGATCGCGTCGACGAACGGTACGACGAACGGTCCGTCAGGCCCCTTGTCGGACACGGACGGGCTAACGGAGGGCCGATACCGTTTGCGAAAGCCGTCAGATTCGTACCCATTTGTCTGTCCATACGACCGCCATGGGGTGAACTGATGATCGCACGCAGACAGCAGGTGTCCCTGGTCGTGACGGCCCTGCTCACCGCGGCCGCCGCCTGCCAGGCCAACCATCGGGAACAGCAGCCCGCTCCGCCCGGACGGGCGGCCCCGACGGCGACAAGAGCCGCGGCCGCCCCCGGCGCCTTCACGCTCGTCGCCTCCGGCAGCATCCTGCCAGAGAGCTCGGTCCTCGAACGGGCCGCCTTCGACGCGGGCGGCCAGAGCCACGACTTCCGACCGATGCTCGCGGGTGTCCAGGACATCGTCTCCCGGGCGGATCTGGCGCTGTGTCACCTGGGCACCGCCCTCGGCGCCGGCCCGCCCTACACCGGCGCCCCCCGCTACAAGTCCCCGCCCGAACTGGCGCCGTCCCTCGCCGCGGCGGGGTACGACAGCTGCGCCACCGCCTCCGAACGCGCCCTGGCCGACGGCGCCGACGGCGTCCGGAGCACCCTGGACGCCCTCGACCAGGCCGGGCTGCACCACGCCGGTTCGGCGCGCGGCGAGAGCGAGGCGCGCGGCACGCTCCTCCAGGCCGGGCACGCCGTCGTCGCCCACCTCGCCTACACCTACGGCACGGACGACGCCCTCCCGCCCGACCAGCCGTGGGCCGTCCGGGTGATCGACGAGAAGCGGATCGTCGAGGACGCCCGGGCCGCCCGCCAGGCGGGCGCCGAGGTCGTGGTCGTCTCCCTGAACTGGGGCCGGGCGTGGCAGGACGCGCCCGACGCACAGCAACTGGACCTCGCCCGGAAGCTGACCGCCTCACGCGACGGCGGCCGGCCCGACATCGACCTGATCCTCGGCAGCCACGCCCATGTCCCGCAGGCCTACGAGAAGGTCAACGGCACCTGGGTGGTCTACGACCTGGGCGACCAGATCGCCGGCCAGCCGGCCGACGAGCGCGGCCGGCAGAACCCGCGCGCCAACCAGAGCACCCTCGCCCGCTTCACCTTCTCCCCGCCCGCCCGGCCGGGCGGGCGCTGGGAGGTGTCCCGGGCCGAGTTCGTCCCCGAGGTGTTCGACATCGACGCCGGCCGGGTGGTGAACGTGGGCAAGGCCATCGCCCAGGGCGCCGACCTCCGGGGCGTGCGCGACCGGATCAGCGCCGCGGTGCTCAGCCGGGGCGCGGCGAAGGACGGGCTCGTCATGGGGGAGTGAGGCCGGTCAGTCGACGTCGACGTGCTCGAAGAGGTCGAGCATCTCCCCGAGCACGCGCAGGCACGCCCGTACCTCGGGCTCCGTCAGATCGCCCCCGACCCGGCGCAGCAGCAGGTGCTCACGCTCCAGCACCGCGGTGATCGCCGCCCGGCCCGCGTCCGTGAGCCGGATCAGCGACGAGCGCTGGTGCGCCGGGTTCGGGACGCTGCGCACCAGGTCGCGGGCCGTCGCGTCGTTCACCATGCGCTGCACGAACTGGCGGCTGATCGCCTGCGCGCGCCCCATCTGCGGGACGGTCATCGGGCCGTGCTTGTGCAGCAGGTCGAGCACGGCCCGTACGCCGACGGACAGACCTTCGACGGCCTCGCCCTGCTCGACCTCGCGCTGCACCCGCCGGTACAGCGGGCCCACCAGATCGAACACCTCGGTGAGGCGGTGGCCGAGTTCGTCCGGCGGGAGGGGGGTGTCGGGTCCGTCGCCGACGGCGGTCTCGATGTCGCTCATCACCCCATCATGACACCTTGGTTGCCAAACCCTCCGCAGAATGACACCCTGGTTGTCATGACTGCTGCTGTGGATCCGTGTTTCCTCCCCTCCTCCGACGGTGACCTCGCCTACCTCGACACCGGCAGCGGGGACCCGGTGGTCCTGCTGCACTCCGGCTGGGTCGACCACCGCGTCCTCGACGCCCAGATCGCGGCGCTCGCCGCCGAGTTCCGGGTCATCGCCCCGGACGCACGCGGCCACGGCTTCTCCGCCAACGCGACCAGGCCGTTTTGCTGGGCCGACGACGTCGCCGCACTGCTGCGCCACCTCGACGCCGGCCCGGCGGTCCTCGTCGGCGTCTCGATGGGCGGCGCCATCGCCACCGACACCGTCCTCGAGTACCCGGAACTGGTCCGCGGGGTGGTCGTCTGCGGCGCCGCGACGAGCGAGTTCCAGTACACCGACCCCTGGGCGCGGCGGATCCAGGCAGAGTCGGCCCGCGCCCTGGGCTCCGGCGACATCGACGGCTGGCTCACGTCCTTCCTGAGCTTCGCGCCCGGTCCGCACCGCGCCCTGGAGGACTTGGACGAGGACATCCCGCGCCGGCTGCGCGACCTGGCCCTGCACACCCTGTCCAAGCACACCGCGGACGAGAAGGACTGGCGGGTGCCCCTGACCGGCACCTGGGACCGCGTGCCGAAGGTCGGCGTCCCCGTGCTCACCGTCAACGGCGCCCTCGAAACACCCGACCTCGTCGCGGAGGCCGAACGCCTCGCCCGCACCGTCCCCGACGGCCGCTCCGTGACGATCGAGGGCACCGCCCACTACGCCAACCTGGAGAAGCCGGAGGAGTTCAACACGATCGTCGCGGACTTCCTCCGCGCCCTGCCCGCCCGCTGAGCGCCCTCGGTCCGGCGGTCCCCGGCAGGGCTTAGGGCCTGTTGCGAAAGTCCCGCCTGCCTCGCGACGCCATGCACGCACTCTCGCCGCACCGGGCCCTGACCCAAGTACGTCCAGTACGAGGGTCAGGGCCCGGCACGCCGAGAGCACGCACCTGACGCCGCGAGGCCCGCCCTCCGGGCGGACGACGGGACTTTCGCAACAGGCCCTAACGCCCGGCCAGCTCCGAGCGTTTGTACGAGTACCCGAAGTAGATCACGCACCCGATCAGGAACCACACGGCGAACCGCACCCAGGTCTCCCACTTCAGGAACGTGATCAGCCACAGCGAGAAGACCACACCCAGCGCCGGCACGAACGGCATCCACGGTGTGCGGAAGCCGCGCGGCAGGTCCGGCTGCCGGTAGCGCAGCACGATCACCGCCGTGCACACCACCACGAACGCCAGCAGGATGCCGATGTTGGTCAGTTCGGCCGCCTCCGCGATCGGCAGGAACCCCGCGATGACGGCCGACGCCACCCCGACGATCCACGTCACCCGCGTCGGCACGTGCCGCGTGGGGTGCGTCTTCGCGAACCACTTGGGCAGCAGCCCGTCCCGGGACATGGCGAACCACACCCGGGTCACGCCCAGCATGAACGTGAACATCACGGTCAGGATGCCGATGATCGCGCCCACCGCGATCACGTCCGCCAGCCGGGTCAGCCCCACCGACTTGAACGCGGTGGCGAAGCCGCTCTCCTTGTTGATGTCCTTGTAGTTCTGCATGCCGGTCAGCACCAGGCACGCCGCCACGTACAGCACCATCGCGATCGCCAGGGAGTAGATGATCGCCTTCGGCATGTGCCGCTGCGCGTCCTTGGACTCCTCGGCCGCCGTCGACATCGCGTCGTAGCCGAAGACCGCGAAGAACACCGTCGCCGCACCGGTGAACGCCCCGCCGACGCCGTAGGGGAAGAACGGGTGGTAATGGGCGGTGTTGACGTGGAACACGCCCACCCCGATCACCACCAGCACGACCAGTACCTTCAGCACCACCACGATGGTCTCGAAGCGGGCCGCGCTGCGGATGCCGAGGTTCAGCAGCCAGGCGATCAGCAGGCACAGGATCGCCGCGAAAAGGTCGACCCGGTGCCCGGCGCCGGTGCCGGGCGCGCCCAGCATCCAGGCGGGCAGATGCGCGCCCATGTCCTGGATCAGGAAGCTGAAGTAGCCGGAGATGCCGATCGCGACCACCGCCACGATCGCCGTGTACTCCAGGAGCAGGTCCCAGCCGATGAACCAGCCGGCGAACTCGCCGAGGACCGCGTAGCCGTAGGTGTAGGCCGAGCCCGCCTTCGGGATCAGGCTCGCGAACTCGGCGTACGACAGGGCGGCCGCCGCGCTGGCCACACCGGCGACGAGGAAGGACACCAGCACCGCGGGACCCGCCGTGCCGTTGGCCACCGTGCCGGCGAGCGTGAAGATGCCCGCCCCGATGATGCCGCCCACACCGATCGCGGTCAGCTGCCACAACCCGAGTGATCGCTGAAGGCGCGGTCCTTCGGTGGCTTCCGTCTCCTCGATGTGTTCGATGGGTTTACGGCGGAGAATGCCCTCACCCATCCGGAGCCCGGCCATACGTCTCACCTCTTCGCAGACGGCAAACGGCTGACGGCGGATCATGATGGCCCAGCACCGGCTGGTACGGAAGACGTCACGCAGGTACCGGGCGGCGGCCCCTGGCCGCCCGCCGCGGTGTCCCGGCGCGGGGAACGGCCCCTACGGGACGACGGTCACCGGCCAGCGTCCCGCCTTCACCAGGCGGATCGCGACCGAGCCGATGATCCGGTGGCCGGCCTGCTCCGAGGCGCCCACCACCACCGCGTCCGCCCGCAACTCGTCGGCGGCCGTCACCAGGCCGTTGTACGGGTCGCCGGGGAAGGTGTGGAACTCCCAGCGGACCTCGAATATCCCCTTCAGCCGCTCCGCGGACTCCCGGATGTACTGCACGAGGTCCTCGGCGATCTCGTCGGTCGTCTCCGCCACGGGGGCGCCGAGCGCCGCCCCCGCCGTCATCACCGGCTGCACGTACACCACGGCGAGCAGCGCGCCCTGCCGGCGGGCGAGACCGGCGGCGTACGCGGCGGCCCGCATCGAGGAGTCCGAGCCGTCCACGCCGACGACGATGACCTTCGGCCCGTCCGTGCCCCGCTCGAACCGGTGCGCGTGCCGCTCGTGCTGCTCGTGCTGTTCCGTCACATGTGCGAGGCTATCGGAATCCCCGGTTCCCAACGCCGTGCGGGCCCCGCGCACCGCTGCCGCGGGGCGCCGCGCGCAGGCGACGCCCCGCGGCGGACGCACCGGGAGTACACCTGAGCGGACCCCGGCCCGGCGCCCGCCCGGGCGGGGTCCGCTCAGCGGACCTCGGTCAGGCGGGCGAACACGACGACGTTCCCCTGGTATCCGGTCTGTTTCGTGTAACCGCCGCCGCAGGTGATGACCCGCAGTTCCGGCGCGCCCTTCGAGCCGTACACCCGGTCGCCGGGGAAGTTGTTCTTCGCGAACACCTCGACGCCGTACACGTCGAACACGGCCGTCTTGCCGTCCTGGCGGTGGATTTCGATGCGATTTCCCTTCCGCAGGGCGCCGAGCCCGTAGAACACCGCGGGTCCCGCGGCGTTGTCCACATGGCCGTCGACGACCGACGTGCCCTTTTCCCCGGGCGTGACCGCGCCGTTGAACCAGCCGGCCAGATTCGGGTCCGCCGGCGGTGGCGCGGCGACCCAGCCGTCCGGGTCCACGCCGACCGGTGTGATCGGCGCGTCGATCTGGAGCACGGGGATCCTGATCCGGTCCGGCACCGAGCGCGACAGAGGTGGCAGGGCCGCGCCCGAGGGGAGCGGCGTGTGCGCGATGTCCGGCGCGGCTGCGGTCGCGGGCTGCGGCGGGCTGACGTCGAACTCTCCCGAGCCGTTGCGGATCAGGGCGAGTCCGGTCAGCAGCGCAAGCGCTATCACACCCCACGGCGCGCGCTTCCTCGGTGCCTCCCGCTCCTCCTCGATGAATCCGGTCAGCTCTTTCGCAGGCATTCGGCATCCCCTCTCGACCCGGCCGTCGCCGCGTCGGTCGCGCATGCGAGAACGCTAAGTCCGGCGCGCGCAACCGGCGACGGGACGCACGCGAACGGGTGGCCGCGCCTTTTTTCCGTGCGCCATCCGAGGCGGCCCGTAAGAGTCATTTCTGACGGTCCGTGACCTGCGCCGATATTCAATGGGGTGAAGGTCCCGAGGAATTGGCTCACCGATACGGACCAGCCCCGAAATGCGCCCGCGTGGAGCGCGTCCGAGGGTCGGTGGCGGGAGGTGCTTTGTCACCGATCGACCGGGTACGGGTCCCCGGGGCGCCTTCCACGGAGGATCACATGCGTACTACTCGTACCCTCTTGGCCCCCTCGGCCCCCTTGGTGGTGCTGGCCGCGGCGGTCGCCGCGGTCGGGCTCGCCGCCCCGCCGGCCGGGGCGAAGGGCAGCGAAGTCCCCGTCATCACACGGGACGGCGGCGTGGGAGGGGGGCAGGGAGGCGGTGCAGGAGGCGGTCCGGGCGTCGGCGTGGGCCCGGGAGGTGGTGGAGTCGGCCCCGGAGTCGGCCCCGGAGTCGGCCCGGGAGTCGGCCCGGGAGTCGGCCCCGGGTTCGGGACGGGGGTGGGTCCGGGGTTCGGGACGGGTGTGGGGCCGGGTGTGGGTCCGGGGTTCGGGACAGGGCTGGGTCCGGGGTTCGGGTTCGGTCCCGGATTCGGTCCGGGGATCGGGCCGGGCCGTGGACAGGTCGGCGGATTCGGTGAGTTCCGTGGTTTCGGCGAGTTCCGCGGCGGTGACCGGGGCGACCGGTTCGGTGAGTTCCGTGGTTTCGGCGAGTTCCGCGGCGGTGACCGGGGCGACCGGTTCGGCGAGTTCCGCGGGTTCGGTGAGTTCCGCGGCCCGGGCCGGGGAGACAGGTTCGACGAGTTCCCCGGCCGCGGCGTCGGCGGCTTCGGTGGAAACTTCGGTGGGAACTTCGGCGGTCCCGGCGGTCCCGGTGGCCCTGGTGGCCTGGTCGGTCCTGTCGGCCCCGGTGGCCTGGGGGGCTTGGACAAGGGCGGCGAGGGCGCGGGCCCGGGCGTCGGAGTGGGCGGCCTGGGGGGTACCGGCGACAAGGGCGGCGAGGGCGCGGTTCCCGGCGCCGGATCGGGTGCCCTCCCCGGGGGCGGTACGGGCGCCGGTCTCGGCGGCGCGCCCGGCCACGGCGCGGGCGGCGTCCACAGCATCCTGCCCTCGCCCGGCGTGATCGCCCGCGGCGGTCAGCTGGTGGTCACGATCGACGGCTGCCGCGAGGGCGGGACCATGTCGTCCCACGTGTTCTCCCAGGCGATGCTGCGGCCGTACGACGGCGCCGGTGAGCACGCCAGGGGCGTCGTGACGATCCGCGACGACGCCCGTCCCGGGACCTACGACCTCACGGTCGACTGTGACGGCCGGCGGATGACCCAGCCCAGCGCCTTCACCGTCGTCGGCGCTGTCCAGGGCGGAGTGGGCGGTGGCACCACCACCGGCGCCACCCCGACCGACATGGCCATCGGCGGCGGGCTGATGGCGGCGGGCGTCGTCGGCGGCGGCGTGCTCTGGATGCGGCGCCGGTCCGGCAGGCGCTCCTGACGGCTCCTCCCCCTGATCCGGCCCCGCTCCCGTGTGCGGGGCCGGATCTCTTCCTGCTCCCGGCGTACACCGCAAGGCGCCCCGGACCTGGAGAGGTCCGGGGCGTAGGCCTGTCCCGAGGGGAGAGGAGCGATCAGGCGGCGCTCTCCTCGCCGGTGCGTCGGCGGGAGAAGTAGTACGCCGTGCCGATCGAGCCGCCGATGAGCACGGTGCCCATGCCGATCTGCTTGAGGTCGAAGCCGGTGCCGGTCCCGCCCACGCCGGCGCGGACGCCGTGCTGGAAGTGCTCCGATCCGCTGTCGCCGCGACCGCCGAAGCGGCCCTCGTCGTCATCGCCGTAGCCCGAGCTGCCGCTGCCGCTGTACGAGCGGCTGTCGCCCCCGCTGTAGGAGCGGCCCTCGTCGCCGCCTCCGCCGCTGCTGTAGGAGCGGCTGTCACCGCCACCACCGCCGCCGCCGTAGGAGCGGCCGCCGTCCCCGCCGCTGGCGACGGCGGCCGGCGCGCAGAAGGTGAGGGCGCCGACGCCCAGTAGTGCGGCCGAGACAACACCTATTACGCGCATGATGGGTCCTCCGGTCCCCGAGGAGCAGCAGCGGACCTTTTCCGCTTGTTCCGTGTATGCGCCTCGCTGACCAAAACGCTAGGGAGATGTCCACTCCGGCGCGATTGCACCCGGGCGAACGGGGCAACCGTTGGGCCGCACAGGGGATTCACAGGGGCCGCACGGGGGATCCGTTTCCGTCCGTCCTCGCGCACGACGGCCGGCCCCCGGCACGGCGCGGGACCGTCAGCCCGTCAGATGGGGGAACAGGTCCAGGAACGGTCCGGCGGTGGCCGCGACGCCGCGGCTGTAGGGGGCGTCGAAGTCCCAGATCAGGAAGAGGAGGAAGGCGATCAGCGCGGAGAACAGCCCGGCGAGGACCAGCTCCCGTTTCGTGCGCCGGATCTGGAGCGCGAACACCATGCCGATGGTGATGACGCCCCCCGAGATGAGGCCGAACCACACCACGCCCGGCATCGTCGCCCCCATGGAGCCGGCGCGTGCGGTGCGGGCCTGGGCGGCGGCGGCCACCTGGTCCACCAGCGGCTGGTAGGCCTGCGCCTCGAAGTCCGACTTGGGCTGGTAGTCGGTGACGTCGGCACGGACGCGGTCGAGCAGCTCGTCGCCCCGCTCGGTGACATGGCCGTGGTCGGCCATGGTCTTCCACTCGGTGGTCACGACGTGTCCGGCATAGGCGTTGACGTCGACTCGGATGTGGTCGCGGACGTCGGGCGGATAGACGCGGACGCGTTCGGAGACCTCGTGCAGCGCCAGGGCCTCCGCCTGGACGTGGTCCTGGGCGGCGACGCGCGCCTCCCAGACACCGGCGATGGCCAGACCCAGCACGATGGCGTAGACCACGCCGATCCACATGGTCATGTACTCGATGACGTCCGGGGTCTCGGTGGGGTCGTCGTCCACCGCCTTCGTGCGGTGCCGCAGGAGGGTGATGACCACGACCACCGCGCAGGCGGCCAGCATCGCGAGAAGGAGAACAAGCCATTCCGACAACGGGTTCCTCCAGGGGTCAGCGCGGGCGGAGCGCGGCCACGGCGGCCAGGGCGGGTACCGCGATGAGCAGGACGTAGGTCAGGGGTGAGGGACTGCGCCGGGGTGTCGGCCGGTGCGGAGGGGTGTGGTGGCGCGGGTAGGTCACCGGTGCCGCGGACGGGTGGGGGCGGGGCGTGGGCGCCGGCTTCGGGACCGGCGGCGCGGGGGGCGGAGGTGGCGCGGGCGGTGGGGGAGTGGGGCGGGGCCGCGGGGCGGTGGGCGTCGGGCGCGGGGGTGGCGGGGGCTTGGGAGTGGGGGTGGGCTTCGGCTTCGGCGGCGGCGCGGGCTTCGGCGCCGGAGGCTCCGGTGTGGGTGTGGGTGTGGGTGTGGGTGTTGGGGTCGGTGGGGGAGTCGGGCTGGGTGGCGGCGTCGGCCGTGGGCACGGCGGCGGAAGGGCCGGAAGGGCCGGAAGGGGTGGCAAAGAGGGCCAGGAGCCGCCACCGGCCACCGCGACCGCCTCCGTGCCCTCCGGGCCCGTGGAGGCGTACGCGCAGGCGTCGGCCGCGGCCGGGGCGGCGACCCCGCCCACACAGGTCCACGCCAGCAGCGCCGGCGCCAACACCCGCAGTGACAGGGCGAGTCGCGTCGGTTCGGGTCGTTGCACGAGCGAGATCATGAGCTGTCGTGGACCGTGGCACGCCACGGTGGGCGCGGATTGCCCCGAAGGTGGGAAGCCGCAGGTCGGAGGTTTGATCGGCGGGCTGGTGCGGCGCCCTCGATGGGTACGCGCGTACGGGGGCGGCGGGAAACGTGCCGCAGATTCGGAAACCTCCGGAGGAAATCTCCGCCGCGGTTGAACACAACCGCCCGCGCCATGCGTACCCAGTGTCGTGCGGCGGCGCAGCAGGGCGCTGCAACACCCTTAAAAGTATGGGGAGTTGACGATGAACACCTCCTGGCGGAGCGCCTCACTCGTGGCGGCGGCCGCGGCCGTGCTGGCGCTGACGACGGCGTGCGGTCAGGAAGGCGCCCCTTCGGCGGGCGGCCAGAACGTGGGTGCGACCGCCCAGGCCGGCGGATTCGGCAGCGCCGGGACGAGCGGCGACAACGGCATCGGCAACGGGTACGGCGCAAACGGCCGACAGGACTCCGCGGATGCCGCCCAGCCCGCCGGGGAACTCGCGGTCGCCGCCGACGCGCAGTTGGGCAAGGTGGTCACCGACAGCGCCGGGATGACCCTGTACCGCTTCGACGACGACACGGCCAAGCCCCCCAACTCCCACTGCGAAGCCGACTGCGCCACGGCCTGGCCGCCGGTTCCCGCGGACGACGCCACGGCCGGTGCCGGGATCGACAAGGCCCTGCTGGGCCAGGTCACCCGCGCCGACGGCACCAAGCAGCTGACCATCGGCGGGTGGCCCGCCTACCGCTACGCGAAGGACACCAAGGCCGGCCAGACCAGCGGCCAGGGCGTGAACGGCAAGTGGTTCGCGCTGGCGCCCGACGGCAAGAAGGCCTCGCTGGCGAAGCTGCCGGGCCTGTCCGTGAAGAAGACCGAACTGGGCGACGTCGTCGTCGACAAGAACGGCATGACGGTCTACCGCTTCACGAAGGACCAGGCGTGGCCGAAGTCGGTCTCCGCCTGTACCGGTTCCTGCCTGGAGAAGTGGCCGGCGGTGGCGCCCGTCGCCTCCGACGACACCAAGGGCGTGGTGAAGAAGGGCCTGATGCCCTTCACCCGGCCCGACGGCGTCAAGCAGATGACCGTCAACTGCTGGCCCCTGTACACCTTCTCCGGCGACAAGCTGCCCGGAGACGTCAACGGCCAGGGAGTCGGCGGCACGTGGTTCGCCGTCTCCCCCGACGGAAAGGCGATCGGCGCCCCGCAGTAGCAACCGGCGCCCCGACAGGTCGGACCCGGACCGGACCGCCCCCTCCGCACCGCGCGGAGGGGGCGGTCCGCCGTGTGCGCAGATCAAGGCAATTCACCGCGATGCGGGTGCGTGGAGCGGGCCGAAGCGCAGGTGGTGGCCGGGAACGGATGGTCAATTTCCGTTTCCGGCTCGCCCGTTCGGCGGGCGGTCAGTAGCCTCAGCTCGAACACTGGCCCGCCTACGCAGTGGAGAGACGGATGGAGCGTCCCGCCTGGGCGCCGCGGAGCATCGACATCTCGGTGCCGAGCGTCGCTCGCATCTACGACTTCTACCTGGGCGGTTCGTACAATTTCGAGGTCGACCGGGAAGCGGCCCGCAGGGCCATGGAGTTCATGCCGGGGCTGCCCAAGGTCATGCAGGCCAACCGGGCCTTCATGCGCCGGGCCGTGGAGTTCGCCCTGGACGAGGGCGTCACCCAGTTCCTGGACATCGGGTCCGGCATCCCGACCTTCGGCAACGTCCACGAGGTCGCCCAGGCCGCCCGGCCCGGCGCGCGGGTCGTGTACGTCGACCACGACCCGGTGGCCGTCAGCCACAGCAAGGCCGTTCTGGCGGGTAACGGGGACGCGGACGTGGTCGCGGCCGACCTGCGCAAGCCTCAGGACATCCTCGCGAGCCTCCGGTTGGGGCGGCTGATCGACCTGAAACGGCCGGTCGCCCTGCTTCTCGTTGCCATACTGCACTTCGTGGAGGACGCGGACGACCCCTACGGTGCGGTGGCGGAGCTGCGCGACGCGCTCGCGCCGGGCAGCCTGCTCGTCCTCACCCATGCCTCGTACGAGGGAATCCCGCTGCCCGAGACACGGAGCAGGTCCCTGGTGGACGTGTACAAGGACATACGCAATCCGCTGATCATGCGCTCGCGCGAGGAGATCGCGCGGTTCTTCGAGGGGTACGACATGGTGGAACCCGGGCTGGTGCCGATGCCGAACTGGCGGCCCCGTACGGCGTCGGAGGACGAGGACCCTTATGCCTTCTCCGGTTTCGCCGGCGTGGGGCGTACGGCGTGAGCGCGGAGCCGGACGGGCCGGAGGACAGACTGCGCAGGCTGACGACGATCTGGAGCCGGGCCGTCTTCCCGGTCACCTCGACGTCGCTGACGCGCCCGGAGTTCGAGGAGCGGCTCCTGCCGCTGGCCCGCCGGTTGAGCGCGGCGCTGCGGGAGAGGACCTTCGACGCGGGGGAGGGCGAGGCGGTCGGCGCGGCCCTGGTCGACACGCACTGCACCGCGCCCGAGGCGCTCAGCCGCTCCCTTGACTGCCTCGACTCCTACCTCGTGCTGTACTGCGGCGAGGGCGGCGACCAGGAGGACCTGCGGGCCCGCTCCGCGCGGTTGCAGCACTCGATGGCGGCCGGGTTCGCGCGGGCCCTGCGGGAACGCACGCTGGCCGAGCAGGAGGCGATAGCCCAGGCGGCGCTGCGCGCCCAGGGCGTGGTCGCGCAGGCCCTGCACGCCAGCGAGGCCCGCTTCCGCGCCGTGTTCGAAGGCGCCGCGATCGGTATCGCCATCGCCGACCTGGAGGGCAACGTCCTCCAGGTCAACAGCGCGCTGCTGCGCATGTTCGGCGGCTCCGAACAGATCGTGCGCGGCCGCAACGTGCGCGAGTGGACGCACGCCGACGACGCCCCGCACATGTGCCGACTGTACGAGGAGCTGGTGCGCGGCGAGCGCGAGCACTACCACGTGGAGAAGGCCTTCTACCGGCCGGACGGAACGGTTCTGTGGACCAACCTGACCGTCTCCCTGCTCCGCGACGCCGACGGCTACCCGCAGTACCAGCTCGCCCTCATGGAGGACACCACCGAGCGGCGGCTGCTCAATCTGAGACTGCGGTACGAGGCCACCCACGACGCGCTCACCGGCCTGCCCAACCGCACCCTGTTCTTCGAACGCCTGGAGAAGGCGCTGAACGCGGGCGAGGGCCGGCGCTTCGGCCTGTGCTATCTCGACCTGGACGGCTTCAAGACCATCAACGACAGCCTCGGCCACGCGGCCGGCGACCGGCTGCTGGTCGAGGTCGCCGACCGGCTCCAGGCCTGCGCGACCGGGCCCGGAGAGATGGTCGCCCGGCTCGGCGGTGACGAGTTCGTCGCGCTGACCACGGGACCCGGCTCCCGGCACGAGGTCGACGAGCTCGCCGGCCGGATCATGAACGCGCTGGTCGCCCCCATCCGCATCGACGGCCGGGAACTGGCCGTACGCGGCAGCGTCGGCATCGTCGAGGGACCAGCGGGCGAGCGCAGCGCCGCGGAGGTGCTGCGCAGCGCGGACATCACCATGTACCGGGCCAAGTCGGCCGGCGGCAACCGCTTCGAGCTCGCCGACCCGGAGGCCGACGCCCGCGCCATCACCCGGCACGGACTGACCACGGCGCTGCCGGCCGCGCTGGACCGCGGCGAGTTCTTCATCGAGTACCAGCCGCTGGTGCACCTCGGCGACGGCAGCGTGCGCGGCGCCGAGGCGCTGGTGCGCTGGCTGCACCCGCAGCACGGCGTCCTCGGCCCCGACCGGTTCATCCCGCTCGCCGAGCACACCGGGCTGATCGTCCCGCTGGGCCGCTGGGTCATGGAGCAGTCGGTGCGCCAGGCCCGCCGGTGGCGGGAGCTGCACGAGGACGGCACCGGGGGCCCGCTGCGCATCAACGTCAACCTCTCGCCGTGCCAGCTCACTCACCCCGGGCTGGTCCAGGACACCGTCGACATACTGGAGCGCGCGGGTGTGCGGCCGGACGCCCTGTGCCTCGAGGTCACCGAGTCGGCGCTCATCGGCGCCGACGACGACCTGCTCAAGCCGCTGCGCCGGCTGGCCGAGATGGGCGTCGACATCGCCCTGGACGACTTCGGCACCGGCTACTCCAACCTGGCCAACCTGCGCCGGCTGCCGGTGAGCGTGCTCAAGCTGGACCGTTCCTTCACCCAGGGCATGCAGCAGTTCCCGGCCGACCCCGTCGACCTGAAGATCGTCGAGGGCATCGTCACGCTCGCCCACAGCCTGGACCTCGCGGTGACCGTGGAGGGCGTGGAGACCGCAGCCCAGGCCGAGCAACTGCGCGTCCTGGGCTGCGACACCGCCCAGGGCTGGTACTACGCCCGCCCGGGCCCCCCGGAACGCCTGCACGAACTGGCCCTGGCGGACGCGACGAGCTGACCGGAGCCGGCGCGAACCCGACACGGCCGAGGGCCTGCCGACACCCCGTCGGCAGGCCCTCGGCCGTGGCACTGGAAGACAGTCAGACGTGCGGCACCGCCTGCGTACCCGCTCCCCGGTCGTCGCCGGGAGCGGCCTTCGCCTCCGCCCGGTTCTCGCTGAAGCTCATCACCGGAGGCTTCCGCGTGAGCGCGCGGGTCAGGAACAGCAGGTACAGGAACCCGGCCAGCATCCAGCAGAGCCCCACCTCGAAGGTGATGCCCTCCAGGCTGGTCCACAGCCAGACGGTCAGGGCGAATCCGACCAACGGCAGCAGCCCGTAGGAGAGCAGGTCGCGCCCGCCGCGGCGGCCCTGGTCGACCAGGTAGTGCTTGACCACGCTCAGGTTGACCATCGAGAAGGCGATCAGGGCACCGAAGTTGATCATCACCACGGCGTTGTCGAGGCTGATGAACAGGGCGACCAGCGAGACCGCGGACACCAGGCAGGTCGCGATCACCGGGGTGCGGAGGCGGGGGTGGAGGTAGCCGAACACCCGCTTGGGCAGCACCCCGTCGCGTCCCATCGAGTACAGGATCCGGGACACGCTCGCCTGCGTGGTGACCCCGGAGCCGAAGGCGCCCGCGACATAGACGGCCACGAAGAACGAGGTGAAGGCCGAGCCGCCGAGCGTGCGCATGATGTCCAGGCCCGCGCTGTCGGGGTCGCTGAACGTGGAACCCGGGTGCACCAGCGCGCCCATCCAGGACACCACGATGAACAGCACGCCGCCGATGGCCGTGGTCAGCACGATGGCGCGGGGGATGGTGCGCCGGGGGTCCTTGGCCTCCTCCGACATGGTGGAGACCGCGTCGAACCCGAGGAAGCTCAGTGCGAGGATCGCCGCCCCGGAGAGCGCCGCCGAGGTCCCGGAGCCGCCCGGCAGGAACGAGGTGAACGGTTTGGCGGCACCGTGGCCGAGCGTGTGGTGGACGGACAGGGCGACGAAGAGCACCACGAGCACCCCGGCCAGGCCCACGACCAGGACGCTGAGCCGGCTGATGGAGTCCACGCCGAGCACGTTGACGAGCAGCGCGAGCAGCAGTGCGGCGAGCACGAACACCCGGGCGGGAATCGACGGGAACTGGCTGTGCAGATAGATGCCGATCAGCAGGAAGTTGATCATCGGCAGGAAGAGGTAGTCCAGCAGCAGGGTCCAGCCGACCATGAAGCCGACGTGCCCGCCGAAGGACTGCTGGGTGTAGGTGTACGCCGACCCCGCGGTCGGGAACGCCCGCACCATCCGCCCGTAGCTGACGGCCGTGAACAGCATGACCACCAGGGCGATCACATAGGCGGCCGGCAGATGGCCGTTGGTCACGCCGGTGACCGCCCCGTAGGTGGTGAACACGGTCACCGGGGCGAGATAGGTGAGACCGAAGAGGGTGAGTCCCGGTAGCCCGAGGACTCGCTTGAGTCCGTTTTCCGCGGGGATTTCCTTGTCCGTCATGAAGTGTTCCTTCCGCAGAAGAATGAGGCATTGCCAGGGGCCCGGCAAGGGCGGGGGCGGGACGCTCGGCGGTGCCCCGCCGTGGGGTCACCCCTGAGTGCCGTGGGTGCCGTGGGTGCGCTCGCCCGCCAGCCAGGTGCCGAGCACGGCGACGGCGGGCACGTCGTGCGGGTCGCAGTCGCGTGGGTCCCGGTCGAGCCAGACCAGGTCGGCGACCCGTCCGGGGGCCAGGACACCCCGGTCGTCGGCCATCGCCTGGTGGGCGACGCCGGCCGTGTAGCAGGACATCGCGGTCTCGATGTCGATCCGCTCCCGGGGCAGCCAGCCGCCCTCGGGGAGGCGCTCCGGCGTCTGCCGGGTCACCGCGACGGGGAGGCCGGTGAGCGGCCGGTGGTCGGTGACCGGCCAGTCGCTGCCGAACGAGACCCGGGCGCCGCTGTGCAGCAGCGAGCCCAGCGGGTACTGCCGCAGGGACCGGATCTCGCCCAGGCGGGGCATGGTGAGGTCGGTCATCGCCGGGTCGGGCTGCAGCCACAGCGGCTCGATGTTGGCGATCACCCCCAGTTCGGCGAAGCGGGGCAGGTCGTCGGGGTCGACCATCTGCACGTGCGCGATCACCGGACGGCGGTCCCGGGGGCCGCGCGCCTCGGTGAGACGGGCGAGGGCGTCCAGGGCGGTGCGGATGCCGGCGTCGCCGATCGCGTGCAGATGCGGTTGCAGTCCCAGCCGGTCGATCTCCACCAGGGCCTCGCGCAGCTCCGCGGCGGCCCAGATCGGCATGCCCCGGGTGCAGGGGTCGTCGGCGTACGGCTCGAGCAGCGCCGCGGTGCGGTTCTCGATGATGCCGTCGACGAAGAACTTGACGGTGCGGACGCTGAGCCGGTCGAGCCCCGCCGCCTCGATCCGGTCGCGGTCGGCCGCGAACTCGGCGAGCTGCTCGCGCCACCGCGACGGGTCGGCGCGCAGGGCGAGGTTCACCCGCGTGGCCAGGGCGCCCTGCCGGGCCGCCGCCAGATAGGCATCGACGGCCTCGTGCTCCACCCAGGCGTCCTGGATCCAGGTGACCCCGGACTCGGCGTAGGCGCGGGTGGCCAGGGCCAGGGCCTGTACGCGTTCGTCCAGGGTGCGCGGGGGCGCGGCGCCGAGGACCGCGTCGACGGCGTCCCACTCGACCATGGTGCCCAGCAGGCTGCCGTCGAGGCGGCGTGCGAACCGCCCGCGTTCGGTGTCCTGGACCGAGCCGTCGAGGCCGGCCCGGCGCATGGCCTCGGTGTTGCACCACAGCGTGTGGTAGTCCCACGCCCGCAGGGCGACCGGGCGGTCGGGTACGACGGCGTCCAGCCAGCGGGCGTCGAAGAGGCCGTCGGGGGCGAGCGTGGAGTCGTAGCTGCCGCCGAGGATCCAGTCGGCGTCCGGGTGCTCGGCGGCGTACCGGCCGACCTCCGCGACCAGCTCGTCCACGCTGGTACAGGGTCGGATGCGCGGGCCGAGCGCTTCGAATCCGCCCTGGTCGGGGTGGCAGTGACCGTCTCCGAACGCCGGCATGAGCAGCCCCCCGCCGAGGTCCAGCAGTTCGTCGGCGGCGTCGGCGAGCGCCTCGGCCGCGGCGCCGACGGCCTCGACGCGGCCGTCCCGCACGGCCAGTGTGGTCGGCGGCTGCCCGGTGCCGGAGGGTGCGGGCAGACCGGTCCACACGGTGCCGTTGCGGAAGACGGTGAGGGACATGCGTACTCCCCAAAGCGAATGCCGTTCGTTTTAGTGGACGCAGGTTAGACTCACGCAACGACGCTTGGGAAGAGGGGCGGGGACACCGGATGAGCGCCGGGACGCGAAGGACGGGACGCCCGAGCACGCCCGTACTCGATCGCGAGGTGATCGTGCGCGGGGCGCTGGACCTGATCGACGAGGTCGGCGCCGAGGAGTTCTCCATCGCCCTGCTGGCCCGGCGGCTGCGGGTCCGGCCCTCCTCGCTGTACAACCACGTCAAGGGCAAGGACGACATCCTCGCCGGGGTGCGCGAACTGGTGGCCGACCCGATCGACGCGAAGGACTTCGACGTGCTGCCCTGGGACGAGGCCCTGGTCAGCTGGGCCAGGCTCTACCGGGCGGCCTTCGCGGCACATCCGCGGACCATCTCGCTGCTGGCCACCATGCCGGTGTCCGGTGCCCACCGCACCCTGCGGATGTACGAGTCGGTGGTGGCCGGGCTCGAGCGCGGCGGATGGCCGACCGCCTCGGTCATCCCCGTCATGGTCGGCGTGGAGTCGTTCGTCCTGGGTTCGGCGCTGGACCTGGTGGCG
The DNA here is from genome assembly GCF_044548235.1 of Streptomyces sp. NPDC052043. Lineage (NCBI taxonomy): Bacteria > Bacillati > Actinomycetota > Actinomycetes > Kitasatosporales > Streptomycetaceae > Streptomyces > Streptomyces sp. NPDC052043. Next base: position 401,356 of record NZ_JBIUBT010000003.1, read on the forward strand.
CCGGCCGCGATGTTCGACCCGGGACCGGACTCGCCCCAGGTGCCCAGGTTCACCGCCGCGGTGCACGCCCGGGACGAGGTCTCGGCCGCGCAGGGGCGGCCCGCCGCCGACCTGGCCTTCGAGATCTCCCTGGCGGCACTGGTCGACGGCCTGCGCGCTCGGCTGGCCGCGGAAACCGCCTCTGACGCACGATAGTTGACGTTGAGTCAGGCTGACGTGCCGTCAAGCTGACGGGAAATCAAGTACGGGGCCGGAAGCGCGAGGCGCGCTCAACGGTCATCGCTCCAGCAGCATCCGCTGGAGTTCCCTCGCGGCCCTCGGCGGCGCCACGTCGCTGCGGTGGGCCAGCGCGATCGTGCGGTGCAGTCCGGGCCGGGCCAGCGGGGTGACCCGCAGCCCGTGGCCGGAGCGCGTCGCGACCATGCTCGGGACGACGGCCACCCCGAGGCCCGCCCGTACGAAGCCCAGTACCGCGTCCATCTCGCCGCCCTCGACGGCGAGGTCCGGCTCGAAACCCTCGGCGCGGCACGCGGCGACCGTCAGCTCCCGCAGGTCGTAGCCGTGCCGGAACATCACCAGGCGCTCGCCCTCGAGATCCGCGATGGCGACCGAGCGCCGCCCCGGGCCACCGGGCGCGGGCGCCTCCGGCGAGGAGACCACCACCAGGTCCTCGCGCAGCAGCTCCACCGTGGTCAGGGCGGGCGAGGGGGTGGGCAGCGGGAGCACGACCAGCGCCAGGTCCAGGGCGCCGCGGGCCAGCTCGCGCACCAGGTCGTGGGAACCCCCCTCCTCGACCAGCAGCCGGATGCCGGGATAGCGGTCGTGGAAGGCGCGCAGCACGTCCGGCAGCAGGCCGGTGCACAGGCTCGGGGTGGCGCCGAGCCGCACCCGGCCCCGGCGCAGCTGCACCAGTTCCTGCACCTCGTGCCGCGCCGTGTCGGCGTCGGCGAGGATGCGCCGGGCCAGCGGCAGCAGCGCCTCCCCGGCGTCGGTGAGCGTGATGTTGCCCCGGGCGCGCAGGAACAGATCCGCGCCGAGCTCCCGCTCCAGCGCCTTGATCTGCTGCGACAGCGACGGCTGGGCGACATGGACCAGATCGGCCGCCCGGGTGAAGTGCCGGGTCTCGGCGACCGCCACGAAGTACTGGAGTTGCTGGAACTGCACGACCCCAGCATAGCCAGTCCCTATCGAAACGAGCCGGACCATGTCTTGGACCGATGGGGTCCTTCGGCCCTAGCGTTCTGAGACATGGCACTGGCAACGCGGACGGACCGACGGCCGTCCATGGCACGCACCGTGTGGGGCTCGACCGTCGGCAAGAAGACCGTGATGGCGGTCAGCGGCCTGATCATGCTGCTGTACCTGGTCGTCCACATGATCGGGAACCTGAAGATCTTCTTCGGGGCGGGTGAGTTCAACCACTACGCCCACTGGCTGCGCACGGTCGGCGAGCCGTTCATGCACTACGAGTGGACGCTCTGGCTGATCCGTGTGGTGCTCGTGGTCGCCGTCGTCGCCCACGCCGTCTCCGCCTACCAGCTCAGCCGCCGCGACATCAGGGCGCGGCCCGGCAAGTACGTGCACTCCAGGCCCCGGGCCAGTTACGCCACCCGCACCATGCGCTGGGGCGGGATCATCCTCGGCCTGTTCATCGTGTGGCACATCCTCGACCTGACCACCGGCACCGTGCACTCCGGTGGATTCCAGCCCGGCCACCCGTACCAGAACGTCGTGGACACCTTCTCCACCTGGTACGGCAACGTCATCTACATCGTCGCCATGCTGGCGCTCGGCCTGCACATCCGACACGGATTCTGGAGCGCCGCCCAGACCCTTGGCGTTGGCAGCCGCACCCGCGACCGTGCCCTGAAGATTGCCGCCAACGTTCTCGCACTGCTGCTCACGGCCGGCTTCATCGCCGTCCCGGTGGGCGTCATGACCGGAGTGGTGAGCTGACATGACCTCCTACGCCGACTACGCGACCGGTGCGCCGGTCGCCGACACCACGGCCCCGTCCGGCCCGATCAACGAGCGCTGGGACACGCGCCGCTTCGAGGCCAAGCTGGTCAACCCCGCCAACCGGCGCAAGCACACGGTCATCGTGGTCGGCACCGGCCTCGCGGGCGGCTCGGCCGGCGCCACCCTGGCCGAACAGGGCTACCACGTCGTCCAGTTCTGCTACCAGGACTCCCCGCGCCGGGCCCACTCCATCGCCGCGCAGGGCGGCATCAACGCGGCGAAGAACTACCGCAACGACGGCGACTCCATCCACCGCCTGTTCTACGACACCGTCAAGGGCGGCGACTTCCGCGCCCGCGAGTCCAACGTGCACCGCCTCGCGCAGATCTCGGTGGAGATCATCGACCAGTGCGTGGCGCAGGGCGTGCCGTTCGCCCGCGAGTACGGCGGCCTGCTCGACACCCGCTCCTTCGGCGGCGTCCAGGTCTCCCGCACCTTCTACGCCCGCGGCCAGACGGGCCAGCAGCTCCTGCTCGGCGCCTACCAGGCACTGTCCCGGCAGATCGCCGCCGGCAACGTCGAGATGCACGCGCGCACCGAGATGCTCGACCTGATCGTCGTCGACGGCCGGGCCCGCGGCATCGTGGCCCGCGACCTGATCACCGGGAAGATCGACACCTACTTCGCGGACGCGGTCGTCCTGGCCAGCGGCGGCTACGGCAACGTCTTCTACCTGTCGACGAACGCCATGAACTCCAACGCCACCGCGATCTGGCGGGCGCACCGGCGCGGCGCGTACTTCGCCAACCCCTGCTTCACCCAGATCCACCCCACCTGCATCCCGCGCACCGGCGACCACCAGTCCAAGCTCACCCTGATGAGCGAGTCGCTGCGCAACGACGGCCGTATCTGGGTCCCGAAGGCCAAGGGCGACAACCGCCCGCCGAACGAGATCCCCGAGGACGAGCGCGACTACTACCTGGAGCGCATCTACCCCTCCTTCGGCAACCTCGTCCCACGTGACATCGCCTCCCGCGCCGCGAAGAACGTCTGCGACGAGGGCCGCGGCGTCGGCCCCGGCGGCCAGGGCGTCTACCTGGACTTCGCCGACGCGATCCGGCGGATGGGCCGCAAGAAGGTCGAGGAGAAGTACGGCAACCTCTTCGACATGTACGAGCGGATCACCGCGGAGAACCCGTACGAGGTACCGATGCGGATCTACCCCGCCGTGCACTACACGATGGGCGGCCTGTGGGTCGACTACGACCTCCAGACCACCGTCCCCGGCCTGTTCGCGGTCGGCGAGGCCAACTTCTCCGACCACGGCGCCAACCGCCTCGGCGCCTCCGCGCTGATGCAGGGCCTGGCCGACGGCTACTTCGTCCTCCCGGCCACGATCAACGACTACCTGGCCCGCAACCCGCACCAGGAGGCCGTCACCGTGGACCACCCCGCCGTCCGGGAGACCGTCGCCGAGACCGAGGACCGCCTCAACCTGCTCCTGTCCGTCGACGGCGACCGCACCCCCGACTCCTTCCACCGCGAAGTCGGCGAACTCATGTGGGAGTTCTGCGGCATGGCCCGCACCGACGCCGGTCTGCGCAAGGCACTGGACCGCATCCCGCAGATCCGTGAGGAGTTCTGGCGGCGCATCAAGGTGCCCGGCACCGGCGAGGAGTTCAACCAGTCGCTGGAGAAGGCCAACCGCATCGTCGACTACCTGGAGCTCGCCGAGCTCATGTGCCTCGACGCGCTGCACCGCGCCGAGTCCTGCGGCGGCCACTTCCGCGAGGAGTCCCAGACCCCCGACGGCGAGGCGGCCCGCCGGGACGAGCAGTTCGCCTACGCGGCGGCCTGGGAGTTCACGGGCACGGGCGAGGCGCCCACCCTGCACAAGGAAGACCTGGTCTTCGAGTACGTCCACCCCACCCAGCGGAGCTACGCATGAGGCTCACCCTGCGCGTCTGGCGGCAGAAGAACGCCGACGCCGACGGCGCCATGTCCACCTACGAGGTGGACGACATCTCGCCCGACATGTCCTTCCTGGAGATGCTGGACGTCCTCAACGAACAGCTCATCCTCTCCGGCGAGGACCCGGTCGCCTTCGACCACGACTGCCGCGAGGGCATCTGCGGCGCGTGCAGCCTGGTCATCAACGGCGACGCGCACGGCCCCGAGCGCACCACCACCTGCCAGTTGCACATGCGGTCCTTCCGGGACGGCGACACGATCGACATCGAGCCGTGGCGCGCGGCCGCCTTCCCGGTGGTGAAGGACCTGGTGGTGGACCGCTCGGCCTTCGACCGGATCATCCAGGCCGGCGGCTACATCAGCGCCCCGACCGGCTCCGCGCCCGAGGCCCACGCCACGCCGGTACCCAAGCCGGACGCCGACTTCGCCTTCGAGCACGCCGAGTGCATCGGCTGCGGGGCCTGTGTCGCCGCCTGCCCCAACGGCGCGGCGATGCTGTTCACCTCCGCCAAGGTCAACCACCTCAACGTGCTGCCGCAGGGCGCGCCCGAGCGCGAGACCCGCGTCCTGGACATGGTGGCCCAGATGGACGAGGAGGGGTTCGGCGGCTGCACTCTGACCGGCGAGTGCGCCACCGCCTGCCCCAAGGGCATCCCGCTCGTGTCGATCACCGGCATGAACAAGGAGTGGCTCCGCGCGACCCGCAAGGCGTCCAAGCGGTAGCCCGTCAGGGAACGTTCGCCAGGGGGCGGACGGGCGGGGCCGGGGTGGTGCTCATCCTCGGTCCCGTCTCGCTTTTCCGCGGCGGTTCAGCGCAGGAGGTCGCGCCGGGTCAGCGTGCTGCCCAGCGCCGCCGCGGCGGCGCGTACCGCCGTCGTGTGCCCCTCGGGACGGAACCGGCTGGTGGGACCGGCCACACTGATCGCGGCGATCGGCTCGTCCCGGCGCCCCAGCACGGGCGCGGCGACGCACACCAGCCCCACCGCCGACTCCTCCCGCTCGAACGCGACACCCGTCTCGGTCACGCTCTGCAACTGGCGGCGGAGGATGCCCGGGGCCACCACGGTGTGCGGCGTGCGCCGCTCCAAAGGACCGGTCAGCACGGCACGCCGCAGATCGGCGTCCGCGTGCGCGAGCAGCGCCTTGCCGATCGCGGTGCAGTGCAGCGGCATCCGGCCGCCGGTGCGGGAGGGCACCCTGGCCTGTCGGTGTCCGCCGATCTTGGCGACGTACACGACGTCATGGCCCTCGCGCAGCCCGAGGTGCACGGTCTCGTGGGTGCGTTCGTACAGATCCTGGAGGAACGGCATCGCCACCTCCAGCAGGCTGCGCTCCAGCGAGGCGAGCATGCCCAGCTCGAACAGGCCGCCGCTGAGCCGGTAGCCGTCGTCGGCGCGTTCCAGCAGCCGGTTGGCGACCAGTTCGCCGGACAGCCGGTGCACCGTCGCCTTGTGCAGGCCGGTGCGACGCACCAGTTCGGCCAGGCCCACCGCCTGGTCGTCGGGCCGGAAGGCCCGCAGAATCGTCACCGCCTTGCCGAGCACCGTGTTGAGGTCCGCCGTCTCCGACATGCCTGCCAGCGTATCGCTGAGCGAGACGAAGTGCTGGCTCGGCGTCCGGCCCGACCGCACAGTGAGGGCGTGAACGAAAGCAACCGGCTCGCCACCGCGAGCCCCTCCGACATAGCGGCCGCGGCCGAGCGGATCGCCGGAGCCCTGGCCTCCGGCGTACCGTGCCCGCCCGTGCGCGATCTGATCGGCCGGGAGGACCTGGCCGCCGCCTACGCCGTGCAGGCCGCGCTCACGGAGCGCCGGCTCGCCGCCGGCGCGTCGGTCGTCGGGCGCAAGATCGGCCTGACCTCGCAGGCCGTGCAGCAGCAGCTCGGCGTCGACCAGCCCGACTTCGGAGTCCTCTTCGACGACATGGCGTACGCCGACGGCGACACCATCCCGTTCGGGCAGGTCCTCCAGCCGAGGGCCGAGGCGGAGATCGCGTTCGTGCTGGGCGCCGATCTGGCCGAGGGGCCGCTCTCCCGCACGCAGGTCCGTGAGGCGATCGACCACGGCGTGGCCGCCCTCGAGATCTGCGGCAGCCGGATCGCCGGGTGGGACATCAGCTTCGGCGACACCGTCGCCGACAACGCCTCCTCGGGGGCGTACGTCCTCGGGACCGAGCGGCTGCGCCTGGACGAGTTCGAGCCGGCCGACGTCGCGATGTCCATGGCGATCAAGGGCGTCGAGGTCTCCACCGGGTCCGGCGCGGCCTGTCTCGGCGATCCGGTCGAGGCGGTCGTGTGGCTGGCCCGTACCCTCCGGGACCTCGGCGCGCCGCTGCGCGCCGGGGAGGTCGTCCTCTCCGGCGCCCTGGGTCCGATGCGCCCGGTCGCCCCCGGTGACACCGTCACCGCCACCCTGTCCGGCCTCGGCGCCGTGACGGTCCGCTTCGACGAGGGAGCCGCATGAGCAGGACGAAGGTCGCGATCATCGGGTCGGGAAACATCGGCACCGACCTGATGATCAAGGTGCTGCGCGGGGCACGGCACCTGGAGATGGGCGCCATGGTCGGCATCGACCCCGCGTCGGACGGCCTGGCCCGCGCCGCCCGGCTCCGCGTCCCAACCACCCACGAGGGCGTGGACGGGCTGATCGCGCTGCCCGGCTTCGACGAGATCGAGATCGTCTTCGACGCGACCTCGGCCAAGGCCCACGAGGCGAACGCCGCCAAGCTGCTTCCGCTCGGCAAGCGGCTGATCGACCTGACGCCGGCGGCGATCGGGCCGTACGTCGTGCCGGCCGTCAATCTGGGCGAGCACCTCGACGCGCCCGACGTCAACATGGTCACCTGCGGCGGCCAGGCCACCATTCCCGTGGTCGCCGCGGTCGGCCGCGTGGTGCCGGTCGAGTACGCCGAGATCGTCGCGTCGATCGCGTCGAAGTCGGCGGGCCCGGGCACCCGCGCCAACATCGACGAGTTCACCGAGACCACCTCGGCCGCCATCGAGCGGGTCGGCGGGGCACGCCGCGGCAAGGCGATCATCGTCCTCAACCCGGCCGAGCCGCCGCTGATGATGCGGGACACGGTCTTCTGCCTGGTCGCGGCGCCGGACCCGGCGACCCACGAGGAGATCCGGCGGTCGGTCGAGAAGATGGTCGCCGACGTCGCCGCCTACGTCCCCGGCTACCGCCTCAAGCAGCAGGTGCAGATCACCGCGCTGCCCGCCGACCAGCCGGTCGGGACGCTGCTGCCCGAGGGCGCCGCCCGGCCCACCCATCAGGTGTCGGTCTTCCTCGAGGTCGAGGGCGCCGCGCACTACCTCCCGGCCTACGCCGGCAATCTCGACATCATGACCTCCGCCGGCCTCCAGGTCGCGGAGCGCATCGCGGAACGGAAGGCGGGCCACTGATGGGCACCCCGATCTTCGTCCAGGACGTGACCCTGCGCGACGGCATGCACGCCGTACGGCACCGGATCACCCCCGAGGACGTGAAGCGCGTCGTCACGGCGCTGGACCGGGCGGGCGTCGACGCGATCGAGGTCGCGCACGGCGACGGACTCGCGGGCGGGTCGGTCACCTACGGACCCGGGTCGCACACCGACTGGGAGTGGATCGAGGCGGCGGCCTCCGTGCTGGAGCGTGCCCGCCTCACCACGCTGCTGCTCCCGGGCGTCGGCACCATCCACGAGCTGAAGCACGCGTACGACCTCGGCGTCCGCTCCGTCCGGGTCGCCACGCACTGCACCGAGGCCGACATCGCCGCCCAGCACATCGCCGCGGCGCGCGAACTCGGCATGGACGTCTCCGGTTTCCTGATGCTCTCCCACATGGCCCCGCCCGGGGAACTGGCCCGGCAGGCGAAGCTGATGGAGTCCTACGGCGCGCACTGCGTCTACGTCACCGACTCCGGCGGCAGGCTCACGATGAACGACGTGGCCGCGCGGGTGCGGGCCTACCGCGACGTCCTGGACGCCGGGACCGAGATCGGCATCCACGCCCACGAGAACCTCTCGCTGTCGGTCGCCAACTCGGTGGTGGCCGTCGAGAACGGCGTGCGCCGCGTCGACGCCTCGCTCGCCGGGCACGGCGCGGGCGCGGGCAACTGCCCTCTGGAGGCGTTCGTCGCGGTCGCGAACATCTCGGACTTCGAGCACGGCTGCGACCTGTTCCGGCTCCAGGACGCCGCCGACGACATCGTCCGCCCGCTCCAGGACCGCGCGGTGCGCGTCGACCGGGAGACGCTCACCCTCGGGTACGCGGGTGTCTACTCGTCGTTCCTGCGGCACGCGGAGGCCGCCGCCGCGCGCTACGACGTCGACGTCCGCGACATCCTGATGGAGTGCGGCCGCCGTCGTCTGGTGGGCGGCCAGGAGGACATGATCGTCGACATCGCGCTCACGATCGTCGCCGAACGCGGGAAGCAGCCGGCCTGACCACGGGGCCGGCCGCCTCAGCGAGGGGCGAGGAGCGCCTCGCCGAGCGCCACCGCGGCGTCGGCGAGTTCCTCCATGAACTGCGAGACCGGCTTGCCGTCGGCCGACTGGAAGGAGACGAACGCGCCGTCGAACCCGGCCATGCAGAAGTGGGCGAGGGCGTCGGCGACCGTGTCGGCGGCGGCGTCGCCCTCGCCGGCGAACGCGGAGTGGATCATGTGCCGCATATAGGCGCGGCCCTCGTCCCGGACGGCCTGCACGGTGCGCAGGGCCTCCGGCGCCTCGGCCGCCTCATGGCTCATCACCAGCACCAGGAGCAGCCGGAGGAACTCCTCCCGGTTCTCGATGACTTCACCGGTCCTGCGCAGGTACCAGCGCATGCGCTCGCCCGGCGTGCCGCCCTGCGGCGGGTCGCGGTGGGCGTCGCGCATCGCGGCGAAGAAGCCCTGCGCGCCCTGCACCATGACCGCCGAGAGGAGGCCGGCCTTGGACTCGAAGTGGTGGTAGAAGGCGCTCTTGGGCAGGCCCGTCTCCTTGACGAGCGTCGACATCGACGTGCCGGCGTAGCCGCGCACGGACATCACGCGGGCGGCCGCGTCGAGGATCTCCTGCCGTGATCTGCGGCCGCGACGGTTGCTGGTGTGCGCTTTCGGCGCGGGCGTTTCCACTCGTCGCAGTCTAGGCGGGTGCCGGGGCACGGTGATCCGCCCCCCGTTCCCGGGTGTTGATCCATTATCACGTGATCTTGAAGCGGGTATTGACATACCGCGGACATGGCTTGTTAACCTCCCCACAAATGGACCGACCGATCGGTCCAAAACTTCCGCACGAGACTGCGGATGGGACAACGGAGTCTGCGCATGACCCACAGTTACGACGCGGATGTCGCGATCGTCGGATACGGGCCGACCGGCGTGGTCGCCGCCCTCACCCTCGCCCGGTACGGCGTCCGCGCCGTCGTCTTCGAACGGGACAAGGACCTCTACCCCCGGGCCCGTGCGGTGACCGTCAACGACTGGACGATGCGGATCTTCCAGGACCTCGGCATCGACGAGCGCGTCGAGAAGAAGATCGACCCGCAGCGGGCCCTGCGCTGGATGACCTACGACGGCACGGAGATCATGCGGATCGAGCACCCGCCGTCGACACTGGGCCGCACACCGCGCTTCTACAACATCTACCAGCCCACGATGGAGACCGAACTGCGCGCCGCCGCCGAGGAGTACGGCGACCGCATCACCGTCCACTACGGCGCCGAGGTCACCGGCGTCGACCAGGACGACCACGGGGTCACCCTCACCGCGACGGACACCGCGACCGGCGCGATCCGCACCGTCCGCGCCCGCTACGCCATCGGCGCCGACGGCGGCAGCAGCGCGACCCGGGGCCGGGTGGGCTGTCAACTGCTCGGTGACACCCACCACGTCACCTGGGTGGTCATCGACTGCCGCGTCAAGCGCTGGTGGCCCGACCGCGACTTCCTGACCTTCTGGTCCGACAAGGAGCGCCCGGTCGTCGACATCGCCCTGTCCGCGGGCAACCACCGCTGGGAGATCCCGCTCAAACCCGACGAGTCCCCGGAGGACTACCCGACCAGCACCGAGGTGTGGCCGCTGCTCGAGGCGCTCGGCGTGACCGAGGACGACGTCGAGATCCACCAGCACGCCTTCTACCGGCACCACGTGCGGATGACCGACACCTGGCGCCGGGGCCGGGTCTTCCTGGCCGGCGACGCGGCCCACCTGATGCCGCCGTGGGCGGGCGCCGGGATGCAGACCGGTATGCGCGACGCCCACAACCTGGGCTGGAAGCTCGCCGGCGTGGTCAAGGGCGAGCTGCCCGAGAGCTGGCTGGACACCTACGAGGCGGAGCGGCGCCCCAACGCCGAGTTCTACACCGCCCTCGCGGTCGGTCTCGGACGGGTCATCAAGCGGGAGGCCTCCGAGGAGGAGCAGGCTGCCATGACCGCGGTGCCTCAGAACACGGTGACGCCCTACGAGCCGCCGCTGACCGCCCCGCCGGTGCTGGAGGGCGGATGGCTGAGGGGCCCGCTGGGCGACGCCAGCATCGTCGGCCGGATGGTGCCGCAGCCCATCGCCGGCGACACCGTCGGCCGGATGGCACGGCTGGACGACCTCCTCGGCCGCGGTTTCGTCCTGCTCGGCGACGACGTCGACCCCGCGACCCTGCTGACGCCCGAGGAGAAGGCGGCCTGGGACGCACTCGGCGCCCGCTACGTCGCCGTGCGGCCCAAGACGTCCTACACGCGCGGCCCGGACGAACTGGTCGACCTCGACGAGGTCCTGCTGCCGTGGCTGCGCCGCTACGGGGCCCGCGCCGTGGCCCTGCGCCCCGACAGGTTCGTGGCCGCGGCCGACACCGGCGGCCTCGCCGTCCCCGCCTGAGACCGGCCGCACCGGAACCACCGGCCTGAGCATCCAGAGCACCCAGAGCGCTCTGAGCACCCTGAGCACCCTGAGAACAAGGAGAACGGACATGTCCGGAGTCAAGGAACTCGGATACGTCGTCTACGAGGTCACCAGCCTCGCCGACTGGGAGCACTTCGGCGTCGACCTGCTGGGCATGCAGTACGGCGAGAGGACGGACGACGGCTTCACCCTGCGCACCGACGAGAAGGCCCACCGCTGGGTCGTCACCGAGGGCCCCGCCGACGACCTGGTCGCCACGGGCTACGAGGTCTCGGACGCGGCCGCGCTCGACGCGCTCGTCGCCAGGCTGCGCGCGGCCGGGATCGAGACGACCGAGGGCGACGACGCCCTCGCCGCCGCCCGCAAGGTGGAACGGATCTTCGTCACCACCGACCCGATGGGCAACCGCGTCGAACTGGTCACCGGCCTCGCCGACGCCACCACGCCGTTCGCGTCCGCGAAACTGCTCGGCGGTTTCGTGACCGGCGCCGGCGGCGCGGGCCACCAGGTCCTCCTGGCGCACGGCGTCACGCGCGAGACCTACCTCGGCTTCTACATCGACCTGCTCGGCTTCAAGGTCAGCGACATCATCGTCGAGGAACTGGCCCCGGGCGTCGTCGCCGACCTGATCTTCCTGCACTGCAACGGCCGCCACCACACCGTCGCCTTCGGCGACCTGCCCTCGCCGAAGCGCACCCACCACTTCATGGTCGAGGTCACCGACATCCGCGACGTCGGCCTCGCCTACGACCGCTGCATGGACGCCAAGCAGCCGTTCGAGATGACGCTCGGCATGCACCCCAACGACCAGATGTTCAGCTTCTACGTCTTCACCCCCTCGGGCTTCAGCATCGAGTACGGCTGGGGCGGGCTGATCATCGACGACGAGACCTGGGAGGTGAAGACGCTCGACAAGCTGCACAGCTGGGGCCACCGTCCCCCGGGCGTCGTCGCCGACCTGCTCGCCGCCGCACCCACGCCGCACGGAGAGGCCCACTGATGACCCTCGACCCGCACGCCATCGCGCGCACCGTCCAGACCGCCGACTGGAAGCTCCGCTACTACGAGGCGGGCTCCGGCCACCCGGTCGTCCTGCTGCACGGCAGCGGGCCCGGCGCGACCGGCTGGAGCAACTTCGCCGGCAACATCGAGGCACTGGCCGAGCACTTCCACGTGTACGCCGTCGACATGCCCGGCTGGGGCGAGTCGTCCGCGGCGACCGTCGACCAGCTCGACCACGTGGCGGCGGCGATCCAGTTCCTGGACGCCCTCGGCATCGAGAAGGCCGCCTTCGTCGGCAACTCGATGGGCGGCCAGACCTCGCTGCGCCTGGCCACGGAACACCCCGACCGCATCTCGCACCTGGTCACCATGGGTCCGCCGGTCGGCCGGACGCCCACCCTCTTCGGCCCCGGCGGTGGCCCCTCCGAAGGCCTCAAGGTGCTGATCGAGGCCTACCACGACGCGAGCCCGGAGAACATGCGCCGCCTCGTCGAGATCATGGTCTACGACAAGGCCCGGTTCGCCACCCCCGAACTGTGCCAGGCGCGGTCGGACGCCGCACTCGCCCGCCCCGACCACCTGCGCAACTACGTGGACGGCCTGCCCAAGGGCGCACCGCTGCCGAAGTGGGTCGAGCCCGAACTGCTGCCGGGGATCCAGGTACCGACCCTGCTCGTCCACGGCCGTGACGACCGCGTCGTCTCCTACGAGACCTCGCTGTACCTGCTGGCGAACATCCCGAACAGCCGGCTGGTGGTGCTCAACCACTGCGGCCACTGGGCGATGATCGAGCACGCGGACGAGTTCAACCGGCTGGTCGTAGACTTCGTCGCGAACAACTGATCCGGCGCATCCCCGCCGCCCCACCCGTTCAACAACCGCACATCCGCTCTCCTGGCACAGGTCACGCGCGCGCCAACAGCCGTCGGAAGAACTGGGGATGTCCCCGACGTCGCCGCACCGGCCCGTGACCAGGAGAGAACCATGACCGGCGTCTCCACGCTCGAAAGCCCCCCGCAGCCCGCGCCCCCCGCCCGCTACACCGTCGCCCTCGCCCGTGACGAGGCCGACGTACGAGCCGCGCAGCGATTGCGCCACGACGTCTTCGCCGGGGAGATGGGCGCCCTGCTGTCCACCCCGCAGCCGGGGTACGACGTCGACCCCTTCGACGCCTACTGCGACCACCTGCTCGTGCGCGACACGTCGACCGGGCAGGTCGTCGGCACCTACCGGCTGCTGCCGCCGGAGCGGGCCGCGATCGCCGGACGGCTCTACGCGGAGAGCGAGTTCGACCTCACCGCGCTGGCCCCGATCCGTCCCGGCCTGGTCGAGGTGGGCCGCTCCTGCGTGCACCCCGACCACCGGGACGGCGCGGTGATCGGACTGATCTGGGCCGGTCTTGCCCGCTACATGGTGGACCGCGGCCACGAGTGGCTGGCGGGCTGCTGCTCGATACCGCTGGCCGACGGCGGCGCCCTCGCCTCCGCCACCTGGGAGCGGGTACGCGACAAGCACCTGGCACCGGAGGAGCACCGGGTGGACCCGCTGCTGCCGTGGATCCCGCGGGCCGACCTCCCGGCCGCCCCCCGCACCGAACTGCCCGCCCTGCTGCGCGGCTACCTCCGGCTCGGCGCGCAGGTCTGCGGCGCGCCCGCGCACGACCCCGACTTCGGGGTCGCCGACCTCTACGTCCTGCTGTCGATGCGCCGGGTCAGCCCGCGCTACCTGCGGCACTTCCTCTCCCTCGTACCGGCCTGATGAGCGTCTGGCTGCCCAGCGCGCCCTGCACCCCGGGGGCGTGTGTGGAGGAGGGCCGGGGCTCCGCGGCGGCCGTACCGCGCGCGGTGCTGCGGCTGACGCTGGTCGCGACCCTCGTACTCGCCGGGGCCCTGCTGTCACCCCTCGGCAGGAGGATTCCCGCCGGCTGGGTCCGGCGCTGGTGCCGGGCGGTCGTCAGGGCCGCGGGCGTCCGGGTCCGCATCACCGGCGCCGCCCCGCCCACCGGCGGCCTCCTGCTGGTCGCCAACCACATCTCCTGGCTGGACATCCCGCTGCTGGCCGCGGTCCGACCGGCCCGGATGCTCGCCAAGACGGAGATCCGCCGCTGGCCGGTGGCCGGCGCGCTCGCCGCGCGCGGCGGCGCCCTGTTCCTCGAACGGGACCGTCTGCGCGCCCTGCCCGCGACGGTGGCGCACATCGCCGGGGAACTGCGCGCGGGCGCCGCGGTCGCCGCCTTCCCCGAAGGCAGCACCTGGTGCGGCCGTGCCCAGGGCGACTTCCACCGCGCCGTCTTCCAGGCCGCCCTCGACGCCGGGGTGCCCGTCCAGCCGGTCCGCATCCGCTACCTGCGGCTCATTGGGGGAGGCACCAGCACGGCCCCGGCGTTCGTCGGCGACGACTCCCTGCTCGCGTCCCTGTGGCGGGTGGCCACGGCACGCGGCCTGGTCGCCGAGGTCGAGATACGTCCCACCATCGCCCCGGGCACCCACCCCGACCGCCGCACCCTGGCGCGCGCGGCCCAGCAGGACCGGGCACCCGAGCCCTGCTGGACGCACGCGGCGCTGGTCGCGTAGGAGTCGCGGCCGCACCAGGTTCCTCACCGGGGGCGCTGAGAGTTCCCGCTCAGCGCCCGCGCCAGATAAGGCCCCGTGGCACTCCCCTCCGCCCGCGCCACTTCCGTCGGTGGCCCCGCCGCCACGATCCGGCCGCCCGCGTCGCCACCGCCCGGACCGAGGTCGACGACCCAGTCGGCGTCGGCCACGACGGACATGTCGTGCTCGACGACGATCACGGTGTGCCCGGCGTCGACCAGTCCGTGCAACTGCCGCATCAGCACCTCGACGTCGGCCGGGTGCAGGCCGGTCGTCGGCTCGTCGAGGAGGTAGAGGGTGTGGCCGCGGCGGCCGCGCTGCAGCTCGCTGGCGAGCTTGATGCGCTGGGCCTCCCCGCCGGACAGCTCGGTGGCGGGCTGCCCGAGGCGCAGATAGCCGAGGCCGACGTCGAGCAGGGTGCCGAGACTGCGGGCCACGGCCGGGGTGTCGGCGAAGAACTCCGCCGCGCTCTCCACCGTGAGGTCCAGCACCTGACCGATGTTTTGCCCGCGGTACGTCACGTGCAGCGTCTCGGGGTTGTAGCGGGCTCCGCCGCAGTCCGGGCAGGGAGCGTACGTGCTCGGCAGGAACAGCAGCTCCACACTGACGAACCCCTCGCCCTGGCAGGTCTCGCACCGACCCCCCGCCACGTTGAAGGAGAACCGCCCGACCCCGTAACCGCGCGCCCGCGCCTCGTCGGTGTCCGCGAACACCTTCCGTACCACGTCGAACAGCCCGGTGTAGGTGGCCAGGTTGGAGCGCGGAGTGCGCCCGATCGGCTTCTGGTCGACGCGGACCAGCCGCCCGACACCGGCCTGTTCCTCCGTGATCTCGCCGATGAGCGTGGACTTCCCCGACCCGGACACCCCGGTGACCGCGGTGAACGCGCCGAGCGGGAACTCGGCCGTCACCGAGCGCAGGTTGTGCCGGGTGACCGGACCCACCTTCAACTGCCCGCGCGCACACCGCACTTCCCGC
Source organism: Streptomyces sp. NPDC052043 (assembly GCF_044548235.1). NCBI lineage: Bacteria > Bacillati > Actinomycetota > Actinomycetes > Kitasatosporales > Streptomycetaceae > Streptomyces > Streptomyces sp. NPDC052043. The sequence goes on from NZ_JBIUBT010000003.1 coordinate 416,714, forward strand.
ACCGGCCCGGGGGAGCCGTCGAACAGGAACCGGGCCGTCGCCGACTCCGCGACCTCCGCCAGTTCGGCGACCGGCCCGCTGTGCAGCACCCGCCCGCCGTGCTCCCCGGCCCGCGGTCCGACGTCGACGACCCAGTCGGCACCGCGCACCACGTCGAGGTGGTGCTCCACCACGAACACGGAGTTGCCCGCCGCCTTCAGCCGTTGCAGGACCGTGAGCAGGGCCTCGGTGTCCGCCGGGTGCAGCCCCGCCGACGGCTCGTCGAGCACGTACACCACCCCGAACAGCCCCGACCGCAGCTGTGTGGCCAGCCGCAGCCGCTGCAACTCGCCCGCCGACAGCGTGGGCGCCGCCCGGTCGAGGCTGAGATAGCCCAGGCCCAGTTCGACCACGGGCGCGATACGGGACTTCAGGTCCGCGGTGAGCACCCGCGCCACCTCGGAGGTGCCCCGCAGGTGCTCCGCGAGCCCGGTCAGCGGCAGCGCGGCCAGTTCGGCGATGGTGCGCCCCGCGAAGGTCACGGCCAGCGCCTCGGGCCGCAGCCTGCTGCCACCGCAGGCCGGGCAGGGGGCGGCGGTGAGGAAACGCTCGGCCTTGGCCCGCAGGGCAGCGCTCTTCGAATCGGCGAACGTCTTCATCACATACCGCCGGGCACTCATGTACGTACCCTGGTAGGGCCGTTGGATCCGCTCGGCGTCCCGCACCGGGTGCACGGTCACCACCGGCTGCTCGTCCGTGAACAGGATCCACTCCCGCTGTTCGGCGGGCAGCTCACGCCACGGCCGGTCCACGTCGTACCCCAGCGCGTCGAGGATGTCCCTCAGGTTCTTGCCCTGCCAGGCGCCCGGCCAGGCGGCGATCGCGCCCTCGCGGATCGACAGCGAGGCGTCGGGCACGAGCAGCGCCTCGTCCGTCCGGTGCATCTGCCCCAGACCGTGGCACCGAGGGCAGGCCCCGGCCGCCGTGTTCGGCGAGAACGCATCCGAGTCCAGCCGCTCGGCCCCCGGCGGGTAGTCACCGGCCCGGGAGAACAGCATCCGCAGCGAGTTCGACAGGTTGGTGACGGTGCCCACGGAGGACCGCGACGTCGGCGCCGCCCGCCGCTGCTCCAGCGACACGGCCGGCGGCAGCCCGGAGATCTCCCCGACCTTCGGCGCCCCCACCTGGTGGATCAACCGCCGCGCGTAGGGCGCCACGGACTCGAAGTACCGCCGCTGGGCCTCCGCGTAGATCGTCCCGAACGCCAGCGACGACTTCCCCGACCCCGACACTCCCGTGAACACCACCAGCGCGTCCCGCGGCACATCGACGTCCACCCCCTGGAGGTTGTGCTCACGAGCACCACGGACACGGACGTACGGGTCGTGCGGGCTGTGCATGGGGAGGGCTCCGTGGGGGAGTGCGAGCAGGAAGGGGTAAACCACGCAATTCTACGAGTGCGCCGCGTAGCCGGGCACGGACGGCCACCGCACGGTCAGCACCACCGACTCCTCCTCCGCGTACCACGAGTGGTCGACTCCGCGCCCCCACACCACGTAGTCGCCCTGTTCCTCCAGAAGGACGCTCCGGCCCGGGAGTTCCACCCGGAAGCGGCCACTGATGAGCACCAGCAGAGCGGTGCGCTCCTCACCCTCCACCCACCGCAACCGCTCCTCACCACGGGGATGGACCCCCCACTTGATCTCCACGTCCGCGCTGTGACGCGGATCGCCGACATCCTTGAAGTGCCCGAGAATCCACCCCCGGTCCAGCGCCGCGTCCTTGCCCGCGTTCCCCACGTACACACCGCCACTCACGCGGCCGGACGTTAGCAGGCGGGATGCGGGTCGGCGTACGACAATGGTGGGGAGCAGTGCGGTGTTGCCGGTGTTTCCCGCGCGAACCGCTGATCGACAGGCTGGGAGGCTCGTCGTGAGCGCACCCCTCCACGCGTGGCCGGTGCTGGTCCACGAGGACCTGGCTCCGATGGTCGCCTACGTGAACCGGTTGGTACAGATCGCGGGTAAGTACACCCTGGACGAGCCGTTCGAAGTCGGCTGGGGAAACATCGTCCTCGAGGTCACCCCCCGTGGGCTCAGGACGCCGACGCTTCGGCAACAGGACGTGACCTTCACCGTGCATCACCGTCTGCTCGACGCCGACGTGGTCATCGAGACCGACAGGGGCTCGCGGACGCTGCCCATGTCCGACGGGTCACTCGCCTCGTTCTACACGTCGTTCTGCGGCGCGGCGGGAGAGCTCGGTCTGCGCGGGCCGCGCACGTCGCTGATCTGCGAGATTCCCGGCGCCCCGCCGAACTTCGGAGACGATCAGGTCGAACGCCACTGGGATCACCGCGCGGCGCGGCTGATGTGGACAGCGCTGAATCTCGCCGCCGACGGACTCGAGGAGTGGCAGGCGCCCTACCTGGGGCACCGTCCGCGGGTCGGGGTGATGTGGGGCGGCTTCGACCTGTCCGCCACGCGCTACCGTGCGCAGCCCACTGTGCCACCGGCCCACGGTCCGGCCTTTCAGCAGAACGCCCAGACCGAGGCGTATGTCTCGGTCGGGTTCTCCTTCGGCAGTACCGGGGCGCAGGACCTGGGTATGTACGCCTACATCTGGCCCCAGCCGGACGGTCTGGAGGACCGGTCGTGGGGTGTCGACGGCGCGGCCTGGCATCCCGACGCGGGTCTGGTCCTTCTGCCGTGGGACGCGCTCAGGGAGACCGCCGACCCGCACCACGCCATCGTGGCGTTCGGTGACGCCGTCTACGACACCGCCGTCGCAACGGCAGGCTGGCCGTCCGACCTCGTCGGGGCCCGCTGCGACGGTTGGTACATGAGCAGGGTGCCGCCCGCCCTGGCCCGCACCCGGTACCACCACTGACAGAGGCGAGCGGCAAGCCAGGGAGCAGGCCCAGCCCTGTATCAGGCCTCGCCCGCCTCCCGTGCGACGCGCTCCAGCCGGCGTCGGTGGTTCTCCCACCAGGCGCGGTCGCCCGTGGGGAGGCTGTCGGAGGCCTTCGACAGGCCTGCGGTCCCGTCGATGAGTTCCCGGACGATGTCGGCGTGGCCGGCGTGCCGCTGGGTGTCGGCGATCACGCGGACCAGGATGTGGTGCAGGGTCACCTCTCGCCGCTCCTCGGGCCACCACGGGACGTGACCGGTCGCATCGAGCGGCAGCCGCGCTATCGTCCCGTCCGCGTGCTCCCAGGCCTGCCGGTAGAGCCCGACGATCTCCTCGCGGGACTCGTCCGCGGTGGCCCACATGTCCGCGTTGGGCTCGGCGTCCTCCGTGTACCACCAGGCCGGCCGCTCCTCCTTGAAGAACGGCCGTCCGAACGTATCGCCGAAGTAGCCGAGTTCCACGCCGGCGACGTGCTTGACCAGTCCCAACAGGTTGGTGCCGGTGGGGGTCAGGGGACGCCGGACGTCGTATTCGCCGAGCCCTTCGAGCTTCCACAGCAGGGCGTCGCGAGCGTCTTGCAGATAGCGGAGAAGGTTCGCCTTCGGGTCTGCTTCGATCATGCCGGGCAGTCTTCCACCCACCACTGACAGTCGGGCCCGACCACCGGGCCCGTCCGTCTCCCGCTCACCCGCGGGTCGGAACGGCGATGACAGGGCAGCCGGCGTGGTGCAGCACGCCTTGGCTGACCGAGCCCAGCAGCATACCGGCGAAGCCTCCGCGGCCCCGGGTCCCCACCACCAGGCCCAGCGCGTGCGCCGAGGCGTCCGTGAGCACCTGCACGGGATGCCCGACGACCACGTCGTGGCGCAGCTCCACCTCGGGGAAACGGGCGCGGCGGCCCGCCACGATCTCGGAGAGCAGGCGGCGGCACTCCTGCTGCGGCTCGTGCTGGTCGAAGATCCTGAGCGGCCCCGGCTCCCATACGAACACCGCCCGCAGCTCGGCGCCGCGCAGGGCCGCCTCCTCGAACGCCACATCGACCGCGGCGGCGGAGTGTTCGCTGCCGTCGACACCGACGACGTAGTGCGCGGGGTCCTGGGGGCTGTGTTCCGGCTCGGGGACGACCACCAGGGGACAGCGCGCATGGGCCATGACCGGCAGGGCGACCGACGCGGAGCCGAACACCTCCTGCCTCCGGCTCGGATGCCCCGATCCCAGCACGAGGGCGGTGGCGTCGCGACTCTGCTCGCGCAGCACCCACACCGGGTCGCCCTCCGCCAGCAGGGTGTCCACCTCGAGCCGCGGGTGCCGGGCCGCGACGAAGGCCGCGGCCTCCTTGAGCACCTGCTGCCCGGCTCCGTGCAGCGCCTCGTTCCACTTCTCCCACGACGGCGGGACCGCCTGCGGCCGGTAGCCCCGGGTCGGTACGCCCTCGACGTGCACCGGACGCAACGGCAGTCCCCGGCGGGCGGCCTCGTCGGCCGCCCAGGACAGTGCCGCGCGACCGTCGGGATCAGGTCCGACGCCCACGACGACGGGTCGCCGGTCACCGGGCCGGGACATGGTCACCTCCGGCCGCCGATCCGTCCGGACGACGGAGCCCGGGGATCTCGCCGCCTGCCGCGACGGCCGGGTCGTTCCTCCGCACTGGTGCGGGAGCTGGCATCGCCCTCGCCTCCTCCCTGACCGACGGACCTGGCGGCCGACGGCGCCGGCGCCTCCTGCGGAAGTCGGAGGCGGCGCTCCTTCACCTCACCACCGTGTCCAGTGTCCATCGTGCGGTGCGATGCCCGCGCCCCGAAACCGGACGGCACGCCGGGCCGTGCGGGCCGGGCGGCCCGTGCGGGGCGCCACCCGTGGGGCCGACGGCCTGGGGTGAGGCCATGCGGCCCCATGACACGGGCGGCCTGGTGGGCGACTGTGGAAGGGCGCGGGGTCCGACCGCGGGAGAAGGAAGAAAGGGTGACGTCATGGCCTGGGCATCTTGGACCACCCCCGGGGTCTTCACCGGCCGGGGCGGCGTACGGACCGACGAGGCGGGGGTCGTCACCGGCGACCTGACCGTCCACACCACCTGGGACGGCAACGAGGCGGACGTGACGGTCGGGTACACCGGCACCTCCGAATGGTTCACCGTCACCGGAAGCCCCGTGCCCTGCCGTTCCGAGCGGCACAGCCGGGAACTGCACCAGGCCGTGGTGGCCGCCGTCGGCGCGGGTGGCGCGGCCACCGTCGGACAGACGCGGGTGCGGGAAACGACCTGAACCGTGGCGACCGTGCCCGGTGTTGTCCCGGCTGTCCCGGCTGTTCCGGCGCGGACCGTCCCCACGGCGCTCAGGCGCGCGTGTCGTCGGGCTCGGGACCCCAGTATTCGGGGCCGCCCCCGCGCCAGTCGATCAGCGGGGAGACCGAGACCTCCACGGGATCGACGTCCAGCCCCGCGCGGCGCAGGAACTCCGCGACGTCGGCGACGCTGTAGGCCAGCCCCAGGATCTCGCCGTTCACACGGACGCGCCGACCGCCCGTCGGGGAGGGCGGGTGCACGATCACGGGCAGTGCTCCGGGCATGTACCCAGCATCGGATGCGCTCGCGCGGCCCGCATCCGGACGGCGGTCGTGAGCGCCCCGGCCCGGCTCGGGGAGGGCCCCGTCGCGCGCCCGATTACGCTGGCGGAGTGACGGACAGCAACAGACGGCCGCTCGCCGTGTTCGACCTGGACAACACCCTCGCCGACACGGCGCACCGGCAGCGCTTCCTCCAGCGCCGCCCCCGCGACTGGGACGCCTTCTTCGCCGCCGCGCCCGACGATCCGCCCCTCGGGCAGGGCGTGGAACTGGCCCGCGGGCACGCGGCGGAGTGCGAGGTCGTGTACCTCACCGGGCGGCCCGAGCGGTGCCGCCGGGACACCCTGGACTGGCTGGCCGCCCATGGGCTGCCCGAGGGCCGCGTGCACATGCGGCGCGACGGCGACCGCAGGCCGGCCCGCCGCACCAAGCTGGAGATCCTGCGGCGGCTCGCCCGCGACCGGGAGATCCGGGTCCTCGTGGACGACGACGAGCTGGTGTGCGTGGACGCCGAGCAGGCGGGGTTCCGCGTCCTGCGCGCCCGCTGGACGGCGCCGTCCGCCGAGTTGAGGACCGCGCAGGAGACCGAGGGACGTAGCTGAGCCGCAGGCTGGACTACGCGGGCGTCAGTCCCCGTCCTCGATCCGGAAGCCGACCTTCAGGCCGACCTGGTAGTGCTCGATCTGCCCGTCCTCGATCTGGCCCCTGACCTGGGTCACCTCGAACCAGTCCAGGTTGCGCAGGGTCCGCGAGGCGCGGGTGATGGCGTTGCGGATGGCCTGGTCGACGCCTTCGTGCGAGCTGCCGACGATCTCCGTGACCCGGTAGGTGTGGTCGGTCATGAGGGTGGCTCCTCTCGGCGGGCGGCGCCGGTGACGCGGGCACGGGGCGTCATGACCCCCGGGCGCACGTGTGGCGCGCGTCACTCCACCGTGCCGTAAGCGGAGGCGGGGCGCGAGACGAAGAAGTACGGCGAGCCGGACATCACTTGACCCGGGCATTGGTCCATACCAAAATCGCAGCCACACCCGCGCGAGCCCCTGCTCGTCCCCCCACGTCGGGCCCCTTCCCTGTGCGTCGGAAAGAACAGGACCCCTCGTGAGACCTCGCCTGCTCGCTCTGCTGTGTGCGTCCTCCCTCCTGGTCAGCGGCTGCGGTGTGCTGTCGGGCGGAGGAGGGCGGCACACCGTCACCGTGTGGATGATGAAGGGCAGCGCGTCCCAGGACTTCCTGGACCGCTTCACCGAGGACTTCGAACGCACCCACGGCGACCTGCGTCTCGACATCCGCATCCAGGAGTGGACCGGCATCGGTCCGAAGGTGCAGGCCGCGCTCGCGGATCGCGGCGAGCACGGCCCCGACGTCATCGAGGTCGGCAACACCCAGGTCTCGCAGTACGCCAAGGGCGGCCGGCTGACCAACCTGACGCTGGAGTCGATGCGGGACTGGGGCATGCGGGACTGGCTGCCCGGCCTGGCCGAACCGGGGCTGGACAACTCCTCCCAGTACGGCATCCCGTGGTACGCGGCCAACCGGGTCGTCATCTACCGCAAGGACCTGTTCGAGCAGGCGGGCGTCGCCACACCGCCCCGCACCCGGGCCGAGTGGCTCGCCGCGAGCAAGAAGCTCGACTCCGGTGGCAACCAGGGGATCTACCTCGCCGGGCAGGACTGGTACACGCTCTCCGGCTTCATCTGGGACGAGGGCGGCGACCTCGCCACGGAGACCGACAACGGCTGGGAGGGCTCCCTGGACAGCGATGCCGCGCTGCGCGGCATGGAGTTCTACCGGCAGCTCCAGTCGCTCGGCCGGGGCCCGGTCGACGCCGACGAGGAACACCCGCCGCAGGCGGAGGCGTTCGCCGAGGGGAAGGTGGCGCAGATCGTGGCGGTGCCCGGCCTCGCCCAGACCATCGTGGAGAAGAACCCCGCGCTCAAGGACAAGCTGGGCTTCTTCCCGGTGCCGGGCAAGACCGCCGGCCGGCCGGGCGCGGTGTTCACCGGCGGCTCCGACCTCGTCGTGCCCCGCAACACCACCGACCGGGACGGCGCCGTCGCCGTGGTCGCCGCCCTCACCTGTGCCAAGTGGGACACCGACCTGGCCCGCGCCATGAACTACGTTCCCAACAAGACGACTCTCGCCGCCGCCGTCGCGGGCGAGGAGGGGATGGCGGCCATGGCGGCGGGTGCCGCACACGGCCGAGCGACCCCCAACACGCCCGAGTGGGCCACGGTCGAGGCCGACAACCCGATCAAGGACTACATGACGAAGGTGCTCTCCGGCGGCGACCCGGCGACAGAGGCCCGCAAGGCCTCACGACGCATCACCGAACAACTCGCGTAGTCGTCGGCCCCGGTCGTCCCCGTTACCCTGCCACGCTCAGTGACAGTGCGAAGCGGTTCTCGGTGTCGGTCCACCAGTGCGTCAACTCGAGTTCCGCGGTGGCCAGTTCCGTGGTCACCCGGGTCCGGTGGAACTTCGCCGAGACCTCCGTGCGCAGCTCCTCGCCGGCCGCGAAGTGGACGGCGAGATCCAGCGCGGGCACCTTGACCGTCTGGGCGGTGCGCGAGCGCAGCCGCATCTCGATCCACTCGTTCGCCGCGTCCCACAGCGCCACATGGTCGAAGGCGTCCGGCTCGAAGTCGGCGCCCAGTTCGCGGTTGACCACGCTCAGGACGTTCTTGTTGAACGCGGCCGTCACCCCGGCCGTGTCGTCGTACGCCCTGACCAGCACGTCCTCGGCCTTGACAAGGTCGGTGCCGAGCAGCAGCGCGTCGCCGGGCGAGAGCAGGCCCCGTACGGCGGCCAGGAACGCGGCGCGCTCGCCGGGCAGCAGATTGCCGATCGTGCCGCCGAGGAACGCCAGCAGTCGTGGGCCCGGGGAGTGGGGCAGGGTGAGGCCGGCGGTGAAGTCGGCGATCAGCGCGTGCACGTTCAGCCCGGGCCGCTCGGCGACCAGGGCCCGCCCGGCCTGTTCCAGCGCGCTGTCGCTGACGTCCACGGGGACGTAGGTGTGCAGCCGGGGCAGCGCGTCGATGAGATGGCGCGTCTTCTCCGAGGAGCCGGAGCCCAGTTCGACCAGTGTGCGGGCGGGCAGCGCGGCGGCGATCTCGGCGGCGCGGCCGGCGAGGATCTCCCGCTCGGCACGCGTCGGGTAGTACTCGGGCAGTTCGGTGATCCGCTCGAACAGCTCGCTGCCGTGCGCGTCGTAGAACCACTTCGGCGGCAGCGTCTTGGGGTCGGAGGTCAGCCCGTTCAGGACGTCCGCGCGCAGGGCGGCGGCCATGGCGTCCTCGGGCAGGATGCGGGTGACATGGAACTCACTCACGTGCGGGGCTCCTCGGATCGTGCGGGTGCCAGGTCGTCGGTGGGGTCCTTGAGCGGGGTGAGCAGGACGTCCGTGCGGCTCGCCGCGAGCAGGGTGCGGTCGGGCACCTGACGCCAGTGCGGGTCGTCGTCGTAGGGTTCGGAGGCCACCACCGTGCGGCGGCCGGGCTCGGCCAGGTACCACAGGCTGTCGCCCCAGGCGGTCGCGGTGATCGTCTCGCCGTTGGTGAGCAGCAGGTTGAGCCGCGAGCCGGGGGCCGCCGCGGCGACCTCCAGGACGGTGTCGGCGAGCGCCTGACCCTCGTCGTCGCCGCCGCGGAGCCGGGCCAGCACCAGCGCCCACACGAGCGCCGAGTCGTTGCGGGCCTCCAGTGCCAGCAGGTCCCGCGGCGGCAGGGTCCGGGACACCGCGGCGAGCGAGTCCGGCCAGCCGGTGACGGCGCCGTTGTGGCTGAACAGCCAGGTGCCCGCGGCGAACGGCGCCGCCGCGGCCTCCGCGTCCGCGCCCGAGAGCGTCGCGTCCCGCACCGCGGCGAGCAGCGCCGAGGTGCGCACGACCCGGGCCAGGTCGGCGAACGACAGGTCGGCCCAGACGGGCCCGGCCCGGCGGTAGCGGGCCGGCACCGGGTCGCCCTCCGCGTACCAACCCACCCCGAAGCCGTCGGCGTTGACCGTCCCGTGCCGCTGGTGCCGGGGGGCCCACGCCTGCCGGTACAGGCTGTGCGCCGGTTCCACCAGGTACCGGCCGAGCGGCTCCTCGGGTCCCAGATACGCCAGGTGACGGCACATCAGAGGGCCTCCGAACGGGCCGTGCGGAACCCGGAGAAGATCTGCCGCCGGATCGGATAGTCCCAGTTGCGGAACGTGCCCCGGCAGGCCACCGGGTCCACCGCGAACGAACCGCCGCGCAGCACCTTGTACTCCGGCCCGAAGAACACCTCCGAGTACTCCTTGTACGGGAACGCGGCGAAGCCCGGGTAGGGGAGGAGGTCGCTCGCCGTCCACTCCCACACGTCCCCGATCAACTGCCGTACGCCGAGCGGCGACTCCCCGTCCGGGTAGCTGCCGGCCGGCGCCGGGCGCAGGTGCCGCTGACCGAGGTTGGCGTGCTCGGGCGTGGGGTCGGCGTCGCCCCACGGGTAGCGCGTCGAACGCCCGGTCACCGGATCGTGGCGCGCCGCCTTCTCCCACTCGGCCTCGGTGGGCAGCCGGCGCCCGGCCCAGCGGGCGTAGGCGTCGGCCTCGTACCAGCAGACATGCAGCACCGGCTCGTCGGGCGGTACGGCCTCGGTGACGCCGAACCTGCGGCGCCGCCACCGCCCGCCGTCACGCCGCCAGTACAGCGGCGCGTCGATGCCGTGCCGCCGTATGTGGGCCCAGCCGTCCGGTGCCCACCAACGGGGTTCGCCGTAGCCGCCGTCGGCGACGAACGCCTGATAGGCGGAGTTGGTCACCGGGGTGGTGTCGATCCAGAACGACGGGATCTCACGCACGTGCGCGGGCCGCTCGTTGTCCAGCGCCCAGGGCTCGGTGGAGGTGCCCATGGTGAACGGGCCGCCGGGGACGAGGACTTCGGGCGGCCCGGTGAACGGCGGCGCCGGCTCGGGGTCCGGTGCGGTCAGGGCCCGGGGGCCCCGTCGGAGCTGGTGGGTGATGAGCATGGTCTCGTCGTGCTGCTGCTCGTGCTGCGCGATCATGCCGAAGGCGAAGCCGGCCTCGGTCAGCCGGGTGCCGTGGAACGCGGTGGACTCCAGGACGTCCAGCACCCGCCCGCGTACCTCGGCCGCGTAGCCGCGGGCCTCGGCCGGGGCCATCAGCGGCAGCGAGGGGCGTTCGGCACGCGGGTGCTCGAAGGCGTCGTAGAGGGTGTCGATCTCGGGGCGCATCGCCTCCCGGCCGGCGACCGCCCGCAGCAGCCACAGCTCCTCCTGGTTGCCGATGTGGGCGAGGTCCCACACCAGCGGGGACATCAGCGGCGAGTGCTGGGCGGTGAGGTCCGGCTCCTCCACGCAGCTGGTCAGCAGCGTGGTGCGGTCACGGGCCGTGCTGAGTGAGCGCAGCGCCCGCTCGCGCAGCGCCTCGGGATCGAGGGCGGGATCGGTCATGGCGCGATGTCCTTCCCGTGGGCGCAGGGGATTCCCCGGCGCGAGCGAGGTCGGGACCCGGGGTGCTCCGAGCCGCGCAGCCGGTCCAGCAGGTCGTCGGCGGGACAGCGGCCCCGGCGGACGTAGCGGTCCTGGAAGGCCGCGACGGCGTCCATGACCTCGGTGGTGGCGCCGAGCCGGGGCAGGGCCTCCAGGGCGGCGGCGAAGCAGGCGACGGCCGCCTCGCGCAGATCGGGGTCGGCGAGCCCGGAGCGGGCCGCCTCGGTCCACAGCGGATTGTGCGGCGCGGGCAGTGGCCCGGACCGCTCGGCGAGGGGCTTCACCACCCGGTAGACGGTCTCCGCCGCCTGCGGGTCGTCGAAGAGCGCCGCGGTGACCGCCAGCGGCACGATCCATCCGCCGTCGCCGGGCTGCGCGTCGATCATGCGCAGTTCCAGGTGGCCCCGCGGCCGGACCGGCGGGAACAGCGTGGTGAGGTGGTAGTCGAGATCCTCCCGGGTCGGCGGCCTCGGCCGGCGCGAACGGATCCACCTGCGGAAGGTGAGCCCGTCGGGCACCTCCCACGGCCGGTCGTCGTGTCGTACGCACATCACCGGCGCGTCCAGCACGTGCCGGGCCCAGGCGGTGCGGGGACGGCCGTTCAGCGCGGGGGCGCCGGCCCGGCCCGGGCCGATCTCCATCCACATCAGCTGCCGGGTGGAGAGCCAGCCGCTCGGCCGCCGCGCCACCAGCGGGGAGTGGGCGAACGCGGCCACCAGCACCGCGCCCAGCTGGTGCGCCAGCCACCAGCGGCGCCCGTGGCCGAGCGGTCCGGGCTCCTCGTGGCCGGCGTCGACGCAGACCTGCACGGACGCCGAGGCGCACATCATGTGCCGGCCGGCCGGCCCACCGCGGTCCAGACAGGCCTCCAGGGCGTCGTAGCGCCGCTCGCGCAGGAATCTGCCGGGGGTGTGCCAGGGATCGTGGCCGACACCGACGAGACGGAGCCCGTCCTCGGCCAGTACGGCGCGGACGGTGTCGAGGTCGGCGGAGACGGTACCGATGCACTCCATCAGGGAGGCGGCGGGCGGCGAGCTCAACTCCAGCTGGCCGCCGGGTTCGACGGTGAACGCCGACCTCAGGGGCATGGTCCGCAGTGCGGCGTAGGCCGCTTCGAGACGTTCGGGTGGGACGGGGAGCCGCGGCGTACGCAGCTCGTGGACGAGCCATTCCACTTCGACCCCGAGGGTGCGGGGCGGTCCGGTCTTGAAGCAGATGCCGCTGACCAGAGCCTCGGCCTCGGCTTCGGAGACGGCGGCACGGGGGTCCACACCGCCGCCCGCCGAGGTGGCTTGCGCATCGGACATGTCGGGATCCTCCTGAGATTCCACCATGCCACCGGCCCGGCGGTCGGAGGGCAGGGCCGGGGTCGCACCGTCCCAGCCAAAACCCTCCGACCGATTCGCACAAGGGTGCAATTCGCGACAATCGTGGCGCCGAAATTCCGTGTCCGCGAGATGTCGGGCGGTCACCCGCACTGCCCGGGCCCGGCGCGTTGTGCCCGTGTCCGCTTCCTGTGCGGGCGTCCCGCGGTCACCCGGCCCCGTGCCCGGTGCTGCTCCGACCGGGTGATGCGCGCGCCGCATCACGCGGCCCTCGGGTCAGCTCCAGCCGTAGCGCTCCCGCAGGCGGTGCACCACGAGGCCGAACCGCATCCGGTCCAGCGCGCACGCCTCGCGGCGCATGCCGTCCTCGTACAGCCGCAGCACCCGGTCGACGTCCACCCACGAGTCCCGTCCCGACCGGTCCCAGGGGCCGCTGCCCAGGGGCACCCACTCGCGGTCGCCGTCGTGCGCCTTGCTGGACAGCTGTACGGCCAGGAGCGTCCCCGCGGACTCCCGCGCCACCACCAGCACCGGCCGGTCCTTGCCCCGGCCGTCGTTCTCCTCGAAGGGCACCCAGGTCCAGACGATCTCCCCGGGGTCGGGGGCGCCGTCGTGCGCGGGCGCGTACTCGGTGTGCACCCGGCCGACCTCGCGCGGGTCGGCCTCGGTGGTGGCGGTGGGGCCGTAACGGCCGGGCACGTTGTCATCGGTAAACGTAGTCACGGCAGAACCCTAGCCAGGGTCTGTCGCCGAACTCCCGTCTGCCGTACGGCGCCTGGCACGCGTGCACGCAGTACTCACGCGCTCACGCACGCATGCCGTGCGCGGGTCCCCGGGCGGCTCAGGAATCCTCGCCGCGGGGGCGGATCCGCATGCCCGGGCGGCGTCGGTGGACGGTGAAGTAGGTCAGGCCCTCCGGGCCGGCGGTGAGGCTGCGCGTGGAGCCGTGCGGCAGCCAGACCGCCGCGCCCTCCGTCAGCCGCCGCGGCTCGTCACCGGTGCCCGCCCCGAGCACACCGTCGCCCGCGACGACGAACAACAGGACGTCCAGGTCCGGTTCGCGGTGCGGGGCCACGGCCGTGCCGGGGGCCAGCCGTACGACGTTCGCGTCGAGCTGGCGTCCGGACTCCGCCAGCTTCCACAGCACGCCGCCCGGGACCGGCGGGGTGTCGGCCAGCGCCCGGGCGTCGCACAGGACGCGTGGTTCCGGCTCCGGCGATGTCATCGTGCACCCCTCATTCCCCCGGGAACGACCGCGTCCCCGGGCCCACGATTATTACATGTAGGATTCGTGAAAACCGTCTTCGGCGGACAGGGCCTCGGATGAGAAGGGGCGAAGGGAGCTGAGTGACGTGACCACTCCACGGGAGAGCCCCCGCCGGCGCGAGGTGCTGGACCTGCTGCGGGCCGCGGCCGAGCCGCTGGGGGTCGCCGAGGCGGCCGAGCGGATCGGGCTGCACCCGAACACCGTGCGCTTCCATCTGGACGCCCTGGTGGCCGAGGGCGTCGTCGTACGCCAGGTCGAGGAGCCCTCGGGGCCCGGCCGGCCCCGTACCGTCTACGCCCCCCGGCCAGGCATGGACCGCCGGGGCACGCGCGGCTACCGGCTTTTGGCGCAGATCCTGCTCGGGCAGCTGGCGTCCCAGGGCCCCGGGGCGCGGGAGGCCGCGACGGAGGCGGGCCGCGCCTGGGGCGGTTTCCTGGTCGATCCGCTGCCGCCCTCGGCGCCGCCCACGGCCGAGCGGTCGGCGGCCCGGCTCGTCGCCCTCCTGGACGACCTGGGCTTCGCCCCGGAGCCCGAGGGCGGCGGCGCCGGCAAGCCGCCGGAGCGGATCCGGCTGCGCCACTGCCCCTTCCTCGAACTGGCGGAAGGACACGGGGAGTTGGTGTGCCCGATCCATCTGGGTCTGATACAGGGTGCGCTGGCGGAGCTACGGGCGCCACTGGCCGCGACCGGCCTGGAACCGTTCGCCGAACCGGACTCCTGCCTGGCCCACCTGGCCACCCGGCCGGCAGGGACGCCCGCACCGGCGCGGGGTGGGTGACGTGCACGACGGGGGGACAGCACACCTGCCCACCTGCTCGGCTCCTCAGCTGCTCAGCCGGTCATCCTGAAGAAAGGCGACACAACGATGAACACCACGGCGGCGGCCGTCGCGAGTGCGGTCAGCTTCGTCTGGCTCGGCATGGTGCTGGCCATCTCCTTCCTGGAGGCCCCGCTGAAGTTCCGGGCTCCCGGCGTGACCATCCCCATCGGACTGGGCATCGGCCGGCTGGTCTTCCGGGCGCTGAACCTCGTCGAGACCGCCCTGGCCGTCGTGGTGATCGCCGCGGTCGCCGCGGGCGGACCCCCGGCCGGGGTCGCCGGGCTGACCGCGGCCGTCGCGGTGCTGCTGCTGGCCCAGTTGGTCTTCGTCCGCCCCCGCCTCAACCGCAGGTCCGACCGGGTCCTGGCCGGCGAAGCGGCCGGCGAGGACCGTCCCCGCTCGCGCGGCCACCTGGCCTACGTGGCCCTGGAGATCGCCAAGGTGGGCGTCCTGATCGCCCTCGGCATCGGCCTGCTGACGGTGTGACCGGCGGCCCCGGGAGCCGCGGACGCGGGTCCCCGGGCACACCCGCCGCGCTCAGCTGTTCCGCAGCCACCGCGCGACCTGCTCCGCGGTGGAACGCGGCGCGTCGATGAGGTGGGGAACGAAACGGGACCGGCGGTCGGTGACGATCCCGTTGGATTCGCGGATGCCGACGCCGGCCGACCTGCCGCCGACGACCCACGAGCCGATCACCATGTGGTTGCCGTCGAAGGCCGGCGGCCGGTGGAACTCCTGGAACAGGAACGGGCCGTCGTCGAACGCGCCCGCCTGGTCGAAGTGGTGCTCCGCGGAACGGACCTTGATCGAGGCGCCCTCCCAGCCCCACAGCGGCTTGGCGACCCACTCGGCCAGGTCACGGCGGCCGTCGAGGTAGGACGGCAGGAGGTTGGGGTGTCCGGGGTACAGCTCCCACAGCACCGCGAGGATCGCCTTCGTCGACAGCAGCGCCTTCCACATCGGCTCGAGCCAGTGCGTCGAACGGGGCTCGGCCTCCAGCTGCGGGGCGTAGACGCTCTCGAACGCCCAGTCCCACGGGTACATCTTGAAGCAGGAGTCGATGGGGACGTCACTCAGGTCCACGAAGCGCCGGATGCCGCTGTGCCAGCCGATGTCCTCCATCGTCAGGCCCACCGTGGGAAGGCCCGCCTCGACGGCCGTGTCCCGCAGGTACGCCGTGGTGATGATGTCCTCGTCCGGCTCGTCGGCGGAGTGCGCGAAGTGGACCCGGCCGCCCAGCCTCGGGGCCAGCCGCTGCCACGTCCGCACCAGGCGCTCGTGGATCGTGTTGAACTGGTCGCGGTCCGGGTGGACGTCCTCCAGCCACTGCCATTGCAGCACCGCGGCCTCGAGCAGCGCCGCCGGCACGTCGCCGTTGTACTCGTACAGCTTGGCGTCGCCCGTGCCGTCCCAGGCGAAGTCGAATCTGCCGTAGATGCTCGGTGACTCGTTCTCGAGGGTCTCGAGCATCGGTGCGGCCCAGCGGGAGTCGATGCCGAGGCGTTCGACGTCGCCCTTCTCCAGGACGTGCCGGGCCGCCGTCACGCACATCGCGTGCAGCTCCTCGGTGACGTCCTCCAGGTAGTCCACCTCACGCGAGGTGAGGACGTAGGCGGCGCTCTCGTTCCAGTAGGGCAACCTGCGGCCGTCGGGCAGTGTTTCGGTGTGGAACGGAAGGCCGGACCGGAGGACCGTCTGCTCCCAGCCGGGCCTCGGGGTACGGGTTTCACGTCTCATGGATCAGCCGCCGACGGATCCGGCCTTGCCGCCCTTGGCGGAGAAGCCGCCGCGGGAGACGCTGCCGGACTTCGGCGCGGTGAACGAGCCGCCGCCCTTGCTGAGGTCGACCTTCTGTCCGACGGCGGGGACGTCCTTGCCCCGCGGGGTGTACCACCAGGCGTAGCTTCCCCCGCCGGCCCCACCGCCCCCACCGGAGTTGCAGTGACTGTCCGTCACGCGCTTCTGCGTCAGCTTGTTCATGCAGGTACCCTGGTAGTCCGGGCCGCTGGAACAGCCGCTGAGGGCTATCGCCATCGCGACCGCACCCACGGCGCCGACCGAGACCTCGATGGAGCGGCGACGTGAACCGGTGCGCTGCTGACTCGTCACGAACAGATCCCCTTCCCTCGCCATGTACAGGTACGTGGCCCGTCAAACATACCGTCGGCGCGTGCGCACAAGTACGGCAGAGTCATGCACGGGCTGCGGCAAGGGAGTTGATCGGAAACGCAGGTGTCGGCCTCCGTCACGCGGTCTCGCGGAAAGCCGGAAGGGGCCGGCGCCCAGCAGGCGCCGGCCCCTTCCGGGGTGCTCAGGCGGCGGCCGCGTCGCCGGTGTGGCCGTGCAGGCGCGCGACGACCTCGGTCAGCTGGGCGGCGACCTCGGCGTCGTCGACCGGGTGGGTCTCGGCGAAGCGGGTCACGGAGCCGGGGATGGAGAGCTTGATGTCCTCGATCACCTTGCCGCCGGCGATGCCCGCGGCCTTGCGGGTGTCGTCCTGCGCCCACACGCCGCCGTACTGGCCGAAGGCGGTGCCGATGACGGCGACGGGCTTGCCGACGAAGGCACCCGCGCCGTACGGGCGGGACAGCCAGTCGATGGCGTTCTTCAGGACGGCCGGGATGGTGCCGTTGTACTCGGGGGAGAACAGCAGGAAGGCGTCGGCGGCACCGGCGACCTCGCGCAGCTTGGCGGCGGCGGCCGGCACGCTGCCCTCGACGTCGACGTCCTCGTTGTAGAACGGGACGTCGGCCAGGCCCTCGAACAGCTCGACCTCGGCGCCCGCGGGAGCGAGCTTGATCGCGGCCTCGGCGAGCTGGCGGTTGTGCGAGCCGGCGCGGAGGCTGCCGACGAGCGCGAGGATGCGAACTGACATGGGGGACTCCAAGGGGGGATGACACAATGGTGTTACGGATCCGGACCGAGGTCCGTTTATTTTTCTACCACCCTAAGCGGACCGCGGTCCAGTTTTGCCTCCGATGCTTTACGCTGTCTTCATGTCCCGCCCCTTGTCGCCCCTTCCGAAGCCCCAGGAGCCTCAGGAAACTCAGGAGACCCGGGAGCTGTCGGCGCAGCCGGTGTTGCTCGCGTTCGGTACCGGCGAGGACGAGCCCTGCCTGCGGGCCGACGCGGCCCGCAACCGCGCCCGGCTGCTGGACGCCGCCGCGCGCCTGGTCGCGGAGCACGGCGCGGCCGGAGTCACGATGGAGGCGGTCGCCGCGGCGGCCGAGGTGGGCAAGGGGACGGTCTTCCGCCGCTTCGGCGACCGCACCGGCCTGCTCAGGGCGCTGCTGGACCACTCGGAGCGGAAGTTCCAGGCCGCGTTCCTCAGCGGGCCGCCGCCCATGGGCCCGGGCGCGCCGCCCGCCGAGCGGCTGCGGGCCTTCGGCTGCGTGGCGCTGCGCCGCGCGGCCGCCGACCTGGAACTGCAACTGGCGGCCGATCCGGGTCCGGACCGGCGTTTCGTCGTACCCGCCCGCCAGGTCCAGTACGCCCACGTGGCGATGCTGCTGCGGCAGGCGGTCCCGGACGCGGACAGCGAACTGCTCGCGCACACGCTGATGGGGTATCTCGACCCCGCCCTCATCCACCACCTGACCAGGCAGTGCCAGATGCCGATGGAGCGGTTGCAGACCGGCTGGCACGACCTGGTCGTGCGGATCACCTCCACCGAGCCGCACTGCTGAGAGCAGGGGGCCGGACCGGCCGGACCTGACGGCCCGTCCGGACCAGCCGTGCGCGGCGACGGTGCCCCCGCTCCTACCGCTGGAGCTCCATGACGTCGGCGACCACGCAGCTGACGTTGTCGGGACCGCCGGAGCCGTTGGCGAGGGCGACGAGTCGGCGGACCGCCTGCTCGGGCTCGCCGGCCTCGGCGATCACCCGGTGGATCTCGCCGGCCGGTACGACGGTCGACAGGCCGTCGGAACAGAGCAGGTACCGGTCTCCCCGCCGGGCGTCGTGCAGGCGCAGGTCGGGCGTGCTGTCGGTGCCGCGGCCCAGCGCGCGTATCAGCAGTGACCGCTGGGGGTGGGAGGCGGCTTCCTCCGGGCTGAGGCGTCCTTCGTCGACCATCGACTGCACCATGGTGTGGTCGTGCGTGATCTGGAACAGTTCTCCGTCGCGCAGGAGGTAGACGCGCGAGTCGCCGATGTGGACCAGGGCGAGTTGCGAGCCGGTCCAGAGCATCGCGGTGAGGGTGGTGCCGGCCTCTTCGGGGGACGAACCGCTCCCGGCGACGCCGTGCACGGCCTGTTTGACGTGGTCGACGGTGTCTTCGAGGACGTTGAGGAGACTGCCGGCCGGGACGCCGTCGGTTTCGAGGTGCTTGAGCGCGTCGACGGCGGCCGCGCTCGCGGGGGCCCCGTGACGGCCGAAGCCGTCGGCGACGGCGAGCAGACGGGAGCCGGCGTAGACGGTGTCCTGGTTGCTCTCGCGGACCAGGCCCCTGTCGGACAGGGCGGCGTAGCGGATTCCGAGCGGCTTGGCGGTAGGGGGCACGGCAGGGTCCTTCCGGGACAGGTGGTCGATGAGGAAGGTGGCCAGATCCCGCCGAGCGGCGGTGTCGGCTTCGACCTGGGCCCAGAACGCACGGATCTCCTGAGCTGCCGGCCCCGCCTCCAGCGTGCGGATCTGCTGGATGCGGGCGAGGGGCATCCCCAGCCGTCGGAGCCATGCGACCAGCCGGGCCTGGTCCAGTTGTTCCGGCGCGTAGAAGCGGTAGCCGGTCACCGGGTCGACGCGAGCGGGGGTCAGCAGACCGAGTTCGTCGTAGAGGCGTAGCGCCTTCGGCGACAGCCGGGACGCCTTCGCGAACGCCCCGATGGTCAGCAACCCCATGCTCGTTCCTCCTCATGCCGAGCGCGTCGCCCGGCCCCACCGATGCTGCGGGCTCCCCCAAGGTGAAGGTCAACCGACGTCAACCGAGGTCACCCACGGTTTCTGCCCGGCCCCGGCCGGTGGTCTCCCACGCTCCGTCAGGTGCGTGACGGGCTCACCACATCTGTTGGTGTTTCAACTTCCGTCTGGAATGGGGCAGTTCACCAGGCGGACGGTCCGTGGCTTCTGCCAAGATGCGGTACGTCATGGTGCAGATTCCCAAACCCGCCGCGTCCCCGTCGCCCGCCCCGTGCTCCGTGCCCACGAGCGCGGACGTGGCCCGACTGGCCGGCGTCTCACGCGCGACCGTCTCCTATGTCCTGAACAACACCAGAGCGGTCCGCATCAGCGAGCCCACCCGCCGCCGGGTCCACGAGGCCGCCGAGGAGCTCGGATACGTGCCGCACGCGGCGGCGCGCAGCCTGCGCGCGGGGCACAGCCGCATGGTCCTGATGCCTGCCCCGGCCCTCCCGGCCGGCCCGCTCTACGGCCGCTTCCTGGAGGAACTCCAGTGGGCGCTCGGCCTCCTCGACTACACCGTCGTCCAGCACGCCACGGCCTGCCTGTCCGGTGACGGGGCCGCCCGCTCGTGGGCCGAACTGCGCCCGGTCGCCGTCCTGGTGTCCGGAGAGGGCCTCGGACCCGGCGGAGTGGCCGTACTCAAACGCTCCGGCGCGCGCGCCGTCGTCACCCTCGGCCCGGAGCCCGTCGAGGGGGCGCACGCGCTGCTCATGGACCACGAGAGCGTCGGCCACCGGGCCGGTGCCCACCTGTATGCCCGCGGCCGGCGCCGCATCGGCGTGGTGGTGCCGGAGGAACGCGGACTGGACATGTTCTCCCGGCCCCGGCTCGCCGGGGTGCGGCACGCCCTGCGCGGCACCGACGGCAGCGTGACCGAACTGCCCCTCGGCTACGACGAGCGATCCGCCGCCCGCCTCGCCGCCCGCTGGCGCGACCTCGACCTCGACGCGGTGTTCGCCTACAACGACGAGTACGCCATGCTGCTGATGCGCGCCTTGCAGGACAGCGGCGTACGCATCCCCGAGGAGACGGCCGTGATCGGCGCCGACGACCTCATGCTCGGACGGCTGCTGCGGCCCCGGCTGAGCACCGTCCGCATCGACCTGCCCTCCGGCCGCGACCTGGCCGAACTGGTCGACCGCGCCGTACACGACCCCACCGCCCCGCCCGAACGGCACGCGGTCCTGGGCGCGACGGTGGTCCACCGCGAGTCCACCTGACCCGCGTGTGAGCGGTCTACTGACCGTTCTGCTGCTCGGCGACCGCCTTGCGGACCTCGTCCATGTCCAGCTTGCGGGCCTGCCCGATCACGTCCGTCAGAGCAGCCTCCGGCAGCGCGCCCGGCTGGGCGAACACGGCGACCTGGTCACGGACGATCATCAGCGTCGGAATGGACTGGATGCCGAAGGCCGCCGCCAGCTCCGGCTGGGCCTCCGTGTCCACCTTGCCGAACACCAGGTCGGGGTTGTCCTCGGCCGCCTTCTCGTAGACCGGGGCGAACTGACGGCACGGACCGCACCAGGACGCCCAGAAGTCGATGAGGACGAATTCGTTGTCCGTGACCGTCTGGTCGAAGTTCTCCTTGGTCAGCTCCACGGTGCTGCTCATGGCGTATCCCTCTTCCTGGTGCTTCCTGGTGTCGGCTTACCGGCGTGGGGCGAAGCCGTGGGCACAACACGGCCGACCCTACGGGTATTCCGCGCACGTACCCGTGTGGCCAGGTCGCACACCACCCACCAGACTGACCCCATGACCGAAACGGAAACCATCGCGTACGACGTCGTGGTGCTGGGCGCCGGACCCGTGGGGGAGAACGTGGCCGACCGCACCCGGGCGGCCGGTCTGTCCACCGCGATCGTGGAGAGCGAACTGGTCGGCGGCGAGTGCTCGTACTGGGCCTGCATGCCCAGCAAGGCCCTGCTGCGCCCGGTCATCGCCCGCGCCGACGCCCGCCGTCTGCCGGGCCTGAGCCAGGCGGTGCGCGGCCCCCTCGACGACGCCGCGGTCCTCGCCCGCCGGGACGAGTACACCGCGCACTGGCACGACGACGGCCAGGTGCGGTGGCTGGTCGGCACCGGCGCCGACCTCCACCGCGGGCACGGGCGGCTGGCGGGCCCGCGTACGGTCACGGTCGACGCCCCCGACGGCACGCGCAGGACGCTGACCGCCCGGCACGCCGTCGCCGTCTGCACCGGAACCAGCGCCCGGTTGCCGGACCTGCCAGGACTCGACGCCGTCAAGCCGTGGACCAGCCGCGAGGCCACCAGCGCCGAGCAGGTTCCCGGACGTCTTGTCATCGTCGGCGGCGGTGTCGTCGCCACCGAGATGGCCACGGTCTACCAGGCGCTCGGCTCGCAGGTCACCGTCCTGGTCCGGGGCAAGGGACTGCTGCCCCGCATGGAACCGTTCGCCGGCGAGCTGGTCACCGACGCCCTCACGGAGGCCGGCGCCGACATCCGCACCGGCACCACGGTGGAGTCGGTCGCCCGCGAGAACGGCACCGTGGTGGCCGTGACCGGCAGCGGTGACCGTGTCGAGGCCGACGAGATCCTCTTCGCCACCGGGCGCGCACCGCGCACCGACGACATCGGTCTGGAGACGGTGGGCATGGAGCCCGGTTCCTGGCTGCCGGTCGACGACAGCCTGCGCGTGCAGGGCAGCACCTGGCTGTACGCGTGCGGCGACGTGAACCACCGCGCACTCCTCACCCACCAGGGCAAGTACCAGGCCCGGATCGCGGGCGACACGATCGGCGCCCGCGCGGCCGGCGTCCCCCTGCTGGAGACGGACGAGTGGGGCGCGCACGCCGCGACCGCCGACCACCACGCCGTACCGCAGGTCGTCTTCACCGACCCGGAGGCCGCGGCCGTGGGCCTGTCCCTCGCCGAAGCCGAACAGGCCGGCCACCGCGTCCGGGCCGTCGACGTCGACCTCTCCTCGGTCGCCGGGGCCGGCCTGTACGGGGACGGCTACCGCGGGCGTGCCCGTATGGTCGTCGACCTCGACACCGAAATCCTGCGCGGTGTCACCTTCGTCGGCCCCGGCATCGGCGAACTGCTCCACTCGGCGTCCGTCGCCGTGGCCGGCCAGGTTCCGATCAGCCGCCTGTGGCACGCGGTCCCTTCCTACCCGACGATCAGCGAGGTGTGGCTCCGCCTGCTGGAGGCCTACCGGGGCTGACCGCGCGCCCGCGTGGCCCTACGGCAGCTCGAAGCAGAGGGCCTTCGCGGCCTGTGCCGGGGTCGGCTGCGTCCAGCGGTGCGCCATCGCGTCGTTGGAGGACAGGGAGCGGATCTCGGCACGGTCGAGGTAGAGGGTGCCGTCGAGGTGGTCGGTCTCGTGCTGGACGATCCGGGCGGGCCAGCCCGAGAACACCTCGTCCACCGGGCGCCCCCGCTCGTCCAGGGCCCGCAGGCGCACCTCGGTGTGCCGCGCCACCACGGCCTGCCAGCCCGGGACGCTCAGGCAGCCCTCGTAGAACGCGGCGCGCGCGGTGCCGACCGCCTCGTACGACGGATTGACCAGCACGCGGAAGGGCAGCGGCACCCGCCCGCGCGCCACGCGCACCTCGTCCGGCACCGGTGCCGGGTCCTCCACGACCGCGATCCGCAGCCCCACCCCGACCTGCGGCGCGGCCAGTCCCACTCCTGGTGCCTCGTGCATCGTCAGGCGCATCGCCTGCACGAATCGGGCCAGCAGCGCGGGGTCCAGCTGGCCGTCGAACGGTTCGGCAACGTGCCGCAGCACCGGGTCACCGGCGGCGACGATCGGCAACGGGCCGCCGTCGGCGAGGAGTTCCTCGACCTGCTCGGCCAGGGGCGTACGCGCACGGGGAGAAGCCATCACGCCAGGATGCCACGGCGCTCGCCCGGCCCGGCGGCCTACCTGGTGCGGGCAGGCCGGCGACCTGTCCCGGAACCGCGGCGCCCCCGGGCCACGCCTCCCGTGTGAAGTAGCGTGGTGCGACACGCCGACGCCGGAGGGAGACGCACATGACGCCACAACACCGGCGGGCCCGGCGCGGGCAGGGCGAACTGGAGAGCCAGGTGCTCGGCGCGCTCCGCGAGGCGGACGGACCGGTCACCGCGGCCTGGGTGCGGCAGCGGCTCGGCGGCGACCTCGCCTACACCACCGTGGTTACCATCCTGACCAGGCTGCTCGCCAAGGACGTCGTCTCCCGCGAGCGCCGGGGCCGCTCCTTCGTGTGGACCCCGACCGCGGACGTCGCCCGTCTCGCGGCCCTCCGGATGCGCCGGACGCTGGACGGTGAACGGGACCGGGTGGCGGTGCTGACCAGCTTCGTCACCGCGCTGCCGCCCGGCGACGAGCAGGTGCTGCGCGCACTGCTTGACAGCGTGGAGAGCGGCGACGCCGCGGAGGGCACCCCACGCCCGAGGGGCGACGGCAGGGAACACTGACCTCCCATGGGGCTCTCCGTCTTACTGCCGCTGGTGCTTCCGCTGTCCGCCTGGCCCGTCGCACGCCTGGCCGCACCGCGCCTGCACCCGCGCACGGCCACCCGGCTGCTGACCCGGGTGGCCGCCGTCATGGGCGGATGCAGCACGCTGTGCCTCGCCCTGCTCACGGTCGTCGCCACCACTCAGCTGACCGGCGGCCCGGTTGTGGACCTGTGGGCCGATCCCGAGATCAGGGCGGCCGTCTCACGCGACCGGGTCGTGGGCCGCGCGGCGGTCCCCGCCCTGGGACTGGTCGCGGTGGCCTGCGGGCGCGCGCTGTGGCGTCACCGGCGGGTGGCCCGCCGCGCCCACCGGGCGCTGACCGGGCTGCGCGGCGCACCCGTCGTGGTCCTGCCCGACAGCATGCCGTACGCCTACGCCCTGCCCGGCAACCACGAACGGATCGTCGTCACCACGGCACTTCTCGACGCCCTCGCCCCGGACGAACGGCGTGCCCTGTTCGCGCACGAACGCGCCCACCTGGCGGCCCGCCACCACCGTCACCTGCTCACCGTCCACCTGGCGGCCTGCGCCAACCCCTTCCTGCGGCCGCTGCGGTCCGCCGTCGCCTACACCGCCGAGCGCTGGGCCGACGAGGACGCGGCCCGCGCGGTGGGCGACCGGCGCGTGGTCGCGCGGGCGATCGGCAAGGCGGCCCTGCTGTCGTCCGGCGCGCCGGCGCCCACCTTCGCCGCGGTGGCTGCCGGCGGTCCGGTGCCGCGCCGGGTCGCCGCCCTGCTGGCACCGGCACCGGCGGGCCCGGACCGGCCGCCGCTCTTCACGGCGGTCGGCGCCGCCGTGTGGGGCGCCGCCGCCGGTGCGACGGTGTCCGCCATGTCCTCGGTGAACTCCGCGGTCACCCTGTTCCTGCTCCTCCACCCGGCGGCGGCGCTCTGACCGCCTACTCGCTCCGTTCCCCGAAGTCACCCGCGAGGGCGGAGGCGACGCGCAGATGCGTCTCGGCCTCGTCCTGGCGGCCCTGCCGCTGGAGGGTGCGGCCCAGCATCAGCCGGGCGTAGTGCTCCACCGGGTCGCGCTCGACGATGACGCGCAACTGGGCCTCGGCCCGGCGCAGTTGAGCCGAGTGGTAGTAGGCGCGCGCCAGCAGCAGCCGGGGCCCGGTCTGCTCCGGCACCTCCTCGACCAGCCCGTCCAGCACGCGCGCCGCGGCGGCGTAGTCCCGGGCGTCGAAGAACATCCGCGCCCGCTCCCAGCGCTCCGCCGGGGTGCCGTGCTCGTAGTACGGCGTGTCCACGTACGTCGTGTCCACCTGTGACCTCCTCCAGTGCCTCGTTCGGAGCCACCGGCCGCGTCAACGGAAGCGGTTGGTTGAATATTCCACTACGCAGCTTTTGCCGGAGGGCCCGAGCCGCTTCCGTCCGCCCGCAGCTTGAGCAGAACCGCACAGTCCTGTTCGGGACGGCCGCTGTCACAGCCTTCCCGTCAGGGGCGCGTCAGGGCGGACCGGGACAGAACAGGGACAGCCGCCCTATGACGGCAGGACCCGGTAGAGCCCATCCTTGCCTGGTCCACACGACCGAACCAAGCGAAGGAGGGGCCTATGTCCCAGCACGAGATCGCCTTCCCGCAGACGGCGGAGAACTGGCTGACGATCGACAACGCTCCGGGGATCGCCACCGACTCCGTCGAGGAGCGCGCCTGGGTCCCGGCCTACGGGGCGACGCCCGCCAAGGCCTGAACCATCCGCGGCGGGGGCCGGCGCGAGGCCGGCCCCCGCCGTGCGGAGCATCGGCAATTCCGTACCGAACGGCGGAGGGCGAGCGCAATGGCGATTGCGGAATCAACCAACTCTTCTCAGGACATCGTGCGCCAGGCCGACACGATGCTGGTCACCGACCACCAGTTCGGTGACTCCCGGACCATCGAATCACGCAACGTCCAGCGCTTCGCGGTGGGGCTGTGTCTGATCGCCGAGGCGGACCCGCAGCACGCGCACACGCTGCGCCGCCTCTCGGAGCTGACGCCGGATCGGCTGCTGCCCCTGATGCTCGACCCCGTCGTCCGCAACGTCTTCGAGGACGACCTGGCCAAGCTGGAGAACGGCGTCAGGGACAGCTGTGGACTCGGCCGGCTCATGGCGGCGCCGGCCGGCAAGCCGGATGATCTCGGCCCCTGCGAGCGGATGGCCGCACCCCATGTGCGGCCATGGCCCGCCTACGGCGACGCCTGGCTGTGGACCGAACTGCACCCCACCGACGAAGCGTCCGCCGATCTGGCCGCGCACCTCCGTCGGCTGTATGACGGGAGCATCGAAGGCGGCCCGGCGACGGAACCGGTCATCCCGACCCCGGACATGAGCCGTCGTCTGACGCAGGGAGCCGAGCTCCTGACCCGGCTGCTGCCCCAGGTCGGGACGAGCGTGCTGCGCCACGTGTCCGTGCTCGGATTCACCCGGGCCGAGACGTCGGACGGTCCGCTGCAGTCGCTGTCGGGCGGTGATCCGCTGCCCTCGGCCATCCTGATGGCCCCGGAACGGCTCGCGGACCCTTGGACGGTCGCGGAGACCCTGCTGCACGAAAGCGCGCACCTCAAGCTCTTCGACGCCCTGCGCGCGTGTTCGCTGCTGACCGACGCCGACCAGCCGGTGCCGATCCCCTGGCGCAAGACGCCCTGGCGGCTGGTCCGCGTGCTGGTGGCCCTCCACTTCTACGCGCATCTCCTGGTGTTCGAGCAAGCCGTCCAGCAGGCCGGCCCCGAACTCCGCGCAACCTTTGGGGAGCCGCCCGCACACCAGGTGGTCGACGAGGTGAGCCCAGGCACCGAGGCTGCCCGAAACGGCACCTACGGCTCCAGCGCGGAGCGCGCCCGCTACCTCGCCGAACACGTCCGGACGCTGCCCGCGGGCACCCTGACACCGGACGGCACGCGTTTCATGGCCTGGATCTCCGAGGCGCTCACTCTCGTCACGGGGGAGACGAACACGGACCGGTCGGCGCGGCCCTCCATAGCCGGTTCGGTGGACGGCCCGGATATGGAATACGCGGCCGGAACGGTCGTACGGAGGACGGACGGCGTGCTGGGCAGGCCGCTGCCCGAATGCGGGCAGTTACTCCTGGCCAACAAGGCATCGGGCCGTATGCACTGGCTCAACGCCCGGTCCTGGTTGATCTACTCACTGTGCGGGGACGACGAGGTCCGCACGGTGACGGCCGAATACGGCCGACGCAGCGGCACGGACCTGCAGACGTCGCGCCGGCACGTCACGGCCTGCCTGAGGGAACTCACGGTCCTCGGCCTGGTCGGCACCGCGGGGAAGTAGCCGGGGCAACGGCGGCGGTCCTGCGCCGCAGCGGATGGCCCCACCGCCTTCTCCCCTGCCTGTGGCGCCATGGCAGGGGAGAAGACAGCGCTGTGGAGGCGCACCTCAGCGCGTCAGTCCGAATCCGGCTTCGCGGGCGCGGACCACGGCCTGGGCACGGCTCTGCACGTCGAGCTTGCCGAAGATGGCGGAGACGTGGTTGCGTACCGTCTTGTCGGCCAGCGTCAGCGACCGTGCGATGCGGCGGTTGTCGTATCCCCGCGCGATCAGTTCGAGCACCTCGAGTTCTCGCCGCGTCAGCACCGACATCATGGTGGACTCGAGGGGCGGTGTGGTGTTCCTGAGCAGCCGGGCTACCAGACGTGCGGCCGCATGGCCGACGACGACGGAGCCGCCTGCCAGCGCCCGTACCGCGCCGACGACTTCCGCCGCCTCCGCCGACTTGGCCAGGTACCCCCTTACGCCGGCCGCCAACGCCGAGCGCAGCAGCATGCTGTCCTCACAGCGCCGGGTCATCGCCAGAATCCCCCGCACCCCGACCTTCCCCGTCAGGAGTCCGCACATCTCGAGCGCGTTCGTCCCCTGCCAGTCCAGATCGAGGACGACGACGTCCGGAAACGACGCCGTGATCAGCGGGACGGCCCGATCGAGTTCCCCGGTCTCCGTGATGACGTCGATGCCGTTCGCGGACAGTGCCGCTCGAGTGTCTCTCCGCAGCAGCGGATCGCGCTGCACGAGGGCGACCCGGATCGCGTTGGTGTCGAACAGGTGCCTGGTCATGAGTACCTCCCGTACGCCTTGGCGGGGGAAGCATGTGAGCGACGTGCTAGCGGATGGCTAGCGCCGGTTCCCTCAGCCCTCCCGTAGACTGAGCCCGGCAAGGGGGGAAGGGGATGTTCGACTTCCGCATTCTGGGGCCGCTGGACGCACGCTGGGCGGGGGAACCCCTCTCCATCACGGCTCCCAAAGAGCGGGACCTGCTGGCACTGCTGCTGCTCAGGGCGGACCGGACGGTTTCCGCGGAGGAGCTGATCGACGGTCTGTGGGGGAACAAGCCGCCTGCGACAGCTCGCACCACCTTGCACAACTACGTCAAGCGACTGCGCCGCGGACTGCTCACGGCAGGCGGGGACCGAGAGGTCCTCAGCACCAGCCCGGGCGGCTATGTGCTCAGGCTGGACAACGCCACGCTCGATCACCGTGAGTTCGAAAAGCTCAACCACCGAGCGTCCGAGGCCAGGGAACGCGGAGAACTCGTCCCGGCGGCAGCACGGCTGCGGGCGGCGCTGGCGCTGTGGCGGGGCGACGCGCTGGCCGACAGCCGCGCGGACCATCTGGTACATGTCGAGGCCCCCCGTCTCAACGACGGCCGTATCTTCGTCTTCGAGCAGTGGATCGACGTGGAGTTGAGGCTCGGCCGCCACAAGGAGGTCATCGCCGACCTCCAGGCCGAGGTCGCCGGCCATCCCCTCTGCGAGGGTCTGTACGTCCGGCTCCTGGTTGCCCTGTACCGGTCGGGCCGCCGCAATGACGCGCTGATGGTGTATCAGCGGGCACGCAGCCGACTGGTCCGGGACATCGGGCTGGAGCCCGGTCCCGAACTGGCGGCGGTGCACGGGCGGATCCTGGCGGACGACGCCTCCCTGCTGGACCCGGGTGCCCACGTCGAGGACGGGGTCGGCGCCTCGGTGGACGCCTCGCCCCCGGAGAGCTCCGGGTGGGTACTGCCCGCCCAGTTACCTCCGTCGAACCCCGCCTTCATCGGACGCGAGCCGGCGATGCGGCGCCTGGACTCGCTCCTCCCGAACCGCGAGGGCGTTTCAGGGGCGGCCGGCATCGCTCTCGTCACCGGACAGGCGGGCATCGGCAAGACAGCACTCGCCATCCACTGGGGGCACATACGACGTGACCACTTCCCGGACGGACAACTCCATGCCAACCTGCACGGCTACGACAACGGGCGACCGGCACGGCCCATCGATGTCCTGAGCGGATTCCTCCGCGCGTTCGGGGTTCCGGCACAGCGCGTCCCGGCCGAGGAGGAGAGTGCCGCCGCTCTGTACCGGTCTCTCTGCGTGGGCAAGCAACTGCTGGTGGTCCTCGACAATGCACGCTCAGCCGCTCAGGTCCGGCCGCTCGTTCCCGCCAGCGGTGGTTGCCTGGTCGTGGTGACCAGCAGAGATGTCCTCGGCGGACTCGTCGCGCGGGACGGCGCCGTACCGGTGCCGCTCGCCGTACTGGAGCCGTCCGAGGCCGAGCAACTCCTGGTCAAGATGGTCGGTGCCGCCAGGGTGCAGGCCGAACCCTCCGCCGCGGTGGCGTTGACGTCTGCCTGCGCCTGTCTTCCTCTCGCCGTCGGCGTTACGGCGGCGGACCTGGCTCTCCATCCTGACCGGTCCCTCACCGATCAGCTGTCCCGGCTGGGCGGCGACCGCTTGACCGCGCTGCAGATCGAGGGTGACGAGCGGAGTGCTGTGCGGGCGGTGCTGGACACGTCGTACACGGCTCTGGAACCTGAGGCCGCCCGCATGTTCCGGTTGCTCGGGTTGATGCCAGGGGCCGACGTACCGTTACCCGCGGCGGCGGCGCTGGCGGGCGTGCCCGAAAGTGAAGCGGTCGGGCTGCTGAATCAGCTGACACGTACCTACCTTCTGGATGAACACACTGTCGGCCGCCACACTTTCCATGACGTGCTGCGGGCCTACGCCCGGGAGCGCGCCCACCAACTGGACAGCGAGGACGAGCGCACGGAGGCCTTGGCACGGCTGAACCAGTGGTATCTGGCGTCCGTCGGCGCCGCAGTTCGTGTCTATCTTCCCGAGGCGCTGCGCCTGCCCGTCGCGGACACCGGCGGCGGGCTCACCTTCGCCGACGCCGGCGCGGCCCTGGAATGGCTGGACACTGAGCGGGCGAACATCGTCGCCGTCGTACAGCACACTGCCCAGTACGGTCCCTGGCCGGTCGCATGGACCCTCGCCGATGCCCTTCGCCCGTACCTGATGCAGCGTGCGCATGCCAGCGATTGGCTCAGCGTGGCCTCTGCGGGCCTCGCCGCAGCTGAGGCCGACAGGAGCCTGCCCGGTCAGGCGGCAGCCCATCGCAGCCTCTCAAGCGCCTACGTGAATCAGAGTACTTATGAGAAGAGCAGGTTCCATGATCTGAGAGCGCTGGACCTCTATCGCCGGATCGGTGCCGCCGAGGGCCAGTCCGCGGTCCTCAACAGCCTGGCCCTGACCTCGTGGTATACCGGAGAACTCGAGCATGCCCTGCTCTACGGCGAGCAGAGTGTGACCACGTGCAGGGGAGCGGGCTTCAGGATGGGCGAGGCCATCGCTCTGGGGAACCTGGGGGCGGTCCTGCACGAGATGGGGCGGCTGCCCGAGGCGCAGACACGTCTCACCGAAGCACTGGCCGTCTGCGAGGACATGAGCCCGGGCCTGCCGACGCTCGCCGCCATCGCGCGACGCAACCTGGGCGTGGTTCTTCACGACCGGGGCGATGTTCGAGAATCGGTGGCGGCCCTGACCGAGGCGGCCGACATGCAGCGCGGCCGGGGCAGCCACATCGACCTCGTCTACACCCTGTGCTGGCTCGCTGTGGCATCGCTTCAGTCAGGAGACCGGGCCGCGGCGCTGGCGTACATTGACGAGGCGACCGCGTTGAAGACCGGCGAGACGCGTGCTCAATCCCATGTCCAGACCGCGCGGGGACTGCTCTCCCAAAGTATCGGCAACCACAGCAGCGCGGTACGACGTTTCCAGGAGGCCCGGAAACTGGCCGGAGGCTGTGACGCGCGCACCCAGGAATTGCGCGCGCTGGTCGGCCTGGCCGACAGCAGTCTGCGGTTGGGCAGGCTCGCGGAGGCGCGCACGTATGCGGCAAGTGCGCGCACGGTCGCGGGAGCGGGAGGGTACGGCCTCCTTCACGCCAAGGCACTGACATCGCTGGCTGAAGTCGATCTGGCCGAGGGGAGAGGGACCGCTGCTGTGCGACTCGCGGAGCAGGGGCTCGCCATCTGCGCGGCGGCAGGACATCCGATCGGCATCGCCGATGCCATGGTCGTGCTCGGACGCGGGCTGCGTATGTCGGGCGACGAGGAAGGGTGCATGCGCAGGTGGCAGGACGCGCTGGACCTGTACGTGGAACTCGGCGCCGGCCGGGCTTCGGAAGTCCGTGCCCTGCTCCGGCAAAGCTGACGGTGCGGGTGGCCACCGCGCCGTGACGACTGGGGCGGCGCGGGCGGAATCAACCCCTGGCCGCACCCCTCCACGAGTCCGGGGCCCGTCCGAGAGCGGGCCCCGGAGCGAGCTCGTCGTCAGGCGCCCCGGCGCACGGCGATCGGAGGCTGCTGGTCAGCCTGGCGTGCGGCCCTGGCCGGCGGCTCTGCGCAGGCTCTCCTCCAGCGCGGCCGGCAGGTCCACCGCCGGCTCGGGCTCGGCGGGCCGCGGCAGTCGGCCTCCGGATTCCTTCGCCGCCACCAACTGCTCCAGTGCCGCGGCGGAGTCGTCGTGCAGGTCGGCGAGGTCGACATCGGACATCTGGGCCATCAGCAGGGAGGCGAGTTCCAGTTCCTGCCCGGTCACCGACGTGGCCGGTGCGGTGTTCCCGGGTTCGCGGACTTCATCGGGCCACAGAAGTGTCTGGACGACGAGTGTGTCCCGGCGCGGCCAGACCGCTGCCAGGCGTTCCCTGGTGTGCAGCGTCACCTTGGCCACGGCCGCGCGCTCGATCCAGGTCAGCGCGGCCACCAGCAGCGCGTAGGGCCGCTGACCGGCCTGCCCGTACGGTGCGGCGTAGTAGGCGCGCGAGAACAGGATCGGGTCCAGGCCGTCGACGGGGACGAATCCGAGGACGTCGATGACGTGCCTGCTGGGCAGCGGCAGGGCCCGGAGATCTGCTTCTTCGAGCACCACCATGCGCCCATCAGGGGTTTTGTACCCCTTCGTGATCTCCCGATGGTCGACCTCGCGGTGCTCGGCCTGGCATACACACCGGTATTGGACGGGGGAGCCGTCCGCGGCATGCGCCTCGTGCAGATCCGCACCGTGTCGTCGCGTGGCCGGGAACAACTGCACCGGCAAGCTGACCAGGCCGAACGTGATCCAGCCCGTCCACACTGCCTGCGTGGGCACATTCATACCTCCAGCCTCCGCCGCGGCAGGCCCCGGTGCACCTGGGAGTGGCCCGAGGGGTGCCTCGATCGGATTCGCCCAGGGCGCGCCGTCGGGGCCTGCGATAGGTTGCCCGCCATGACCGGACCCGGACCCGTCGCCTGGCCCCCCGCCCCGACAACGACCGAACGGCTCGTGCTCCGCGAGTCCGAGGCCCGAGACCGTGCGGCGTTCATCGAGCTGTTCGCCTCGCCGGAGGTCGGCACCTACCTCGGTGGCCCTCGACCGCGCGACGAGCTCGAACACGCGGTGCCGGACGTGCCCGGGCGGCGCCTCGGCCTTTTCGTGGTCGACCTCGAAGGAGCGATGATCGGCATGATCACGCTCGATCGGCGCGACGCGGAGCGTCCGGGGCACGTCCGTCCGGATGCCGGGGAGGCGGAACTCGGTTACATGTTCCTGCCGGACGCATGGGGACGCGGGTACGCCGCCGAGGCGTGCGCAGCGGCACTCGACTGGTTCGCCGAGGCGTTTCCCGGCGAGCCGGTGGTGCTCTGCACCCAGACCGCGAACAAGCCCTCGATGCGCCTCGCGGCCAAGCTGGGGTTCACCGAGGTGGAGCGGTTCGAGGAGTTCGGCGCCGAGCAGTGGTTCGGCGTGTGGCCCTCGGTCACGCCGTCCGGCTGAACTCGCGCTGTGACGGGGAAGGTTCACCGGTCCGCGGCCGGCCGGTGCCGCGTGCCGCAGGTCACTACAAGAGCATCAGGATCAGGGCCAGCGCGACGGGTGTGAAGAGCATCGTGGCCAGGTGGCTGAACAAGGCCCGCGTCATACCCAGCACGGAGAACAGCAACAGGCCGCCCGCGAGCCAGCACCCAAATGTCTGGCCCGCGAGAGTCCGAGCGGCGGTCTCCTGCTCCCTGGTGGTGGCCTCGAAGCCCAGCGCCCCGCCGATCATCATCAAGAAGAGCACGCCGCAGAGCAGCAGGTTCCCCGCGCCGACGATGACAGCGACCGGCTTGTCCACCCGGCGTATTCGTCTCCAGAGTTGTATGACGCTCACAGGAACGGAGCCTATCCAGAGGTGCGCCCACGGCTGCGACTGCCGGATTGCGCGTAGGCCGACGAACGGCGCCCAGTGCTGCGCCCGGTCGGTGGCCGTCAGGGTGGCCCAGTGGACGGTGCGGTCGCACCGGCGGTGCAGCAGGGTGCGGTCGTGGCCGACGGCGAGGAGGCCCGCGCCGGTGGCGGCACGGTAGTCCTCGACGACCGCGACCAGGGCGGCCGTCGAGGAGGCGTCGAGCGTCGCCGAACTCGGTCATCCGCCGGGCGCCCGGCGTCACGCGGCCCGTCGTCGTTCCGTCAGGCGCCCCGGCGCACGGCGATCGTGTCGCCGACACCCACGGTCGTCCCGCGCGTCGCGGTGGTGAACGCCGAGCCGTCGATACTGACCTTCCAGGTGTCCGAGCCGCTGTTGGCCCTGCCGTTGAGGGAGGTGAGGGCGCCGGTGCCGGAGGACGGGGTCACCCCGGTCACGCAGCCCGACGGGGTGGCGCCGCTCGTGGCCGCGTCGAGGACGGCGCCGAGCGTGGTCGTCGCGCCGGTCGGGGTCAGGGCGACGGAGCACACCGTGACGCCGTCCGTGCCGTCGTCCACGCTCAGCGCCACCTTCGTCGCCGTACCGGAGGTGAAGGAGCCCTGACCCACCCACTGCGGGGCGCCCGTCGCGGTCGGAACGGGCGGGGCCGCCGTGAAGCCGCCGCCGGCCACGGCCCGCAGCCCGTCGATCGACGCGTAGGCCGACGGGCTCGTGTCGCCGGGCAGGTACCGGAAGCCGCCACCCGGGTTGAACTGCTGCGCGATCAGGAAGTCGACCGGGGTCTTGCCCATGGAGGTGAGGAAGTCACCGGTCTGGGCGTTGACGCCGCAGGCGTTCAGGCCGGACACCGCCCAGCCGTTGGAGTCGGTGTTGGCGCCGAACATGCCGTTGAACGCGCCGCTGTTCGCCACGAGTTTGCTCTTCAGGAACGCCTTGGCCTTGATGACGCCCGCGTCGGTGTTCGGCACACCGGAGACGCACAGGGCGGCCATCGCCGCGCCGGTCATGTCGATGTCGCTCGTCGCGGCCTGCTGGCCCGGGTCGCCCTCGGCCCTGCTGAAGTTCCAGCCGCCGTCGTTGTGCTGGTTGGCCCGGATCCGGGTGACCATCGCGTCCCGGAGCACCTGCGGGATACGGCCCTGCCCGGACCGGGTCTTCGCCCCGTTCAGGGCGAGCGCGGCGAAGACGGTGCCGTTGAAGTTGGCGGACGGCCCGAAGTAGCCGGGTTCGGCGGTCTGCCAGTAGCCGTAGACGTCCGCGACCAGGTTGCGGGAGGCCGAGACACGCGCCGGGTCGATGCCCGCCGCGTAGGCGTTGAGCATGCCGCGCTCGTAGTCGGTGACGACGGGGGAGGAGGACGGCCAGCCGCTGGTGGAGAGCAGGTCGCGGTACACCGTTCTCGCGTTCTTGGCGGTGTCGCCGCCGGGCGTGACGTCCACGGCGGCCGTACCGGCCGCGGCGAACGCGCTGAACGCCCACTCGTTCGACAGTCCGGCGCCGGCGTACGAACCGTCCGGCGCCTGGAGGGACTTGAGGTATCCGACGCCGTTCGTCCTTGCGACGGTGAGCTGCGCGGGTGTGGTGGTGGCCGCCGCGGGCAGCGTGGTCAGGGCGAGGGCGCCGAGGACGGTGGCCGCGGTGACGGCCGAACGGCGGGACAACGAAAGGGACATGGCCTGCTCCTCAGGGTGAAGGACGCCGACCCGACCCGGGTGCGTCCCTCGCCGACAGGGCGGGAGCAGCGGGTGCGGCCGCCGCCCGGAACGCGTGGATCGGCTTCCAACGGTGCTTCACCGCCTGGGCATTCGGGCTCGGGACGGCCCCGCCGTCCCACACCGCTGCGCGTCAGCCCCGGACTCCCACCGGGTTCCCCCATTCGGCAGTCCGGGACGGTACCCGAGGGGCATCCCGGTCGCCAGAGGGTGCCCTCGGACACCAACGGCCCGTGCCCGCGGATGCCTTGACGCTCTGAGGCACCCCGTGTTCCAATCCGGCTGATACGCAATCAGTTCCAGGGGAAGCCGGTCGAAGTCCGGCGCTGACCCGCAACCGTAGGCCCGGCACCCGCCGGGCGAGCCGGAATGCCTGGAGCGTGTTCTTCAGCAACAGACGCCGTCGCGGACTACGGCGTGGTGCGACCGGCCCTGCCGGGGCGCGGGCTCTCCCGCCCACCCCCGGATGAAGGCTCCTCAACCACGCCTCCACGCGGGGGCAGACACGAGGGGCCGTGGTGGGGACCGAGAAGCGAAGAGACGGACGGGCCGGGAAGAGCGCCTCGAAGAGACCGGGGCCGAGACCGCGCCCCGTGACGGCACTGGTGTCGGCATGGCTCGTCGTGCTGGCCGGCTGCGTGACCTTCCTCACGACGACACCGGCCGCGGCCGACCCCGTCGGGGACTGCACCGCCACCAAGGGCGCGATCGTCGCCGTCGACTTCGGGCCGTTCGGCGGCAAGGTCGAGCGGGGCTGCGACACCACGCCGACCACGGGCTACGATCTGCTCCACGACGCCGGCTTCACCACCGAGGGCACCCAGCACGACGGTCCCGCCTTCATCTGCCGCATCGGCTACGGGCCCTTCGACTCGGGCACCCAGTACCCGACGCCGGACACGGACTCGTGCGTGCTGACTCCGCCGGTCACCGCCTACTGGTCCTACTGGACCGCCTCACCCGGGCAGCACGCCTGGACGTACAGCCAGTACGGCGCGATGGCCCGCAAGCTGAAGGACGGCGACGTCGACGCCTGGGTCTACGGCGGTACGAACCTCGGCGGCACCACCGGCGGGCCCGCCTTCAGTCCCGACGACGTCCGCGCGGGCGGCGCCACCACCCCCGACCCGGGCTCCACGCCCACCGGGGGACCCGGGCAGGTCGACCTCGCGGGTGCCGCGGCGTGGCTCAAGGGCCTTCTGACCGACGGCGAACGGATCGTCGACGAGGGTGCCGACACCCCCAACCACCTGCTGACCACGGAAGCGGCCTACGCCCTCGCCGCGGTCGACGGCCGGAGCACGGCACTCGACAAGGTCACGGACTTCCTCGCCGCCCACACGGACGACTACGCCTACCCGGACGGCACGGACCAGGCCCCGGACGCCACGGCGGCCGCCCGCCTCGCCCTCCTCGCCGAGGTCACCGAACGCGATCCGCACGCCTTCGGCGGCCACGACCTCCCCGCCGACCTGACGCGGAACGTCTGCGCGGCGGGCCCCGAGTCCGGCGAACCGACCCCCGGCTGCACGGCCAAGGGTGACTTCAGGAACGCCACCTACGCCGACGGCCAGGCGCTGTCCGTGCTGGCCCTCCTCCGGGCCGGAACCACCCCGCCCGCCGCCGCCGTCGACCGGCTGACGCAGATCCAGTGCGCGGACGGCGGCGTCACCAGCATCCTCATCCGCCCCGGCGAGTACTGCGACGGCGACCCCGCCACCACCGGGCTCGTCGCCCTCGTCCTGCACCGGGCCGGCGGCCACGACGACGCCGTGGACCGTGCCCGCGCCTACCTCACCGGGGCCCAGCGCACCGACGGCGCCTTCCCGGGCTACACCGGCGCCGAAGCCGGCAGCGTCACCGCGACGGCGTACGCCGCCCAGGCCCTGCGCGCGCTCGGGGACACCGACCGCGCGGACGCGGCCGTCGCATGGCTGTCCCGGCAGCAACTCGACGACGGCGGCCTCGGCTTCGAGGAGGACGCCACCGACCCGGCCATCTATGCGACCTCGCCGACCGTGCTCGCCGGAGCCGGCACCAGCCTGGTCACCCTGACGGTGAAGGAGGCCGAGCCCACCGACCCGCCGACCACCACCCCCACCGGCACCCCGACCACCCCCGTCCCGACCACTCCGGCCCCGGGCGCCGGCCCCGACCTGAAGAAGGGCGTCGCGTACCTCACCAGCGCCGCCCACCTCAAGCAGGGCCAGTACTACACCGACGGATCCGGTTCGGCCCGCGCCGACTTCGGCCTCACCATCGACGGCGCCTACGCGCTGGCCGCCACCGGCCTGAACAACGCCAAGCTGCGCGGCATCGTCGACTTCCTCGACCACGGCGGCAAGGACGGCGAGGGCCGCACCGTCAACGACTGGACCTCCGTCGGCACCGCGTACGCGGCCGGCGGTTCCCTCGGCAAGACGGCGCTGCTCGCCGAGGCCGTCGGCCGTGACCCGCGCGACTTCGGCCGCCACGACCTCATCGCCGCCCTCGACCAGGCCGTGTGCGCGAAGCCGAGCACCGCCCCCGACCGCTCCTGCGCCGCCAAGGGCGCCTACACCAACGCCCCTTCGGTGTTCTCCCAGTCCCTCGCGGTCATGGCGCAGCTGCGCGCGGGGGAGGAGACGGCGGTCGAGCAGCCGATCGCGTACCTGGAGAGCCTTCAGCAGGACAGCGGCGCCTGGCCGAGCCTGATCCCGTCCACGAACGACTCCGACGTCGACTCCACCGCGATCGCCGCCATGGCCCTGGACCTGGCCGGTGGCGACACGGCGGACAAGGCGGTGGACAGGGCCCTGGCGTGGATCGCGTCCCGGCAACTGCCCGACGGCGGTTTCCCCGGGACCGCGGGCGACTCCGTCAACTCGGCGGCGCTCGCGGTGCAGGGTCTGTCCCTGGACGCGGACACGTACCGCGCCGAGATCGCCCGAGCCCTGAAGTTCCTGGCCTCGCAGCAGAACGCCGACGGCGGCTTCCGGGTGGCCAAGGAGGGGCAGGACGAGTCCGACCTGCGCGCCTCCACCCAGGCGGTCGGCGGCGCGACCGGCATCAGCTTCGGCCGCCTGGAGCGCAGCCTGACCGGAACCTCGCCGCAGCCCACCCCGAGCCCGAGCGGCCCTGGCGGCTCGGACGGCGGCATCCCGGAGATCGTCACGCCCGGCGACACTGGTGGGACCGACGGCGGCTACGGCACCGGCGGTGGTACGGGCGGCGGCGGTGGCGGTGTGCTGGCCTCCACCGGCGCCCAGGTCGGCGCCCTCGCGGGGATCGCCCTCGTCCTGGTGCTCGCCGGCTGGCGCACCGTCGTCGTCGCCCGCAGGCGCGCCGAGAGCGGAGCGGGGCGATGACCTCCTCGCCCCTCCTGGCCGTGGTGGCGCGGGCCGGGGCGGCGCTCGGTCTGACCGCCGCCGCCCTCGGGGCGGCGGCGGCCCCGGCGGCCGCCGACCCCCAGCCGATGGGCCGCTGCACCACGACCTCCTCAGTGGTGCTGGCCGTCGACTTCAGCCACTGGGGCGGCCCGATCTTCCGTGCCTGCGGCACCACGCCCACCACCGGCTACGAGCTGCTCAACCAGGGCGGCTGGCGCACCACCGGCACCGGTCACGACGGTCCGGCCTTCATCTGCCGTATCGGCTACAGCGGTTACCAGAACGGCAAGCAGTTCCCGCCCCCGGCCCAGGACGACTGCGTCCTGACCCCGCCCGCCTCCGCGTACTGGTCCTACTGGCACGCCGATCCGGGCGCCGGCGACTGGAGCTACAGCCAGCTCGGCGCCATGCTCTACAAGCCGAAGCCCGGCAGCGTCGACCTGTGGATCTTCGGCGGTACGAACATCGAGGGCACGGAGGGGCGGCCGAAGGTGACCCCCGACCAGTTGCGCGCCCACAACACCCGCTCGCAGGGCGACGCGGGCCGGCCCGCGTCCACCGCGAAGGCGCCCGTGCTGCCGCCGGACGTCGACACGGGCCCCGCGCCCGAACAGCGGTCCAGCCGGCGTTCCGAGCCGCCCTCGCCCAAGCCGGAGAAGCCGAAACCCAGCAGGACCCCGTCGCCGTCGCCGAAGCCGAGCAGGACCCCGACGCCCAGCCCCTCGCACAGCGTCACGCCCAGCCCCTCGGAGAGCGTCACGGACAGCCCGTCGGCCCTGGCGGCGCCGAGCTCCGGCACCAAGGTGGTCGACGCGGCCCCCGCCGGCGACGCCCCGCACGACCCGGGCTCGGTCGTGCCCGTCGTCGCGGGCGCCTCGCTCGTCGTACTGATCGGCGGCGCGGCCGCGTTCGTGGCGCACCGCCGTCGCCGTACCGAGTGACCGCCGTGGCCGGTACGACCGCGGAGCCGGCGCCCGCCCCCTCCGGCCCACTGCCGGACCGGGGCGGCCGCCGCCTGCCGCGCACCCTGCACCCGGTGGCCTGGTGGGTGTGGGCCCTCGCCCTGGCCACCGCCGTCAGCCGCACCGACAACCCGCTGCTGCTGTTCCTGGTCCTCGCCGTCCTCGGCTACGTCGTCACGGCACGGCGCACCGAGGCGCCCTGGGCGCGGGGCTTCAAGTACTACCTCTGGCTGGCCCTGACGGTCGTGGCGATCCGCGTCGTCTTCAGGGCCGTGTTCGCCACCGGCATCACGCCGCGCGACCACTTCCTCTTCTCCCTCCCGCACCTGCCCACGCCCGACTGGTACGCCGGGATCCGCATCGGCGGCCCGGTCTCCCTCGAGGCGCTGCTGTCGGCGGCGACGGACGGGCTGCGGCTGGCGTGCATGCTGTGCTGCATCGGCGCCGCCAACACCCTCGCGAACCCCAAGCGCGCCCTGCGGGTCCTGCCGGGCGCCCTGTACGAACTGGGCGTCGCCGTCACCGTCGCGATCAGCGTCGCGCCGCAGCTCGTGCGCAGCGTCCAACGCGTCACGCGGGCACGGAAGCTGCGGGCCGGGCGGGCCAAGGGGGTGCGGGCGCTGCGCGGCATCGTGGTCCCGGTCCTGGAGGACGCCCTGGAACGCTCCCTGCGGCTGGCCGCCGCCATGGACTCCCGCGGCTACGGCCGAGCGGGCACGGCCACGCGCACCTCCCGCCGCGTCACGGGCGCGTTGATGCTGCTCGGCATGTGCGGTCTGTGCGCCGGGGCGTACGGCCTGCTGGACGCCACCGCGCCCGCCTTCCTGGGGCTGCCCGCGATGGCGGTGGGCGCGCTGCTGTGCGTGGCGGGGCTGCGGCTGGGCGGGCGCCGGGTCACCCGCACCGCGTACCGTCCCGACCCGTGGCGGCTGCCGGAGTGGGCCGTCGCGGGCAGCGGGGTGCTGTCCGCCGTGCTGCTCTTCGCCGGCCTCGGCTACGACCCGGCACAGCTCAACCCCACCTTCTATCCGCTGACCTGGCCCGAGCTGCCCCTGGTGCCCACCGCCGCGATCCTGCTCGCCGGAACCGCCGGATTCCTCGCGCCCGAACCTCACAGAGCGGACGCCCCGTGATCACTTTCGACCAGGTCACCGTCCACTACGACGACGCCCCCGAACCCGCCCTGCGCGACGTCGACCTCAGAGTGGAGGAGGGCGAACTCTGCCTCGTCGTCGGCCACACCGGCGTCGGCAAGTCCACCCTCCTCGGCGCGGTCAACGGTCTGGTCCCGCACTTCACCGGCGGCACCCTGTACGGCCGCGTGATCGTCGACGGACGCGACACCGCGGACCACCCTCCCCGCGAACTCGCCGACGTCGTCGGGGTGGTGGGCCAGGACCCGATCGACGGGTTCGTCACCGACACCGTCGAGGAGGAACTCGCCTACGCGATGGAGCAGTTGGCGATCCCGGCCGCCACGATGCGCAAGCGCGTCGAGGAGACCCTGGACCTGCTCGGCCTCGCCGACCTGCGCCACCGCGCCCTGCACGAACTCTCCGGCGGCCAGCAGCAGCGGGTCGCCATCGGCTCGGTCCTCACCGCCCACCCCCGCGTCCTGGTCCTCGACGAGCCGACCTCCGCCCTGGACCCGACGGCGGCCGAGGAGGTGCTGGCCGCCGTCACCCGCCTGGTCCACGACCTCGGCGTCACCGTCCTCATGGCCGAGCACCGCCTCGAACGGGTCGTGCAGTACGCCGACCGCGTGATCCACCTGCCGGGCGACGGCACCGCCCGCATCGGCCCGGCGGCCGACGTCCTGCGCACGTCCACGATCGCGCCGCCGATCGTGGAACTGGGACGCGCGGCGGGCTGGTCCCCGCTGCCGCTGTCCATCCGCGACGCCCGCCGCGCCGCGGCGCCCCTGCGCGCCGGACTCGCGGACCGGGTCCCGGCCCCGGTCCGCCCCGTCCCCGCCGAGGAACGGGCCCGGCTGCTGACCGCGCGCGGCGTCACCGTCACCTACCGGGGCGTGCCCGCCGTCCGCGAGGTGGACCTCGACCTGCGCGCGGGCGAGGTGACCGCGCTGATGGGCCGCAACGGCTCCGGCAAGTCGTCCCTGCTGTGGGCAATTCAGGGCTCCGGACCACGCCGCGCCGGTACCGTGCGGGTGGCCGGCGGAACGGATCCGCACACCGTGCCCGCCGCCCGGGCCCGCGAGCTCGTCGGCCTGGTCCCGCAGACCCCCGCGGACCTGCTCTATCTGGAGAGCGTCAAGGGGGAACTCGCCCAGGCGGACGCCGAGTCGGGCACCGGCGTGAGCGCCCGTGCCGTCCTGGACCGGCTCGCACCCGGCATCGACGACGCGACCCACCCACGCGACCTGTCGGAAGGGCAGAAGCTCGCCCTCGCGCTCGCCATCCAGCTCTCGGCCGCACCGCGGATCGTGCTCCTGGACGAACCGACCCGCGGCCTCGACTACCGCGCCAAGACCGAGCTGACCGGCGTCGTCGACGCCCTCGCCGCCGAGGGGTGCGCCGTCGTCATCTCCACCCACGACGTCGAGTTCGCGGCCCGTGCCGCCGACCGCGTGGTCGTCATGGCCGAGGGAGACGTCGTGGCCGACGGTCCCACCGCCGAAGTCATCGTCTCCTCACCCGTGTTCGCCCCTCAGACGGCCAAGATCCTCGCGCCCCTGGCGTACCTGACGGTCGACCAGGTGAAGGCGGACCTGTCATGACGGCCGCCGCCATCCGGCTGACCCCGCGCGTCGGTGTCGCCATGAGCCTGGCCGCGTTCCTCGGACTCGTCGCGTTCTTCTGGCCGTTCGTGGTCGCCCCGGGCAGGTTCGGTTCGAACTACGTGCCCCCGCTGATCTTCGGCGTGCTCCTGGTGCTCGTGCTGTGCGTGGTGCTCTCGGAGATCGCCGAGGGCGGCATCGACTCCAAGGCACTGGCCATGCTGGGCGTCCTGTCCGCGGTCAACGCGGCCCTGCGGCCCCTGGGCGCCGGCACCGCAGGCGTCGAGACCGTCTTCTTCGTCCTGGTGCTGGCCGGGCGGGTGTACGGACCGGGCTTCGGCTTCACCCTCGGCTGCACCTCGCTGTTCGCCTCCGCGCTCATCACCGGAGGGGTCGGCCCGTGGATGCCGTACCAGATGTTCGGCTGCGCCTTCGTCGGGATGCTCGCCGGTTTCCTGCCGCGCGCCACCGGCCGGCGAGAGGTGCTGCTGCTCGCCGTCTACGGCTCGCTGTCCGGCTACCTCTTCGGCTTCCTGCTCAACCTCTCCTTCTGGCCGTTCTCCCTGGACCCGAACAGCTCCATCGCCTACCTGCCCGGACTGCCCTTCACCGAGCAGTGGCACCGCTACGTCGCCTTCGACCTGGCCACGTCGCTGGGCTGGGACACCGGGCGCGCGGTCACCAACTTCGTGTGCGTGCTGCTGGCGGGTCCTGCGGTGCTGACGACCTTCCGGCGCGCCGCCCGGCGGGCCCGGTTCCGGGCGCCGGTGCGCTTCGCCGCGCCTCGGACCGCCGACCCGGAGCCCCACGCGCCCTCGACCGGCTCCACCGGCTCCACCGGCTCCCAGGAGTCAGCGCGCTGAACCCGCGGTGCCCGCGGTGCCCCCGTCGTGTGTCTGCACCGGATACGGCACGTAGGTCCGCCGGTCGGGATCGATGGCCAGCCGTCCGCCGGCCGGGGGCCGGGCCCGCTGCGCGCAGTCGCGGCGCTCGCAGATCCGGCAGCCCAGGCCGATCGGCGTGGCCGCGCGCGGATCGTCCAGGGCGATTCCCTCGGCGTAGACGAGCCGGTGCGCGTGCCGCAGTTCGCAGCCGAGCGCGACGGCGAACTCGGCGCGCGGGGCGTGGTGCCCGAAACCGCCGCGGGTGATGGTCCGCGCGATCCAGAAGTACCGCTTGCCGTCCGGCATCTCGGCGACCTGGGGCAGAATGCGGCCGGGTGCGGAGAACGCCTCGTACACCGTCCACAGCGGGCAGGTGCCGCCCAGCCGGGAGAAGTGGAAGTCGGTCGCGGACTGCCGTTTGGAGATGTTGCCGGCCCGGTCGACGCGCAGGAACGAGAACGGCACTCCCCGGCGGCCGGTGCGTTGCAGGGTGCTCAGCCGGTGGCACACCGTCTCGAAGCCGACGCCGAAGCGGGCGGACAGCAGCTCGATGTCGTAGCACACCTCCTCGGCGGCGGTGTGGAAGGCGGTGTACGGCATGAGCAGGGCGCCCGCGAAGTAGTTCGCCAGGCCGATCCGGGCCAGTGCCACCGAGTCCGGCGAGGTGAGTTCCGTGGCGCTGTCGGCGAGCCGGTCGAGCAGTGGGGAGAGTTCCAGCAGGGCCAGCTGGGTGGCGAGCTGGAAGGCGCGCCGGCCGTCACTGAGCCACGGGGACAGGAACAGCAGGCCGGTGGCCGCGTCGAAGCGGCGGGCGTCGGCCAAGCGGCCGGGACCGGCCTGGAGCACCCGCACCCCGTGCCGCTCGGCGAGCCGGGCGGCCAGCGGGTCGGCCGCGCGGCCCGGC
Source organism: Streptomyces sp. NPDC052043 (assembly GCF_044548235.1). Classification (NCBI taxonomy): domain Bacteria; kingdom Bacillati; phylum Actinomycetota; class Actinomycetes; order Kitasatosporales; family Streptomycetaceae; genus Streptomyces; species Streptomyces sp. NPDC052043. Next base: position 460,464 of record NZ_JBIUBT010000003.1, read on the forward strand.
CGGAGCGCCAGGGCCTCGGCGATGCGCTCGGCCGCGGTGTCGAGCGGCTCGAAGTGGTTGTGGTGGGTGTAGAAGAAGTCCCGCACCTCGTCGTGCGGTTCGCCGGGCGGCGGCGGGGGGCCGCCCGGGCCCGGTGAGGCGAGGGCGGCGGCCTGCTCGGCGGCGTCGCGGTAGCGGCGGTGCAGGGCGACCAGGGCGCGGGCCACCTCCGGGTGGTCACGGGCGGCCTCGGTGATCTCCTCGGTGCCCGGCAGCGGCACCCCGCACGCCTCGTCCGCGAGCGCCGTCCGCAGATCGGCGGCGAGCCGGTCCTCGTCGGCCTCGGAGAAGAACTCCGTGTCCACGCCGAACACCTCCGCGATCCGCAGCAGCACGGGCGCGGTCAGCGGGCGCTGGCTCTGCTCGATCTGGTTGGCGTAGCTGGTGGAGATGCCGAGGGCGCGGGCCATGTCGACCTGGTTCATGCCGTGCTCGCGGCGCAGCCTGCGCAGCTTGGCGTGGGCGTAGACCTTGCGGTCGGCCGGGCGTCGGGCCATGGCGTACCTCCTCGTCGCGTCCGGTGCCGCGCCCGGGCCGCCGCGCCCGGCGGCGGACTCTTGCGAAGATAGCATCCGCACTCTTCGCAACCTTCGCAGATTCGCAGCCCCTCCCTGTACGGATTCCGCAGATTGGAGCCGTGGCGGGGCACGGCCGGGGCGGGCAGGCTCGATCACGTCAGCACCGTCAGGACCGTCCTTCGAGGAGCCCCGTGATCGAGCACCACGTCCGTGTCCGTCCCAGCGCCGACCGGCTGCCCCGGGAGGACCAGTTCGCCTGGAAACTCGCGGCCGTCGCCACGAGCACCGGGGAACTGGACGCCGACAGCGTCACGATGGCCGTCAACCGGGTGATCGACAACGCCGCGGTCGCGGTCGCGTCGCTGCTGCGCCGCCCGGTCGCCGTGGCGCGTGCCCAGGCGACCGCCCACCGCGCCACCACCCCCGGCGCCTCGGTCTTCGGCAGCCCTGCGCGGGTCTCCCCGGAATGGGCCGCCTGGGCCAACGGCACCGCCGTGCGCGAACTGGACTTCCACGACACCTATCTGGCCGCCGACTACTCCCACCCCGGCGACAACATTCCGCCGCTGCTCGCCGTCGCCCAGCACACCGGCCGCACCGGTGCCGACCTGCTGCGCGGCATCGTCGCCGCGTACGAGATCCACGTGGCCCTGGTCAAGGGCATCTGCCTGCACCAGCACCGCATCGACCACGTCGCCCACCTCAGCGCGGCCACCGCCTGCGGACTCGGCGCCCTGCTGCGACTGCCCACCGAGACGGTGTACCAGGCGGTCCAGCAGGCCGTGCACACCACCACCGCGACCCGCCAGTCCCGCAAGGGCGAGATCTCCAGCTGGAAGGCGTACGCACCCGCCTTCGCCGGCAAGGCGGCCATCGAGGCCGTCGACCGGGCGATGCGCGGCGAGACCTCCCCGTCCCCGATCTACGAGGGCGAGGACGGCTTCCTCGCCTGGATGCTCGACGGCCCGCAGGCCGACTACACCGTCCTGCTGCCCGAGCCCGGCGAGCCGCGCCGCGCGATCCTCGACACCTACACCAAGGAGCACTCCGCCGAGTACCAGGCCCAGGCGATCATCGACCTGGCGCGGCGGCTGCGTGAGAAGACCGGCCCGCTGGAGAAGGTGCGCTCCGTCGTCCTGCACACCAGCCACCACACCCACCACGTCATCGGCTCCGGCGCGAACGACCCGCAGAAGTACGACCCCGCGGCCAGCCGCGAGACCCTCGACCACTCGGTGCCGTACATCTTCGCCGTCGCCCTCCAGGACGGCACCTGGCACCACGAGCGCTCCTACGCCCCCGAACGGGCGCGCCACCCGGAGACCGTCGAGCTGTGGCGGAGGATCACCACGGTCGAGGACCCGGAGTGGACCCGCCGCTACCACGATCCCGACCCGGACCGCCGCGCCTTCGGCGGACGGGCGGTCATCACGCTGGAGGACGGTTCGGTCGTCGAGGACGAACTCGCGGTCGCCGACGCCCACCCGGCCGGGGCCCGCCCCTTCGACCGGCCCGCCTACGCGGAGAAGTTCCGCACGCTGTCCGAGGGCATCGTCACCGACGCCGGCCAGGACCGGTTCCTGGCCGCCGCCGATCACCTGCCCGAGCTGACCGCTCCCGACCTCGACGGGCTGTTCCCGGCCGTCGACACCGAGGCCGTCGCCGCCTGCGACGCCGCCCTGCCGAAGGGCCTGTTCTGATGTCCGGGCCGCTGCTGCACACCCGCACCACCCCCGCCGAGCGCCGCCGCGCCCTGCGCGACCGGCTGGCCACCGGCCGTCTGCTGACCATGCCCGGCGTGCTGAACCCGCTCTCCGCCCGGCTGGTCCAGGACACCGGCTTCGAGGCCGCCTACCTCTCCGGCGCCGTCCTCGCCGCCGACCTGGGGCTGCCCGACATCGGCCTGACCACGTCCACCGAGATCGCGGCCCGCGCCCAGCAGACGACCAGGGTCACCGACCTGCCCGTGCTGATCGACGCCGACACCGGCTTCGGCGAGCCGATGAACGCGGCCCGCACGGTGCAGCTCATGGAGGACGCGGGCCTGGCCGGACTGCACCTGGAGGACCAGGTCAACCCCAAGCGCTGCGGCCACCTCGACGGCAAGTCGGTGGTGCCGCGGGAGGAGATGACCCGGCGGATCCGGGCCGCCGTCGACGCCCGCCGCGACCCCGCCTTCCTGCTGATGGCCCGTACCGACGCCCGTGCCGTCGAGGGGCTGGCGGCGGCGATCGACCGGGCCAGGGCGTACGTCGACGCCGGCGCCGACGCGGTCTTCCCCGAAGCCCTCGCCGACGAGGCCGAGTTCGAGGCGTTCCGCAAGGCCGTCCCGGTCCCGCTGCTCGCCAACATGACCGAGTTCGGCAAGAGTCGCCTGCTCGACGCGCGCACGCTCCAGAACCTCGGCTACGACATCGCCCTCTACCCGGTCACCCTGCTCCGCCTGGCCATGGGCGCCGTCGAGGACGGACTGCGCACGCTGGCCGCCGAGGGCACCCAGGAGTCCCTGCTGCCGCGCATGCAGACCCGTTCCCGCCTGTACGAACTCCTCGGCTACGAGGAGTACGCGGCCTTCGACTCGGCCGTCTTCGACTTCACGCTCCCGCCCGGCGCCTGACCGGCCCCACCCACCGGAGGCATCCGCCCATGACCGCCACCGCACCCGAGATCCACCGCGGCCTCGCCGGAGTCGTCGTCGACACCACCGGCATCTCCACCGTCATCCAGGAGACCAACTCCCTCACCTACCGCGGCTATCCGGTCCAGGACCTGGCCGCCCGCCGCTCCTTCGAGGAGGTCGCCCACCTGCTGTGGCACGGCGAACTCCCCGACGCGGCCCAGCTGCGCGAGTTCCAGGCCCGCGAGCGCGCCCTGCGCCCCCTGGACCGCACCACCGCCGAACTGCTGGCCCGGCTGCCCGAGACCTGCCACCCGATGGACGTGCTGCGCACCGCCGTCAGCTTCTTCGGCGCCGAGGACCCGACGGAGGACGACGGCAGCCCGGCCGCCAACCGGGCCAAGTCCCTGACGCTGCTGGCGAAGCTGCCCACCGTGGTCGCCGCCGACCAGCGCCGCCGCCGCGGCCTCGACCCCATCGCCCCGGACCCCGAACTCGGGTACGCGGAGAACTTCTTCCACATGTGCTTCGGCGCCGTGCCCGACCCGGACGTGGTCCGCTGCTTCGAGATCTCCCTCGTGCTGTACGCCGAACACAGCTTCAACGCCTCGACGTTCACCGCCCGCGTGGTCACCTCCACCCTCTCCGACCTGTACAGCGCGGTCACTGCAGCGATCGGCGCGCTCAAGGGCCCGCTGCACGGGGGTGCCAACGAAGCGGTGATGCACATGCTGGAGGAGATCGGCGACCCGCAACGCGCCGGGCAGTGGCTGGACGAGGCGCTCGCCGCCCAGCGGAAGATCATGGGCTTCGGCCACCGCGTCTACAAGGAGGGCGACTCCCGGGTCCCGATCATGCAGGGCGCCCTGGACCGCCTGGTCGCCCGCGCCGCCGACCCCGAGGTGACCCGCCTGGCCACGCTGCACGCGGCCCTGCGGCACGCCATGCTCAGCCGCAAGGGCATCCACCCCAACCTGGACTACCCGGCCGGACTCGCCTACCACCTGATGGGCTTCGACACCCCCGCCTTCACACCCATCTTCGTGATGAGCCGGATCACCGGCTGGACCGCCCACATCACCGAACAGCTCGCCCACAACGCCCTCATCCGCCCGCTGGCCTCCTACGACGGCCCACGGCAGCGGCCGGTGCCCGGGGCCCGGTGACGGTCGGGACGAACGTCCGCTCCGGCCGGACGGGCCGGCCGGAGCGGACGTGATGCGCCCGGTGAGTCCTACGACACCTCACCGCGTACGGTGCGCGCCGCCGTGACCAGGTTCTCCAGGGACGCCCGGGTCTCCGGCCAACCGCGGGTCTTCAGACCGCAGTCGGGGTTGACCCACAGCCGTTCGGCGGGGATGGCCTCCAGGCCGGTGCGCAGGAGCGCGGCGGCCTCCTCGGCGCTCGGGACGCGCGGGGAGTGGATGTCGTACACACCCGGTCCGGCCTCGCGCGGATAGCCGTGCGCGGCGAGTTCGCGGGCGACCTGCATGTGGGAGCGGGCCGCCTCCAGGCTGATGACGTCGGCGTCGAGGTCGTCGATGGCCTGGACGATGTCGCCGAACTCCGCGTAGCACATGTGCGTGTGGATCTGGGTGTCCGGGCGCACACCGCCGGTGGTGAGCCGGAACGCCTCCGTGGCCCACGCCAGGTAGTCCGCGCGGTCGGCGGCGTGCAGCGGCAGGGTCTCGCGCAGCGCGGGCTCGTCCACCTGGATCACCGAAGTCCCCGCCGCCTCCAGGTCGTTCACCTCCTCGCGCAGAGCGAGCGCGACCTGGCGCGCGGTGTCGGCGAGGGGCTGGTCGTCGCGGACGAACGACCACGCGAGCATGGTGACCGGACCGGTGAGCATGCCCTTGACCGGGCGGTCCGTGAGGGACTGGGCGTAGCCCGTCCAGCGCACCGTCATCGGCTCGGGCCGTGAGATGTCGCCGGCCAGGACCGGCGGGCGGACGTACCGGGTGCCGTAGGACTGGACCCAGCCGTGCTGGGTGGCGAGGTAGCCGGTGAGCTGCTCGGCGAAGTACTGGACCATGTCGTTGCGCTCGGCCTCGCCGTGCACCAGGACGTCCAGCCCGGTCTTCTCCTGGAAGGCGACGACCTCCCGGATCTCGGCCTTGATGCGCTCCTCGTACTCGGGCGTGCCGATGCGCCCGGTGCGCAGGTCGGCGCGCGCGGTGCGCAGCTCACCGGTCTGCGGGAAGGAGCCGATCGTGGTGGTGGGCAGCAGCGGAAGCCCGAGGTGGGCGCGCTGGGCGGCGGCCCGTTCTGCGTACGGCTGCGAGCGGCGGGCGTCGGCGTCGGTGACGGCTGCGGCGCGGGCGCGGACCCGCGGGTCGTGGGTGATGGGGGAGTGCGCGCGGGAGGCCAGGTCGGCGCGGTTCGCGGCGAGTTCGGCGGCGATGGCGTCCGTGCCGTGGGTCAGGCCCCCTGCGAGGGTGACGATCTCGGCGGTCTTCTGCCGGGCGAAGGCCAGCCAGCGCCGGATCTGCGGTTCGATGTCGTGCTCCACGGCCGCGTCCAGGGGGACGTGCAGCAGGGAGCAGGAGGCCGACACATCGACCCGGTCGGCCAGACCCAGCAGGGTCCCGAGCGTGGCGAGGGACTTCTCCAGGTCGTTGACCCAGATGTTGCGACCGTTGACCACACCGGCGACCAGCCGCTTGCCCCAGAGCCCGCCGACGGCGGCCAGCGCGTCCAGGTTGGCGGCGGCGGACTCGGTGAAGTCGAGCGCGAGACCCTCGACCGGGGCCTTGGCGAGCACCGGCAGGGCGTCGCCCAGCCGGTCGAAGTAGGAGGCGACCAGCAGCTTCGGACGTTCGGTGAGGCCACCGAGGCTCTGGTAGGCGCGTGCGGCGGCCTCCAGTTCGGCCGGGGTGCGGTCCTGCACCAGGGCCGGCTCGTCGAGCTGTACCCACTCGGCGCCCGCCGCCCGGAGATCGGCCAGTGTCTCCGCGTACACCGGCAGTAGCCGGTCGAGGAGGGTGAGCGGATCGAAGTCGGCGGCCGCACCGGGCGCGGGCTTGGCCAGCAGCAGGTAGGTGACCGGGCCGACGAGGACCGGGCGGGCCGAGAGGCCCAGCGCGCGGGCCTCGGTCAGCTCCGCGATCTGCTGGGCGGAGTTCGCCGTGAACACGGTGTCCGGGCCCAACTCAGGGACCAGGTAGTGGTAGTTGGTGTCGAACCACTTGGTCATCTCCAGCGGTGCGACGTCCTGGGTGCCGCGTGCCATCGCGAAGTAGCCGTCCAGCGGGTCGGCGGCGACGGCGTCCCGGTGGCGGGCCGGGATCGCGCCCACCATCACGGTGGTGTCCAGCACGTGGTCGTAGTACGAGAAGTCCCCGGTGGGGACCTCGTCGATGCCGACCGCGGCCAGTTCCCGCCAGTTGGCGCGGCGCAGTTCGGCGGCCGTGGCGCGCAGGGCGTCGGCGCTGACGCGGCCCTTCCAGTAGCCCTCGACGGCCTTCTTGAGTTCCCGGCCCTGTCCCTGACGGGGGTAGCCGTACACGGTGGCCCGTGCTGCCGCGGCTGCGGACTCGGTGGTCACGGAGCTCTCCTTCGCGAGACGATTCCCTGGGATCCCGGGGACGGGACGAGGACGCGAAGGGGTGACGGACCGGACGGCTCCGGCCTGCGGCCGTCCGTGCGGTACCTGCGCCGACCCGCCCTCGAGGTCACCGGGATGTCCGCGCACGAGTGGTTCGCACGCGGGCAGATGGCAGGTCTTCGGACTCGCGGGCACGTCTTCGTCGTACGAGACACCTACTGGCCGTCGCTTCCCAGGCCCTCCTCGGACCCAGTGCGTATGACGGCGGTCGTTCCCGCTCACCGCTGCGGGGCAGTCCCGGATTCCCACCGGGTTCCCTCTTGCGACGCCCCCTCTGGCGGACGGGGCGAACCAGCTGCACGGCCCAGCCTAGGGGGCTCTCCCGGTCGCGGCGGATGATGTCCACCATGCGGATGGCGGGCTGAGACGGGCCGGAGCCGACTGAGGCGGTCCGCCGGGTGGTTCACCGTCGTCGGCCGGGGCGGGTGCCGCGGACCTGCCGACCGGGCCCGGGCGCGAGACCATGGTGGAAGCAGCGGTCTCGGCCGCGGCGAGGCGAGAGGAGGCGTCGACGGTGGAGCCTGCCGAAGCCTTCACGGGAGGCGGCGGAGACGAGTCCGCGGCCGCGTCCGGTGGCCTGCTGGACTCGCTGAGCGTGTCGGCGGTGGTGCTGGACGCGCGGGGGCGCGTGGTCTTCTGGAGCCCGCAGGCCCAGCAGGTGTTCGGCTACAGCGCCCAGGAGGCCCTGGGCCGGTACGCGGCGCGGCTGATGGTCGACGAACGGCACCGGGGCCTCGTCACCGCGCTGTTCACCCGGGTGATGACGGAGGGCACGGGGTGGGCCGGCGCCTTCCCCGTCCGCCACAAGGACGGCAGCTCCCGCCTGGTCGAGTTCCGCAACATGCGGCTGGAGGGGGAGCACGGGGTCTACTACGCGCTGGGCATCGCCGCCGACCAGGCCGTCCTGCGGAGTATGGAACGCGACCTCGCGCTCTCCGCCCGGCTGGTCTCGCAGTCCCCGATCGGGCTGGGCATCGTGGACACCGACCTGCGGTATCTCGTGGTCAACCCCACGCTGGAGCGCATGAACGGCCGGTCCGCCGAGCAGCATGTCGGGCGGACCGTCCGTGAGGTGCTGGACTTCATGGATGCCGTCTGGGTCGAGACCGCGATGCGCCGCGTACTGGACAGCGGCGACCCGCTGCTGAACCAGCGCATCCTCGCCCCCACCCCCTCCGACCCCGGCCGCGAGCACGCGTGGTCGGTCTCGTACTACCGCCTGGAGGACAGGGCCGGACGGGCGCTCGGCGTCGCGACCGAACTCATCGACGTCACCCCGCAGCACCGCGCCTCCGCCGAGGCCGCCGCCGCGCGGCAGCGCCTCGCCCTGATCGCCGACGCCTCGGCGCGCATCGGGACGACCCTCGATCCGACCACCACCGCCGACGAACTCGCCCGCGTCTGCGTGCCGGAGCTCGCGGACCTCGCCGTGGTCGATCTCCTGGACGCGGCGCTCAAGGGCGGCGACCGCGACTGGGTGCCCGACGGCCCGCTGGCCATGCGCACCCTGGCCGTCGTCGCCCAGCCGACCCTGGCCGCCTCCCTCCCCGCCGGGTACGTCGCCCGGTTCGCGCCGCATCACATGAGCACCCGCTGCGTCACCACCGGCCGCCCGGTCTTCGCCTCCCGCGTCGCCGACGGGGACCTCACCCACCTCGCCCCGCCTCACGCCGCCGACGCCCTCGCCGAGGTCGGGGCCCATTCCTGCCTGGCCGTCCCGCTCGTCGCCCACGGCCGCCTCCTGGGGGCGCTGGGCCTCGCCCGGGGCCACCGCAGTCCGGTGCCGTTCGGCGAGGACGACGCCACCCTGGCCCTCGACCTGGCCTCCCGCGCGGCCGTCAGCATCGACCACGCCCGCTGGTACCAGAACCAGCGCCGGGCCGCCGAGAACTTCCAGCGCAGCCTCCTGCCCCGGAAACCGGCGAAGCGGCCGGGCCTGGACATCGCCTGCCGCTACCAGCCCGCCTCGACCATCTGCGGGATCGGCGGCGACTGGTACGACGCGATCGCGCTGTCCGACGACCGGACCGCCCTGGTCATCGGCGACGTCATGGGCAGCGGCAGCGGCGCCGCGGCGACCATGGGCCAGCTGCGTACGGCGACCCGCACCCTGGCCGCGCTCGACCTCGACCCGGCCGCGGTCCTGTGGCACCTCGACCGCATCACCGGTGAGCTGGAGCAACGGTTCGCCACCTGCACGTACGCCGTGTACGACCCGCGCCGTGCCTGCTGCCACGTCGCCACGGCCGGCCATCTGCCGCCGGTGCTCATCCCCGCCGGGGGTGCCCCGCGGTTGCTCGACCTCCCGACCGGAGCACCCCTCGGCGTGGGAAGCGTCCCCTTCGAGACCACCCGGCTGCGGATCGGGCCCGGGGACGGGCTGCTGCTCTACACCGACGGCCTGGTCGAGACCCGCAGGCGCTCACTCGACGAGCAACTGGCCACCCTGCTGGGGCTGCTCGCGAGACCGCCGGGGCCCCTGGAGGAGACCTGCGACCATCTCCTCGACGCCCTGCGCAGCCCGGACGAACCCGACGACGTGGCCCTGCTCCTCACCCGGGCCGGCCGGTCCGGGTGAGGAGTCAGTGACCTGATCAGCCCGTTCCGGCGGTGTCAGCCGTTCCGAGGGCGTCGCGCAGGAACTGGACGGCCTGGTCGGTGGCCGCCCGGGCGGCCTTGGACCGGCTGAGCGAGTTGAGCATCATGAAGTCGTGCACCGTGCCGTCGTAGCGCACCGTGGTGACCGGGACGCCGGCCGCGCGGAGCTTGGCGGCGTAGGCCTCGCCCTCGTCGCGCAGCACGTCGGCCTCGTCCACGACCAGCAGGGCGGGGGGCAGGTCGGCGAGTTGCTCGGGGGTGGCCCGGTTGGGGGACGCGGTGATCTCCGCGCGCTGCCGCGGGTCGGTGGTGTAGGCGTCCCAGAACCACTCCATCAGCTTTCGGCTGAGGTAGTAGCCGCTGGCGAACTGGTCGTAGGAGTCGGTGTCCATCGCCGCGTCCGTGACCGGGTAGTACATCGACTGGTGCACGAACCTGACGTCGCCGCGCTCCTTGGCCATGAGGGCGAGCGCCGTGGCCATGTTCCCGCCGACCGACTCTCCGGCCACCGCCATGCGCCGGGCGTCCAGCCCTATGGACGCTCCTTCGCGCGTGATCCACTGCGCGGTGGCGTACCCCTGTTCGATGGCCACGGGATAGCGTGCCTCCGGCGAGGGCGTGTACTCGACGAAGGCCACGGCGGCACGGGCGCCGACCGCCAGCTCCCGCACCAGCCGGTCGTGGGTGCCGGCGTTGCCCAGCACCCAGCCGCCGCCGTGCATGTACACCACGACGGGCAGTGCTCCGGTGGCGCCCTGCGGCCTGACGATGCGCACGCGTACGTCGCCCACGGCGGCCGGTACGGTGATCCACTCCTCGTCGACCGGCGGTTTGTCGACCGGCGCGGCCTGAAGGTCGTCAAGGACCCTGCGTGCCTGGGAGGGTTCCATCTCGTACAGGAAGGGGTGCTTCGAGGTCGCGTCGGCGAGTTCCTGCGCCGGGCGCTCCAGGACGATTGACTCGGGCTGAGCAGCCATGGCAATGCTCCTTGGCGATGCGGAGAGACGCATGCGGAGTCGCGCATGCCGGTCCCGCAGGGTGCCCGGCCGACGAGCGCCGTGCCACTGAACGCCTGGGCCCCGGGAAAGGAGTCCTTGTCCACGGTTCAAGGCCCTCGTTCAAGCCCTGCGAGCCGATGTGCCCATCGTAAGCGCACAGCGTGCGGCCATCGAGTTCGCGCGCGGCCGCCGGCGCACACCGTGCCCGTGTGAGCCCTGTGCGCGCCCCCGCCCGGGCGGGAAGACTGCCTGCCGACGGGCAGGGGAGCGCGGCACTGCCCACCGCCCTCGTCCGACGTCTGAGGAAGGCAGGTCGGTCCCTGTGCTGCTACGTCTGCCCACGTCCGTGTCCGAAGCGCGGGAGTGTCTGGCTGAGGGGGCCGTGCCGATCGGCGGCGCGACCCTCGTCTGGGCCACCTGGCAGCGCGACGGGTTCCCCGAACTGGCCATGTCCCTGCGCGAATTGCCGGAGGCCAACGTCGTGGGGCGGCGGACCCTCGGCGGCGCCGTGGTCCTGCACCGCATCGACGACCGGGTGCCCGACGTGCTGCGCCTGGCGGCCGCCACGGTGGGCACCGGGGCCGTGCGGCGGACGGCGACGGTCGGCGGCAACCTCGTCGGCAGCACGCTGCGCTGCCTGCTGCCCGCCGCACTCGTCCTGGACGCCCGGGCGACGGTGCTGGAGCCGGAAGGCGTCCGTGAGGCGGACCTGTCCGAGGTCGTGGCCAAGCGGCCCGTCCTGCTCAGCCTCCGCTGGCGCGAGCCGATCGCCTGCGCCTACCGCAAACTCCCCGGCGAGCCGGGCGGACCGCCGCCCCTCGTGGTCGCCTCGGCCCTGCATGCCGACGACCACGGCGACCGTCTGCGGGTCGCCGTCCGCGACGGCTACGACGTGCTGGGCGGAAGTGTCCTGCGCGCCCCGGGCGTGGCGGAGACCCTGAGCGGGCTGCGCGGGACGGCCCTCGGCGAACTGCCCGCCGCCGCGTGGGAAGTCGTCCGCTCACAGGTGACCGGCCTCCTGGGCGGCCACGCCACGCACTGAGATCCCGGCGACGGAAAACCGCAAAGAGTTCTTCGCGAAGAACTCTTTGCGAAGAACTCTTTGTGGTCTACTGTGCGTGGCATGACCGGAACAGGAACGGGCCCGGAGAGGTCGCGCGTCGAAGCGGACGAGGTGGTACTGGACGCCAAGGGGCTGCGGGCCCTGGCGCATCCGGTGCGGGTGCAGGTGGTCGGGCTGCTGCGCAAGTACGGCCCGTCGACCGCCACCCGGCTGGCGGAGCGTCTTGGCGTCAACTCCGGGACGGCCAGCTACCATCTGCGCCAGCTCGGCGCGGCCGGCTTCGTCGAGGAGGACACCGGACGCGGCAACGCGCGCGAGCGCTGGTGGCGTTCGGTGCACCGGACGACATGGTTCAGCGACCCGGACCTGGCCGAGCGCGAGCCCGAGGCCGCACTGGCGTACCGTCAGTCCATCGCGGCCATCTACACCCTCCGTACCCAGCAGACGCTGAACGAGCTTCCGGCGATGCCCCGTCAGTGGCGGGACAGTTTCGACATGAGCGACTGGGCCCTGCGCCTCACCCCGGAGGAAACCGCCTCCCTGCAGCGGGAGTTGACAGACGTCATCATGCGCTACCGGCGAGACGCGCCGGAGGAGGCGGCAGACGCCCCCGAGGGAGCCGCACGGGTCGCCGTGATCAGGTATCTGCTGCCCGAACCGGACGTGCCCGCCGCGTCGTCCGAGCCCGCTTCCGGCCCCCGGACGGCGGAAGGCGAGCAGACGTCATGAGCGGCAGCGCCGCGGACGGCGACGGCATACCCGGCAAGCGGTCCCTGCGGCCGCTCGCCGGGGTGCTGGCGGCGATGGCCGTCTCGCTCACCGGCACCCGGGTCTCCGCCGTGGCACTGCCCTGGTTCGTGCTCGTCACGACGGGCAGCGCCACCCAGACCGGACTCGCCGCCTTCTGCGAGATGACCCCCTACGTGGTGGTCAAGGTGTTCACCGGACCGCTGGTGGACCGGATCGGTCCGCGCACCGTGTCCTGGACCACCGATCTGGCGAGCGCGGCCGCGGCCGCCGCGGTTCCCCTGCTCCACGCCCTGGACGCGCTCTCCTTCCCGCTCCTGCTGGCCCTGGTCGCGCTGATCGGCGCGGCCCGGGGCCCCGGCGACCTGGCCAAGACGGTGATGGTCCCGGAGGCGGCCGACCGCGGCCGGGTGCCGCTGGAGCGGGCCACCGGCCTGTCCGGTGTGGTCGAACGGCTCGCCTCCACCCTGGGCATGGCGGCCGGCGGCGCGCTCGTGGGGCTGCTCGGTCCCCTCACGGGACTCGTCGTCAACGCGGGCTGCTTCGCTCTCGGATCGGTGATCATCGGGCTGTCGCTGCCGGGCGGCATGGGACGCGCCGCCGAGGAGCAGCCGGCGCAGGCGACCGGGGCGATCGGGGCGACCGAGGCGACCGAGGCGGCCGAGCCGGGCTACTGGCGGCGGTTCGGGGAGGGTTTCACCTTCCTGCGCGGCGAGTTGCTGCTGCTGAGCGTCATCGTCATGGTCGGGATCACCAATCTGCTGGACGCCGGCTTCAACTCGGTGCTCATACCCGTCTGGGCGAAGGAGTCGGGCCACGGGCCGGGGGTGATCGGCCTGGTGGGCAGCGTCATGGGGGGCGCGGCCGTCTGCGGGAGCCTGATCGCCTCGGTGGCCGCGCAGCGGCTGCGGCGCCGGCTGGTGTTCTTCACCGGGTTCCTGCTGGCGGGCGCGCCGAGGTTCCTGGTCCTCGCCTTCGACGCGCCGGTGGGGGCGGTGCTGGCCGTGTTCGCCCTCAGTGGATTCGGCGCGGGCTTCGTCAACCCGGTGCTGGGAGCCGTCCAGTTCGAACGGATCCCGCGCCGGATACTGGGCCGGGTCAACGCGCTCAGCAACTCCCTGGGATACGCCGGCATCCCCCTCGGCGGACTGATCGCCGGGGCGGCGGTGGCCTCCGCCGGACTCGTACCGGTCCTGCTCGTCGGCGGGTCCGTGTACTTCCTCACCACGAATCTGACCGGACTGAGGCCGGAATGGCGGGAGATGGACCGCGCCCGCCCGGACGGGCGCCGCGTCCCGGAGCACAGCCCCGGCGCGGACGCGAAGCCGACCGGTACGCGCTCCGGGCCCTGACGCCCGGACAGGTCGGGGACCGCACGTCCGGACGGGTCGAGGGCCGCGCGGCCGGCCGGCTCGACGCGTCCGCGCGGGGGACCGTCCCGGGCCGGGTCAGGGCCGGGGCGCTCGCTCGTGGTCGGCCAGCGCGCGGCCCATGCGCGTGAGCGCCTCACGCAGGATCGCCGGTGAGGTCGCGAAGTTGAGGCGTACGCAGCCCGCGCCGCCGCTGCCGAAGACATGTCCGGAGCTGAGGGCGACGCGGGCCTCGTCCAGGAACAGCCGCGCCGGTCCGGCGAGGTCGCTCACCACGCCGGGTCCCTCGGTGGGACGGTCGTCGTGCAGCCCGAGGCCGGTGCAGTCCAGCCAGGCGAGGTAGGTGCCCTGCGGCGGGACGTACCCCACGTCCGGGAGGTGCTCCTTCACCAGTTCGCCCAGCAGGCTCCGGTTGGCGTCGAGCCCGAGCAGCAGCTCGTCGAGCCAGTCGGCCGCGTCGCGGAACGCCGCCGTGTGGGCGAGGATGCCCAGATGGCTGGGGCCGTGGCCGACCTCCTCGGGCATCCGGCGCAGGTCGTCCGCGGCCTCGGTGCCGGCGACGGCGACGGCGGCCTTGAGACCGGCCAGGTTCCACGCCTTCGACGCGGAGGTCAGGGCGAACCCGTTCTCCGCGCCGGGAACGCTGAGGAAGGGCGTGAAGACGGCGCCCGGCAGCACCAGTGGGGCGTGGATCTCGTCGGAGACCACCCGGACACCGTGTCTGCGGGCGAGCCCGGCGACCGCCTCGAGTTCCGCGCGGGTGTGGACGACACCGGTCGGGTTGTGCGGGTTGCTCATCAGGAACGCCGCGCGGCGGCCGTGGCGCCGTGCGCGTACGAAGGCGTCCTCGAGGCCGGCGAGGTCGATCCGCAGGTCGGGGCCGAGGCGGGCCTCGACGACCTCCCGGCCGTCGTGCGCGACGAACGCGTAGAACGGGGGGTAGACGGGGGAGCAGACGACGACCGCGTCGCCGGGTCCCGTGACGAGGCGGAGGACCTCGACGACGCCCAGCATCACGTCCGGTACGAGCGCCGTGTTCTCCACGCGCAGGCCGTCCCACCCCCAGCGCGCGGCGGCGAAGGCGGCGAGGGCCTCGGCGTAGGCGGTGCCGTGGGGGTATCCGGTGTCTCCCAGCGCGACGGCCCGGTGCAGCGCGTCCGCGACGGCGGGTGCCAGGGGGACGTCCATCTCCGCCACCCACAGCGGCAGCACGTCCTCGGAGTGTGTGCGCCACTTCAGGCTGGAGCGCTGCCGCAACTGCTCCAGGGACAGCTGGACGAGTGGATCGGTGCGGCCGCCGTCGCCGGGGTCGGTGAGGTCGCCGGGGTCGGCGGGTGCCTGGTGGGTGGACTCGCTCATGCGTGCTCCCCTCGCCCGGAGGGCCGGGCCTCGGCCGTGCGTGTTCGTCTCGCTGGACGGTACCCCGGTCCCCACGTGCCGGTCAGGAGGGCGCCGGCCGCCGGCCGGTGTCAGGGCTCGCGCCAGCTCTCCCAGACGGCCGCCAGCTCCGCCTCGATCGCCGGCGCCACCGTGTCCAGCAGCCGCACCTGCGCCCCCGGCCCCGCCAGCTCCATGCGGTACGGGTGGTGCGGTTCCGGGGGACGGGAGCCGAGGCGGGTGACCGAGCCGATGACGCGGTGGGGGCCCAGGATGCCCGGGAGTTCGCGCAGGTCCGGCTCCGTCAGGTCCAGGTCCTCGACCAGCAGGTCGTGACCGTCGAGGGTGGCCCGGGTGGTCGCCCGCAGGCTGCCGCCCCGCTCGCCGGAACGCCCCAGGACCAGGGTGTCCCGCCACAGCATCCGCGCCCCGGCCGCCAGCGCGACGTCCATCGAGCGTTCCACCCGGGCGCCGTCGCTGACCACCAACGGCTTGGCGTCCCAGACCAGTTCGCCGTCCTCCGCGATGTCGACCCGGGCCCGCCACCGCGAGGTGCCGCCGCGGTGGTCGTAGGCGACCAGGCCGGACGGCTCGACCAGTTCCAGGCGGGCCCCGGGACCGACCGAGACGTGCAGTCGCAGGTCGTCGCCCGCGAGCAGGCCGGCCCGCGTGCCGACCAGGGCGATCCGCACCCGGTCGGGGGCGGGCAGCAGGGGGCGGGGGGCGAGGAAGGCGCCGGGGCGCAATGCGCGGACGAGCAGGCGGCCGGTTGCCTGCCGCTCCACGGCGACGACCGTCGGGTCGGACGGCTCGCCGCCGGCCGCCGTGCACCCGGTCACGAGTCGTGGCTGTGGCTGTGCGGTGCCATCGGTCCCGGGTCGGTGGGCACATGGGTGCCGGCGCGGTGACGTGCGAGCAACGAGCGTACCCAGTCGGCGAGTTCGGCGATCGAGGCCGGGTCCTTCCGGGACAGCGCGAGGACCGGCAGGCCGTCGCGGGCGCTGCGGGCGTCGGCGACCATGGCGTCCACGTCGACCTCGACGTGCGGCGCCAGATCGGTCTTGTTGACGATCAGCAGATCGGCGCCGGTGATACCGGGGCCGCCCTTGCGCGCGACGTCGCCGCCGCCCGCGACGTCGATGCAGAACAGCTGGGCGTCGGCCAGGGCCGGGCTGAAGGTGGCGGTGAGGTTGTCGCCGCCGCTCTCGACGAGCACCAGGTCGAGCGGCCCGAACGCCTCCTCCAGGTCCTCCACCGCGTCGAGGTTGGCGCTCACGTCGTCGCGGATCGCGGTGTGCGGGCAGGCGCCCGTCTCCACCGCGCGGATGCGCTCCGTCGGCAGCACCCCGGCCGAGCGCAGGAAACGGGCGTCCTCGTCGGTGTAGATGTCGTTGGTGACGACGGCCATGGCGAGTTCGCCGGCCAGCTCGCGGCACAGGGTGGCCAGGATCGAGCTCTTGCCGGTGCCGACGGGGCCCGCGACCCCGAGTCGGAGGGCGCGCGGGGTGCCGGACGGACGGTGGGAGTGCTGGTCGGACTGCTGGTCGGACTGCTGGTCAGGCAAGGAAGAGTCTCCGTTCTCGTCGTGCGTGTTCGAGCGCCCACTGTTCGGTGAGCGGCGGGGTACGGGCGGGCAGTCCGCCCGGGTCCCGTACCGAGAGGGCCTCGCTCACCGCGGCCGTGGCGTCCGGCCCGGCGGCGAGGATCCAGGCGACCGTGTCGAGGGGGTCGCCGGGCAGCAGCTTGAGGGCCGCCGAGGTGATCGTCTGGAGTTCGTCGTAGACCACGCCGTACGCCAGTTCCTCCTCGGTGACCGCCATGACGGCTCCGAGGGCGCCGAGCGCGACCGGCCGCAGCGGGCGGGGACGGAGCGCGGACAGGGCGGTGACCGCCGGGTGGTCCGGGGCCAGCCGCCGCGCGAGGCGGTGCACCCCGCGGCCGAGCGCCGCCGACGCCTCCCGCAGCGGTGCCGCGGGGGTGCGGGCGGCGAGGGCCCGCTGTACGGGGGCGTAGTCCACCGGGTCCGCCCGGGCGGCCCGCAGGGCGAGGACGGCCGAGGCCGCCTCGGTGACGGCCGCGGTGCGCAGCCGGGCCCGCAGCAGTGCGGGAACGTCGTCGCGGGTGAGGCCCGCCGCGACGGCCGGCTCCAGTCCGGCGCTGTAGGTGTACGCGCCGACCGGGAGCCGTCCGTCGCCCAGCAGCAGGGGTGCCAGGCCCGGCATCAGAACATCGTGTACCGCTGGGCGAGCGGCAGTTCGGTGGCGGGGGAGGGCTCGACGAGCTCGCCGTCGATCCGGATGGCGAACGTCTCCGGGTCGACGTCGATGTCCGGCAGCGCCGTGTTGTTCGGCAGGTCCGCCTTGGTGAGGTGGCGGGTGGGCCGCACGGCGACCAACTCCCGTGCCAGGCCGAGGCGTTCGGCGAGTCCGTCCTCCAGGGCCGCCGGGGCGACGAAGCTGACCGACAGATGCGGCGCGGCGCCGGCCGCGGCGGTGGGGCGGAGCAGGACGGGCTGGGTGGTGGGGATCGCGGCATTGGCGTCCCCGAGCGGCGCGTACACCACCATGCCGCCCTTGAGTACGGCGGCGGGGCGGATGCCGAAGAAGGCGGGGTCCCACAGCACCAGGTCGGCGAGCTTGCCCGGTTCGACGGATCCCACCACGTGGTCGATGCCGTGGGCGACGGCCGGGCAGATCGTGTACTTGGCGACGTACCGGCGGGCGCGTTCGTTGTCGGCGGGCAGTTCGCCGCCGCGGTCCCCGAAGCGCTGCTTCATGGTGTGGGCGACCTGCCAGGTGCGGCAGACGACCTCACCGATGCGCCCCATGGCCTGGGCGTCGGAGGAGGTGATGGACAGGGCGCCGATGTCGTGCAGGACGTCCTCGGCGGCGATCGTGGTGGCCCGGATGCGGGACTCCGCGAAGGCGAGGTCCTCCGGCACGCGCGGGTTCAGGTGGTGGCACACCATCAGCATGTCGAGGTGCTCGGCGACGGTGTTGACGGTGTGCGGAAGCGTCGGGTTGGTGGACGCCGGAAGGATGTGGGGGTGGGAGGCGACGGTGATGATGTCGGGGGCGTGGCCGCCGCCCGCGCCCTCCGCGTGGAAGACGTGGATACCGCGTCCGGCGATGGCGTCGAGGGTCCCTTCGACATAGCCGGCCTCGTTGAGGCTGTCGGCGTGCAGGGCGACCTGGAGGCCGTGGGCGTCGGCGGCCTTCAGCGCGGCGTCGATGGCGGCGGGGGTCGCGCCCCAGTCCTCGTGGACCTTGTAGCCGCCCGCGCCGCCGAGCGCCGCCTCGCGCAGGCCGTCCTCGCCGACGGTCGAACCCTTGCCGAACAGCAGGACGTTGAGCGGGATCCGGTCCAGCGAGCGGTGCATCATCGCGAGGTTCCACGGACCGGGGGTGACCGTGGTGGCCTTGGAGCCCTCGGTGGCGCCGGTGCCGCCGCCGATGACGGTGGTGGTGCCGGTGGCCAGGGCCTCGTGCAGGGTCTCGGGCATCAGGAAGTGGACGTGGGTGTCGACGGCGCCGGCGGTGAGGATGCGGCCCTCGCCGGAGACCACGTCGGTGCCGGGCCCGATTACCAGGTCGGGGTGGACGCCGTCGCTGATGTCGGGGTTGCCGGAGCGGCCGAGCGCCACGATCCTGCCCGCCCGGACCCCGACGTCCGCCTTGACGACGCCCCAGTGGTCGAGGACGACGGCATTGGTGATGACGAGGTCGAGGGCGCCGTCGGCGCGTGAGGTGGTGGCCTGGCCCATGGACTCGCGCAGGGACTTGCCGCCGCCGAACACGGACTCGTCGCCGCCGAAGCAGCGGTCCTCCTCGACCTCGATCCACAGGTCGGTGTCGGCGAGGCGGACGCGGTCGCCGGTGGTGGGCCCGTAGAGCGACGCGTAGGCCGCGCGGGTCAGTTCTGCCATGTCACATGTCGTCCGTTCGTGCGGTCCGGGTCCCGGGCACGACGATGCCGGGCACCTCCCGGCGGCCGCCCAGTTCGACGAGGGTGACCTCGGCGCCGACTCCCGGCTCGAAGCGCAGGGACGTGCCGGACGGAATGTCGAGCCGGAATCCTTCGGTAAGGGACCGGTCAAAAGAAAGTGAGGGATTCGCGTCGGGGAAATGCAGATGCGATCCGATCTGAATGGGGCGGTCGCCCTCATTCAGCACGGTCACCTGAAGCCGAGCGCGGTTCTCATTCATGTGCAGTACGCCGGAACCGGTCCGGATCTCGCCGGGGATCACGGGATCGGCGAGGTGATCGTGACGAGCTTGCGCCCGTCCGGGAAGGTCGCCTCGACCTGGACGTCGTGCAGCATCTCGGGGATGCCTTCGAGCACGTCAGTGCGGGTGAGGACGTTTCGTCCCCCGGTCATCAGGTCGCTGACGGAGGCGCCCTCGCGGGCCCGCTCCAGCACCCAGCAGGACAGGAGCGCGACGGCCTCCGGGTAATTGAGGAGCACGCCGCGCTCCCGCCGGTCGCGGGCGACCATTCCGGCAACGCTCAGCAGCAATTTCTCCGTATCGGACGGAGTCAGAAGCATGGGAATCCTCCGTAGCGGGCAGTCGCCCGAATTCCGGAATCACTCCGGTCGTGCTCCTCTTATAAGCCTCCCGCTGCCGCCGTGGCAACTTTCACCGCACCGCGATAAGTCCCTTTCTCTCCTTATGGCCCGTCTTATACGGGCAAAGCAGACAAATTTTGGTCATGGAGGGGCGGGTCGTGGGACCCCGCGGTCACCGGAACGAGGGCTCTCCGGTGACCGCCTGGCCGACGACGAGCGTGTGCATCTCGACGGTGCCCTCGTAGGTCAGCACGGACTCCAGGTTGTTCATGTGCCGGATGACGGGGTATTCCAGGGAGATGCCGTTCGCTCCGAGGACCGTGCGGGCGGTGCGGCAGATGTCCAGTGCCTCGCGGACGTTGTTGAGCTTGCCGAGGCTCACCTGCTCGGGCCGCAGCGTGCCGGCGTCCTTGCGCCGCCCCAGGTGGAGCGCCAGGAGCACGCCCTTGGTGTACTCGAGGTACATGTCGGCCAGCTTCTGCTGGGTCAGCTGGAACGCCCCGATCGGCTTGCCGAACTGGGTCCGCTCCACGGCGTAGGACTGCGCGGCGTGCAGCGACGACCGGGCCGCGCCCATCGCTCCCCACACGATGCCGAAGCGGGCCTCGTTGAGGCAGCTGAGCGGGCCCTTGAGGCCGCGGACCTCGGGGAGCACGGCGTCCGCGGGAAGGCGTACCCCGTCCAGGACCAGCTCGCTGGTGACCGAGGCGCGCAGGGACAGCTTGTGCTTGATCTCCGGGGCCGAGAACCCCGGCGTGTCGGTGGGCACCACGAAGCCGCGCACCTCCTCGTCGGTCCGGGCCCAGACCACGGCCACGTCGGCCACGCTGCCGTTGGTGATCCACATCTTGCGGCCGTCGAGGATCCAGTCGCCGCCGTCGCGCCGCGCCCGGGTGCGCATGCTGCCGGGGTCGGAGCCGACGTCGGGCTCGGTGAGGCCGAAGCAGCCGATCGCCTCACCGGCGGCCATGGACGGCAGCCACTGCCGCTTCTGCTCCTCGCTGCCCCACTTCCAGATGGCGAACATCGCCAGCGAGCCCTGCACGGAGACCAGCGAGCGGACGCCGGAGTCGGAGGCCTCCAGTTCGAGGCAGGCCACGCCGTACTCGGTGGCCGACATGCCGGCGCAGCCGTAGCCCTCCAGATGCATGCCGAGCACGCCCAGCGCGCCGAGTTCCTTGGCGAGGCCGCGGATGTCGGGAATGGTGCCCTGCTCGAACCAGTCCGCCACGAAGGGGTCGACGCGCTGGCCGCAGAGCTGGCGTACCGAGGCGGCCACCGCCTTCTCCTCCGGGGTGAGCAGGTCGTGCAGGCCCGCGGGGTCGCGGGGGTCGAGCGGGGGCAGCTTGGCCGGTGCGTTCATGCGGTCTTCTCCTGTGCCGGATCGGTGGGTGGGGCGGTGAGCCAGCGGCGTACGTCGTCGCTGTGCTCGCCGAGTCGGGGCGGCGGCCGGTAGCCGGTGACCGGGGTGGCCGAGTACGTGACGGGGTGCCGGATCTGAGGGGGCGACGACGGGCCGACGTGGACGGTCGGTTCGAGGCCGAGCGACTCGGCCAGGGCGATGCCGTCGGCGACGGTGCCGACCTTTCCGGCCGGAACGCCGACCGCGGTGAACCGCCCGATCCAGACCTCGACCGTGTCGCGCGCGAGACGCTCCTCGAGCGCCCCGACGAGTGCGCGGCGGTGGCGCACCCGGGCCGGATTGGTCGCGAAGCGCTCGTCGTCGGCCAGGCCCGGCGCGTCCAGCACCTCGGCCAGCCGGCGGAACTGCCCGTCGTTCCCGCACGCCATGGCCAGCAGGCCGTCCGCGCAGCGCAGCGTCTCGTACGGGGCGATGGACGGGTGCGCGTTCCCCATACGGCCCGGGGCGCGACCGGTGGCCAGATACGCCGAGGCCTGGTTCGCCAGCGAACCCAGCAGGCTGGACAGGAGGTTGACCTCCACCCGCTGACCCCGCCCGCTGTGCTCGCGGGCCCGCAGCGCCGCCAGGATGCCGATCGTCGCGTCCTTGGCGGTCAGTACGTCCACCAGGGCCACGCCGACCTTCTGCGGGTCGCCGTCGGGGTCGCCGGTGATGCTCATCAGACCGCCCAGCGCCTGGACGAGGAAGTCGTAGCCCGCCAGGGCCGCGCCGCCGTGCCGGCCGAAACCGGTCACCGAGCAGTACACGACGCCCGGGTTGGTGCGGCGGACGGAGTCGTAGTCGAGCCCGCGGGCGGCCAGGGCGCCGTCCTTGAAGTTCTCCACCAGGACGTCGGCCCGCCCGGCCAGTGTCCTGGCCAGCCGCAGGTCCTCGGGGTCGGACAGGTCGAGGGTCACGGACCGCTTCGAGCGGTTGGCGCACTCGAAGTAACTGCTGGAGTGGTCGGTCCACGGCGGACCCCAGGCGCGGGTGTCGTCGCCGGAGCCCGGGCGCTCCACCTTGATGACGGTGGCCCCCAGGTCGGCCAGCGTCACCGAGGCCAGCGGGCCCGCCAGGACGCGGCTGAAGTCGGCGACGAGCAGGCCGTCGAGCGGCAGGGCCGCGGGCGGATCGACGGGCATGACCTAATCTCCGTTCGCTCGGGACGCCACGACCGTACGGAGCGGGCACGGATCCCTCATTGGATAAAATGCACCATGCAGGATCAGGATTGGACGGATCGCACAGGAGCGCTCGTGACGGTTCCCGCGCAGGAGCGCAGGTGACGGCCCCGACGGTGGCCTCCCTGTGCCGGGTCCTCGGTGCGGATCTCGCGCCGGCCGGGGGATTCGCCGCCCCGGCGCGGGAGGTGTCCGCCGTGCACATCAGCGAACTGCTCGACCCGACCGGCTATCTGAACGGGGGAGAGCTGCTGCTGACGACGGGCCTGTCCCTTCCCCGGAACAAGCTCGGCTGCGAACGGTACGTCGGCCGCCTGGTGGAGGCGGAGCTGACCGCGCTGGCCCTCGGCCTCGGCCCGGTGCACGCCGAGGTCCCGGCGCCGCTCCTGGCGGCCTGCCGCAAGCTGGGGCTGTGCCTGCTCACCGTCCCGCCGCCCACGCCGTTCCTGCGCATCACCAAGGCCTACTGGGCCGCCGTCTCCCGCACGGCCGAGCAGCACCTCAAGGACGTCCTGGCGACACAGCGGGCGCTCGTCGACGCGGCCGCGTCCGCCGACCCGGTCGCCGCGGTCCTGCGCACCCTCGCCCGGTCCCTCGACGCCTGGGCGGCGGTCTGCACCCCGGCGGGCGAGGTCGACCAGGCCTTCCCCGCCGGAGCCGCCGAGCAGGCCGAGTGGGTGCGGGCGGAGATCGTCCGGCTGGAAGGTGCCGGAGCGCACTCCGCCGCCTCGTTCGCCACCGGGTCGGGAGCGGTGCTCGTGTTCCCGCTGGCCGGGCGCGAGCGCGCCGCCGGCTTCCTCGCGGTCGGCACCTCGGCACCGCTGGACCCCACGCGGCGCAGGGCCGTGCTGACGGCGTCGGCGTTGCTGAGCCTGGACGCGGTCCGCGGCGCGCGCGCCGAGTCCGTGGCCGACGAAGGGGAGCGCTGCGTCGGGCTCCTGGTCGACTTCGGGCACCCGGACGCCGCACGGAGGCTCGCGGGCGCCGTGCGGGCACCGAGCCCGCCGGACCACGTGCGCCTGCTGGTGGTGCGGGGCCGGGCGAGCGACATCCTCACGGGAGTTGTGCGCCGCTGGTGCCCGGAGGCGATCGGCGTCCGGACGGACGAGCGGGCGGCCTGGTTCCTGGTCCCCGCGGACCATCTCCCGACCGCGCGCCTGGAGGACGCAGTACGGCGGGCGGACGCCGACGCCGCGGCCGTCCTGACGGAGGTGGTCCCCCTCGAGCGGGCAGCGGCCGTCCGCGCGGTCGCCGCCGCGACGCTGGCGGACCTCGCCCCGGGGACCCTGCTGCTCGCCCGCCCGCCCGCGGGACCCTACGGCGCGGATCCGGCGGCGCGGCTCGCCGCC
This sequence comes from Streptomyces sp. NPDC052043, assembly GCF_044548235.1. Taxonomy (NCBI): domain Bacteria; kingdom Bacillati; phylum Actinomycetota; class Actinomycetes; order Kitasatosporales; family Streptomycetaceae; genus Streptomyces; species Streptomyces sp. NPDC052043. The sequence continues at coordinate 483,897 of NZ_JBIUBT010000003.1, forward strand.
GCCTGCGACCGGCTGACCGAGGTGCTGCGCCAGGCCCTCGTCGGCTACCTGCGCCACCACGGCCAGTGGGAGGCGGCCTCCCGCGCGCTCGGCGTCCACCGCAACACGCTCCGCCACCGTGTCGCGCGCTGCCAGGCGCTGCTCGGCGTGGATCTCACCGACCCGGACGTCACCGCGGAACTGTGGCTGCTGCTGCGCCGCCGGGGGATGGCGTAGCGGGTAGCGGCGTGCCGGGCGCGGCCACGGAGGGGAGTGCGGCGCCGAGGCCGGCCTCTTCCGGGAAAACCACCGGCGGAAACGCGAACTGGCGTGCACAGAACGGCTTTCGGAACGTAGTTTGGCGTCGGACATCCCGCGCGACGGAGAACGGACGGTACCCATGACCCACCCCGCGACGAGCCCCGACCCGGCGGCGCACCAGAAGATCGACACGACGGTGCCGCACTCGGCTCGGATCTGGAACTACTGGCTGGGTGGCAAGGACAACTACGCCGTCGACGAGGAGGCCGGCGACGCCTACACCGCCGTCTTCCCCGGCATCGTCACCATCGCCCGCAGCAGCCGCGGCTTCCTGCGCCGCAACATCACCCACCTGGTCGCCGAGGCGGGCATCCGGCAGTTCCTGGACATCGGCACCGGCCTGCCGACGGCCGACAACACCCACGAGGTCGCCCAGCGCATCGCCCCCGAGTCCCGGATCGTCTACGTCGACAACGACCCGATGGTGCTGGCCCACGCCCGCGCCCTGCTCTACTCCACCCCGGAGGGGGCGACCTCCTACGTCGACGCCAACGTGCTGGACCCGGAGCGCATCCTGGCGGCCGCCGCCGACACGCTGGACTTCGACCGTCCCATCGCCCTCATCCTCAGCAACATCCTCGGTCACATCGCCGACTACGACCAGGCACGCTCCATCGTCTCCCGGCTGATGGACGCGCTGCCGTCCGGCAGCTACCTCTCCATCAACGACGGCTCCCTGGGCACCGACCCGGACTTCGAAGCGGCCCAGGAGGCGTACAACAAGAGCGGTGCCGTTCCCTACACCCTGCGCACCGTCGACCAGTTGACGGCGTTCTTCGAGGGGCTGGAGCTCGTGGAGCCCGGGGTCGTCTCGGTTCCGCACTGGCGTCCGGACCCCGAGGCCCCCGCCGTCGAGGCCGTCGCCGAGCACGGGGGCCTCGCGCGCAAGGCGTGACATCCGTACGCGCCGTCCCGCGGCCGTGACCGTGGCACCGCACCAGCGGTCCGGTCACGGCCGCGGACGGTTGGGCCCGGGGCGCCTCAGGCGGCCCGCTCCTTGCGCAGGAAGCGGCGCAGTCGCCGCAGCGGCCAGGTGTTGATCACGTCGTCCGGGGTCAGCCACCCGCGCTGTGCCGTGCCGATCCCGTAGCGCAGGTAGGCGAGGTGGAGGAGGGAGTGGGCGTCGGAGTCGACGGCGAACTTCGCCCCGTGGCTCCTGGCGCGCAGGATGTCCTCGTCGCTCAGGTCGAGACGGTCCGGCTGGGCGTTGATCTCCAGGGCCGTGCCGGTGCGGGCGCAGGCGGCGAACACCTCGTCGAGGTCGGCGTCGATGCCCGGCCGCCTGCCGATCAGACGGGTGGTGGGATGGCCGATGACATGGACGCGGGGGTTCTCGCAGGCGCGCACGAGCCGCCGGGTCATCGCCTTGCGGTCGAGCCCGAAGTGGGAGTGCACCGAGGCCACGCAGAGGTCGAAACCCGCGAGGAACTCGTCGGGCCAGTCCACGTCCCCGTCCGGGCCGATGTTGAGCTCGGTGCCGTGCAGCACCCGCATTCCGCGGTGTCGGCCGTCCAGCGCGCGCACCTGCTCGCGCTGGGCGAGGGCCTTCTCCTCGGTCATGCGCTGCATGGCGAGGTCGGGCGCGTGGTCGGTGACCGCGTAGTACGCGTAGCCCCGGTCGGCGGCCGCGGCGACCATCTCCTCCAGCGGGGCGAGACCGTCGGTGAGGTCGGTGTGGGTGTGCAGGTCACCCTTGACGTCGTCCTCCGTGACCACCTCGGGCAGCTCGCCGCGCAGGCCGGCCTCGATCTCGCCCCGGTCCTCGCGCAGCGTGGGCGGGATCCACGGCAGGCCGAGCCTCGCGTACACCTCGTCCTCCGAGCGGGAGGCGACCCGTTCGCCGCTCTCGGCGTCGAACAGGCCGTACTCGGAGAGCTTCAACCCCAGGTGGACGGCGATCGTCCGAGTGCGGATGTTGTGCGCCTTGGAGCCGGTGAAGTACTGGAGCGCGGCGCCCCAGGAGTCCGGGCGCACCACGCGCAGGTCGACCTGGAGGCCCGTGTCGGTGCGGATCGAGGTCTTCTTCGCGCCGTGCACGACGACCTCGCCGGTCGAGGGCAGCTCGGTGAGCGCGTCCATGAAGGGCGCCGAACGGTCGGCGGCGACGAGGACGTCGATGTCCCCGATGGTCTCCCTCATGCGGCGCAGCGATCCCGCGAACGCGCACTGCGCGCACCCGGTGATCCGGGAGAGCTCGGCGACGACGTCCTCGGCGGACTCCATGGCGGTGCCCAGCGGGATCCGCTCCCCGGCCTGCCGCATGAGGGCGATGCCGTGCAGGATGTTCTCCTCGGTCTTCTTTCCGAAGCCCTTCAGGTCGCGCAGCTTCTCCGCCCTGATCGCGTCGGCCAGCTCGGCCACCGAGGAGATGTGCAGGTCCTCGTAGAGGGTCATCGCCTTCCTGGGCCCGAGGGTGGGGATGGTGATCAACTGCCGTACGCCCGCCGGAATCGTGGCCCGCGTCTCCTCCACCACCGTGACGTTGCCGGTGCGGACGTACTCGACGACCTTCTCCGCGATCGACCTGCCCACGCCCGGGATCTCCTTCAGACCCGCGACATCGAGGCGGGAGACGTCGGCGGGGTGGCCGCCGATCGGGCGGGCGGCCTTCTCGTAGGCGCGCGCCTTGAACGCGTCGCCTCCGGTGATGGCGATGAGGTCCGCGTACTCCTGAAGGAGTGCCTCGACCTCCTCGTTGGCCCGAACCACGCCTCCAGTCTAGTGCCGCGACAGGCAACGTTTGCCCCGTCGCGACGCCCGGCACGCTCCCCCAAGCTCTTCGAGCAGGGGGGACCCCCACTCGCCGCACCGGCCGAAAGCCCGAGTACATCCAGTACGAGGACTTCCGGCCGGCACTCCCCCAAGCTCTTCGAGCAGGGGGGACCCCCAGAGCACGCACCGGACGCCGCTCCTTGACGGGCAAACGTTGCCCGCCGCGGCACTAGGAACCGACCGGTCCGGCGGGCCAGGTGGGACGATGGCTGCGAGGGCGCCAGCGCGACGGCACGCTCGCCCTCCGACCGCGCAGGGGAAGCAGTGCGATGTCCGAAGCCGCCCATCCGGCCGAGGCTCTCGTCCGGGCCGTTCGCGCCGCCGGTGTCCGCGACGAACGGCTGCTCGGGGCCGTACGCGCCATGCCCCGGGCGGCGTTCGTGCCCACCGGTCACCGCGCCGACGCCCACCGCGACATCCCCCTTCCGATCGGCCACGGACAGGTGACCACCCAGCCCTCGCTCTCCGCCATGATGATCGACGGCCTCGCGCTGAGCGGGGACGAGCACGTCCTGGAGATCGGTACCGGACTCGGCTTCCAGACCGCGCTGCTCGCCGCCCTGGCCGCCGACGTCGTGACCGTCGAGCTGCGGCCGGACCTCGCGGAGCAGGCGCGGCGCAACCTGGCCGGCCAGGGCCTGCGGAACGTCGAGCTGCGGATCGGGGACGGCAGCGGCGGAGTGCCGGAGCGTGCTCCCTACGACGCGGTCGTCGTGTCCGCCGCCTTCCCGGAGGTTCCCGCGCCGCTGGTCGCGCAACTGCGGCCGGGCGGCCGCCTCGTGCAGCCCGTCGGGCCCGGCGGCAGGGAGCAGGTCGTGTCCTTCCTGCGCACCGCGAGGGGACTGGAGCCGCGGCGGATGCTCACGCCCGCGTGCTTCGTGCGCCTGCGGGGGCGGTACGGCTTCGACTCCTGAGTCCTTCCGACACCCTTCGGGGACGGGGCCCGCGGGGCGGTCACCGGTCCACGATCCGCACCACCGCGAGCGTGATGTTGTCGGGTCCGCCGGCCGCGATGGCGGCCTTCCACAGTTCGAAGGCCGCCCGGCCGTCGTCGAACTCCCGCAGCAGCTCGACCAGGACGTCGTTCGGCACCGGGTCGGTCAGGCCGTCGGTGCAGATCAGGTACCGGTCGCCCGGGGCCAGGGGACAGGCCGTCACATGCGGGGTGACGGCGTGGTACGTCCGGGCGCCGCCGAGGGCCTGGGTCAGCAGCGACGTCGTGCGCTGCCCCGGCGGGGTCGGCGGGTTGTCGTCCACGCTCACCTGGAGCAGCCCGTCCCGCGGCGCGGCGAAGATCCGGCTGTCGCCCACGTTGAACGCCAGCAGCGACCCGGGCAGCACGACGGCGCCCGCGACGGTGGTGCCCATCGTGGCCGGACCGTCGCCTTCCGCGGCCGTGTACACCCGTCGGTTGCAGGCGTGCAGCACCTCGCGGACGTCGTCCTCGTCGCTCAGGGCGGGCCCGGCCAGAGCGAGCTGCCGGACCACCAGGGCACTGGCCACGTGGCCGCCGGGCTGGCCGCCGATCCCGTCGGCCACCGCGACGACGAGGGGCGTACCGAGGGGGAACACCAGCGTCTGCGGGTTCTCGGTCACCGTGGCGCACAGGGTCCAGGGTCCGGCGACCAGGCTGTCCTCGTTGTGGTCGCGGATCAGTCCCGGATGGCTCAGCGCACTCACAGCGACGTACGTCATCACAGGCCACCGCCTTCCCCTGCCCGTCCGGGCGGATCGCGCGCCGACTCCATTGTCCTGTGGCCCGCCGGGCCGTGCAGCCCGAGCCGCCGGAGCCGTCCTCGAGCGCACCGGGCGTGGGGACGGCAGGCGGGTCGGATCGGTGCGAGACTGAGGGCGTGGGTGACTGGCGGGCCGGCCGGGAGTCCGCCAGGAGGCCGTCGCGGGCGGCTTCGGGTGGGCGCGGGACGGCAGGGCAGTCGGGAGCGACCATGAGGCTTTCCTTTCTCGAACCTCTGTACAAGCAGTCCGGTCCGTTCGCGTCGGTGTATCTGGACACCTCCCGCGACAGCGCCGTCGCCGATCCCGACGCGGCCATAGCACTGCGGTGGCGCCGCCTGCGGGACGCCCTGACGTCCGAGGGGGCGGACGGGGGCACCATCGCCGCGGTGGCGGACCTGTTGGGCAGCGACACGGAGGTACCCGGCACTCACGGGCAGGCGGTGTTCACCGCGCACGGCCACGCGGCCCTGCTGGACGAGCTGCCGGCCCCGCCGACGCGGGACACGGCCCACTTCGGAACGCTGCCGGACACCATGCCGCTGATCGTCCAGCACGCACCAGGGATCCCGTACCTGGCGGTGCGCGTCCGCTACGGCGGACGTCACTCCACCGAGGCGACCGGCACCGTACGCGTGGACGCCGAGGCCGGCAGCTGGCCCCTGACCAAGGTCGCACCCGGGCGCCGCCTGCACGAGGAGGTCCCGGCGACCGACTGGCCCCGGGCGGCTCAGGTGATCGGTCAGGAACTGGAGGGCCACGCACGGCGCATCGACTGCGAGGCCGTGGTCGTGGCAGGAGACGTCTGGGCCCGCGGCATCCTCGTCAACCGGCTCCCCCAGTCCCTGCGCGGACATGTCACCACGGTGGAGGACACGGGGGAGGCGGTGCCGGGCCGGGCCGTGCTGGAGCAGCGGCTCGAGAGCCTCTTCAGCGGACGCATGGCCGCACACGACCGGGGGCTGCTGGACGTCTTCCTGGCCCAGCGGGCACACGGCGGAGCGACGGCCGAAGGACTGTCCGCCGCGGTGTCGGCGCTGCAACGGGGCCGGGTCAGGGCGCTGTTCCTCAACAACCACCCCGAGTCGCCCCTGCGCCTGTGGGTCGGCCCGGAACCCGGACAACTCGCCCTCACCGAAGGGGAGTTGCGCTCCTACGGGGTTCAGGACATGCGCGCGGAACGCGCCGACGCGGCGCTGACCCGGGCCCTGGTCGGCACGCGGGCGGAACTGGTCCTGGTGCCCCAGCGGGAGGTGCGGCTGCACGAGGGCGTGGGCGTCCTGCTCCGCTATCCGCTGCCCCGGAACGGCCAGGGCGCACCGGTGACATGACCGCCGTGATCCTCAATGGCCGGGCAGCGCTGGGGACGTGACGGCCGTGGTCCTCATCGGGCCGCGCGGCCCCACTGCGGTCCGACCTTGCGCCATTCCGCCTCCCAGGCGCGGGCGCGGCGCCGGTCGAGTGCGGCGCGGGCCGCGCACCATCCGCCGCCGGCCGCCCCCGCGAGGGCGAGCGACACCATCGCGCCCGTGGCGGCCGCCTGCGCCGCGGCCTCGGACGGGGTCAGGGGCGGGGGTGTGACCCGGTGGTGCGGATCGGTCCAGACCACGATCCGGTCGCCCGTCGCGAGGGTGGACGCGACCGCAGTCCGGTCCTCGTGCCGGGTGCCGTCCGGTGCCGTCCAGCGGACGGTCCCCATGACCCGGTCGCCCGGCGACGCCACGGCGACGCCGCCGTGCGGCCGCTCGGTGCGGACCAGCACGGCGGTGGCCGTGTGCCGCTCCACCTGCTGCCGGGCGAGGCCGTCCGCCGTCGCCTGTCCGACGACCACCCCCGTCAGCGGAGCGCCCACCACGACGACGGCCCAGGTGGCCAGCAGGACCCAGCCCTCGATCACGTCCTCGCGCCGGCGCATCGGGTTGCGCCGCCACCGCCACAGCGGGCGCCGGACGGATGTGTTCGCCCTCATGGCTGCTCCCTCCGGTCCTGCGACCGCCCCCGGGTCCCCTGCGCGCCCCCGGCCCGCCGAGCAGACGGTCGCCCGAACGACTGCCTCCACTTTCAGCCTGACATCCTCGTGGCCGTCCCGCCCGGGGCCGCCCGACCAGGGGCACACCGGCCGTCCGTCCCCCCCCGGGGTGGGACCTCGGGCCCACCGCGCCCGCCACCCGCCGGGCCGGTCGGCCCACCTCCGCCGCGGCCCGGACGCGCGAGACTGGACTACGGGACAAGACGAAGGGAGGCGGGTGACATGAGCGGCGTGATCGAGCGGCTGCCCGGCTGGCCGACGTTGCCCGACCTGTTCGGATGGGTGGAGGCAGGGGGCCCGAACGCCCCGGCACTGCACGGCATCCGGATCGAGGAGCACATGAGCGACGGCTCGTACGTGCTGCGGGCCGAACTCCCCGGCATCGACCCGGCGAAGGACGTCGAGATCACCGTCGAGGAGAACATGCTGACCCTGCGGGCCGAGCGCATCGAGGAGAGCACGCAGAAGCACCGCACGGAGTTCCTCTACGGCACGTTCGCCCGCTCGGTCCGGCTTCCGGCCGGTGCCCGCGGCGACGAGGCGAACGCGGAGTACAAGGACGGAGTCCTGACCATCACGGTCCCGGTCCCGGAGGAGAAGACGGGTACCAGGACCATCCCGGTGCGGCACGCCTGAGCAGGGGCGCTGCGCCGCACCCGGGTGCGCGGCCGGTGTGGCGCCGGCCGCGCACCCGCCGGGGCACGAGCGAGGGGACAGCGAGGGGACGAGGAAGGTGACCGTCATGCTGAGACCTGTCGTGGCCGGCCTGGACGGTTCGCGGGAGAGCCTCGCCGCGGCCCACTGGGCGGCCAGGGAAGCCCTCAGGCGAGGGCTGCCGCTCCGGCTGGTGCACGCCTGGGAAGGCCTGCCCGACACCGCCCAGGGAGCGGACCTGCCCGAGATACGCGTGCCGCAGTCCCGCGCGCGGAGGATGCTGCGGGACACCGTCGACCAGCTCACCGCGTCGTACCCGCGGCTGGAGCTGTCCGGCGAGCAGGTGCGCCGCCAGCCGGGTCCCGCACTGCTCGACGAGGCGCAGAACGCCGAACTGCTGGTCATCGGCAGCCAGGGGCTCGGCGCGGTCGGAGGCTTCGTCCTCGGCTCGGTGGCCATGGCGACCGCGCTGCACGCCGAGCGGCCCGTCGTCCTCGTACGAGCTGGGGAGACCGCGCAGAGCGAACACCTGCCGGACGCCTTCGGACGTCCGACGACCCTGACCGCACTCCGCGACGTGGCAGTCGCCGTCGACACCGACGGCCCCTGCGACGACGTCCTGGACTTCGCCTTCCGCACCGCCGAACTGCGCAGGGCGCCCCTGCGGGTGGTGCACGCCTGGCACGTGCCGCTGAGCCACGGGCTGCCGGACGCGCGGACCCGCGGATCGCTCAGGCAGGAGGCGGAACGGGAAGTCACCGCGCTGCTGGAGCCCTGGCGGCGGAAGTTCCCCGCCGTGTACGTGGCCGAGACCCTGCACGAGGGGCGTCCGGCCCATGTTCTGCCGCGCGCCGTGAGCGGGTCGGCCCTGCTGGTGGTGGGCCGCCGCAGGAGGCACCCCGGAGTCGGCGCGCACGCGGGTCCGGTCGCGCACGCCCTCGTCCACCACGTCACCCGGCCGGTCGTGCTCGTACCGCACGACTGACCCGCACGACCGACGCGGCCTTGACGCGGGCGCGTTGAGGCCGTCGAGGTCAGCGCGGTTCGGCCGGCGTCGCGCCGCTCGTGAGGTCGCAGTCGACGTCGACGACGCCCTCGACGGCCCGTACCAGGCGGGCGGCCACGGGCACCAGCGAGGTGTCCCGGATGCGGCCGGTGAGGGTGACCACGCCGTCGCGAACACTGACCCGGACGGGTTCGGGCGGGGCGGGGAAGAGGGAGGAGACGATCTCCCGGCGGATCTCCTCGGCGAGTTCGTCGTCCGGCCGCAGGAAGACCTTCAGCAGGTCGCCCCGGCTGACCATGCCCTCCAGCATTCCCTCACTGTTGACGACGGGCAGCCGCTTGACCCGGCGCTGGGCCATGATGCGCGCGGCCTCGGCGAGCGTGGCGTCGGGGTGCACGGTGACCGCGGGGGAGGTCATCAGCTCCCCGGCCGTCACGGCGCCCGCCTTGGCCAGGTCGGGCAGCCGGCGCAGCTGGGTGAACCGGTCGGGGTCGCTGTCGCGGAACTCCTCCTTGGGCAGCAGGTCGGCCTCGGACACGACCCCGATCACGCGCCCTTCGCCCTCGAGCACCGGAACGGCGCTGACCTTCCACTGCGCCATGAGACCGATCATCTCCTTGAACGGGGCGTCGCGGCCGACGGCCACGACCGTCTGCGTCATGACGTCGCTCACGGTGTGCGGGCTGCCGTGCACGGTCTCCTCCTCGGAACGTGGGTGCGGTCGCGGGTGGGGTTCACCGGCCCCCGCTGCCGTAGGGGGCGTACAGGTCGAGCAGCCGGATACGGGCCGCGTGCAGCCGGTGGGCGACCACACCGCCGACCCAGACGGCGACGGCGCGGCCGAACTCGGGATCCTCGCCGCACAGCTTGCGCACCGCCTCGGCGTCGAACTCGTAGGCCCGCACCGGGCTCGTGGCCTCGGCGCCCAGCTGCCACACGTAGGGCGGGAAGTGCCAGGACCAGCCGACCAGTTCGCCGTGGCCCAGCGACTCGATGACGGCGGCGCTGCGGCCCGGGACGTGCAGGTCGAGGGCGACGGTGCCGGTCCGGATGATCCAGAACCGGTCGGCGTGCCGGCCCTCGTGGAACAGACGGGCACCCATGTCGAAGGAGGACTCGTGGGCGCACCGCATGAGCCGCGCACGGTGCTCGGCCGGAAGGGCCGCGGCCCGGGTGGTGGTGGAGGTCATCGCTCCGGCTCCTCTCGTTCCTGCCGCCCTGCTCGGTCGGCGAGTTCGTCGTGCGGCACCGCGGCCTCGCGCCCGGTGGGTCCGGCGATCTGTGTCCAGCCTCTTCCCGCACGGCCCGCGCCGCCACGGGCCGCTCGGGCCCGCCAGGGGGCCCTTCGGCCCCAAAAGGCGCCCGCCTGTCCGTCGCGCCGCGCGGGCGTCCGTCAGGCGGGCGCGGGTCCGGCCAGTTCGACGATGTCGTCGGAGGCCACGTCGTGCAGCCGGATGGAGAGGTCCTCCAGGGCCCTGCTGACGGCGAGTTCGTCCCCGATCTCGGGAATCGGACGGTCGATCGGGTTGCGTCGGGCCACGCCCCGGCCGGTGACGATCGACGTGTCGCGGGTGGTGAGGACGGCACGTGCGTGGGTGTCGTCGCCGTCCTCGGTGATGTAGATCTGCACGGTCCACTGCTTGGCTTCCATCGTGACCACTTCCGTGCGCGTTCCGTACGGGGCTTTCCCGCCCCGTACGAGGCCCGGTACGGAGGCCCCGTACGAGGCTTTCCCGCCACTTCTCACCTTGCGCGCACGCCCGCGCCCGCGCCAGAGCCGAAAGGCCCACCCCGGCCGGCCGACCGCCGTCCGCCGCCCGACAGCCGGGGTGGGGAGGGTCACGGGGCGGGATCACGGGGCGAGTGAGAAGTAGTTCTCCTCCTCTTGAGCGAAGTGCAGGCGCAGCACGGTGTGCAGGCCGTAGAGGCAGGCGAGCAGGTCCTCGGACTGCTCGGGCGTGAGGGCGCCCTCGGCGTCGGCCAGCGAGAGGTGCGTGGCGATGCGCCGGGAGAGCCGTTCGATCTCGGCGTGCGCGCGGCTCATGGTGGCGGTCGCCTCGGGTCCGCCGAGCAGGGGCGTCAGGGCCGGGTAGAGCTGGTGCTCCTCGGCGTACTCGTGGGGCAGCAGCCGTTCGGTCAGCAGCCGGTGCACCTCACGCACCGACGTCAGGGCGTCCGGGCCGGTACGTGCGGTGAGCCGGGCCGCGGCCGCGCGCACCGCCTCCACGACGTCCCGCAGATCGTCGTGCTCGGCGGCGAAGCGGCGGATGAGCGCCTCGGTGGCGGGTTCGAGCGCCGGCCGGCCCGCCCGGTCCATGCGCAGGGCGCGCAGCGCGTTGAGGATCACCACGACGTCGATCCCCTCCTGGAGCAGGGCGCCCACCGCGGGCGGCAGCAGCCCGAAGGCGGCCGCGGCCATGGCGGCCAGCGACATCAGCATGCCCCCGAGGGCGCTCTGCACGGCGATGCGCCGTGCCCGCGCCGCGACCGCCGCCGCGTCGGCCAGCCGGTCCAGGCGGTCGGTGGTCAGGACGATGCCGGCGGCCTCGGAGGAGGCGGTGGCTCCGCGCGCCCCCATCGCCACACCGACGTCCGCGGCGGCGAGCGCCGGTGCGTCGTTGACACCGTCCCCCACCATCACGGTGACCGCGCGCTTCTGCTCGGCGCGGACCGCGGCCACCTTGCCGGCCGGGGAGAGTTCGGCGTGCACGCCGTCGAGCCCGAGGACGGCGGCGACCTCACGGGCGGGCTCGGGCCGGTCCCCGGTGAGCATGACGATCCGCTCGATGCCCGCCGTGCGCAGCCGGCGCAGCGTCCGGGAGGCGTCGTGCCGCACCGGATCGCGCAGGAGCACGGCACCGACGGGCCGGCCCTCGACCGTGAGCCAGGCCACCGCGGCGCCGTCCAGCATCGCCCGGTTCTCCACCGCCCGGGCCCACCCGGGGGTCGTCGCGCCGGCGGGCAGCCGGCCGATGGTGGCCCCGCGCCCGCCGACGACGCCGGAGATCCCCCGGCCGGCCTCCTCCGACACCTCCAGCGCCACGCCCGGGTCCAGCCCGCGCTCGCGCGCCGCGTCGACGATGGCCCGTGCCAGGACGTGCGGCGCGTACTGGTCGAGGGTCGCCGCCAGGTGCAGTACGTCGGCCGGTTTCCAGCCGGGCGCCGCGGTCACGTCGACCACGCGCGGCCGGCCGCCGGTGAGCGTTCCGGTCTTGTCGAGCAGCAGCGTACGGGCCCGGCCCAGGTTCTCCAGGGCGCCGCCGTCACGGACCACCACGCCGAGCCGGGAGGCACGGGACAGGCCGGAGACGATCGCGACCGGGGCGGCGAGCAGCAGGGGGCACGGCGTGGCCACTACGAGGACCGCCACCGCCCGCACCGCGGACCCGCTGAGCAGCCAGGCCAGCGCGGCGGTCGCCACGGACAGCGGCAGGAACCAGGCCGCGTAGCGGTCGGCCAGCCGGACGACGGGTGCCGACTCGGCGCCCGCCTGCCGGGCCAGCCGTACGATCTCGGCGTACGTGCTGTCCTGCTCGGTCGCCGCGGCCCGCATCTCGAAGGCGGCACCGGCATTGACCACACCGCTGCGCACCTCCTGCCCCCGCGCCCGCTCGACGGGTGCGGCCTCGCCGGTGAGCACCGACTCGTCCAGCACGGCCAGGGCGTCCACCACCCTGCCGTCCACGGGGACGACCTCGCCCGGACCCACCACCAGCAGGTCGCCGACGCCGACTTCGGCGAGCGGCACCGTGCGGACCGCGCTCCCGGTGCGGCGGCGGGCCGTGCGGGGCGCGTGCTCCAGCAGGGCGACCAGGTCGTGGGAGGCGCGTCGCTCGGCCGCGGCCTCCAGGGTGCGGCCGGTGGCGAGCATCAGGGCGATCAGCGCGCCGGCGAGGAACTCGCCGACCGCCAGGGTGCCGCCGAGCGCCAGTACCGCGATCAGGTCCACGCCCGTACGCCCCTGACGGAGCGCGGCCACCACCCAGCCCAGCGCGGGCACGACGGCGGCGACGGTGCCGAGCCCCCAGCACACGTCGGCCAGGCCGGGGTCCCCGGACAGCCAGGCGACGCCCCCGGCGACCAGGGCCGCTGCGGTGACAGCCAGGAGCACCGGCTGGAACTCGGCGGTGGTCGGGGTCAGTGCCCTGGCCAGGTGGCGCAGCGACCTCCTCGCGGTGCCGCGGCTCCCGGCCGAAGCGCTCACGACAGCCGCCGCGTACGGCTCGGCAGCGGGGCGGGGCGGCGGGGGAGCGCCGTGGCCGCCCGCGCGGTGCGGTGGGCGGGTCCGGCGACGGCTCCCGTCATGGCGTACCTCCTGTCGCGGGCGCAGGCCGGACGCCACGTCCCGGCCGCGCGGTCCCGTACGTCGGACCCTCCCAGTCTCCGCCCGGCCGGGAGCCGCGGGCCAGGGCCGAACGGCACTGTCCGGGGCCCGCGGACTCTGCCGCGCCGAGCGCCGGGACCCGTCGGGCGGGCACATCGGGCGGATGCCCCCGCCGAGGCCCGCCGATCGGCCGGCACCCGCCCGCGGACACGCGTGAGGGCGGGCCCTCAGGGCCCGCCCTCGTCCGATCGGTCGGCTCGTCGTCTACTTGACGACGGTGACCCGGTCGGCTGCGGTCGGCGTGTACGGCGCGGCGGCCGAGGTGGTCGCCGTCAGGTAGTCGACCAGGGCGGCCAGGTCGTCGCTGCCGACGAGCTGGTCGGTGCCCTTGGCGAACTCGGTGAAGCCGTCACCGCCGTCGGCCAGGAAGGAGTTCATGGCGACGCGGTAGGTGGCGTTGGGGTCGACCGGCTTGCCGTCCACCCTGATGGAGTCCGCGACGACGCGGTCGGCGCCCGTCTTGGTCAGGTCCAGGGTGTAGGTGAGGCTGCTGGAGATCTGGAGGTACTTGGGGGCGGCGGCGTTGCTGCCGCTGACCTGCTGCTGCAGCACGGTGACCAGCTGCGCGCCGGTCAGGTTCTTGAGGTTGACCGTGTTGCTGAACGGCTGCACCGCGAAGCCCTCACCGAAGGTCACCACGCCGTCGCCCTCGTTGCCTGAGGCGGAGTAGACCAGGTCGGCACGGATGCCGCCGGGGTTCATCAGCGCGACGACGGCGCGGCTGTCCAGGGACTTGGCGTGCGCCAGCTGCGCGTCCGCGATCAGGTCGCCCAGCGGAGACTCGACGGCGCCGTTGCGGGTGATGTCGCCGGTGATGTAGCCGATCGGCGTGTTGGCGACCGGCGCGGCCAGCTTCTGCCAGTAGTCGAGCAGCTGCGTCAGGTCGGCGGCCTTGGTCTGGGTCCGGTCGACGACGCGGTTGGAGCCCTTGACCGTGGCGCGGACGATGTCCTTGGTGCGCGGGTCGTACTTCATGTTCAGCTCGGTGAAGAGCCGGCCGTAGGAGGCGGCGCTGGTCACCAGGCGGGGGTGGCCCGCGGGGTCCGGGATGGAGCAGACGTACGCGTTGTGGGTGTGGCCGGTGACGAGGGCGTCGACCTCCGGCGCGACCTTCTTGGCGATGTCCACGATCGGACCGCTCAGGCCGGTGCTGCCGCCCGCGTCGCAGTCGTAGTTGTACGCCGAGGAAGCCGGGTATCCGCCCTCGTGGACGAGCGCGACGATCGCGTGGATGCCCTGCTGCTGGAGTTCCTTGGTGTACTTGTTGATCGTCTCGGCCTCGTCGAGGAACTTCAGTCCCTTGACGCCCTCGGCCGTGACGACGTCCGGGGTGCCCTTGAGGGTGACGCCGATGAAACCGACCTTCGCGCCCTTGACGTTCTGCACGACATACGGCTTGAGGAGCGGCTTGCCGGTCTTCTCGTCGATCACGTTGGCCGACAGGATCGGGTAGTCGGCACCCTTGAACTTGCGCCCCTTGTCGTAGCAGCCGTCGACCGGGTGGCAGCCGCCGTTCTGGAGGCGGAGCAGCTCGTCCTTGCCCTCGTCGAACTCGTGGTTGCCCACGCCCGTGACGTCCAGGCCGAGCTTGTTCATCGCCTCGATGGTCGGCTCGTCGTGGAAGAGGCCGGACAGCAGCGGGCTGGCGCCGACGATGTCGCCGGCGGCGACGGTCAGCGACCGGTCGTGGCCCTTGCGCGCGGTGCGCAGGCTGCTCGCCAGGTACTCCACACCACCGGCGTCGATGTTCTTCGTGGTGCCGTCGGACGCCAGCTCGGTGACCTGCCCGGAGGATCCGGCGGGCGGCTCCAGGTTGCCGTGGAAGTCGTTGATGGCGAGGAGCTGGAGGTCCTTGAGCGGAGCCGAGTCGGCGTCGGGGCCGGCCTGCGCGGGGTTGGCCGCGGCGAGCGCACCGGCGGTGGCGAGAGCCGCGGCCGTGGCGAGCGCCGCGACGACGACTCTTCGCGGAGCCGGGCGACGGGAATGGGTCGGCGACATGATGCCTTCCTGGGGTGACTGGATCTGGGGGCAGCAGGCCGCAGCCTAGGGTCAACGCGCGTAGTTGTCAGGAACTTTGCGGTTACGGAGAGGTTTCCATCTGGCGGCCTCTCGCTGTTCAGGGGGATTTTGACCGGTTCGTGTGGGCGGCCGGAGTGGCCGTTGGGCAGTCGGAGAGCGGTCGGAGGGGGTCGAGGAGCGGTCGAAGGGCGGTCGCCGAGGTAAGCGGACGGTGAGGAATCCGTGTGAATGCGTCACGTCCGGTACACGATGACACCTTCGGGTACGGCTCGCCCGGCCTCCGGTACGCTCCCGGGGCCCCCGGCTCCCGGGTGGTCCGGCCCGTTGAGCAGCCCTTTGCCCGGCGTGGTGCCGTGGTGGCGCGACGCGCCGGACACCCTCACCCCACCGCCCCGCGCGCGGTCACCGGCGGCTACCGTCCGCAGGGGGCACGAACCGGCTTGTCCCCTGTGGGTGGATAGAGAGCGATGCGCATGATTCCTGAGGCGATGGCCGAACTGTCGGCCGGGCAGCTTCCCGAGCCGACCCTCGGTCGTCTGTTGTCCTCCTGGCAGCTGGACGTCCCGGCGCTGGTCGTGGTGGCCGTCCTGGGCGGGCTGTACGGCTGGGGCGTGCTGCGGCTGCGGCGGCGTGGCGGGAACTGGTCGCCCGCCCGCACCGCCGTCTTCGCGCTGCTCGGACTGGGCACGCTGGTGGTGGCCACGATGTCGTCGCTGGCCGTGTACGACCACGTCCTGTTCTGGCCGGCCGCCGTGCAGAACATCCTGCTCGACCTGGTCGCGCCCCTCGGTCTGGCCCTCGGCGACCCGCTGCGGCTCGCGGTGGAGGCGCTGCCGGAGGGCGGCGCGGAGCGGGTACGGCGGGCGATGACCGGACGGCTGGTGCGCGTGCTCACCTTTCCTCTGGTCAGTACGGCATTCGTGCTCGCCACCGAGCTCGTCGTGTACTTCACGCCGTACTTCGCGACCGCGCTGCGCGTCGGCTGGCTGCACGAGCTGATGTACCTGCATCTGCTCGCCGCCGGCTGCCTGTTCGTCGTCCCCATGCTCACCCACGAGCAGGCGCTGCCGTCCTGGTGCACTCATCCGGTGCGGGCCGCGCTGGTGTTCCTGGACGGCATCGTCGACGCGGTGCCGGGAATCGTGGTGATGACCCACGGGACGCTGATCGCGGGGGCCTGGTACCAGGAGCACGCGCCCACCTGGGCGACCGACGTCCACCGCGACCAGCAGATCGGCGGCGGCGCGATGCTCAGCATCGCCGAACTGGTCGCGCTCCCCTTCATCCTGGCGATCCTGGTGCAGTGGGCGCGCGCCGAACGCGTCCAGAACGCCGCCCTCGACCGCCGTCTCGACCAGGAACTCGTCCGCGTCGCCGCGCCGTCCCCGCCGGGCGGCGAACCGGCCCCGGAGTCCGCGCCCGCGCTCGTCCGCCCCTGGTGGGAGACCGAGCAGAACGAGGTGGCCGACCGGATCCGGCGCCAGCACGGCACCGGCTGATCCCGTTCCACCCGCCGTGGAGTCCGGCCCCGGTCCTCTGTGGAGGCCCGGGGCCTACGTCTCGGCCAGGGCGGCCACGGCGCCCGTGGCCAGCAGGACCGCGCGTCGGGTCACCGCGTCGAAGTCGTCGCCGGACTCCAGTGCCGTCGTCGCCGCGTTCACCAGGCCCTGCAACAGGCGCGCCGTGCGGTGCGGCGTGTCGTCACCCAGCTCCACCAGTGTGGTGATCAGGGGTTCGAGGATCCGTGCGTGCGCCTCGGCCGCCCCCTCTCTGAGGAGGGCCGCGTCACGGTCGCCGGCCAGGGCCTGGGCGATACGGTGCTCCCCGTCCCGTACCAGGATCAGCTGCGCCCGCACATAGGCCGCCACGCCTTCGACGGGCGACGGCGCCTCGGCCATCTCCTCCCGGATGCGGACCGTCCAGCGGGGCGTCGCCTCGCGTACGACCTCTGTCAGCAGCTCACCGCGGTCGGCGAAGTACTTGTAGACGCTGTTGCGGGCCAGACCCGTACGTGTCGCCACCGCCGCGAAGGTGACCGCCGAGGCGTCGCCCTCCTGCAGCAGCTCCCGCGCGGCGACGATCAGAGCCCTGCGCTGCTGGGCCCGGTGGTCGGCGACGGAGGCGGCACGGATCTTGGGCACGCAGGCCAGTGTAGAAGCTCCGCGGAGGGCACGGGCACCCCACTTGGGGACGCCATGTCGCCATCTTCTATCTTGGGGACACTCTGTCCCTAAGATTGCCTGGAAGGCATGCCCGTGTACCTGGCTCTGCTCGAACTGAAGGCGGCCCGCGGCCGCTTTCTCCTGATGGGCGGTGTCGTGGCCCTGGTCGCCGCGCTCGTCGGTGTCGTCACCGGTTTCACCACCGGACTCGGCGACGACACGATCTCCGCGCTGCGCAGGCTCCCCGCCACCCACCTCGCCTTCGCCCGTGGCGCCGACTCCGATCAGTTCGCCCGCAGTCTCGTCGGCCGTGCCGACCTGGACGGCTGGCGCGCCCGCAAGGACCTCGACGCCACCCCGCTGGGCGTCTCCATCGCCCGGGGCACCACGCACCGCAAGGTCGAGGTCGACTTCGCCGCCTTCGGCGTCGAACCCGGCTCGTTCCTCGACCCCGGTGCCACCTCCGGCGCCGCCCTCTCGGCCGGCTCCCCCTCCGGCATCGTCGTGTCGCAGCAACTGGTCAAGGACGGCGTGCGCATCGGCGACACCCTCGACGTCGACCGCCTCGGCATCGCCCTGAAGGTCACCGGGACCACGGGCCGCTCCTCCTACGGCCACGTGCCCGTCGCCTATCTGCCCGTCGAGACCTGGCAGCGGATCCGGTTCGCCACGCCCGGTGCCCGGAACTCCACCGCCGAACCACCGCGGCAGTACAGCGCCGTCGCGGTGAAGGCCCGCCCGGACGCGGACGTGGCCGCCGCGGACCGGGCGCTGGGCACCCGCACGCTGACGGTGGCGGACGCCTACGCCGCCGCGCCCGGCTACACGGGCGAGCGCGTGACCATGACCTCCATCCAGGCGTTCCTGTACGCCATCGCCCCGCTCGTCGTCGGCGCCTTCTTCGCCGTCTGGACCGTGCAGCGGCGGCCCGAACTGGCGCTGCTGCGCGCGATGGGCGCCTCCCGGCTCCGGCTGCTGGGCCACACCCTCACCCAGGCCGCGGTCGTCGTCGGCGCGGGCACGGCGATCGGGGCGGCTCTCGCCGCCGGTCTGGGGATGCTGGTGGGCACCGAGGTGCCGTTCAGCCTTCCCGGTGCCTCCCTCACCGCCACCATGGCCACCGTCGTGCTCGTCGGGCTCGCCGGTGCCGCCGTGACGCTCCGCAAGGTGACCACCGTCGACCCGATGACCATGCTGGGAGCCGGCCGATGAGCCTCGAACTGCGCGATGTCACCGTGACCTTGGGCCGCGGCGAGTCCCGTACGACCGCCCTGCGCGACCTGACCGCCGACTTCGCGCCCGCGGCCCTGACCGCGCTGGTCGGCCCGTCCGGGTCGGGCAAGTCGACCCTGCTCGCGGTCGCCGGGGCGCTGCTGCGGCCCGACTCGGGGCAGGTGCTGCTGGGCGGCGGCGACATGGCGCGGCTGTCCTCGGCCGAACAGGCCCGCCTGCGCCGCGACCGCATCGGCTACGTGTTCCAGAGCGGCAACCTGCTCAGCGGCCTCACCGCGCTCGAACAGATGCTTGCCGCCGCGTCCGTCGCCGGGCGCTCACGGCGTGCCGTCCGGACACGCGCCGAGGAACTGCTCGCGGAAGTCGGCCTGGCACACCGGCTGCGGCACCGTGCCGACGAACTGTCCGGCGGGGAGCGGCAGCGCATCGCGATTGCCCGCGCCCTGCTGCTCGAACCGGAACTGCTGCTCGTCGACGAACCCACGGCCGCGGTCGACCGGGAACGAGCGGCCGGCATCGTCGGCCTGCTCGCCGAGACGACGCACCGGTACGGCTGTGTCACGGTGGTCGCCACCCACGACCCGCTGGTGGTGGAGGCGGCGGACCGCACCGTCGACATGGCCGCCCTGCACGCGGGCTCCCGGAAAGCAGTCTGAAAAGCCGCCGCCCCACCACGTCACCGGGCCTCCGGGAACCGGGTCACCGACTCGGCTCCCGCAGGCCCGGGAGCGCGGGTTCTCCGCACGGGACCGTGATCCTCGGGGACTCCGGTCGGGGGAGGCGGGGCGCAGGCTGCGGGGCGGACGGAGCGCCGCCCGACGACGTCACTCCCCGCTCACCAGCACCACCTCCAGGGTGCGCGGCCCGTGCACGCCCTCCACCCGGTCCAGTTCGATGTCACTGGTGGCGGAGGGGCCGGAGATCCAGGTCAGCGGGCGGGTCGGGTCGAGGCGGTCCAGAGCCTGCGGCACGGAGGAGACGACCTGTTCCGGGACGTGCACCACGCAGATGTGGTGGTCGGGGACGAGCGTGATCCGGCGACGGCCCTGGTCGGGCGAGCCGTCCAGGACGAGGGAGCCGGTCTCGGCGACCGCGACCGCGCAGCCGGTGACGACGCTGTCGACCCGGTCGAGCTCGTGCGGGGTGCTGTCCGGCCGGTCCGCGACCCGGGCGACCCCGGCCTCGACGGCGGCGAGCCAGCCCGGTTCCAGGGCGGGCGGCACCAGGACGGTCTTCGAGCCCCGTGCGCCGAGCAGGTGCGCGATCAGCCGGGGCAGCCCCTCGGCCTCGCGGCGGTGCACGATCGCCCGATAGTCGGCCAGGTTCTCGGCGAGCAGGTCCACCGTCTCCTCGGCGCTCCGGTCGCCGTGCCGGCGCAGATAGTCGCGGGAGACGGCCTGTTCGTACGGCCGGTCGTCCGGCGGTACGTCCGCCAGGGCGCGCCGTACCCGGCCCAGGATCCGGTCCCTGCTGCTCACGTCGCGTCCTTTCCGCCGGGTGTGCCGTGCGTGCGCTGCCACCAGTCGCGGAAGGGCTCCGTCGGCACCGGGGGAAGATCGCGGCTCCCGCTCCAGGCCCGCCCGGGCCCGGGCAGGGTGCGGGGGTGGAAGCGGCGGGTGCGGGAGGCGAGCCGCTGGCCGCCGAGCAGGGCGCCGGGACGGGTCAGGGCCCAGCGAGCCGCGCGCATGGCCGCGCGCTCGGCGGCGTGCCCCTTGGCCGGCCTGAGGAGCACCTTGTTGCCCGCCCGGGTCGCCGGGCCGCCCTCGACGACGCGCTCGCGCAGATGGACCAGCACCTCGGGGATGTTGATGGCGACCGGGCACACCTCGTAGCAGGCGCCGCACAGCGAGGACGCGTACGGCAGGGAGGCGTCGATCTCGCTCGCCGTGCCGCGCAGTTGGGGGCTGAGGATGGCGCCGATCGGACCGGGGTAGACCGAGCCGTAGGCGTGCCCGCCGGCCCGCTCGTAGACCGGGCAGACGTTCAGGCACGCCGAGCAGCGGATGCAGCGCAGGGCCTGGCGGCCGACCTCGTCGGCGAGGGTGTCGGTGCGGCCGTTGTCGAGGAGCACCAGGTGGAAGGTCTCGGGCCCGTCGCCGTCGGTGGTGCCGGTCCACATGGACGTGTACGGGTTCATCCGCTCGGCCGTCGAGGAGCGGGGGAGCGTCTGGAGGAAGACTTCCAGGTCGCGCCAGGTGGGCACGATCTTCTCGATGCCGACGACCGAGATCAGCGTCTCGGGCAGGGTCAGGCACATCCGCCCGTTGCCCTCGGACTCCACCACGACCAGCGTGCCGGTCTCGGCGACGACGAAGTTGGCGCCGGAGACGGCGACCCTGGCGCGCAGGAACTTCTCCCGCAGGTGCAGGCGCGCGGCCTCCGCGAGTTCGGCGGGCGTGTCGCTGAGGCCCTCGGGGGCCGGGCGCCCCCACCGGTCCATCTCGGACCGGAAGATGTCCCGGATCTCGCCGCGGTTGCGGTGGATCGCGGGCACGAGGATGTGCGAGGGCCGGTCGTGGCCCAACTGCACGATCAGCTCGGCGAGATCGGTCTCGTAGGCCCGGATGCCCTCGGCCTGGAGGGCCTCGTTGAGGCCGATCTCCTGGGTGGCCATCGACTTGACCTTGACGACCTCGCTCTCGCCGGTGGCCTTGACCAGGTCGGCCACGATCCGGTTGGCCTCGTCGGCGTCGACGGCCCAGTGGACGGTGCCGCCCGCGGCCGTCACCGCCTCCTCCACCTGCACCAGATACCGGTCCAGATGGCGCAGGGTGTGGTCCTTGATCTGCCGGCCCGCCTCCCGCAGCTCCGCCCAGTCCGGCAGCTCCGCGACGGCCGCGGCCCGCTTGGCGCGGATGGTGTGCGTGGCGTGCCGCAGGTTGCCGCGCAGGGTGGTGTCGCGCACGGCCTCGTGCGCGGCCCGGGGGAAGGACGGGAAGGCCGGGGAGCCGGGCATCCCGAGGAACGTCGTGCTCATGCGGCGGTCTCCTCCTCCGTGCCGGCCAGGATCTCCGCGATGTGGACGGGCCGCATGCGCGTCCCGAGGCGGGCCATCGTGCCGCCGATGTGCATCAGACACGAGTTGTCGCCCGCGCACAGCACCTCCGCGCCCGTCGACTCGGCGTTGCGTACCTTGTCGGCGCCCATCGCCGCCGAGACGTCGGGGTTCTTCACCGCGAAGGTGCCGCCGAAGCCGCAGCACTCCTCGGCCCCGGGCAGCTCCACCAGCTCCAGCCCCTTCACCGCCCGCAGCAGCCGCAGCGGACGCTCCCCCAGGCCGAGGCTCCGCAGCCCGTGGCAGGTCGGGTGGTAGGTCACCGTGTGCGGGTAGTACGCGCCCACGTCCGTCACCCCCAGCACGTCCACCAGGAACTCCGTCAGTTCGTACGTCCTGGGCACCACCGGGGCCAGGACGGCCGCGAGTCCGTTCCCGCGCCCCTCGGCCCGTGCCCGCGCGCCCATGCGCGGATACAGCTCCCGCACCATCGCACCGCAGGAACCGGACGGGGTCACGATCGCCTCGTAGTCCCGGAAGACCTCGGAGAAACGCCGGGCCAGCGGCTCGGCGTCGTGCCGGTACCCGGTGTTGTAGTGCGCCTGCCCGCAGCAGGTCTGGGCCATGGGGAAGTCCACCTCCACGCCCAGCCTGGTCAGGAGTTTCACCACCGCGCGCCCGGTGTCCGGATAGAGCGTGTCGTTGACGCAGGTCAGGAACAGAGCGACACGCATCGCGGCTCCTCGTCGCAGGTCGTCGGACGGGCGATGGGGGGGCACCGCCCACACGCGCTCAGCGTAGTGGGGGAGCCGTCGGACGAGGGCCTGACGGGAGACCTCGGGTTCCGGCGTGGCGAAGTCCGCGGGCTCCGGGCCGGCGACGCGGCGGCTCACGAGGTGACGGCGGTGAGCCGGGCCTCGGCCGCGCGCCAGGCCGCCGCGTCACCCCCCGGCTCGTACCGCACGAGCGGCTGCGTCCGGGCGAGCAGGGACCGCATCGCGGCCCGGTCGCCGACGAGTCCGTGCGCCCGGGCCTGCACCAGGACGTTGCCGAGGGCCGCCGCCTCGGCCGGCCCGGCGACCACGGGCAGCCCGCAGGCGTCGGCGGTCAGCCGGCACAGCAGGGCGTTGCGGGCGCCCCCGCCCACGAGGTGCACGACGTCGACGGGGTGGTCGGCGAGCCGCCGCGCCTCGGCGACCGCCCGGCGGTGGGCGAGGGCGAGGGAGTCGAGGACGCAGCGGGTGATCTCGGCGGGGGAGCCGGGCACCGGCTGGCCCAAGGCCGCGCAGGCCGCCGCGATCCGCTCCGGCATCCGGCCCGGCGCGAGGAAGGCGGTGTCGCCCGCGTCCACGACCGACCGGAGCGCGGGCACCTCGGCCGCCTCCCGCAGCAGCTCGCCCAGGTCGGGGTCGCCCCAGGCCCGCAGGCACTCCTGGAGCAGCCACAGCCCCATGATGTTGCGCAGGTAGCGGACCGTGCCGTCGAGCCCCAGCTCGTTGGTGAAATTGGCGGCGCGACCGTCCTCGGTGAGCACCGGCGCGTCCAGCTCCAGGCCGGCCAGCGACCAGGTGCCCGTACAGATGTACGCGAAGCGTTCCCCGACGGCGGGCACGGCGGCCACCGCGGACGCCGTGTCGTGCGAGGCGACGGTCGTCACCGGCACGGGCCCGCGCAGCCCGGTCTCCTCCAGCACCTCAGGCCGCAGCACGCCCGCCGGATCCCCGGGCCGGCGCAACGGCGCGAACAGGTCCAGGTCGATACCCAGCCGGGCCGCGACCTCGTACGACCAGTCGTGCGTGCGCGGGTCGACGAGCTGGGTGGTCGAGGCGTTGGTGAGCTCGGTGCCCTGCTCACCCGTGAGCCAGTACACCAGCAGGTCGGGAACCAGCAACAGGCGTCGTGCGGTGGCGAGTTGGGGAGAGGAACGGGACGCCGTCAACTGGTACAGGGTGTTGAAGGGTGCGTACTGGGTACCGGTCGCCGCGTACAGCTCGGCGGCCGGCATCGTCGCCCAGACCTTCCGCGCCACGCCCTCGGTGCGCGCGTCGCGGTAATGGACGGGACTGCCGAGCAGGGCGCCGTCCGCGTCGAGCAGGCCGTAGTCCACGGCCCAGCCGTCGATGCCGACGGAGTCCACCCGGCCCGCCGCCCGCAGTCCGTCCAGCACCCCGGCGTACAGGGCGAGCACGTCCCAGCGCAGCCCCTCGGGAAGCCGCACCGGCCGGTTGGGGAAGCGGTGCGCCTCGGTCAGCTCCAACCGGTCGCGGCCGACCCGGCCCACCATGACCCGGCCGCCGGACGCGCCGAGGTCGACGGCGGCGTACGCCTTCACCTCAGGGCTCATCGCAGGAAGGCGGCCGCGACGCCGGCGTCGACGGGGACGTGCAGTCCCGTGGTGTGGGTCAGCTCCCCGCCGGTCAGCGCGAAGACGGCGTTCGCGACGTGCTCGGGCAGCACCTCCCGCTTGAGCAGCGTCCGTTGGGCGTAGAACTCGCCGAGCTTCTCCTCCGGAACGCCGTACACGGCGGCCCGCTGCGCGCCCCAGCCACCCGCGAAGATTCCGGAGCCGCGTACGACCCCGTCCGGGTTGATCCCGTTGACCCGGATCCCGTGCTCACCCAACTCGGCCGCCAGCAGCCGCACCTGATGCGCCTGGTCGGCCTTGGCGGCCGAGTAGGCGATGTTGTGGGGGCCGGCGAACACGGCGTTCTTGGAAGCGATGTAGACGATGTCACCGCCCAGCCCCTGGGCGATCATCACCCGCGCGGCCTCCCGCGAGACCAGGAACGACCCGCGCGCCATGATGTCGTGCTGGCGGTCCCAGTCCTCGGCCGAGGTCTCCAGCAACGGCTTGGACACCGAGACACCGGCGTTGTTGACGACCAGGTCCACCCCGCCGAAGGCGAGCAGCGCCGCCTCGAAGGCACCCGCGATCTGCTCCTCGTCCGTCACGTCCACCGTCACGGCGACCGCCTTGTCCGGCCCGCCCAGCTCCTCGGCGACGGCGGCGGCACCGCGAGCGTTCAGATCGGCGACCACGACGCACGCGCCCTCGTCGACGAGCCGCCGCGCGATCGCCCTGCCGATGCCGCTGCCCGCGCCGGTGACCAGTGCGACGCGTGTCGCGAGGGGTTTCGGCGCGGGCATCCGCCGGAGCTTGGCCTCCTCCAGTGCCCAGTACTCGATACGGAACTTCTCCGACTCCTCGATCGGCGCGTACGTCGACACGGCCTCCGCTCCCCGCATGGCGTTGACGGCGTTGACGTAGAACTCGCCGGCCACCCGGGCCGTCTGCTTGTCCTTGCCGAAGGAGAACATGCCGACGCCCGGCACGAGCACGATCGCCGGATCCGCGCCGCGCATCGCGGGGGAGCCGGGCAGAGCGTGCCGGACGTAGTAGGCGGTGTACTCCTCGCGGTACTCGGCATGCAACTGCTTCAGCCGGGCGATCGCCTGCTCCAGGGGAGCCGTCGGCGGCAGGTCGAGCACCAGCGGCCGGACCTTGGTCCGCAGGAAGTGGTCGGGGCAGGAGGTGCCGAGCGCGGCGAGGTGCGGATGCCGGGCACGGGAGAGGAAGTCGAGCACGACGTGCCCATCGCTGAAGTGCCCGACCTGCGTCCTGTCCCGCGAGGCGAGCGCGCGCACATGGGGCGCCAGGGCAGCGGCCCGCTCCTTCCGCTCGCCCTCGGGCAGCGCCTCGTACCCGTCGACGACCGCCCCGAACGGCTCGGGCTTCCCGCGTGCGGCGAGGAAGTCCTCGGCGGTGCGGACGATGTGCAGCGAGTTGCGTTCGCACTCCTCGGAGCTCGCGCCCCACGCGGTGATCCCGTGCCCGCCGAGCACGCAGCCGATCGCCCGCGGATGCGCTTTTCTGACCGCCGCGATGTCCAGCCCCAGCTGGAACCCGGGCCGCCGCCACGGCACCCACACCACCCGGTCCCCGAAGCACTCGGCGGTCAGCTTCTCCCCGTCGGCGGCACAGGCGAGCGCGATACCGGCGTCGGGGTGCAGGTGGTCCACGTGCGGGGCGTCGACCAGCCCGTGCATGGCCGTGTCGATGGAGGGCGCCGCCCCTCCCGTGCCGTGCAGGCAGTAGTCGAACGCGGCGACCATCTCGTCCTCGCGCTCGACACCGGGGTAGACGCCGGCGAGCGCCCGCAGCCGGTCGAGCCGCAGCACGGCGAGGCCGGCCTCGGTGAGCGTCCCGAGGTCGCCGCCCGACCCCTTCACCCACATCAGCTCGACGTCACCGCCGGTGACGGGATCGGTGCCGGTGCCCTTCGCGGACGCGTTGCCGCCCGCGTAGTTGGTGTTACGGGGGTCGGCACCGAGCCGATGGGACCGGGAGAGAAGGGCGGAGGCTTCAGGGTGGAGTGACATGGGTTCCCTTCAGGAGCGGGGAGTGCGAGAAGGCGTACTCGGCGGACGATTCCCGGGACTTTCGCAACAGGCCGTGGCCCCCAACAGGCCCTAGGGCCTGTTGCGAAAGTCCCGCCTGCCCCGCGACGCCATGCACGCTCCCCCAAGCTCTTCGAGCAGGGGGGACCCCCACTTGCCGCACCGGGCCCTGACCCAAGTACGTCCAGTACGAGGGCCAGGGCCCGGCACTCCCCCAAGCTCTCCGAGCAGGGGGGACCCCCAGAGCACGCACCTGACGCCGCGAGGCCCGCCCTCCGGGCGGACGACGGGACTTTCGCAACAGGCCCTAGGCCCCCCACCCGGCCTGCCGGCCCCCCGTACGGTCGGCAACGATCTGCTCCGCCCACCCCGACCGGCGATACGCCGCAAGAGGCTCGGGGTCCAACCCCGTCTCCTCCCGCACCTCGCGCAGCAACGGACGCACGTCGGTGTCGTACGCGTCCATCAGCACGGCGTTGGCCTCGAGCACATCCCCGGAGCCCTGTGCGGCGGACAACGCGTTCCGGTCCACCAGCAGTGCCTTGGCCGTCGCCTCCTGAACGTTCATCACGGAACGGATGATCGCCGGAATCTTCGCCTCGACGTTGTGGCACTGGTCGAGCATGAACGCGACCCCGGACGTGAGCCCGCCCCCGCGCACCACCTCGTACATGATCCGGAACAGCTGGAAGGGATCGGCCGCGCCCACCATCAGGTCGTCGTCGGCGTAGAACCGGGAGTTGAAGTCGAACCCGCCGAGCCGTTCCTCCCGCAGCAGGGAGGCGACGATGAACTCGATGTTCGTGCCCGGGGCGTGGTGTCCGGTGTCCACGACGACCTGCGCCTTCGGTCCCAGCTTCAGGCAGTGCGCGTACGCCGTTCCCCAGTCCGGGACGTCCGTGGCGTAGAAGGCCGGCTCGAAGAGCTTGTACTCCAGCAGCATCCGCTGCCCCTCGCCGAGCCGTTCGTACACCTCGGCCAGCCCCTGAGCCAGCCGGTCCTGCCGCCCCCGCACGTCGTCCTGGCCGGGATAGTTCGTGCCGTCGGCGAACCAGAGCTTCAGGTCTCTCGACCCGGTGGCGTCCATGATGTCGACGCACTCCAGCAGGTGGTCGACCGCCTTGCGTCGCACCGCCGCGTCCGGATGGCAGATGCTGCCGAGCCTGTAGTCGTCGTCCTGGAAGGTGTTGGAGTTGATCGCGCCCAGCTTCAGACCGCGGTCCGCGGCGTGCCGGGCGAGCGCCGCGTAGTCGTCGACCCGGTCCCACGGAATGTGCAGGGCGACGGCCGGCGCGACGCCGGTGACGGCGTGCACCTGGGCCGCGTCGTCCACCTTCTCCCACGGTGTCCGCGGTACGCCCGCCTGCGCGAAGACCTTGAAGCGGGTCCCCGAGTTCCCGTACGCCCACGACGGCGTCTCGACGGCCTGGGTCTTGAGGGCGGCCTTCACCGCGGCGAGCTCGGTCACTGCAGGGCTCCTGTGACGTCGGGTCGAAAGTCTGCTGACAGGCCTTGGCAGGTCTCTGAACAGCCTCCTATGAAACGATTCAGGAATGGAAGCTATGAGTCGTCGGCGGGGGTGTCAACCCTTCCGGCGTGGGCAGTCCTCCGTTATTCCTTCGGACCCTTCGGCGCTGGGATGTTTTCGATCCGCACCCATTGACGTGACATCGGCTCCTTGCCTAACGTCCCGGCATCCAGGTTGAAACCTTTCACGGCGTGGGGCGGCCCTTCCGTCGGCGTCGTCGAGGAGCTCCCCATGACTCACCCGTCCGTCGCGGGCCCGGCCCCGGTGCTGGCGCTCAGGGACGTCTCGAAGTCCTTCGGTGCGGTGCGTGCCCTCAGGAACGTGTCCCTGGAGCTGCTTCCGGGAGAGGTACACGCACTCGCCGGGGAGAACGGCGCCGGCAAGTCGACCCTCATCAAGACCCTCGCCGGGGTGCACCGGCCCGACACCGGCCAGGTGCTGCTCGACGGCGAGCCCGTCGTCTTCCACGGCCCCGGCGACGCCCGCGACGCCGGCATCGCCGTGATCTACCAGGAACCGACACTCTTCCCCGACCTGTCGATCGCCGAGAACATCTTCATGAGCCGCAGGCCGCGACGGGCCCTGGGCCGCATCGACCACAAGGCCACCCGCGAGGCCACTCGCGCCCTGATGGGGCGTCTCGGTGTCGACCTCGACCCCGACCGTCCCGCACGTGGACTGTCCATCGCCGACCAGCAGATCGTCGAGATCGCCAAGGCGCTCTCCTTCGACGCCCGCGTCCTGATCATGGACGAGCCGACCGCGGCCCTGACCGGCAGTGAGGTCGCCCGCCTCTTCGACGTCGTGCGCGCCCTGCGTGACCAGGGCGCCGCCGTGCTGTTCATCTCGCACCGACTGGAGGAGATCTTCGAGATCTGCCGGCGGGTGACGACCCTGCGCGACGGCGCCTGGATCGCCGACGAGCCGCTGGACGGCATGACCGAGGACGACCTCGTGCGGCGCATGGTCGGCCGCGACCTCGACGAGCTCTACCCCAAGCAGGAGGTGACACCGGGCGACGTGGCGCTCAGCGTGCGCCGGCTGACCCGCGAGGGTGTCTTCACCGACATCTCCTTCGACGTGCGGCGCGGTGAGATCGTGGGCCTCGCCGGACTGGTCGGCGCCGGGCGCACGGAGGTCGCACGCGCCGTCTTCGGCATCGACCGCTGGGACGCCGGTGAGGTCGAGGTCGACGGACACCGGCTCACCAGGGGAGCCCCGTCCACCGCGATGGCCGCCGGGCTCGCCCTGGTCCCCGAGGACCGGCGCGCCCAGGGCTTGGTGATGAACATGTCCATCGAGCGCAACATCGGCCTGACTGGACTACGGGCGACCGTGAAGGCCGGTCTGGTGGACCGGGGCGCGGAACGCAGCCGCTCCCTGGACTGGGCGGTCAGGCTCAGGGTCAAGTACGCCCGGATCGCCGACGCCGCCTCCACGCTCTCCGGCGGCAACCAGCAGAAGGTCGTCCTCGCCAAGTGGCTGGCCACCGGCCCCAGGGTGCTCATCGTCGACGAGCCGACCCGCGGCATCGACGTCGGCACCAAGGCCGAGGTGCACCGGCTGCTCGGTGAACTGGCCGCCGACGGGGTGGCCGTCCTGATGATCTCCTCCGACCTGCCCGAGATCCTCGGCATGGCCGACCGTGTGCTCGTGATGCACGAGGGCCGGCTGACCGCCGAGATCCCCCGCTCCGATGCCACCGAGGAATCCGTGATGGCCGCAGCCACGGGGAGGGCCGCGTGACCGCGACCGCCCCCAACCCCGCCTCCGCCGCCGAGGTGGACCGGTCCGGTGGCACCCGGCTGGTCGACCGGGTGTTCAGGATGCGTGAACTCGCCATCCTGGTCGTCTTCCTGGCGCTGATCGCGGTCGGCCGGGCGGGCAACAGCTCCTTCCTGTCCGAGCAGGGCGTCAAGGACCTGCTGCTGAACGCGACCATCCTGGTGCTGGTCGCCACCGGC
Organism: Streptomyces sp. NPDC052043; assembly: GCF_044548235.1. NCBI lineage: Bacteria > Bacillati > Actinomycetota > Actinomycetes > Kitasatosporales > Streptomycetaceae > Streptomyces > Streptomyces sp. NPDC052043. The sequence goes on from NZ_JBIUBT010000003.1 coordinate 513,075, forward strand.
CAGTCCCTGGTCGTCATCACCCGCAACGTCGACCTGTCGGTCGGCTCCACGCTCGGTATCAGCGCCTTCGCCGCCGGTACCTGTCTGCGGGGCGGCGGCGACCCCGTGGTGGCCGTCGTCCTGGCGGTGCTCCTCGGTGTCGGCCTCGGCCTGCTGAACGGACTCCTCGTCAGCCTCGGTCAGGTGCCCGCGCTCGTCGTCACCCTCGGCACGCTCTACATCATCCGCGGCGTCGACTCCGTCTGGGTGGGCTCCCGCCAGATCACCGCGGCCGACCTGCCCGGCGGTTTCGTCGACTTCGGCTCCGGCGGGATCCGGGCGGTGCCGTACCTGGCGCTGATCGCCCTCGCCGTCGTGGTGGCGACGGCGTACTACCTCAAGCACTACGGCAGCGGCCGCGAGCTGTACGCGCTCGGCTCCAACCCGGAGGCGGCCCGGCTCGCCGGCATCCCGGTGCGCAGGCGCATCCTGGCCGCCTACACCTTCTGCGGCGGCCTCGCCGGTCTCGCCGGGGCGATGTACCTGGCCCGGTTCGGCAACGTCGACTCCGGCACCGGCAGCGGATACGAACTCACCGTAGTCAGCGCGGTCGTGGTCGGCGGCGTGGTCTTCACCGGCGGCTCCGGCAGCGTGTACGGAGCGGCCCTCGGCGCCCTGCTGCTGACGTCCGTCAACAGCGTGCTGCCCGCCCTCGGCGTCAGCTCCGTCTGGGTGCTGGCGATCAACGGCGTCCTGCTCCTGCTCGCCATCGCGGTCGACCGCGTCGTCGCGCTGCGCGTGGCCTCGGCCCTGAAGAAGAGGAACGTCCGCCATGGCTGACCTCACCCTCTCCCGTGCCGTGCGCTGGGACACCGTCGTCGGTGCCCTGCTCGTCGTCGTCCTGCTGTTCTCCTTCGGCTTCGTGGACGGCTTCGGCAACGCCCTCAACGTGTCGTTCCTGATCGGCAACACCCTGCCGATCGCGCTGATCGCCCTGCCGATGACCCTCCTCGTGGTCTGCGGTGAGATCGACCTGTCCGTGGCCTCCACCGCCGGTCTGTCCGGCGCGGTGATGGGCGCCCTGTGGAACCAGGGCATGGCGATCGAGACGATCATCCCGCTGTGCCTGCTCCTCGGCGCGGTGTGCGGCCTGGTCAACGGTCTGCTGGTGACCAGGCTCGGGCTGCCCTCCCTCGCGGTGACGATCGGCACCCTCGCCGCCTACCGGGGCATCGCACAGATCGTGCTGGGTTCCGACGCGGTGACCGACTTCCCCACCCCGTACCTGGACTTCGCGGCCGGACGCGTCGGGGACACCTTCCTGCCGCAGGCCTTCCTGCCGTTCCTGCTCCTGCTGGCGATCGCCCTGGTCACCCTGCACGCCACCCCCTTCGGGCGATCGCTGTTCGCGATCGGCGCCGGTGAGGAGGCGGCCCGGTTCGCCGGCATCCGGGTCAGGCGCAACAAGCTGGTCCTGTTCGTCGCCACCGGCCTCATGTCCGCCCTGACCGGCGTCTTCTGGGCCCTGCACTACGCCAGCGCCCGCTACGACAACGCCACCGGGCTCGAACTGTCCGTCGTCGCGGCAGTGTTGCTCGGCGGCATCGACTTCGACGGCGGGAAGGGCACACTCGGCGGCGCCGTCGCCGGTGTCTTCCTGCTGGGCGCGTCGCAGAACGTGATGAGCCTGCTGAACGTCTCCGCACAGTCGCAGATCGTCGTCACCGGCGTCCTGCTCGTCGTCTCCGTCCTCGGCCCGCGGGTCGCACACCAGGTCTCCGTGGCCAGGGGCGGGCGCCGAGCCTCCGCGGCGCCCGAGTCCAAGGCGCCCACACCGACTTCGTCAACCGCTCCGCCCACCCCGCCACCCTCGTAAAGGACGTTCACCATGCGCAAGCCGACGATCCGCCGCACCTGCGCGGCCCTCGCCGCCGCGACCTCCCTCGTCCTCGCCGCCACCGCCTGCGGCGGCACCACCAAGAACGACGTCGGCAAGGACGGCGGAGTGGCCGCCTCCCCGGCCGGCAAGGCCGACCCGAACGCTCCCACCAAGAAGGGCCTGACCGTCGGCTTCCTGCCCAAACAGGTCAACAACCCCTACTTCACCTCCGCCGACAACGGCGGCAGGAAAGCCCTGGAGGAACTGGGCGAGACGTACAAGGAGGTCGGACCGTCCAGCGCCACCGACACCTCCGGCCAGGTCTCCTACGTCAACACCCTCACCCAGCAGCAGGTCGACGCGATGGCCGTGTCCGCGCAGGACCCGGGCGCCCTGTGCACCGCGCTGAAGCAGGCCATGAAGAACGGCATCAAGGTCGTCACCTACGACTCCGACACCAAGCCCGAGTGCCGCAACGCCTTCGTCTCACAGGCGTCCGCCGAGGACCTCGGCCGCACCGAGGTGCAGCTGCTCGCGCAGCAGATCGGCTACAAGGGCGAGATCGCGGTCCTGTCCGCCGCGCAGACCGCGACGAACCAGAACACCTGGATCGACTACATGAAGCAGGAGCTGAAGGGCCCCAAGTACAAGGACGTCAAGCTGGTCAAGGTCGCCTACGGCAACGACGACGCGCAGGCGTCCTTCCAGCAGACCCAGGGCCTGCTCCAGCAGTACCCGAACCTGAAGGGGATCATCTCCCCGACCACCGTCGGCATCAAGGCCGCCGCCCAGTACCTGTCCGGCTCCAAGTACAAGGGCAAGGTCAGGCTGACCGGCCTCGGCACCCCCAACGACATGCGCAAGTACGTCAAGAACGGCACCGTCGAGGCCTTCGAGCTGTGGGACCCGGCCAAGCTCGGCGAGCTGGCCGCGTACACCGCGGTCGCCCTCTCCTCCGGGCAGATCACCGGCAAGGAGGGAGAGACCTTCGAGGCCGGCGCCATGGGGTCGTACACCATCGGCAAGGACGGTCTGATCAACCTCGGCAAGCCGACCGTCTTCAACGCCGGGAACATCGACCAGTTCGACTTCTAGTGCCGCGGCGGGGCAAACGTTGCCTGTCGCGGCACTAGGGCCTGCCGCAGGCCCTGGCCCCCCTCTGACCGGCTCGGACGTGCGGTGCCATGACGGTACTGTGAAGGCTCACCCGCCGCTCCTCGCATCCCTGGAGGTTTCCGCCCGATGGCCCCATCGGTGGGTATCAAGGACGTCGCACGCGCCGCCGGTGTCTCCGTGGGCACGGTCTCGAACGTCATCAACCGTCCGGAGACCGTCGCCACCGAGACCCGGGTCCGCGTGCAGTCCGCGATCGACCGGCTCGGCTACGTCCGCAGCGAGTCCGCGCGCCAACTGCGTGCGGGCCGCAGCCGGATCATGGGGCTGCTCGTCCTCGACATGGGCAACCCCTTCTTCGTGGACGTCGCCCGGGGCGCCGAGCGAGCGGCCCGCGCGGCCGGGCTCGGCGTGATGGTCTGCAACAGCGCGCAGAGTCCCGGGGAGGAGGCCGAGTACCTGGCCCTCTTCGCCGAACAGCGGGTGCGCGGCGTCCTGCTCACCCCGGCCGAGGCCACCGGCCGCAACATCGCCGCCTTCCGCCGCCACGGCATCCCCTTCGTCCTGGTCGACCGGGTCGCCGAGGGCGCCACCGAGTGCTCGGTCTCCGTGGACGACGTGGCGGGCGGCGCACTGGCGGTACGGCACCTGGTGGACGCGGGGCACCGCTCCCTCGCGTACGTCAGCGGGCCGTCCGGCCTGAACCAGGTGCGCGACCGCCGTACCGGCGCCCTGAACGCGCTCGCCGAGGCCGGTCTCGGCCCCGACGCGCTGCGCGAGTTGCCCACCGAGCGCCTCGACGTGGCCGCCGGACGGGACGCCGGCGCCCGCCTCCTGGGCCTCGCCGACCGGCCCACGGCCGTCTTCTGCGCCAACGACCTGCTCGCCCTCGGCGTGCTGCAGGCCATGTACGCGGCCGGGGTCCGTGTCCCCGACGACCTCGCCATCGTCGGCTACGACGACATCGAGTTCGCCGCCGCCGCGGCCGTGCCGCTCACCTCGGTCCGTCAGCCCGCGGTCACCATGGGCGCCCTGGCGGCGGAACTGCTGCTGGAGGAGACCGAGGCGCCGGGGGCACCGGCGGTGCACGAGCACCGCCGGGTGGTGCTCCAGCCGGAGCTGGTGGTACGCAGCTCCAGCCTGCCCGGGCGCCCGGCGGCCACCTACTGACGCGTCCACCGCGCACACGACACGAATTCCTGGTCCCCGCGCTCAGACGACGGAGGAACATGTGCTGAACTGGGACGCGGCCGTAAACCCTCCGTCCCGGGAGCACCCTTGACCGTCAGCTACCGCCACCCCGGCGTCGTCCTCACCGACCGCACCTTCACCGTGCCGCTCGACCACGACGACCCGGCAGGGGAGACGATCGAGCTCTACGCACGTGAGGCCGTCGCGCGGGACAAGGCCGACAGGGACCTCCCGTGGCTGGTCTACCTCCAGGGCGGTCCGGGCTTCGGGGCGAACCGTTTCATCGGACGGCAGGCCTGGCTCGGCCGGGCCCTGGAGGACTACCGGGTCCTGCTCCTCGACCAGCGCGGCACCGGCCACTCCACGCCCGCCAACCGCCAGACCCTGCCGCTGCGCGGCGGCGCCGCCGCACAGGCCGACTACCTCACGCACTTCCGCGCCGACTCGATCGTCCGCGACTGCGAGGCGATCCGTCCCGAGCTGACCGGCGGCGCGCCCTGGACCGTCCTCGGGCAGAGCTTCGGCGGCTTCTGCGCCGTGAACTACCTGTCCACGCACCCCGAGGGCCTGGCCGCCGCCCTGATCACCGGCGGACTGCCCGCGCTCGACGCCCACGCCGACGACGTCTACCGGGCCGCCTACCCGCGCATCGAGCGCAAGGTCGCCGCCCACTACGCCCGCTACCCGCAGGACGTCGACCGCGCCCGCCGCATCGCCGACCACCTGCTCACCCACGACGTGGTGCTCCCGAACGGCCACCGGCTGACCGTCGAGGCGTTCCAGTCGCTCGGCATCATGCTCGGCAGTGGCGACGGCAGCCACCGCCTCCACTTCCTCCTCGAACACGCCTTCGTCCGCACCCCGAACGGCCCGGAACTGTCCGACGCCTTCCAGGAGGAGGTGCAGGGCCTGCTGTCGTACGCGGGCCACCCGCTGTACGCCCTCGTCCACGAGGCGATCTACGGCCAGGACACCCGCCCCACCGCCTGGTCGGCCGAGCGGGTCCGCGCGGAGTTTCCGCAGTTCGACGCCGCCAAGGCCCTCGCCGGCGACGGGCCGGTGCTGTTCACCGGCGAGAGCGTGCACCCCTGGATGTTCGACTGCGACCCGGCGCTGCGCCCGCTGCGCGAGACCGTCGACCTGCTCGCCGCCCGCACCGACTGGCAGCCCCTGTACGACCCCGCCCGCCTCGCCGCCAACGAGGTCCCGGTCGCCGCCGCCGTCTACCACGACGACATGTACGTCGACACCGCCCACGCCCTCGGTACCGCCCGCGCGATCCGGGGCCTGCGCACCTGGGTCACCGACGAGTTCGAGCACGACGGCGTCCGGGCCGGCGGGCCCCGCGTCCTGGACCGGCTGCTCGGTCTGGTCCGCGGCGACGTGTGACCTCGGCGGGAGCGGTCCACGTCCGTGACCCCGAGGCCTAGGATGCTCGGGACACACGGGGGAACGGGGTGGGAAGGACATGGCCGGCATGGCTGACGAGGAAGTCCTGGCACGGAACTTCGAGGAGCACCGCGGGCAGTTGCGGGCGGTGGCCTACCGCATGCTCGGCTCGGTGCCCGAGGCCGAGGACGCGGTCCAGGAGACCTGGCTGAAGCTGACCCGCACGGACACCGGCGCCATCCGCAACCTCGGCGCCTGGCTCACCACCGTGACCGGCCGGGTCTGCCTCGACCTGCTGCGTGCGCGCAGGGCCCGCCGCGAGGAGCCGATCGACGACACCCTCGACACCTTCGTCCCGGACCCCGTGATCCGGTCCCTGACCCCGACCGACCCGGAGCAGGAGGCGGTCCGGGCCGACTCGGTGGGCCTCGCCCTGCTCGTCGTCCTGGAGACGCTTCGGCCCGACGAGCGGCTGGCGTTCGTGCTCCACGACCTGTTCGCGGTGCCCTTCGACGACATCGCGCCGATCGTGGAGCGCGGCGCCGCCGCGACCCGGCAGCTCGTCAGCCGCGCCCGCCGCCGGGTGCAGGGCGCCACCCCGTCCGCCGAGGCCGACCTCGCCCGGCAGAAGCAGGTGCTCGACGCCTTCCTCGCCGCCTCGCGCGGCGGCGACTTCGAGGCGCTGGTGGCGGTCCTCCACCCGGACGTGGTGCTGCGGGTCGACTCCGGCGTGCTCGCCCGGGGCGCGGCCGCCTCCAAGGTGGTCCACGGCGCGAGGACGGTGGCCGCCCAGGCCCTCACGTTCTCGCAGTACGCGGGGACGGCCCGCCTGGTGCTGGTCAACGGCTCGGTCGGGATGGCCAACGCGCCCGAGGACGGGCCGCCGTCGGTCATGGGCGTGGTCGTCGCCGACGGCCGGATCACGCACATGTACATCCTGGCCGACCCCGAACGGCTCGGACACCTGGACCTGGCGGCCGCACGGGAGGGCTGAGCGGCCCGGGGCCGGGAACTCGGTTGCCCGGCGGGCGGCGGCCCTGACAGGGTCGTCGCCATGCCCGACCACCACCGCGCGTACGACGCGACGACCCTCGCCCACCGCGTCCTCGGAGAGGGCCCCGCGGTCATCTGCCTGCCCGGCGGACCCATGCGGGCCTCGGACTACCTCGGCGACCTCGGCGGTCTGTCCGCGCACCGGCGGCTGGTGCTGCCGGACCTCAGGGGCACCGGGGGATCGGCGGTCCCGCGGGACCCCGCGAGCTACCGCTGCGACCGGCTCGTCGACGACGTCGAGGCACTGCGCGAGCATCTGGGCCTGGAGCGCGTGGACGTGCTCGCGCACTCCGCCGGCGCGAACCTGGCGGCGCTGTACGCGGCCCGCCACCCCGAACGCGTCGGCAGACTGGCGCTGATCACGCCGAGCGTCCTGGCCGTGGGCATCGAGGTCACCGGCGAGGACCGGCGCGAGACGGCGCGGCGGCGTGCGGGCGAGCCCTGGTTCGCGGCGGCGTACGCGGCCCTGGAGGAGATCACGGCGGGCCGGGCGACGGACGCCCACTGGCAGGCGCTCGCCCCGCTCCGCCACGGCCGCTGGGACGCGGCGGCCCGGGCCCTCGACGCCGCCGACGCCGCGCAGAAGAACGCCGAGGCCGCGGCCGCGTACGCCGCCGACGGCGCCTTCGACCCGGACGCCACCCGGGCGACGCTCGCCCGGTTCACTTCCCCGGTGCTCGTGCTCGCCGGTGAGGTCGACCTGAACTCGCCTCCCGCCGCCATGGCCGAGTACGCCGGGCTCTTCCCGCACGCCGAACTGGTCGTCCAGCCCGGTGCGGGGCACTACCCGTGGCTCGACGACGCCGACCGGTTCGTGGCGGCCACCGCCGCCTTCCTGCGGTGAACCGCCCGTCCGGGCCCCGCACCCCACGATCAGAAGGCTGAAACACCATGCAAGACCGGAAAGACGCCGGGCACGACCGGAGCGGTCTGCGCGGCGACTGCGCGCGGTGCTTCGGGCTGTGCTGTGTCGCCCTGACCTTCGCCGCCTCCGCGGACTTCGCCCTGGACAAGCCCGCGGGAAAGCCGTGCCCGAACCTTCGGGACGACCACCGGTGCGGCATCCACACGCGGCTCCGGCAGCAGGGCTTCAGCGGGTGCACGGTCTACGACTGCTTCGGCGCGGGACAGAAGGTCTCGCAGGTCGTCTTCGGCGGGCGGGACTGGCGCACGGCCGGGGAGGACGGGAAGGACGGGGAGGACGCCCGGCTGATGTTCGAGGTGTTCCCGGTCGTGCGGCACCTGCACGAGTTGCTGTGGTACGTGACCGAGGCGCTCGCCCTGGGCGCCGCCCGCCCGGTGCACGGCGAGCTGCGCCGGGCGCTGGAGCGGACCGAACAGCTCACCCTCCTGCCGCCCGTTGAACTCGTCGCGCTGGACGTGGACGCCCACCGCCAGGAGGTCAACGTCCTGCTGCTGCGCGCCAGTGAGCTGGCGCGGGCCGGGGTGCGGCGCGGGAAGGGACGGCCGAAGGACCGGCGCGGCGCGGACCTGATCGGCGCCCGGCTGAAGCGTGCGGACCTGCGCGGGGCCAGTCTGCGCGGCGCCTGCCTGATCGCCGCCGACCTCACCGGAGCCGATCTGCGGGACGCGGACCTGATCGGCGCCGACCTGCGCAACGCGGACCTGACGGATGCCGATCTCACCGGCGCGTTCTTCCTCACCCAGCCGCAGGTCGACGCGGCCCGGGGCAGCGCCGGCACCCGGCTGCCCGGATCGGTCTCCCGTCCCGCGCACTGGACGGCGCGGAGCTGACCGCCCGGTCGACGAAGCCCTCCCTGGTTGGCACGCCCCCCGATCTTCGATAGGTTAGGCAAGCCTTACCTAAGAAGGAGGTTGGGGGATGGACGACAGCCAGACCTGGACGGCGGTGCCCGGAGCGGCCCAGCGGGCGCGGTCCGTGCTCGAGGCCGCCTGGTCCTGCGCGGTGACCGCGCAGGGCGGACGGGAGGAGTACGTCGGTGCCCACACCGTGCGCGAGGACGGCCGCGTCGTGCTGCGCGTGCCCGAGGACAGCGCCCTGGGCACCGTCGCGATCTGCGCGCCGCGCGGCGAGCCGTCGGCCGTCCTGGAGTTCGCCGACGTCGCCCCCGTCCCCGTGCGCGACCGGATCCGCGCCCGGCTCCGGCTCGCCGGCCGGCTCGTCCCCGAGGCCCGGCACCTGGTGTTCCATCCCGCGCGCGTCGTGCTGCGGCAGCCGTCCGGCACGGTGGTCGTCGGCACCGAGGAGTTCACCGCCGCCGCGCCCGACCCGCTCGCCCTGGCGGAGGCCGGCCTGCTCACCCACCTCGCCGACGCCCACCCCGAGGCGGTGGAGCGGCTGACCCGGCTGGTCGGACCCGACAGCCTGCACGGCGCGGTACGCGTCCGGCCGCTCGCCGTCGACCGGCACGGACTGACCCTGCGCGTCGAACGCGCCCGCACCTACGGCGACGTACGCCTGCCGTTCCACACGCCCGCCGACGACGTCGCCGCGCTCACCGAACGCATGCACGTCCTGCTGCTCCAGGCGGGCGCCGCCTCCTGCCCGCGCGCCCTACAGCGGCAGCGCGCAGACGGCGACGGGTGAGGGGAACGGCGTACCCGCCAGGCGCAGCGCGCCGTTCGCGCGGTCGACGTGGAAGACGCTGACCGTGCTCGACTTCTGGTTCGCGGCGAACAGCAGCGCGCCGTCGGGCGAGAAGGCGATCTGACGCGGGAAGTCGCCCGCGACCGGTGTCGTGCCCAGCAGCCGGAGCCGGGCCCCGCCCGCCTCCACGGCGTAGCGCGCCAAGGTGTTGTGACCCCGGTTGGCCAGGTACGCGAACCGGCCGTCGGCCGTGACCAGGACCTGCGACGGATAGTTCGCGCCCGTGCCCCCGCCCGTCGACTCCGTCGCACCGATGGTCAGCCGCCCCGTGGACCGGTCGTACGCGCAGACCGCGACGGTGTTGCCGACCTCGTTGGCGAGATAGGCGTATCGGCCGTTCGGGTGAAAGGTCAGCTGGCGCGGTCCGGCGCCGGGCCGGGTGTGCGCCTGGGAGACCTCGGTGAGACGGCCCGTGCCGGTGTTCAGGCGATAGGTGTAGACGGTGTCGGTCCCGAGGTCCACGGCGAGGACGTGGCCGCCGTCGGGGCTGGTGAGGACCTGGTGGGCGTGCGGCCCCTGTTGCCCGGGTCCGGGCGGCGGGCTGGTGTGGGTCACCAGGTCGGCCCGCTCGCCGAGCGCGCCCGAGGCGGCGATGGGGTGCACGGCCACGCTGCCGGACCCGTAGTTGGCGCTGAGCAGCCAGCGCCCGCTCGGGTGCACGGACAGATGGCAGGGCGCCGCCCCGCCGGTGCTGCGGGTGCCCAGGACCCTCCGGTCGGCGAGCCGTACCGCGGTCACACCGCCGTTCGTCCGCTCGTCGACCGCGTACAGGGTGCGGCCGTCGGGATGCACGGCGAGGTAGGACGGGTCGGCGACCTCGGCGAGAGTGCCCCGGCCGCCGACGGAGCCCGACACCGGGTCGTACACCGCCAGGCCGATGCCCTTGCCGCCGCCCGGCACGGAGGTGTAGGTGCCCAGGTACAGGGGCCGCCGCCCGGACGGCCTCGCCGCCTGCTCCCGGCCGCTCGCGGCGGCCTCCGGCGCGCTCCCGGGCGCGGACCCGGACCCGGGTGCCGCGGGAGCCGGGACCGCCACCACGGCGGCGGCTCCCGCCAGCGCTCCGACGAACCGCCGCCTGCTCCAGCCTCCCCCGGGCTCCGGGCTCCGCCCGGTCGGGGGAGACCCTTCTCCCGATGCCTTCGCACCACCGTCCATGCCCGCACCTCAGGTCGTCGGCTGCCCCGGTCGTGACTGCCACCTTGACGCGGGCCACCGCTCCCACGCAACCGCGGCAGGACGCCGCGGCCGCACACGACGCCCCCTCGCCGCCGCGTGCGGCGGGAGGTCGGCGCGGCTACCAGTCCCCGTCCTCCACCGGCCTGCCCGGCGCGTCCTTCAGGGGGTGCACCTGGTGCGGCGACGGCTCCTGCCACGGCTCGTGGTCGTCGCCGAGCCAGTCACCGGCCGGGCGCACCGCCGACAGCGCGTCGGTGGGGGCGAGGTCCTCGGCGTCCTGGTCGTAGTAGTCGAACCAGGGCAGGCCGGCGTTCGTGTACGCGGCGCGGTCCACGGGCGACGGCGGGGGAGCCTCGCCGGTGATGCGGCGCCACTGGGGAGGCGTCACCAGGTGCACGAACACCCGCCCGGCGGGCCGCTCGGACCAGGCGCCCGGCGGTCGGTCGTCCCGGTACACCTCCTGGCGCATGGAGCCGCCGACGCCGAGCCCCATGGCGGGCGCGACCCGGCGGGGGGCGGCCGGCGCGGCGCCGGGCGCGGGCGGGGCCGCCGCCGCCATGGGGGCGCCACCGAAGATCTGGGCCGACCGGGCCGCCTCCCGACGCCGGCGCAGCCGCTCCTCCTCGCGCCACCGGGCCAGTTCGGCGTCGTTCAGCGGGAACGACTGCACCTGCACGCCGCCCCACACCTCCTCGCCCGTGACCTGGCCCTCGACGCTCGCCCCCAGGCCCAGCGGCACGGCGACGAACTGACGCACGGTGCCCTTGCCGGAGTTGATGCCGTCCAGCCACGGCTGGCGGGGCAGCACCACGTAGTTCTGCGGGTCGCGGCGCAGCCGGTCGCTCCACGGCAGGCCCGACACCGCGCACACCTTGCCCACGCCGACCTGGAGTGCGGCCGGCTCCGTCGTGCCCGCGAAGCTCAGCCACATCGCCTCGCGCAGGTACACCGGCAGCATCACCCCGCCGCGCGCCCGCCACTCCTCGGGCACCGAGTCCGCGTAGTCGGCCACCCGGCGCACCGGGAACTCGCCAAGCCCCGGCGGCAGCGGATGCGTCCCCCGCTCCGGCAGCCGCAGGGTGCGCACGAACCGCACCGCCACACCGCCCGGCAGCCGCAGTGTGTTCCCGTCGATCCGCACCTTCGCCTCGGTCATGCCTGCTCCCCTCCCTCACAGGACCGCGCCGTCGGACGACCGCGCCCCTCTCGCACAGAACGCCGCGCGACGCCCTCACGGTTCCGCCGCTGCCGGACCGGCGCGCCCAGCCGGTCCCCGAGCCGGGGCAGCCGAGGGGCGCGTTCGCGCTGGGCGCGGTTGTAGCGGTCCAGTTCCTCCAGGAGCCGGCGTGAGCGGTGCTCGGTGTCCATCTCGTCGATGATGCGGTCGACCTCGGTGAGCACCGCGCCGTACAGCTGCCACTGGGTCGTGTCCCGCTGCGCCTCCTCCAGCAGCAGCCGCGCCACCTTGTCGCGGGTGGCCGAGGTCTGTCGCAGCTCCGCGGCCAGCCGGGCCTCGGCCTCCTCGGCGCTCGCGCTGACGTCCGTGGTGACCAGCACCGCGAAGCTGACCACCGCGTCGGCGACCTCGGACAGCAACTCCTGCACCAGGGCTCCGGTCTGCGGCGAGAACATCGGCTCGGGGGCCCGCCGCTTCGTCAGGTCGGTGAAGGTGCGCGCCAGCACCCGCAGCACGACCGTGCAGATCTCCAGCGTGTCGAGACCGGTGCGCAGCACCACCCGGTGCAGCATGCCCTCGCGCACCCGCGGATTGAGCCGCAGGCTGTCCTCGGCCTGCCGGAGTGAGGCGTCCACCTCGGAGATGTCGTGGTCCAGCCGGCGCGCCTCGTGCAGCCGCTGCGCGGCGAGCTCCACGGGCGGATGCCCGGCCGCCTCCTCGCCCAGCCGCAGCATCAGCTGCCGCACACGCCGGGCCAGGCCCTCGATCGACGCACCGGCCTGTTCGGTCCACACCGGGGGAGCGAGCAGCAGGTTGCAGGCGAGCCCGACCCCCGCGCCGATCAGCGTCTCCTCGACCCGCGCCGAGGCGGTACTGCCCACGGCGGTGACGCCGAGGACCAGCATCGCGCTGATCGCCACCTCGGGCACGAACTCGTCCACCCGCACCATGTGCCCGACCGCCAGCGCCGCCAGGATCACCAGTGCGAGGCTCCACCAGGTCAGCCCCACCAGCAGCGAGAAGGCGATGGCCACCAGCACTCCGGCCACCACGGAGTTCACGCGGCGGATGCCGGTGGTCAGCGTGGAGTAGAGAGTCACCTGGACGACGAGCAGAGCCGTCAGCGGCGCGGTCAGCGGCGCCGGCTCCGGACTCAGCCGCAACGCGATCACATACGCGATCGTCGCCGCCGTCGTGGAGCGCAGCGCCTGCACGACCACGGGGTCCCGGCGCCGCTTCGCCAGCCGGAGCAGGGGCGAGGTCCAGTCACGTACCTTCCGCATCCCTTGCGCAGTTCCCCGATCGCGCGGGGGTCGAACGTGACCGTGCGGCGCCGTCAGGCGTACAGCTTGTCCAGGAAGGCCGCCAGGTTGGCCGTGGTGCGGGCGATCTGCTGCTCCAGCGTGAGGCTCTCCTCGAAGCGCGCGCCGGAGTCCGGGACCTTCCTCCCGCGCACGTAGAGCGAGCAGGCGAGGTCGGTGCACATGTACACGCCGACCGAGTTGCCCTCGCGGCCCGCCGCTCCGGCCTTGCGGGCGGTCATCAGGGAGACCCCGCCCCCGCGGTGGGTGGTCAGGCAGATCGAGCACATGCTGCGGTGCAGGAACCCGCGCTGCGAGGCGGGGAAGCGCAGGGTGACGCCCATGAGCCGGCCCTTCTGCTCGGTGACCAGATAGCTGCGGTCGGGCGCTCCGGGATCGCGCCAGCCCAGGAAGTCCAGGTCGTCCCAGGGACGGTCGCCGAGGTCGCGCGGCAGGGACAGGCGCTTGGCCTCGCCCTTGGAGCAGTTGACGAACGAGTTGCGGACGTCCTGCTCGGTCAGTGATCTCATGGGGGGCTCCGGTAGGACGGGAAAAATGTTTCCTAAAGGGATTAGTTTTGCGGCTAGGGTAAGCAGGATCCGAGAGGGGGGTCCAATGGATTTCGAGGACGTGGCTGTCGAGGACACGGCTGTCGGGGACGCGGATTCCGGTGACCCGGACACACCGTCGACGCGGTCGTGGGGGCGGGCCCGGCGCGCTCTGCGGGCCGCGGGCGTCCCACCCGGGCGGCTCGCCCGGCTCCGTGCGCTGGGCGGCGGCACCTACAACAGCGTCGAGGAGCTGCGCCTGGCCGACGGCACCCGCTACGTGCTGAAGGTCCCGCCCGCCCCGACCGCGCCCGGACTGCGCTACGAGAGGGACCTCCTGGTCGGCGAGGCCGAGTTCTGCCGGAGGGCGGGGCGGGCCGGAGTGCCGGCGCCGCGCGTGGTCGCGGAGGGCGAGGAGGCGGGCCGGCGCCATCTGCTGATGACGGCCTGCCCCGGCGAGCCGTGGGGCGCGTCGGTGACGGACGCCGAAGCGGCGCACCTGTGCGCTCGGCTGGGCGGCCAGGTGGCCCGGCTCCACCAGGTGACCGGCCCCGGCTTCGGCTACCCCTCCGGCGCGCTCGGCCCGCTCGCCCCCGACTGGCGCACCGCCTTCACCGCCATGTACGCCGCCGTCCTCGACGACGCCCGCCGCTACGGCGCCCGGCTGCCCCGGCCCGTCGACGAGATCGCCCGCACGGCCGGGTCCGCGTACGAGGCCCTGGACGAGGTCGCCGTGCCCCGCCTGGTCCACTTCGACCTGTGGCCGGGCAACATCCTCGTCGACCGCTCGCAGGACGGCGTGCGCATCGGGGGCCTGATCGACGGCGAGCGCATGTTCTGGGGCGATCCCGCGGCCGACTTCGTCTCGCTCGCCCTGCTCGGGGACATCCGCGAGGACCGGGCCTTCCTCGCGGGCTACCGCGCGGCCGGCGGCCGGGCCGAGTTCGGCCGGACGGCCCGTCTGCGGCTCGCCCTGTACCGCAGCTACCTGTACCTGATCATGCTCACCGAGGCGATTCCGCGTGCCCTGGGGCAGGAGCACGAACGCTGGGTGCGCGCTCACGTCGCCCCCGAACTGTCCGCCGCCCTCGAGGAGATCACCCGACTCACCGTCACCTCTTAATTTATTGCGTGGACTAAGGGCCCGCAGAAGTCGCGCCCGGACGGCCCGCGGCGGTATGTTGCAGCTCGGGCACGGTTCGGGAGGGGAGCCACATGGCGGGGCGGAACGGGCGCACGGTGCGCGATCTCAGAAGGGGCAACCGTTCGGCCGTACTGCAACGGCTCTACTTCGACGGCCCCCTCAGCCGCTTCGAGCTCGGCCCCGCGACCGGCCTCAGCTCCGGCTCCGTCAGCAACGTCGTCGCCGACCTGGCCGCCGACGGCCTGGTCGAGGAGGCCGGCAGCGTCGACTCCGACGGCGGCCGCCCGCGCACCCTGCTGCGCGTCGTGCCCGGCAGCGGCCACATGATCGGCGTGGACGTCGGCGAGACCCGGGTCCGGGTCGAGCTGTTCGACCTCACCCTCACCGAACTGGCGCGCACCGAACGGGCGCTGGAGCCGCAGCGCTACGACGTCGACGTGATCACCGGGCACATCCGGGACGGGATCGCCGAGGTCCTGACCACGGCCGGGCTGCCCCCGGAGCGCCTCCTCGGGGTCGGCATCGGCGTCCCCGGCATCGTCGAGCCCACCCCCGACCGCGGTGCCGTCGTGCACGGGCAGACCATCGGCTGGGACGCGGTGCCCCTGGAGTCCCTGCTCCGCGACGGTTCACGGCTCCCGGACGGCGTCCCGTACTTCATCGACAACGGGGCCAAGACCCTGGGCCAGGCCGAGATGTGGTTCGGCGCCGGGCGCGGCGCCCGCAACGCGGTCGTGGTGCTCTTCGGCTCCGGCGTCGGCGCGTGCCTGGTAACCCCCGAGGTGGAGCGCGGCCGCGCCGTGGAGTGGGGGCATCTGACGGTACGCGTACGGGGGCGCCGCTGCCGCTGCGGTGCCCTCGGCTGCCTGGAGGCGTACGCCGGCGCGGAGTCCCTGCTGGCGCGCTGGCGCGAGGAGGGCGGCCGTCCGCCGCGGGGCACCGACGAGGAGACCGCGCTGACGGCGCTGCTCGCCGCCGCCTACCCGCCCGAGGGGACCGCCGCCGACCCCGTGGCGCTCGCCGTGCTGGAGGAGACCGCCGAGTACCTGGGCGCCGGCCTGTCCGACCTGATCAACCTGTTCCAGCCCGAGCGCATCCTCATCGGCGGCTGGGCCGGCCTCCAGCTCGGCCCCCGCTTCCTGCCCGCGGTACGCCGCCACGCGACCGCGTACGCCCTGCGCCACCCCGCCGAACGGGTGACCGTCGACCTGGGCCGACTCGGCCCGGACGCGGTCACCGTCGGCGCCGCGATCCTCCCCCTCGCCGACTTCTTCACCCGCGGCGGCCGCCGCGCCGACCCGGCCCCGAAGGACCCGGTCCCCGCCTGGCGGACGGCCCTGGAGGAACGCGGAACGTAGGGGGCTGTCCCCGGGGCGCGGGGCGATGGATCATGGGGGCCGTATCCCGCGCCAGGAGCGTTCGAAGGAGTAGCCCGTGACGCATGACATCGCCGGTGTCCGCGCGCAGTTCCCCGCCCTGAAGGCCGGGTGGGCCCATTTCGACGGGCCGGGCGGCAGCCAGACGCCGCAGCCGGTCATCAACGCCGTCGCCGAGGCGCTGGCCGGTCCGCTGTCCAACCGGGGGCTGACGACGGCCGGCGAGCGCAACGCCGAGGACTGCGTCGCCGCCGCCCGGCGGGCCATGGCGGACCTCCTGGGCGCCGAGCCCTCCGGGGTCGTCTTCGGGCGCAGCGCCACCCAGCTGACGTACGACTTCTCGCGCACGCTGGCCCGGACCTGGGCGCCCGGCGACGAGGTCGTCGTCACCCGGCTCGACCACGACGCCAACATCCGTCCCTGGGTCCAGGCCGCCGAGGCCGTGGGAGCCGTCGTGCGCTGGGCCGACTTCGACCCGGCGACCGGTGAACTGACCGCGCGGCACATCGCGGACCAGCTGTCGGAGCGCACCCGGCTGGTCGCGGTCACCGCCGCCTCCAACCTGATCGGCACCCGCCCGGACCTGCCCGTGATCGCCGCCCTGGCCCACGAGCGCGGCGCCCTGCTCTACGTCGACGGCGTGCACCACACCGCCCACGCCCCGGTCGACCTCGCGGCCCTGGGCGCCGACTTCTTCGCCTGCTCCCCGTACAAGTTCCTCGGCCCGCACCTCGGCGTCGTGGCGAGCCGTCCGGACCTGCTGGAGACCCTGCGCCCGGACAAGCTGCTGCCCTCGTCCGACGCGGTTCCCGAGCGCTTCGAACTCGGCACCCTGCCCTACGAACTGCTGGCCGGCACCCGGGCCGCGGTGGACTTCCTGGCCGGGATGGATCCGCGGGCGCGCGGCACCCGGAGGGAACGGCTCCTCACGTCCTTCGGCTCGCTCGAACGGCATGAGGACGCGCTGCGCCGCCGGATCGAGGAGGAGCTGTCCCGCCTCCCGCAGATCACCGTGCACTCGCGCGCGGCCGAACGCACCCCGACCCTGCTGCTGACCATCGAGGGCCGCAGCACCGTCGACGCCTACCGCCACCTGGCCGAACACGCCGTCGCGGCGCCGTCGGGCGCGTTCTACGCCCTGGAGGCCTCCCGCCGGCTCGGCCTGGGCGACACCGGCGGGCTGCGGATCGGACTGGCCCCGTACAACGACGAGGAGGACGTCGACCGGCTCCTGGAGGCGCTGGCGGACTTCCTGCGCACGGCGCCGTAGAACTGTGGACCGGGGCGTGGCCCGCCCGTCCCGCCGTCCGGCGGTCAGGGCTTGCGGGCCACGCCGCCGTGGATGTCCGTGGGCTCGGGCCTGCCGCCCGGTTCGGGACGCCACAGCGGGCAGGAGACGATGCCGGGCTCGAACAGCTCGAGTCCCTCGTAGTAGGGGGCCAGTTGCTCGGGGCTGCGCAGCACGTACGGGACGGCGCCGGTGTCGTCGTAGCCCTGCTGGGCCTCCTTGAGCGCCTGGTCGGTGTCGGTGCTGTCGTAGTGCACGAAGCAGCTGCCGGAGGGCAGGGCCGCCTGGAGGCGGCGGACGATCGACTTCGCCTCCTCGTAGTCCTGGACGTGGCCGAGGATGCCCATCAGCATCAGGGCGACCGGCTGGTCGAAGTCGAGGATCTTGCCGGCCCGGTCGATGATGGCCTCGGGGTCGTGCAGGTCCGCGTCGATGTACTCGGTCAGGCCCTCGGGGCTGCTGGTGAGCAGAGCCTGGGCGTGGCGCAGCACCAGCGGGTCGTTGTCGACGTAGACGACGCGTGACTCGGGGGCGACGCGCTGGGCGACCTGGTGGGTGTTGTCGTAGGTCGGCAGTCCGGTGCCGATGTCGAGGAACTGGCGGATGCCGAGGTCGCCGGCCACGAAGGTCACGGCGCGGACCAGGTACCGGCGGGAGGCGCGAGCCATCGTCTCGATGTTCGGCGCGTGCTCGCGGTAGGCGTCGCCCGCGATCCGGTCCACCTCGTAGTTGTCCTTGCCGCCCATCCAGTAGTTCCAGATGCGGGCCGAGTGCGGCACCGTGGTGTCGATCTTGGACAGCGCGTCCTGGTCGGGAGTGAGCTCGCCGTCTGCCATGGGGGGTCTCCTGCCGTGCGTCCCGAGATCGGTGTCGCCCTTCAACCTAGCGTCAACATCCGTACGCAGAGCCGGAGTTCACAAGGATGACGTCGGCGGACGTCGGATGACGCCGCCGCGGGCTCAGTCGACCAGGAAGTCCGCCTGACCCGCCTTGACGCCCCGAAGGAACGCGATCATCTCCTCCCGGGTGTAGAGCAGCGCGGGCCCCTCGGGGTCGGTGGACTGGCGGAGGGCGACCCTGCCGTCGGGAAGGCGCTTGGCCTCGACGCAGGAGCCGCCGTTCGTGCCGCTCCAGGGCTTGTGCCAGCCCTCGGTGCCCAGGTCGCCGGCCGGCACGCCGCTGTGCAGGGGGGCGTCGGATGCCATGGTTCACAACTCCTTACGCAGTTCGCCCAGGATGTCCCTGGTCCGTGCGACCGGTTCCGCCTGTACGGACATCCGGTCCAGAACTTCGAGATAGGTCACGACGTCCTCCGGCCGGTCGTAGTACACCGAGCCCGCGAGGTTCTCGGTGTAGACCACGTCGGGCAGTTCGGAGAAGCCGAAGCGGAAGTGGTGGAAGGGGCCGAAGGCGCCCGGGTGGGCCCCCACCGAGTAGGGCATGACCTGGACGCTGACCTTCGGCATCCGGAGCACCTCGACGAGCCGGTCCAGTTGGGCCCGCATCACCGCGGGACCGCCGACGGGACGGCGCAGCACCGTCTCGTCCACGATGGCCCACACGGCCGGGCCGTCCGGCTTCGCGAGCAGGTCCTGGCGTCTTTGGCGCAGGGCCACGCGGCGGGCGACCTCCTCCTTCGACTCGTTGGGGAATCCGATCCGCATGAGCGCGGTGGCGTACTCCCGGGTCTGCAACAGGCCCGGCACGTAATGGGGTTCGTAGAGGCGTATGACGCTGGCTTCGCTCTCCAGGCTGACGTACGCCTTGAACCAGTCCGGCAGCACGTCGCGGTACTTGTACCACCAGCCCGGCCGGTTGGCCTCCCGGGCCATGGTGGCGAAGTCGTCGATCTCCGCCGCGGGGACGCCGTAGGTGCGCAGCAACTCCTTGACGTACGGGATGCGCAGGCCGACCTCGGCCTTCTCTATCCGGCGGACCGTCAGGGGGGTGACCTCGATGGCCCGTGCCGCTTCCTCGAACGAGACCCCGGCCCGCTCCCTCAGGTGCCGCAGACGCTTGCCGAGGACCATCCGCAGGACGGTGGGCGCGCTCCCGCCTGAGCGGTTCTCCCTCACGTCCTACCTCCTGAACGGCCTTCGTCGCGTGCAGTGTGGCATGTCGTCGACGACAGAGACAGGGTGTTCGTGAACGTTCTGAAATTATCAGAACGCAGGTTGCGGGCCGAGTGTGTCCGAGACCATAGTGACAGGAAGTGCTGTCGCGCAGCGGGTCGTCGCACCGGCCAACTGCGCTTTTCAGCAACAGAACTGACGTTCTGCCAGATGTGGGAGCCCGGCCCGCACGGGAACGCGACGCGAGACCTGGATGGCCACCGTGACCGACGGACAGTCGAGGAGCCCGCAGGCCCCGACCTCGCCCTGGGCACGCGGGCGCGTGTGGCCGTCCTGACGCGGTGCGCCGCGCCGCCGCTTCCGAAGGAGGACCGATGACGGCATCCAGTGCCCGGCGTCCCGGGCCGCCGCCCGCGCCGGCGGACACCGGGCACCGGCCGGCAGGCTCCGCGGGGGCCGCCGCCGCGGACGAACCCTTCCGCGTCCGTTCCACCGTGCCCGCCGACCCCTCCTGGGCGGCCGCCGTACGGCGTCTGGTCGCCGGGCAGCTCGCCCGGCTGCCGCTGTCGGCCGATCAGCGCGACGGCGCGGTGCTCGCCACGGACGAGCTGTTCGCCAACGCGGTCGAGCACGCGCGCACCGGCCCGCACGACACGGTCACCGTGACCATCGAGGGGGGCGCGCACACCCTCCGCGTGACGGTGGCGGACTCCTCGCCGGTGCTGCCACGGCCGCGATCGGTCGACGAGACCGCCGAGTCGGGACGCGGACTCGCCATCGTGGCCGCGCTGGCGGACGACTGGGGCATGGCCCCGCCGGAGCCCGGCTGCCCCGGCAAGAGAGTCTGGTTCACGCTGCGCCGCCGCGGGGGCACGGCTCCATGACGGCCTCCCCGGACCACCCCGTGGACACCCCCACGACACCCCACGACCCGACCGGGTACCCCACGGCCCGGACGCCCCACGCACTCTCGAACACACCGGCACCGGGACAGCCCGAGACAGCACCACCACCGGGGCAGCGGGACGCGGTGCCGCCGGCGGAGCGGGACGAGGTACCGCCGGGCGAGCAGAGCGCGGTGCAGCCGTGCGGCCGGGGCGAGGTGCTGCCGCCGGGAGGCGTGGCGCCGCCGGAGAGAGAGCCTGCGGTGTTGCCGGTTGGGTTGGGCACGGTGCCATCGCGCGACGCGGTGGCGTCGGGCGGGCAGGGTGTCCCGGTGTTGTCGGGGGAGGCCGGTTCTCCGATCGCGGCCGAGTTGGTGCGCAGGGCCGATGCGGACCGGGAGTCGACGCGGGAGGCGGGTGCCGCGCTCACGGCGGGGCGGCGGCGACGTGTGGCGCAGTGCCGCGGGGACAACGCCGAGGCGCTCGCCGCGATCGTGCGCCGGCACGGCTGGCCGACCGTCGAGGCCGTCGGAGGGGCCGCGTCGACGGCGGCCCTGATGATCCTGCTGCACGCCCCGGACCTGGATTTCCGGCTGCGGTGCCGGGATCTCATCGCCCAGGCCACCGCGGACGGCCGCTGCCCCGCGGTCCACCTGGCCTACATCGCCGACCACTGCGCCGTGGAACTGGGCGAGCCGCAGTTCTACGGCACGCGGATCAACCCCGCCACCCTGCGCCCGTACCCCGTCCGCCACCCGCAGACCCTCGACGAGCGCCGCCGGGACGTCGGACTCGGCCCGCTGGAGGAGCAGATGCGGGCGCTACGGGCGCACGGCTGACACCTCCGGGGCCGCCTCTGGGCCCGCCGCGGCTCATCCGACCTTGCGGCCCCGCAGCGGCTCCGTCTCCTCGCCCGCGCCCCGCTGCATTCCCTGGAGGAACTCCTGGATCACCTCGGTCGCCGTACGCTCCGGGCGCCAGCCCAGTTCGGTGCGGGCCCGGGTGCAGTCCATCAGGGGGAGGTGGAGCACCGCGTCGAACAGCTGGGGGGACGCGGGCAGCAGGCGCAGCCCCCACGCGGCGGCGATCGCCGAGCGCGCGGCGGTGCGCGGCAGCCGCACGGGCCGGGAGCCGAGCAGTTCGCCCAGCACCCGCGCGTCGAGCGGCGGCTCGGCGGCCAGGTTGAACGCCCCCCGCACCTCGTGCGCGAGCGCCAGCCGGTAGGCGCGGGCGGCGTCGTCCGTGTGCAGTGCCTGCACCCGCAGGCCCGGGACGTCCGGCAGGAACGGCATCAGCTCGGGCCGGGCCAGCTGCCCCGGCAGGAACCGGCCGCCGAAGATCCGGCGCTGCTCGCTCGCCGACTCCCGCTTGAACAGGAAGGCCGGGCGCATCCGGACCACGCGCACGTCCGGATGGTCCCGCTCGAAGACGTCGAGGGCCCGCTCCAGATACGCCTTCTCCCGGCAGTACGCGGCGTCCGGCCAGCCATGGGTCGGCCACGACTCGTCCACCGCGTGGTCCTTCGGCCCCGGTGAGTACGCGCCGACCGACGAGGCGTGCACGAGGACCGGCACCCGTGCGGCGGCCACCGCCTCGAAGACCCGGATGCTGCCCAGCACGTTGGTGCGCCAGGTGGCCGCCGGGTCGTGCGTGGGCTGGAAGGCCCAGGCCAGATGGATCACCGCGTCGGCGCCCGCGAACTCCCCGGCCAGCCCGGACTGCTCGAAGGACAGGTCGACCGAGGCCCACTGCGTCTTCGGCGGCGACCACTGGGGGATCCGGCGGGCCAGCCCCCGCAGGGACCCGATCTCCGGATCCTCGGAGAGAACGCGTACGACACTCGTGCCGACATTGCCGGTGGCGCCCGTGACGACGACCCGGCTGCCCGAAGCGCTGCTCACCTTCGGCTCCTCTCGGCGGCGGACAGTGCGAACCACCGAGTACCCGGCCCCGGCCGGCCGACGCGGACCGCGCGGACGAGCACCAGGGCATGCGCGGGCTGCGTGCCTCAGGGCGTCCGGCGCTCGTGGGTCCAGGCCAGTAGCTGTTCCGCGGTCCACGTGGTCACCACACGCTCCGGGGGCACCCCGCACTCCTCGGCCCGCGCGCACCCGTGGATCTGCCAGTCCAGCTGGCCGGGCGCGTGGGCGTCGGTGTCGACGGAGAACAGCACGCCGGCCCCGACGGCCCCGCGCAGCAGCCGCCGCGGCGGGTCCAGCCGCTCCGGGCGGCTGTTGATCTCCACGGCCGTGCCGGTCTCGGCGCACGCGGCGAATACCGCGTCCGCGTCGAACTCCGACTCCGGCCGCCCCCGCCCGGTCAGCAGCCGTCCGGTGCAGTGGCCGAGGACGTCGGAGTGCGGATCGCGCACGGCGGCCACCATGCGGCGGGTCATCGAGCGGGCGTCCATCCGCAGTTTGGAGTGCACCGACACCACCACGAGGTCCAGCCGTTCCAGCAGCTCCGGCTCCTGGTCGAGCGAGCCGTCGTCGAGGATGTCGCACTCGATGCCGGTCAGCAGCCGAAACGGCGCCCAGGTCCGGTTCAGCTCCGCGACCACCTCCAGCTGCTCGCGCAGCCGCTCGGCGGACAGCCCGCGGGCCACCGTCAGCCGCGGTGAGTGGTCCGTGAGCACCGCCCACTCGTGCCCGAGGCGCGCCGCGGTCCGGCCCATCTCCTCGATCGGGCTGCCGCCGTCGGACCAGTCGGAGTGCAGGTGGCAGTCGCCGCGGAGCAGCGCCCGCAGCCGTTCACCGCCCGGGGCGAGCGGCGCGTCCGCCTCGTCCTCCAGCGCGCGCAGATAGCCGGGCACCTGCCCGGCCAGTGCCTCCCGCACCACCTGGGCGGTCTTCGGGCCGACGCCCTTGAGCGACTGGAGCGTCCCGGCCGTGGCGCGCTCGGCGACCTCGTGTGCGGGCAGTCCGGACAGGACCCGGGCGGCGGTGCGGAAGGCGCGTACGCGGTAGGTCGGCGCCAGGGACCGCTCCAGCAGGAAGGCGATCCGGTCCAGTGCCTCGACAGGGTCCATGGCCACCTCCACCCCCAGGGTTCCCCGGTGCCACCGGGACCGCATCACGCGGCACTCCGGCGTCCGGCGGGAGCCCGTCGCCGCGGGCGGCGTCTTACCCTTGCAGGTATGACCGAAGCTGCCCTGCACATCTCCCGGCCGCGGATCCTGGTGCTCGCCGTGCAGCCGGGCAGTCCGCCCTTCCGCATCGTGGAGATCGACGGCGAGGTGGTCGGCGAGGCGAAGACCGTCATCGACGTCCTGGAGGCCGCCGCCGCCTTCGGCATCAACGTCCACGACCTCGACGATCCGGACGTCGTCCGCTGGGTCGGCGGCGACAAGTTCACCTGGACCGTGCACTAGGACCTGTTGCGAACAGGCCCTAGCCGCGTGCCTCAGCCGCGGGCACTGGTGCCGGCCCGAGGGCTCAGCCCACCGTCCACTTCTGGTTGGCGCCACCCGTGCAGGTCCAGATCTGCAGCCGGGTGCCGTTGGCGGAGTTGTTGTCGGTGACGTCCAGGCACTTGTCCGCCTGCGGATTGACGATGTCCCGCGCCGAGGAGACCACCCACTTCTGGTTGGGTCCGCCGGTGCAGTCCCACAGCTGGACGGTGGCGCCGTCCGCGGTGGAGCCGTCCGTGACGTCCAGGCACTTGCCGAGCGCGCGCAGGGTGCCGTCCGAGGCGACCGTCCACTGCTGGGCGGGGGTGCCGTTGCAGTCGTAGAGCTGTACCGGGGTGCCGTTGGCGGGGCTCGCCCCGGCCACGTCCACGCACTTGCCGGCCAGGCCCCGGATCGCGCCGCCGGCCGGCCCGTCGTTACTCGTGGTCACCGAGACCGAGTCGACCACCAACTGCTGCGGGAAGGAGGTGGCGCCGTCCGGGTCGCCCGGCCAGTCGCCGCCCACGGCGAGGTTCAGGATCAGGAAGAACGGCTTGTTGAACACCCAGCTCCGCCCGCCCAGGTCCGCGGGGGTGCGGCGCTGGTAGACGGTGCCGTCCACCGACCAGGTGATCGAGTCGGGCGCCCAGTCGACGGCGTAGGTGTGGAAGGCGTCCGCGAAGGGCTGACCGCCGGGCAGCGAGTAGGACGCGCCGATACCGTCCCCGCCGGAGTAGCCGGGGCCGTGGATGGTGCCGTGGATCGTGGAGGGCTCGAAACCGACGTTCTCCATCACGTCGATCTCGCCGGAGTTCGGCCAGCCGACCTGCCCGAGGTCGGTGCCGAGCATCCAGAACGCGGGCCACATGCCCTGCCCGCGCGGGATCTGCATCCGGGCCTCCACGTGCCCGTACTGCGCGGAGAACTTCCCGGACGTGTTCAGCCTGGCGGAGGTGTACTGGCAGGTGCCGTACCAGCACTGGTAGTTGGACGGGTTCTCCCGGCGCGCGGTGATGACCAGATGGCCCTGGCCGTCCAGGGCGGCGTTGCTGTTGCCCGCCGTGTAGTACTGGCGTTCGTGGTTGTTGACGTTGTCGCCGGTCTCGAGCTGCCACTTGGAGGAGTCGACGGCCGCGCCGGCGGGACCGTCGAAGGTGTCGGAGAACGTGGCGGCGGCGGCCGCCGTGGGGACGGCCGCCTTCGGGGAGTCGGCCTCGGCGGTCCCGACGGCGGCGGAGCCGACCAGGACCGCGGACAGGGCGGCGAACAGACTTCTGCGGAGCAGGCGTGGACGGACCACGGCTCTCCCTTCCGTGCGGCGGCCCGGGCCCGGGCCGCCGACCGTGGTGGGGGGTGAATGTGTCGCCCTTGATTCAAGGAGTGAGATAAGGGAGCGTCAATACGTGGTACGGACCAATTCCGGCCATCGCCCTGGAAGTTGCCGCGGGCGGCGTCGCAACGCCTGCGGCCCTGGCCCGCCCCCCGTTGGCGTGCCGCGACCGGGTTCCCGCGTGATCAGTAGCATGAGCGGCAGTCGTCAGTGATCAGGCGAGGAGCGGATCGTGCGAGACATCGCGGTGTTCAGCGGCAGCGCCCATCCCGAGCTGGCGGCGGAGGTCTGCGCGCATCTGGGCGTGCCCCTCAGTCCGGCGCGGGTCAGCCGGTTCGCCAACGACTGCCTGGAGGTGCAGCTCCGGGCGAACTGCCGGGAGCGGGACGTCTTCCTCATCCAGCCGCTGGTCAAGCCGGTGCAGGAGCACCTGGTCGAGCTGCTGCTGATGTGTGACGCGGCCCGTGGCGCCTCCGCCGGGCGGATCACCGTCGTGATGCCGCACTACTCCTACGCCCGCTCCGACAAGAAGGACGCGCCGCGCATCTCGCTGGGCGGCCGGCTGGTGGCCGACCTGCTGGTCGCGGCGGGCGCGAGCCGTGTCCTGGCGATGACGCTGCACGCCCCGCAGGTGCACGGCTTCTTCTCGGTGCCCGTCGACCACCTGCACGCGCTGCGCGAACTCGCCGAGCACTTCCGGCAGTACGACCTGTCCCGCACCACCGTGGTCTCTCCGGACCTGGGCAACGCCAAGGAGGCGGCCGCCTTCGCCCGGATGATCGGAGCCCGGGTCGCCGCCGGGGCCAAGCAGCGCTACGCCGACGACCGGGTGAGCATCAGCTCCGTCATCGGTGACGTGGCCGGACGGGACGTCATCGTGCTGGACGACGAGATCGCCAAGGGCAGCACCGTGCTCGAACTCCTGGATCGACTGCGTGAGTTGGGGCCCCGCTCCATCCGTGTCGCCTGCACCCACGGCCTGTTCGCGGCGGGCGCCCTCAAACGGCTGACCGAGCAGAGCGACGTCCTGGAGATCGTGTGCACCAACACCGTGCCCGTGCCGGTGGAGGACGAGGCGTACCGGGCGCACAAGGGCAAGCTGCGGATCCTGTCCATCGCCCCGGCCCTCGCCGAGGCCGTACGCCGCATCCACAACGGGGAGTCGGTCAGCGCCCTGTTCGACGCGCCGCCCGGCGAGTAGCCTCAGTCGGCCGCACCGCGGAGACATATGTCAACCGAACATGCTGGATTTCCCTCCTAGGAGGGTAACTTGCAGAGTGGGTAAGGGTGTTGGGCCCCGAAGACCGGGGGATGCTGTGGTCTCCGGGCCCGTCGCACGAGGAGCCGGTTGGAGGGGAATGTCGTCGTGCAGCAGGATCCTGCGCCGCCGTTCACCCGGCATCTGCGCGTCCACCGGGACCGCGGGCACACGGTGCTCGAGTTCCGCGGCGAGATCGACATCGCCGCTGAGGCGCAGATCGCCCCGCACATCGACCGGGTCACGGCACGGCCCGGTGCCCGGGTCGTGCTCGACCTGAGCCGCGTGGACTTCTTCGACTGCTCCGGCCTGCGTCTGCTGTACCGGGCCCGCGGCCGGGTCCTCGACCAGGGTGGAGAGCTGCACCTGGTGTGCACGCATCCGTTGACCCTGCGCATCCTCAAGGTCACCGGTCTGGCCCGGCTGCTGCCCCCGCAGCCGACGCTGGAGGCGGCCCTGGAACAGCACGGGGCCGCGTCCGGCTCCGTGTGACCGGGCACGCCGCCGGACGCGGGCCGGCCCTCGGTGCGCCGCCCGGCGGCACGCCGCGGCGGGGTGTGCCCGGACACCGGGCGTCAGTCCATCAGCAGCACCAGCTTGCCCGTGGTGCGGCCGGTCTCGCCGAGCTCGTGCGCCCTGGCGGCCTCGGCGAGCGGGAAGGTGCCGGCGACCGTGGCGCGCAGCCTGCCCTGCTCGACGAGCTCCGCGATCTCCTCCATGCCGTGGTGGTCGGCGTCGACGAGCATCCGCACCGCCCGCACGCCGAGCCGCTCGGCCTCCCGGTAGAGGTCGTCGGAGCCGACCGGCAGGATCGACACCACGATCCCGCCCGGGCGCAGCACCCGCAGGGAACGGAGCGAGGTGTCACCGCCGATCGTGTCCAGTACGACGTCGACGTCCCGCACCGCCTCGGTGAAGTCGGTGGAGCGGTAGTCGACCGGCTCGTCCACGCCGATGCCGCGCAGGAAGTCCTGCTTGCCCGCGCTGGCGGTGCCGAGGACGTACGCGCCGCGCGCCTTGGCGATCTGCACGGCCACATGGCCGACTCCGCCGGCCGCCGCGTGGATCAGCACCCGCTGCCCCGCCCTGAGGTCCGCCCGCTCCACCAGCGCCTGCCACGCGGTCAGCGACACCAGCGGCAGCGCGCCCGCCCGGGTGTGGTCGATCCCGCCCGGCTTCGGCACGAAGGTCCGGGCCGGAGCGGTCACGTACTCGGCGTGCGAGCCGTGGCCGAACGGGTAGGACAGCATGCCGAAGACCTCGTCCCCGGGCCGGAAGAGGGAGGCTCCGACGCCCGTGGCCTCGACCACCCCGGAGACGTCCCAGCCCAGGACGAACGGCGGCTCCCCGAGGAAGCCGCCGCCCGCCCGGTGCTTCCAGTCCGTGGGGTTCACCCCGGCCGCCCGCACCCGCACCAGCACCTCGTTGGGCCGGGGCACGGGCCGCTCCAGCTCGATCTCCCGGAGCACCTCGGGACCGCCAAGGACGTCCTGACCGATCGCGCGCATCGTCTCCATGCCGTTCATCGTGGACCAGCCCGCCCGCACCAGCCCGCTCATCCGGCGGCGCGTCCCCCGGGCCCGGACCCGCCCGGCGCCGCGAGGACCTGACGGGCGGCCGCAACGGCCGGGATCCGGCCGCGGCGCGGGCCGGTGGCGGCGGCCGGTCGCCCTGCCGGGCCGCGGGCCGCCGGTCGCGGCCTGCGGCCGGGGCGGCCGCCGGGATTCCACGGCAGGGCGGGTCAGCCGTGGTCGTCCCTGGCCTTGGCGGGCCAGACGCCGATCGAGCGTTCGACGGCGGTGGCGCCCGCCCGGTCGACGGCGCTGCGCACGACGGCGAGGATGGCGCCCTGGACGGCCGCGGCGAGCAGGATCTCGCCCCAGCGGCGGTCCTCGTCGAGCGGCTCGGGCGCCTCGTCCTCGTGGCGGATGGCCTTCCACGTTGCGCGGAACGCCATGCCCGCCAGCACACCGCCGGCCCAGCCCAGCACGAGGCCGACGGGCTGGTAGACGAGTGGGATCTTGTTCTTCTTCTTGGCCATCGGTGTCTCCTTCGCCGGTACGGGGCCGGGTCGTCGGGGCCGGGTCGTCAGGGCCGGCCCAGCGGCGGAACCTCCTCGCCGGGCCGTACGGGACCCGGAGGGGTGCCGTCGCCGAAGGGGCGCCCGCCGAGCTCCTCGCGGTGATGCGGGCTCAGCCAGCCCGACAGGTCCGGCCCGAGGGGCACGATCCTGGTCGGGTTGATGCCCGTGTGCACCTGGTAGTAGTGCCGCTTGATGTGGTCGAAGTCGACCGTGTCCCCGAAACCGGGCGTCTGGTACAGGTCCCGGGTGTACGCCCACAGCACGGGGTTCTCGGTGAGCTTCCAGAGGTTGCACTTGAAGTGGCCGTGGTAGACGGCGTCGAACCGGACCAGCGTGGTGAACAGCCGGATGTCCGCCTCGGTGATCGTGTCGCCGACGAGGTAGCGCTGCCCGGCCAGCCGGGACGCCAGCAGCTCCAGCCGCCGGAACACCCCCGCGCAGGCGGCCTCGTACTCCTCCTGGTTGCTGGCGAAGCCCGCCCGGTACACGCCGTTGTTGACGTCCTCGTACACCTCGGCCATCACCGAGTCGATCTCGTCGCGCCGCGCCCGCGGGTACAGGTCCGGCGCGCCCGGCCGGTGCAGCGCGCTCCACTCGGTGGCGAGGTCGAGCGTGATCTGCTGGAAGTCGTTGGTGACCAGCTCACCGCTCGGCACGTCGACGATCGCCGGCACGCTCACCCCGCCGGGGTAGCCCGTCTCACGCAGGTCGTAGGCCTCGCTGAGGAAGCGGATCCCCAGCACGGGATCGCGGCCGTCGGCGTCGAGTGTGAAACGCCAGCTCCGGTCGTCCTGGATCGGATCCACGACGGCCAGCGACAGGGCGTCCTCCAGCCCCAGCAGCCGCCGTGCGACCAGGGACCTGCTCGCCCACGGGCAGGCACGGCTGACCACCAGCCGGTAACGTCCGGCCTCCACCGGCCAGCCGTCCCGCCCGTCGGCGGTGATCCGGTCCGCGAAGTGACTCCTGGAACGCTTGAAGGCCTTGTGGCCGTAGGCGCTGTTGCCCTCGCCCCCGCCGCTCATGTGTCCTCCCGGCTCGATGAGTGTCCTGGAGAACACGTTCCCCGAAATCCGCCGGCTCCACGGCATGCGCGGCGGCGCCGGGCAGCGGGCACGAGAGGGCCCCGCCGCGACGGGGGAGCGCGGCGGGGCCTGACAGACGCATGCCCGAACGGGACGGGCTCATGCCTCCCGGCCGGATTTTCTCGAGCGGCTCAGCTCCCGGCGGCCGGCTCCAGCACGAAGACCGGGATCTCCCGCGAGGTCTTCTCCTGGTACTCGGCGTACGGAGGGAACGCGGCCACGGCCCGCTCCCACCACTGCGCCTTCTCCGTCCCGGTGACCTCACGGGCCGTCATACCCTGCTTGACCGGACCGTCCTGAAGGTCGACCCGGGGGTCGGCCTTGAGGTTGAAGTACCAGAACGGGTGCTTGGGCGCACCGCCCTGGGAGGCCACGACGGCGTACCGCCCCTCGTGCTCCACACGCATCAGCGGTGTCTTGCGGATCCTGCCGCTGCGAGCGCCCACGGTGGTCAGCAGGATCACGGGCAGCCCCGTGTCCCGCAGCATGGTCCCCTTGGTGCCGCCGGAACTCTCGTACAGCTCCACCTGCTCCCGCACCCACTGGGTCGGACTGGGCTCGTACTCGCCCTGAAGAGCCATGCCGGCCGTCCTCTCGTCTCGTCGCGTCCTGTGACCGATGGTGCAACGCCATTCAACAACCGCACCCACCCGATCCATCCCCACCGACCCGCCACCAGCCGTCCCCGGGGCCCGGGGATCTGCATCCCGCGCCGTTCGGGCGGCAATCGAATTACGATGCGGAATGGGTGGTTCCCAGCCAGATCCCGCAGGTCGCCGATCTGGCCGAACTTGATGTCGTGTCTCAGGTGCCCCAGGCATCTAATGAAGATCGGCACGACGCATCCTTCGTCTGCGAGGTCTTCCATGACAGACCTGACCGAACTCTCCGAACCCGTCTCCTTCCCCCAGGACCGGGCCTGCCCCTATCACCCGCCCACCGGGTACGACCCGCTGCGCACCGCCCGGCCGCTGGCCCGGATCCGGCTCTACGACGGCCGCCCGGCCTGGCTCGTCACCGGCCACGCCGTCGCCCGGGACCTGCTGGTGGACCCCCGGCTGTCCACGGACCGCACCCGCTCGGGCTTCCCGGCCACCACGCCCCGCTTCGCCGCCGTCCGCGACCGCAAGCCGGCGCTCCTGGGCGTCGACGACCCCAAGCACCGCAGCCAGCGGCGGATGATGATCCCGAGCTTCACCCTCAAGCGCGCCACCGAGCTCAGGCCGCGCATCCAGAAGATCGTCGACGACCTGCTGGACGCGATGATCGCGCAGGGACCGCCCACCGACCTGGTGCGCGCCTTCGCGCTGCCGGTGCCGTCCATGGTGATCTGCGCCCTGCTCGGCGTGCCCTACGCCGACCACGAGTTCTTCGAGGAGCAGTCGAGGCGGCTGCTGCGCGGCCCGACGGCCGAGGAGACGCAGGACGCGCGGGACCGGCTGGCGGAGTACCTGGAGGAGCTGATCGACCACAAGGAGCGGCAGCCCGGCGACGGCCTGCTGGACGAACTCGTCCAGCAGCGGCTGCACGAGGGCGAGCTCGACCGCGAGGAGGTGACCGCCCTGGCGATGATCCTCCTGGTCGCGGGCCACGAGACCACCGCCAACATGATCTCCCTCGGCACCTACACGCTCCTGCTGCACCCCGAACGGCTGGCCGAGCTGCGTGCCGACCCCGCGCTGCTGCCGGACGCGGTCGAGGAACTGATGCGGATGCTGTCCATCGCGGACGGACTGCTGCGGCTGGCCACCGAGGACATCGAGATCGCCGGGACCACGATCAGGGCCGGGGAGGGCGTGGTCTTCTCCACCTCCGTCATCAACCGCGACGAGGACGTCTACCCGGCGCCCGACACCCTCGACTTCCACCGCGCGGCCCGCCACCACGTCGCCTTCGGCTTCGGCATCCACCAGTGCCTGGGCCAGAACCTCGCCCGTACCGAGCTGGAGATCGCCCTGCGCGCGCTCCTCGAACGGCTGCCCGCGCTCCGGCTCGCCGCCCCGCCGGAGGAGATCCCCTTCAAACCCGGCGACACCATCCAGGGGATGCTGGAACTCCCCGTCAGTTGGTAAGAGGCTGCCGCCATGCATATCGAGATCGACAAGGACCGCTGCATCGGCGCCGGACAGTGCGCCCTGACCGCGCCGGGTGTGTTCACCCAGGACGACGACGGCTTCAGCACCCTGCTGCCCGGCCGGGAGGACGGCGCCGGCGACCCGATGGCCCGGGAGGCAGCCCGGGCCTGCCCCGTGGGCGCCATCACGCTGTCCGAGGACGAGTAGGACGAGTAGGGCGAGTAGGGCGAGGAGAACGAGGAGGGACAGGAGGGAAGGTAGGACGAGGAGTGGGGCACCCGGCGGGCCCGCAGGGTGCCCTCGCGAGGGCCCGTGGCCCGGCGGCGGAGGATTGACTAGGGTTCCCGGGTGAGCGAACAGGCCCAGAGGCCCTCCGGGGCACCGCCCGGGAACGAGTCCGGGACCGCGTCCGGGAAGCCCTTCCTCTACGTCGTCGTCTGCGCCGCCGGCATCGCCGAGGGCGTCAGCAAGCTGATCACCGCCGCGCAGGAACGGGGCTGGGAGGTCGGTGTCATCGCGACACCGGTCGCCATGGGCGGCTTCTTCGACACCGCCGCCGTCGAGGCGCAGACCCGCCGCCCCATACGGTCGGCCTGGCGCACGCCGGACGACCCTCGCCCCTTCCCGCCGCCGGACGCCGTGGTCGTGGCGCCCGCCACCTTCAACACGCTCAACAAGTGGGCCGCCGGGACCGCCGACACCCTCGCCCTGGCGACCCTGTGCGAGACGTACGGCATGGGCGTCCCGGTCGCGGTGCTGCCGTGCGTCTCCGACACCCTCGCCGCCCACCCCGCCTACCGGGACAGCCTCGTCCGCCTGCGCGGGATGGGCGTCCGCCTCGGCGATCCCTTCTCCGGCGAACCGACGCCGGACGGCGGCCGACCCGAGTTCGGCTGGGAACGGGCACTGGACCTGCTGGACACGTTTCCGAACCGGACGCCCACGGGCCGCCCCGGCTCGTGACCGGCGACCGCGCCAAGAACAGGAGCAGCAACGATGCAGTACGTGAAGCTCGGTTCGACGGGCCTCGAGGTGTCGCGGATCTGTCTGGGCTGCATGACCTACGGCGTGCCCGGCCGCGGCACACACGAGTGGACCCTCGACGAGGAGGCGTCGCGCCCGCTGATCCGGCAGGCACTGGACGCGGGGATCACCTTCTTCGACACGGCCAATGTCTACTCCGACGGCACCAGTGAGGAGATCGTCGGCCGCGCGCTGCGCGACTTCGCCCGCCGCGACGACGTCGTGCTCGCCACCAAGGTGCACGGGCGGATGCGGCCCGGGCCCAACGGCGGCGGGCTGTCCCGCAAGGCGATCATGACGGAGATCGACCACAGCCTGCGCCGACTGGGCACCGACTACGTCGACCTGTACCAGATCCACCGCTGGGACCCGCACACACCGGTCGAGGAGACCATGGAGGCGCTGCACGACCTGGTGAAGGCGGGCAAGGTCCGCTACATCGGAGCGAGTTCGATGTACGCCTGGCAGTTCTCCAAGGCCCAGTACACGGCCCTGCTGCACGGCTGGACCCCGTTCGTCTCCATGCAGAACCACTACAACCTGCTCTACCGCGAGGAGGAGCGGGAGATGCTTCCCCTGTGCGCGGACCAGGGCGTCGGCGTACTGCCGTGGAGCCCGCTGGCCCGTGGCCGCCTCACCCGGGACTGGGGCGCCACCACCGAGCGCAGCGCCACCGACGCCTTCGGCGGCAAGCTCTACCCCGAGGGCGACCGCGGCATCGTCGAGGCGGTCACCCGCGTCGCCGGGGACCGCGGGGTCCCGCGCGCCCAGGTCGCCCTCGCCTGGCTGCTGCGCCAGGACACGGTCACGGCGCCGATCGTCGGCGCGTCCAGGCCGGAGCACCTGCGGGACGCGGTGGCCGCGGTCGAACTGGAGCTGAGCGACAAGGAGGCCGAGGAACTGGAGGGGCCGTACACGCCGCACGCCGTCAGCGGTCACTGAGAGCGGCAACCGCCCCGCGCACGGGTCAGGGTCGGCCCTGCTCGTGGAACGACACGAACAGGCAGGCATCACCCCGTCGCGGCGCGGGCCGCTGAACGTCAGCGGTGGTGCGGCGGCCGTGGTGGCGGAGGAGGGGGCATCGTCGTGAGGTCCGGCGCGGCCTCCGGCCACACCAGCAGCACCGCGCAGGGCGCGTGGTCGACGGCGAACCGCGCCGCCGGGCCCAGGCTGTGCGGGCCGAGCCGCTCGCGGTCGCCGTCGCGGGCCAGCACCAGCAGATCCGCGTCCTGAGCGGCCGCCACCACCTCGCGTTCCACCCGCCCGCGCCGCTCGATCCTGGTGCACGGCCGCCCGAGCCGGGCCGCGGCCGCCTCGAGCAGTTCGGCCGCCGACGTGCCCCCGAGGTCCGTCAGCAGGTCGCCCGGGTCGCGCTCGACGCTGCCGCGGCCGAGCAGTCCGGCGAAGGCGCCGTGCGCCACCGCGGGCACGTCCGGCCCGCTGACGTGCAGCAGGACGACATCGGACGCGGGGGGAGCATGGGTGCGTACGGCGTCCACGCAGGCGGGCCAGGTGCCCTCCACCAGCCAGGTGATTACACGCATCCGGTCGGCCTCCTTCCGTTTCCCCGGCACCATCCGTTTCCCGGCGCCTTCGGCTTCACAGCACCTGCAGCGCCCCCCACAGTGCCACCACCGCCGGCACCAGCGCGGCCGGCACGGCCAGCAGACCCAGCCGGGTGAACTCCTTGAGGTCCACTCCGTGTTCGTGCTGGTGCACGATCCGCCGCCACAGCAGGGTCGCCAGCGATCCGGCGTAGGTGAGGTTCGGGCCGATGTTGACGCCGAGCAGCACGGCGAGGACGGCCCCCGGTCCTGCCGGTGCGGTCAGCGGAAGCAGGACCAGCACCGCGGGCAGGTTGTTGATCAGGTTGGCGAGCACGGCGGCCAGCGCGGCGACGGCGAGCAGCGCGGGCAGCCCCGTACCGCCGGGCAGGATGCGCCCGAGCGCACCGGCGAGACCGTTGTCGACCACCGCGCGCACCACGATGCCCAGGGCCAGGACGAAGGCGAGGAAGGCCGGCGCCGCGGCCCGCACCACGCTCAGAGCGCTCGCCCGGCGCCGCAGCAGCGCGCGCCCGGCCAGCACCAGCGCCCCCGCCAGGGCGGCCCACACCGGTGCGACGCCGAACGCGGAGGCCACGATGAACCCGGCGAGCGTGCAGGCCACGGTGACCAGGGCGAACAGCGGCAGCTCGGGCGGCGCACCGCTGGGCGGCGAGGGCACCGCGGCGGCCAGGTCGCGGGCGAAGAAGCGCCGGAACACCGCGTACTCGGCGCCGATCGCCACCAGCCACGGCAGCGCCATCAGTGCCGCGAACCGGGTGAAGCTCAGCCCGCTCGCCGCGAACGCCAGCAGGTTGGTGAGGTTGGAGACCGGCAGCAGCAGCGACGCCGTGTTGGACAGGTGCGTGCAGGCGTAGACGTGCGGTTTGGGCCGTACGCCGGTCCGGGCGGCGGTGGCGAACACGACCGGCGTCAGCAGGACCACCGTGGCGTCCAGGCTGAGTACGGCGGTGATGGCGGACGCCAGCGCGAACACGGCGGTCAGCAGCCGCACCGGGCGCCCCCGCGCCCGGCGGGCCATCCACGCCCCGCAGGCCTGGAACAGGCCCTCCACGTCGCAGAAGTGGGCGAGCACCAGCACCGCGGCGAGGAATCCGACCACCGGTCCCAGCCGCTCCGCCTCGGCCCGCGCGTGGTCCAGCGGGATCGCGCCGGTGGCGACGGCGATCCCGGCGGCGAGCACGGCCATGACCGCCTCGGGCCAGCCGAAGGGACGGACGACGGCCCAGGCGAGCACGGCGACGAGCAGGACGACCGCGAGGGCCTCGGCCAGCGGGGTGTTCAGAGCGGTGTCCCTCCGGACGTGACCGACGGTGCCCGCCCATCAAAGCAAAGCGCCGTGCCGGACCCGCGCGGGAGAGCGCCGCGGTCCGGACGGGTCAGGGCGCGGTGCCGGGGCTGAGAACCGTCAGGAACACCGAGGAGGCGTTGCCGCCCACGGGCACC
This sequence comes from Streptomyces sp. NPDC052043, assembly GCF_044548235.1. Lineage (NCBI taxonomy): Bacteria > Bacillati > Actinomycetota > Actinomycetes > Kitasatosporales > Streptomycetaceae > Streptomyces > Streptomyces sp. NPDC052043. Next base: position 548,527 of record NZ_JBIUBT010000003.1, read on the forward strand.
TGGCCGGCCGTCCACCGCACCGTGAGGTGGTCGTGCTCGTCCGGCGGAGTGACGATCAGCGAGGCGGGCGTCCCCGTCCTCGCGCCGCTCACCCCCGGGTTGGAGAAGGTCAGTCCCGCCCAGGCGCTCTGGCCGGGCTTCAGCGTCACCGTGGTGGGCGTGCCCGAGGACCGCTTCGGGTCCGGCCCCAGCTGCCTGCCGGAGGCGTCCACGAAGGCGGCGCCGGGATAGCCGTGCACGGTGCAGGCGTGGCCGGAGGTGTTCGTCAGGACGACCGGGAAGTTCTCCTGCCCGGCTCCCGGGTTCTCGCGGCCCACCGACGCGCTGAGTTCGGAGGTGTGACAGCGGGTGCCCGTGGCGGGGGCGCGGGTGTCGCCCGTGTGCGCGGTGGTGCCCGGAACGGAGCCTGCGGCCGTGCCGCTCGGCGGCGCGGCGCCGCGCGGGGGAGCGGAGCTTGCGTCGGGTGCCGTGCCGGGTGCCGTACCGGCCGGGGCGTCGTCGGTCGCGGGCCCGGCGGTGCCGGTCACCTTCTGCGGAGCACCGCTCGTGCCGCCGGCGCTGCCGCAGGCGGTCAGCGGCAGGCCCAGCACGGCGACCGCGCCGACGAGCAGGGCCGCCCGGCGGACGGACGGGGACTTGTGCGCCATGTTCCACACTCCTGGGGTCGCTCGCACGCGGTGTCCGCGTGCCCACGGCGCCGGGTGCGCCGTTCTGGATGTCCGATGCGCGGACCGGGCGAAAAGTTCGCGGTCGCCCGCACTTTTCTCCCGGTGACTTCTTCCCCGTGCGGCCCCCGAGGTGGCTCTCACCCGTACGGAGCCGGGTGGCTCTCACCCGAACGGGGGATCAGGTGACACGCAGGGAGCGCAGTACGCGGTCGGTCGCGTCGTCGCCGCCGTGCTGACGGATCTGCACGTACAGCTGCGGCTGACCGCCGTCGGACGGGACGAGCGCGGACTCCGTGAGCCGGCCGCCGCCGGCGCAGTCGCTCCAGGTCCGGATCAGACCGTGCCACCGCCCGCCGGTGTAGGCGCGGGCGCCGTCGTAGCGGCAGCCCGGGTGGCCGAGCGCGTCGACGCGGGCGGTGACGTCGCCGTGCTCGCTCAGACCGGCGAACACCCCGCGCGCGTCGGCGCCGAGGTCCTGCCACCGGGTCAGGTCGTCGGCGACGGCGAGCCCCGGCTCGTGCCCGGCGGGCAGCCCCAGCGCCGCGGGATCCCAGCCGGAGTCGCGCAGTTGGCGCCCCCAGCCGTCGGGCACCCGCAGCGCGATCCGGCCCGTGGCGTCCTCGACGCCCACGTCGGAGGCCGAAGAAGGCAGGTTCACCCAGGCGACGGCGGCCCCGGCGACGGCGACGGCGGCCACGGCGGCGGCCAGCACCACCGTCCTGCCCCGCCCGCGCGGGCGGACGGCGCCCGCCGGGGCCGAGGCCAGCCGGTCCAGCTCGTCCGCGAACGCCTCGGCGGTGGGCCAGCGCCGCTCGCGGTCCGGTTCCATGGCCCGCATCAGCGCCCGGGCCACACCGGCGTCCAGGCCCGGCCGCAGCCGCTCGGGCCGTACCACCGCGCCGGGCTCGGCGGGCACCGTGCCGGTGACGAGCCGGTAGCCGACCGCGCCCAGGCCGTAGACGTCCGCCCGCGCGTCGATGCCCGAGCCGGGCTCGGCCTGCTCCGGCGGACGGTACCCGGCCGAACCCGCCGCCAGGGTCAGCCCCGAGGCCTGCGCCAGGCTCTTGGCGAGCCCGAGGTCGGCGAGCAGCACCCGGCGGCTGCCGTCCGGCGCGGTGCGCAGCAGCACGTTGCTCGGCTTGACGTCCCGGTGCACGATGCCCGCCTCGTGCAGGGCGTGGGCGGAGCGGGCGGCCAGCGCGGTCAGCCGCAGCGCCTCGCGTACCGGCGGCGGATCGGTGGCGAGCAGGTCGGCGAGGGTGCCCGCGTCGGCGTACTCCATGACGAAGTACGGTCTGCCGTCGGGCAGTTCACCGATGTCGTAGACCTGAGCCACCCGGGACGAGCCGGCCCTGCGCAGCAGTCGTGCCTCGGCCAGGAACCGCTCGCGCACGTCGAGGCGGTGGGACCAGTTCTCGGCGAGGACCTTGACGGCCACGGGGGCCTCGAGCTCGTCGTCGTGGGCGAGCCACACCGTGCCGAAGGCGCCCGTGCCCAGACGCCGTTCGAGCCGGTAGCGGCCGATCCGCTCGAGGGAGTGCATGCGACTATGATGCCTGCCCCGGGATCCACGCAAAGGGGGCCCAGTCGTGCAGAACGCGGCACCGGTCGAAGATCTCGCCCGGCGCGCCGCCACCGGTGACGGTGCCGCGCTGGAAACCCTGCTCCAGCAGGTGCGGCCCGAGGTGGTCCGGCGCTGCGGGCGTTTCCTGCCCTGCCGCGAGGACGCCGAGGAGGCCGCACAGGACGTGCTGCTCCAGATCGCCCGGAGGATCACCGCCTTCGAGGGCCGCAGCCGCTTCAGCACCTGGCTCTACACGGTCGTCGCCAACTGCTGCCGCCAGAAGTACCGGGAGCTCAAGCGCCGCGCCGCCGAGCAGCCCGCGTGGATCGAGCCTGGGCGCTACGCCGACCCGCGCACCACGAGCGTCATCGCGGGCTCCCGGGTGGACCTGCTGGAGGCCCTGGACCGGCTGGAGCGGGAGCACCCCCACCTGGTGGCGCCGCTGGTGTACCGGGACATCTGCCGACTGGAGTACGCCGAGGCCGCCGAACGGGCGGGCATCCCGCTGGGCACGCTCAAGTCGCGGCTGTACGAGGCACGCCGACGGGTGCGGCCCTGGCTGTCCGACGGATCCTGAGCCCCGGCTGGGCTTGACGGACCGTGAGACCCGGCTGGGCTCCACGGACCCTGAGCCCGGACCCGGCCCGACCGGTCCCGCGACCGGCCGGGCTCACTCGTCGTCGAGCAGGCCCAGTTCCGCCCAGATCGTCTTGCCCTCGGCGGTGTGCCTGCTGCCCCACCTCCGGGTGAGCTGGGCGACCAGCAGCAGGCCGCGGCCCCCCTCGTCCCAGGTCTTGGCGCGGCGCAGGTGCGGAGCGGTGTGGGTGGTGTCGGACACCTCGCACGTCAGATGCGACTCGTCGTGGATGAGCCGGAGCCGGATGGGCGGGGTGCCGTACCGGATCGCGTTGGTGACCAGCTCGCTGACGACCAGTTCGGTCGTGAACGCCGCCCCGCTCAGCCCCCAGTCGTCGAGCCGGTCGACGACCTGCTTGCGGACCGGGGCGACCAGCGCCGGGTCGGCGGGGACGTCCCAGGTCGCCACCTGGGAGGGCGGCAAGGCGCGGGTACGGGCCAGCAGCAGCGCCGCGTCGTCCGAGGCGCCGCCCGCCGGCAGCAGGGTGTGCAGGACGCGGTCGCAGGTCTCCTCCAGGGAGCCGCCGCCGGCGGCCAGCGCCTTGCACAGCAGCCGGTGGCCGGCCTCGGTGTCCCGCTCGCGGCTCTCGACGAGACCGTCGGTGTAGAAGGACAGCACACTGCCCTCGGGCAGTTGGAGCTCGACGCTCTCGAACGGGAGCCCGCCCAGGCCCAGCGGCGGACCGGAGGGCAGCTCCACCCGGCGGGGCGGGCCGTCCGGCGGGACCAGCACGGGCGGCGGGTGCCCGGCGCGAGCGAGCGTGCAGCGGCGGGTGACCGGGTCGTACACCGCGTACAGGCAGGTCGCGCCGACCTCGCCCGGCCGCCCCTCGGCCCCGGCCTCGGCGGACATCCGGGCCACCACGTCGTCGAGGTGGGTGAGCAACTCGTCCGGTGCGAGGTCGATGTCGGCGAGGGTGCGTACGGCGGTGCGCAGCCTGCCCATGCTGGCCGAGGCCTGCACACCGTGCCCGAGGACGTCCCCGACGACCATGGCGACCCGGGACCCGGACAGCGGGATCACGTCGAACCAGTCGCCGCCCACCCCGGCCCGGGCCGCCGGAAGGTAGCGGGAGGCCGCTTCGAGGGCGGCGGTACGCGGCAGGCTGCGGGGCAGCAGGCTGCGCTGGAGAGCGAGGGCGGTCTCCCGCTCGCGGGAGTAGCGCCGGGCGTTGTCGATGCAGACGGCTGCGCGGGCGGTGACCTCCTCGGCCAGCAGCACGTCGTCGGGCATGAAGGGGGCGGGCTGCCGGAACCGGGTGAACACGGCGACCCCGAGCGTCACGCCCCTGGCCCGGATCGGCACGGACATCGTGGCGTGGACCCCGAGTTCCCCGGAGTGCAGGCGGCGCACCGGGTCCCAGGACAGCCACTTCTCGAGGTCGCCGGACTCCTTGGAGATCACCACGGCGTGGCCCGTGACCAGGCAGGCGCCCTGGGGGGAGGTGGCCGGGTACAGCTCGGTCCGCCCGGTGACGGCGAGTGCCTCGGGGCTGCCCGCTTCGACGGAGCGATGGGCGACCCGGCGCAGCGCGGCCGGCATCGCCACCGGCCCGGTGAGGGGTTCCCCGCCGTGCTCGGGCGGGTCCAGCAGGTCGACGCTGACGAAGTCGGCGAGGGCCGGTACGCAGACGTCGGCGAGTTCCTGTGCCGTCCGGGGGACGTCGAGGGTGGTGCCGATGCGCACACTCGCCTCGTTGACCAGTTGCAGCCGCTGGCGAGCCCGGTACTGCTCGGTGAAGTCGTGCGCGGCGACACACACCCCGCGCACCTGCCCCCGCCGGTCGGTGATCGGCGACAGGCGTGCCAGCCAGGCGCTCACCTGGCCGTGGCCGCCCATCGGCACATACGTCCGTACGTCGTTCCCCCGGCCGGTGGTGAGGACCTGGTGCAGGTGCCACTCGAAGGCCTCGCTCTGCCGGCGGCCGCCGATCTCGGAGTGGCGCAGGCCCCGCAGGCGTTCGGCCGGTACCTCCAGCACGTCCGCCATGGCGGCGTTCATCGCGTGCAGCCGCAGCCGCTCGTCGTAGATCGCCACGGCGCAGGGGGACTGGATGAGCTCCGCGTGGGCCAGTGGGTCGTCGGGGCCCGGGGGGCCGGTGCCCTCCAGCGGGGTGACCAGGAGCCAGTCGCCGCCGTCCTCCGGGCGCCGGTGGTGGGCCAGGATCCAGACGGGCACGGCGCGCCCGTCGCGGTGCCGCACCGTGAGGACGCCGTTCCAGCGGGGCTCGTCGGGAAGGGCGATGGCCGGGCCGTCGGCCAGCAGGGTCGCGGCCCGCTCGCCCAGCACCTCGTCGGGCGCCCAGCCGAGCAGCCGGCGCGCGCCCTCGTTCCATTCGACGAGGACGCCGTGCTCGTCGACGACAGCCCGAGCCGTGGCGGCTTCGTCGAACGGATACACGGGGCTCATCGTCGCCACTCCATCGCGCACACTCACAGTGAACGGTGCGTCACTTCCGTTCCAGCCTAGTGCGTACCGGCGCCGTACGGACGGCGACCCCCTGCCGGTCGGGCGCGCGGACGGGCAATACGTCCCGTCGGGACCGTTGACGGATGTCATGGCTGCAACAACCATGGTGCCTTCGCCCTTGGGAGCGCTCCCACGGGTGTCGCCCGTACCTCCTCCGAGGAGCCCAGACGTGAAACGACGCAGAACCACCCTGCTGTCCGTGGCAGCCCTGCTGGGGGCGGCCCTCACCGCCCTGCCGTCCGCCTCGCAGGCCCAGGCGGACGAGGTCGAGCAGATCAGGAACGGCACCTTCGACAGCACCATCGAGCCGTGGTGGACGAGCAACGTCACCGCGGGCCTGTCCGACGGCCGGCTGTGCGCGGACGTGCCCGGCGGCACCACCAACCGTTGGGACGCCGCCGTCGGACAGAACGACATCACCCTGGTGAAGGGGGAGAGCTACCGGATGTCGTTCACGGCGACCGGCACCCCCGACGCGCATGTCGTCCGGGCGGTCGCGGGGCTCTCGGTGGAGCCGTACGACACCTGGTTCGAGGTGAGTCCGCAGCTGAGCGTCTCGGGGAACACCTACTCGTACACCTTCACCTCCCCCGTGGACACGACGCAGGGTCAGGTCGCCTTCCAGCTCGGTGGCACCGCGGACCCCTGGCGCTTCTGCCTGGACGACGTGTCGCTCCTCGGCGGGGTGCCGCCGGAGGTGTACGAGCCCGACACCGGGCCGCGGGTGCGGGTCAACCAGGTCGGCTATCTGCCCGGCGGCCCCAAGAACGCCACCCTGGTCACCGACGCCGGCGCCAAGCTGCCCTGGCAGCTGCGCGACGCCCGCGGGACCACCGTGGCGCACGGCTGGAGCGCGCCGCGGGGCACGGACGTCTCCTCGGGGCAGAAGGTGCACTCGATCGACTTCGGCACCTACAAGGGGAGCGGCAAGGGCTTCACCCTGGTCGCCGACGGCGAGACGAGCCACCCGTTCGACATCGGCGCCGACGTCTACGACCAGCTCCGCCTGGACTCGCTCAAGCACTACTACACCCAGCGCAGCGGCATCGAGATCCGCGAGGACCTGCGGCCCGGCTACGGCCGCCCGGCCGGCCACCTGGACGCCGCCCCCAACCAGGGCGACTCCAACGTGCCCTGCCAGCCGGGCCTGTGCGACTACACGCTGGACGTCACCGGCGGCTGGTACGACGCCGGTGACCACGGCAAGTACGTCGTCAACGGCGGCATCACCACCTGGGGACTGCTGAGCACCTACGAGCGCACCCTGCACGCCCGCACCGCCCGGCCCGCGAGCCTCGGTGACCGCACGCTCGCCCTCCCGGAGAGCGGCAACAAGGTGCCCGACATCCTGGACGAGGCCCGCTGGGAGCTGGAGTTCCTGCTGAAGATGCAGGTGCCGGCCGGGCAGCCGCTGGCCGGCATGGCGCACAGCAAGGTCCACGACGAGGACTGGACGGGGCTGCCGCTGCTGCCGAGCCAGGACCCGCAGAAACGCGAACTGCACCGGCCGACCACCCAGGCGACCCTGAACCTGGCGGCGACGGCCGCGCAGGCGGCCCGCCTCTACGAGCCCTACGACCGGGCGTTCGCGGCGAAGGCCCTGCGGGCCGCGCGCACGGCCTGGACCGCGGCCCTCGCCCATCCCGCCCTCTACCCGGACCCGGACGACGGCATCGGCGGCGGCGCCTACCCCGACGACAACGCCACCGACGAGTTCTACTGGGCGGCCGCCGAGCTCTACCTCACCACCGGTGAGAAGCAGTTCGCGGACTACGTGACCAAGTCCCCGCTGCACACGGCCGACATCTTCGGCAGCGTCAGCTTCGACTGGGCCTCCACCGCGGTGCCCGCCCGCCTCGACCTCGCCACCGTCCCGAGCAAGCTGCCCGGCCGGGAGAAGGTGCGCCAGTCGGTGATCAAGGGCGCGGACACGTACCTCGCCACGCTGAAGGCGCAGCCGTACGGCATGCCGTACGCTCCCGCGGACAACATGTACGACTGGGGCTCCAACAGCCAGATCCTCAACAACGCCCGCGTCCTCGGCGCCGCCTACGACCTCGACGGCGCCACGAAGTTCCGTGACGGCGCGGTGCAGAGCATGGACTACATCCTGGGCCGCAACGCGCTCAACATCTCCTACGTCACCGGCTACGGCACGGTCAGCTCCCACAACCAGCACAGCCGCTGGTACGCGCACGAGCTCGAGCCGAGCCTGCCCAACCCGCCGAAGGGCACCATCGCGGGCGGGGCCAACTCCAGCATCCAGGACCCGTACGCGCAGAGCAAACTCCAGGGCTGCGTGGGCCAGTTCTGCTACATCGACGACATCGAGTCCTGGTCGACGAACGAGACGGCCATCAACTGGAACGCCGCGCTGGCCTGGATGGCCTCCTTCGCCGCGGACCAGGGACGGCCGGCCGGGCCGCCCGCCCACTCCGGAAAGGGGTGAGCGGGCCGGACCACAGGAACGCCGCCGCGTCCCCAGCGGCGCGGCGGCGCCCCCCCACGGCCGCGGACCCGTCGGCTGGTACCGCCGTCCCGGCGCTGTGACCAGCCGACATTTACGGGAAAGTACCCGCGCGGTACCGTGTTGACCATGCCAGCTCTCAATGTGGAGTTCAGCGACCGCGAGCTTGAGGACCTGCGTCAGATCGCCAAGGAACGCGGCACGTCGATGAAGGCGCTCGTGCGCGAGGCCGCCGCCGCGGACATAGCCCGGCACCGGGCCCTCCAGGAGGGCGCCGAGGCCTTCCGGCGGTTCTTCACCGCCCACGCGGACGAGTTCGCGACGGCCTTTCCCGAGGACGAGGCAACCACGAAGGGCGAGGGGCGGGCAGCCTGACCGATGACCCCCGTCATCCACATCGACGTGCCCTGGCTGCTCCAGCGCCACGAGGAGGTCCTTCCGGGCCAGCCCACGGTCGACGACTTCTCGGCCCTGGTGGCCGCCGTCGCCCGCCACCGCGTCGACCCGCCGCGTCTCGGCGTCGACTCCGACCCGGCCTGGCGGGCCGCCGCGCTGCTGCACACCCTCGCCGTGCTCAAACCCCTGCCCTCGGCCAACGCCCGCTTCGCCTGCGCGACGGCCGTGGCCTACATGTTCGTCAGCGGCGTCGGCATCGACCCGCCCTACGGAGCCCTCGTCGACCTCACCCGCGACCTGATGTCCGGCAAGACCGACGTCTACGGCGCCGCCGACCGCCTGCGCTCCTGGGAGATCTGACATCCGTCGCCGACGGGGAGCGTGCGCGCGGCGCTCCCGACCGACTCCATCGGCTCGCCAAGGTCTCGTCGGCTCACAGGAGTTGATTGACTGCCTCCCATGACCTCAACAGCGTTCGAGACCGCAACCCCCGACCCGATCGCCTACCTCGACCGGGTCGCTGGGACCGACCTGGGCCGCTCCTACAAGCGGCGCATGCTCGAGGAACTCGACATGCGCCCGGGCCAAACGGCGCTCGACCTGGGCTGTGGTCCCGGCACCGATCTCGCCTCGCTCGCCCAAGCCGTCACGGCGACAGGAACGGTGATCGGTATCGACCACGACCAGGCCACGGTCGACGCCGCCAGGGAGCGCACCACTGACCAGCGCACGGTCACCGTGCGACTCGGCGACATCCACGACCTGCCGTTGCCCGACCACACCGTCGACCGTGCCCGCACCGACCGGGTACTGCAACACGTCGCCGACCCTGTGCGAGTGCTCAGCGAAATTCACCGCGTGCTACGACCTGGTGGACGGCTCGTCATGGGCGAGCCGGACTGGGACACCCTGACCGTCGACCATCCGGACAGCGGCCTTTCGCGCGCCTACACCCAGTACGTCACGGACAACGTCGTCCGCAACTCCCGCATCGGCAGGCAGCTCCCCCGACTGTCGGCAGGGGCAGGATTCGCGGTGCCCGCGGTCATCCCGATCACCCCCGTGTTCCGAGACGTCCAGGCAGCCGACAGAATCCTCGGACTGGAGCGGACCACACAGCGCGCCGTGGCCGCCGGATACTTCACCGAGGAAGCGGCACGACGCTGGCTGGACCACTTCTCCACCGGGCTCTTCCTCGCGGCGATGACGTTCTACATCGTCGTAGCCGAGTCGTAGCCGAGCCGCAGTCGCCGGACCAGCGACGACAGGCCGCCGGGAACGGCTCCCGGCGGGCACGGACAGTGCCCAACACCACTTGCAGTCCGCCCGTAATCTCTTGACCCTGCCACCGTGTGAGGGCCAACACTCGAGGCGTCATGTTCACCATCGGAGACTTCGCCAGGCATGGACGTGTTTCTCTTCGCATGCTCAGGCACTACGACGCCATCGGCCTGCTGCGCCCCGCGCACGTCGACCAGTCCAGCGGCTACCGCTTCTACGAGGCGGCACAGCTGTCCCGGCTCAACCGGATCGTCGCGCTGAAGGGCCTCGGCTTCACACTGCAGCAGGTACTGACGATCCTCGACGAGGACATCAGCACCGAGGAGTTGCGTGGAATGCTGCGACTACGACGCGCCGAGCTGGAAGCGGCCCTGGCGGACGCGGCGTCGGGCCTGGCCCAGATCGAGGCGAGGCTCCGGTCGATCGAGAACGAGGGTTCCATGCCCCAGGAAGACGTCGTCATCAGGCAACTGCCCGCGGTCCGTCTGGCTGAACTGAGCGCGACAGCCACGAGCTTCAGCCCTGACGAGACCGGCCCGCTCATCGGCCGGCTCTTCGACGAGCTGCGCCGACGGCTCAACTCTGCCGGAATTGCTCCGACCGGCCCTCGCACCGTCTACTTCGAGACTCCTGACGAAGGCGACTACGGGATCGTCGTGCACGTCGGCCTCCCTGTCCCCGCGGGAGTCAGGGAGGACGCGGACCTCCAGATCGTCTCGCTGCCCTTGGTGGAATGCGCCGCCACGATCGTGCACCGCGGCATGGCTCACGGCTTTCTGAGCACCAGCCAGCTGCTGGTCCGCTGGGTCGACGACCACGGTTACCGGTTCGACGGGCATGCGCGGGAGGTCACACTCAACTTCTCTGAGAATCCGAACGAGTCGGTGGCCGAACTGCAAGCACCAGTCGTCACGATCTGACCTGGCCGCTGCCACGTCGCCACCGCCAAGCGTGCCCCCAGGGGACGGATCAGGTTCGGGTGCCCGACGTCCCCGCGGATCCCGAAGTCACGTCACAGAGCGAGGGATGTCGCACACTTCACACCGCGCGTGTGGCGGCGGTGGGAGCGCGTACGTGTGGGCCGCGCGGTAGCGTACGCGCACAGCGCCCGGTGACGTCCCGCTTCCTGACTTCCCGTCAATGATGCCCCTCTTGTCGGTATGTCTTGTTGTGTGTCGCCGAGCTGTGCAAGGCTGAGCGGCCCGTGCGTGGGCAAGGGCCGGTTTCCAAGGAACAGTTGGGGAGTCGAGCCGATTCGTCCGCCGGCCGTGTGCCAGACCCGCGGGCCCGCTCCACACAGGTACGTACCAAAGGAAGCTCTTCGTGCCCACCCCCCACCCCTCTCGTCCTCCCAGCCCGCCGCCCGGCGGGATACCCGGGGAGCCCGACGAGTCCCTCGCCGCCCGGCTCACCGGCAGCACGGACGACGAAGTCGCGCAGTGCGTCGCCCTGCTGACCGCACGGCACTGGCAGCCGGTCCACGACTACGCGGTGATCTGCCTCGCCTCCCCGGCACCCGTCGCGGCCATGGTGGCCTCGGCCGCCTTCCACCAGGTCCTCGACCGGTTGACCCTGGGCGAGCCGGGCGTCGCGCTGCGCCCCCGGCTGCTGCTGACCGTGCGCGACACGGTCCGGCTGTGGGCCGGCCAGGACCGCCTGTGCGCCGCCCTGCCGGAGTTGCACAAACCCGCCGGAGGCCGGGGCATGCGGGCCGCCGCGAACCTGGTCCCGGAGAACCGCCGGCTCGCCCAGCGGTCCTTCGAGGGCCTCACCCCGGCCGCCCAGTGCCTGCTGTGGCACACCGAGGTGGAGGCCGAACCGCTCGACGTCCCGGCCGGGTTGCTGGGCATGGACCTCGACACCGCCTCCCGCACCCTGGAAGAGGCCCGGGACAAGTTCCGCGAGGGCTGCGTGCGCGCCCACCGCGAACTCGCGCCCACCGGTGACTGCCGCTTCCACAACCGGCTGCTCGAGGTGCCGATCCGCCGCGGCGGCGGCCTGCTGCCGGACGTCCAGCGGCATCTGGACGACTGCCGCTACTGCCGGGCCGCCGCCGGACAGCTCGGCCAGGTGGAGAACGCACCGGGTGCGCTGCTCGCCGAGGCGGTGCTCGGCTGGGGTGCCCGCCGCTACCTCGACTCCCGTCCGGGCCGCGCCGGGCAGACCACGCGCGCGAAAGGCACCGCCCGGCACGGCGGGGGACGGCCGACCGGCGGCGGCCGGTACGGGCTGCTCTCCCGGTTCGCCGCGCCGGGCCGCCGTGTCCGGGGCATTCCGCGCTCGTCCCGGGCGCTGCGCACCGGCCTCGGCGTGGTCTGCGCCGCACTGCTCGCGACCGTGCTCGGCGTCAGCCTGTGGCCGCACGGCGACGGCACCGCGCCGACCGCGTCCACCGGCGTGACCGGCACCGGGGACACGGCGCACGGCACCGACTCCGGGACACCGTCCGCCGGTTCCGCGACGCCCGGCGCCGCCGGGCCGTCCCCGTCGACCGAGCAGACCCGGCTGCGCAACGTCGCGGCCGGCCTGTGCCTGGCCGTCCGGGGCGAGGCGAAGGCCGGAGCCCCCACCGAACTGGCCGAGTGCTCCTCGGCCTGGAGCCAGCGGTGGACGCTGGAGGACGACGGGCTGCTGCGCAGCGTCGCCGACCCCGGCCTCTGTCTGGACTCGCACGCCGACGCGGGTGTGGTCGTCCTCGGCACCTGTGCGGAGGCCGGCGACGCGCGGGCCCCCGACGTCCGCTACGACGTGGGCGGGCAGGGGCAGTTGCTGCCCCGCTGGGAAGAAGGGCTCGCCCTCGCCTCCGCCTCGACGCAGGCGGGCGCGGACATCGTCGTGAAGGTCCGCGACGACACCGCCGCGCAGCGCTGGGCGGCGGACTCCGTGTCGGTGACTCCGGGCCCGCTGTCGGTCGCCGGGACGGGCACGCCGTCCACCCGCCGGGCCGCATCGCCGGCCCTCACCATGTGAGGGCCCGTGGCCGCCGCCCGCGTCCGGGCGGCGGCCACGGCCGGCAGGCGACCACCTGCGCTGCCCGGGCCGCTACAGCTTCGCCGCCCGCCCGCCGCGCGAGGGCCTGTGCCCACTGCGTCAGCCGGCGACCGTCCACCCGGCCGCGGGCGAGGACGGGTGCGGTGATGGCGGGCAGGAGGGCGCGGGGCCGTGCCCGGTTCGGCCGCGCTGTGTCGGGGGTGCTTTCCACGCGGGTGGCGAGGGCGAACAGCTGGAAGATGTAGTGGTGCGGCCCGTGGCCCTTGATGGGTCCGGGGCCGTGGTATCCGCGACCGATGCTGGAGCGCAACACCTGCACTCCGGCGGCCGGCTGCCGTGCGTCGAGGGCACCGGGCTCCAGCTCTCGGACTGCCGGGTCGATCAGGGCGACGCAGTGCACAGCGGGCTTGGCTATGGGGACGTCGATGTCCTCCATGACCAGGAGGAGTTGGGCGGTGCCGGCCGGCGGCGGGGTCCAGGCCAGGTGGGGGGACAGGTTGTCGCCGCCGATGTTCCTGAGGCAGTGCTCCAGCGGAAGGGAGTCTCCGTCGCCGAAGTTCCTACTGGTGAGGGTCAGCGACTCGGCACCTTGCAGATGGGGCAGATTCCACGCCGCGTGGGTCTCGCCTGCTCTGCGGTTCTTCAGGATGCGGCCCAGCAGAGTCATCGCGTTGCCTCGATCATGTCGATGATGTCAGTGACGGTGGCGGTCTCGCCGAGTTTCGGGAAGACGCGTTCGGTGCTGTGGCGGTGGGCATCGGCATCAGGGTCGCTCATGGCGTCGGTGGCCAGGACGACGTGGTAGCCGTGGTCGGAGGCCGAGCGGGCGGTCGACTCCACGCCTGAGCTGGTCGCGATTCCGGCGAGTACGAGCTGGGTGACGCCCAGGTCCCGCAGGAGGGTGTCGAGCCCGGTGTCGTGGAATGCGCTGCGCCGTCGTTTGGTGATCAGGTGGTCGGTCGGCTGGACGTCGAGTTCGTCGATGAGGTCGGCCCAGCCGGAGGGCAGCGCGGCGCCGCTCCCGGAGCGCTGGGTTTCGGTGCGTCCCGGCGCGCGTCCGGTGACGTTGACCAGGACCACGGGCAGGCCGTGCCGACGGAACTCGGCCGTCAGGTGCGTCGCCTGCTTGACGGCGGCAGCCGCCTGGCTGTCGGTGTGGGCCGCGACGATGCCCTTGTGCAGGTCGATCACCACGAGCGCGGGCGGGGGATCGATGGTTGTCAGTGCCATGGGTGTTTCTCCTGTGGAAGCCTGCTAGTTGCCGGGATCGAGGCGTATATGGCCTTTCTCCCCATACAGTGCTTCTGTCCCGTCGTCGGTCGAAGTGGCAAGGGTGTCGCCGATGGTGGCCGTTCGTGGTGCCAGGGGCTTGGCGGTGGGGCTGGTGCCGCGGAGCAGGGAGGCCGCCAGCGGGTCCAGGTGCACGCCTCGGAAGATCGCCGGCAGGGCAATCAGCACGATCGAGCAGTCCAGCGCGGACATGAAGACCGCGGCGGTCGTATTCGCCAGCGCCGTCCACTTGTACCGGTCATCGGCCGGGCGGCGCGGGGCGTGCGTCTCGGGAGAAGCCGTCATCGGTGCGCTTCCCTGTTTCCGCCGGGGTCAGATGTTCTGGGCCAGCCGCTCCAGCAGCGGTGCGGCCGATGCGAGTTGTTCCAGCTCGGCGGGGGTGAACGCGCCGCTGGTCAGGGACCGCGCGATGAGTTCGGCCCGCGCGTTGCGCTTGTCCTTCAGCGCCTGCACACCGGCGTCGGTCACGGACAGCACCATGCGCCTGCCGTCGTTCGGATCCGGGTGGCGCTCGACCAGCCCACGGGTCCGCAGCGCACTGAGTGTCGCCCCCATGGCCTGCGCGGTGATCTGCACCTGGCGGGCCAACGCCGAGGAGGTAGTGGGGCCTGAGCGATCCAGGCGCGACAGCGCGGTCCGCTCGGGCATGGTGAGTCCGCCGTCGACGGGTACTTGGCGCACCCGTCGTACCAGCCCGCTGATACCGGCCAGCAGGACCGAGGCGACTTCGTCGGGGTCCGGGTCATCGTTCACATACTAAGGCTATCTTATCAACCAGCCTTATCATCTGGCTCCCCGCTTCACCGTCCCGGGAGAAGCGGGGCGGCCACCGCGGGCTCGCCCGTCTCCCTGGCAGGCGAAGGCACTCGCGTCGGAGGCCGCCACCTCGAGTCGTCTGTCAGACTGCTCGGGTGATCGTCAGACTCGCGCGAGAGCAGGACTTGCCTGGTTTTCTCGGTTTGGCAGCCCAGGTCGAGCACTGGTTCGGCCCGATGGTCGAGGACCCTGGTTTCCACAGCGCCGTGGACAGGCACATTCGCCGGTCCGCCGCGCTCGTCGCCGTCTCCTCGGGATCGGGGATCCTCGGCGGTCTGCTCTTTGGTGCGAAGCCCCCGACTTACCACGTCCATTGGCTCGTCGTCTCAGAGAAGGCGCGTGGGAAGGGCGTCGGTGAGGCGCTGATGGCCGACGCAACGCGCAGGTTCGTACTTGGCCCGGGCAGCATCGAGGTGGTCACCTTCGGGGCTGACCACCCGGGCGCTGTTGCCAGCGGTGCACGCGCCTTCTACGAACGTCTCGGGTTCACCCCCGCTGAAGCCACTGATCCGGGTCCGGAGGGCGGTTCACGGCAAATCTATCGCCGGGCGGTCACCTGATGCAGACGCCAATTGCCCTGGCGACGACCTCGCGTAGGCGTTCGTCGGCGGCGTGCTTGTTCCGCCAGAAGATATAGCGGCGGATCATGCAGCCCTGCTCCTTGTGGCCAACGTGGTCGGTGCCGTCGAGGGCGAAGTAGCGCAGGGCGGTGAATTGGGCCTCGATCCGGTTCAGCCAGGAGCTGTTGGTCGGCGCGTAGACGAGCTCCAGGTTGTTGGCCCTGGCCCAGTCGCCGACCCGGGTGTCCTGCTTCGTGGTCAGGTGCGACTTCTTCTGCGACCGTTGCGGCTTCGAAGGACTCCTGCTCGGCGGGCGCCTCTGCGAACAGTGCACTCTCGCCGACACACTCACCCGTCTCCTCCACAATGGCACCGGAGACGTGGCTCCCGCACTCTTGCCCCTGGTCACGGCCTTGCTGGAGATGGATCGGCCCCAAAGTCGACTCCGCCGACCTGAGTCTCACATCGGGTGATCATGCCAGGGATAGCGTTCGAAATACGCTCTGAGTGAATCGGCGGTCCTATTCAGGTTCGAACAGAACTCCGGGAGCGCCTCTTCCGACAGAACGGTGATGATCGGATGGCTTGCTTCGTTGGCGGGAACCCTGTTTCGCCAAACAATAGTTCCCTTGGTCACCTTTTCGATTTCAGGCTCTCCGTGGGATCCCAACCTGCAAGAATAGATGGGGGAATCAACGACGATCACTGGCATAGCGATGTGATACGCAGTGTTTCCACGCAGTGGATACTTGTTCGCGATTCCATACGCAGCCTTCGTGACGCTCGTCATGGCTCCGTATGCCGCATCCTCCCTGCTTTTCCCCAGGCTAGTGCGGACGGCCGAGTAGGCAGGTGGATCGCCGTAAGCAAACGACGGGAAGCGAAGCTCCCAGGGCCCGGACCCGACCCGCCCCTTCACGGCCTGGCTGGCGAAGTTGCTCCAGTGCTTCCATGCTCTCTCCAGCACGTAACGCTGTGCGATCTTTGCGCCATCGGAGAGTTTCACCCCGCCAGAGAAGAGAATCCAAGGTTTCCCAGGAGAGCTCTTGCACTCAATGACAGGGCAGAGGTAGGGGGTTGGAATTTCTTCATCATATTCGCGCAGGGGGATTCGGATGCTGAGGTCAATTTCCCTGAGATCGCCAGACTCTGCATCTCGATAGTACTCGGACTGAGTAAACCTGATGGCATTGTCTCGCAATTTCTGGGCCACTCTCATTTCCAGCGGATAGCCCTGATCCGAGAGCCATCTTAATACTTTTGAAGCCAACGGATCGGTGTCGGAATCATCCATATACCTCACGCCCCCTCGATGTCATGAATTCTGATGCGATCCATCTGTCGCAAGCCTGCCACATCAAGAGGAAGGCTCGCTCGACTTTGACGTAGCGGCGATCACCACACCCACACAGCACCAAACGGACAGTCGGCGCCCGCAGCGCGCGGCCCTTTGCGGCTGAGCGCTGCAAGCGCCACCCCTCATCCCCATCTCGGACACGAGGTTGGCTGGTCAGACCGGGGCAGCTCGGGCCGTCTGTGGGCCGTCCGAAGGGGGCCGACGACAACAGATGACGACAGTCGACGGCAGCCCTTCCCCTGCTCAGCGCTGGTGGTTCGAGTACCGGCGCAGGTGCCAATCAGTGAAGCAGAGTTGAGGAAGATCAGAAGTCGTCCGTGCCCCATCCGTGCCCAATCGCACGGGGAACCGCAGGGAACCGCGGTGTCGAGCGGGCACGACGCAACGCAACGGCCCCTGACCGATTCGCCTGGTCAGGGGCCGTTCACCTGCGCGGTGGGTGTGGGATTTGAACCCACGGTGACTCGCGCCACGACGGTTTTCAAGATCGTCGACGGTCCTGCTTTTGCTTCAAGGCTCCGCCGACCAAACGACTAGAAGTTGTCCCGTAACCGGTGGGGCGGTTGGTGCGTTGGCTGGGCATGGGCGGGGTGATCTCAGCAGATGATCCGAAGTGGATCGAGCCGTTCTCGGGGCTGACCGAGGTGCAGTTCGCCAGGCTGGTGGCGTTGGTACGGCGTCGCGGTGGTGACGTGCAGCGGGGCCGGCCGTGGCGGCTGCCGCTGGAGGACCGGGTGTTGCTGGTGGCGACGTACTGGCGCACGAACCTCACGTTGCGGCAGGTGGCGCCGTTGTTCGGGGTCTCGAAGTCGGCGGCCGACCGCATCCTCGATCACCTGGCACCTCTGCTGGCTGTCTCGCCGGCTCGTCGGCCTCGCGAGGACACTGTCTACATCGTGGACGGCACCCTGGTGCCTACCCGCGACCGCAGCGTCGCCGCCTCGAGCAAGAACTACCGGTATTCGACCAACCTGCAGGTCGTCATCGACGCCAACAGCCGCCTGGTGGTGGCGATCGGCTTGCCGTTGCCTGGCAGCCGCAACGACTGTCGGGCGTTCACGGAGTCCGGCGTCGATCGGGCCTGCCGCGGCGCACCGACCATCGCCGACGGCGGCTACCAGGGGACCGGCCTGCTCATCCCGCACCGTAAGCGACGAGGTCAGACGCACCTCAGCCCCCGACAGGAAGCGGAGAACGCCATCCACCGCCGGGCGCGAGCTCGCGTGGAACACGCCCTGTCGCGGCTGAAGAACTGGAAGATCCTGCGCGACTGCCGGCTCAAGGGCAACAGCGTTCACCAGGCCATGCTCGGCATCGCCCGACTCCACAACCTGGCCCTCACCGGACAACCCGCACCCCATACGGGACAACCTCTAGGAGACGCGTATCCGACTGTCGCCGAGGACATCCGCAGCCGCTACGCGGAGGCCTTTCACCGCCTGGTACAGCAGGTGCTCCCGCTCAGCGGCGAGTGCGGTGTCCGCAGCCTTGCGGGATGTGTCACCCGCATGGGCATCACGCACCATTCGCCGCATGACCTCGGCCAGGGCGTCGGCCGCATGCACCGCACGATAGAGCGCCTCCACCACGGACTGCGGACCTTCGAGGATGACGAACTCGGCAGCTCGGTGAACGCCGCGGACCTGGGCGTAGAAACACTCCATCTTCTCGTCAACTTCCCGCAGGTCTGGTCGGTCCCCCCGCAACGAGTCGCGCACCGCATCTAGGGCGACATCCCGGTCGTACACCGCGGCCAGGTAGTTCGCGTAGGCGTCCCGACGGTGCTGCCGGCGCCACTGAGCGAACTGCGAGCGCGCAGCCGCGCGCCCGGTGACCATCGCGGAGCCGAGGGTGGCGAGTGAGCCCACGGCGGCGCCGAGCAGTGCAGCAAGTCCAGAGTCCATGGCCCCATTCTGCCGATGCTCAGGCCTGGCAACCTCAGCGGCTGTCGTACCAGGTTGACATCCACGGATGACATCAACGACGCGGGAAACCAGCACACTTGCGTGCCCCTGGGCGGACTACGCCACCGCAGAACTCTGCGGCTGGAGCGTACGCGGATCGAACTCCTAAAGCGGTGCTCACCTACGGCGAGTTCAAAGCGAGGGAGAGAAGCCGGCGGACTGGTCGAGGTGGAACGGTGAGCCCGCACGCGTGGGATTCCAACCCTGCCGTAGGGCGGTCCCGATGGCATCGGCGACATCGGAGGGCAGTACCGGGGTGCCCGGGCGTCCGAGCCAATTGCCGGTGTGAGGCTGATTCGTGGTGACGACGAGAGTCGTCCCAGGGTGCTCTGCATGCTCCGCGGCGTAAGTGCACGGCGACCAGCAGAGAGCCTGGCAGTAGGTGGGCCTGCGCCGCAGCCGCCAGCGGTAGGTCGTTCCGTCGACAACTATGCGTCGTGATCCCTTGCGTCCCAGTGCCATGTCTCCCCCTCGATGCCAGGATGCCAGTGCGCCCAGCACATAGACATCCGGGCCGTCTCTGGGCCGTCCGGGGTCAGCCGACGCCGACCGACAACGACAGAAGCCCACGGCATCTAAGGGCTTGCCGATCATCAACGTGTCGTCTTGATCTTTCCGTTGGGGTTGTTGCTTTGGGCAGTGACTCTGGCGTGAAGGGCTGTGAGAGCGGCGGGTGGGGTGGTGGTCGGCGGGATGGCGATGCCCTCTGCCTCGAGTAGTCGTCTGATCTTCAGCAGGGTGCGGTGCATGGCGGTGCGGCTGCTGTCGAAGAGCACGGCGAGGGGTTCTGCGGCCAGGTTGACGTGTAGGTGGAGCACGGTGGCCAGGACCTGGTCGGGGAAGGCGAGTCGGGGCGGGCGGCCGCGTTGGGTATCTCCTTTCGGGGCCAGGGTTTGAATGAGACGGTCCAGTTGATGGCCGGACATCCCGGTCAGTGTGGGGGTGGACAGCAGTGCACGGCCCCACTGCGTTACCGGTGTCTGGGAGGTGTGAGGTTCCGCAACGGCCGGGACTGGTCGGGGATGCAGGGCATAGTTCCAGTCGCCGTGGAAGGCGTGGCGGGTCAGCGGCAGGGCCGCCATCTCGGCGTCGTCGACACTGACTCCGGTGGGGTAGGTGTTGGTGTCCAGTTCGGCTTTCACGCGCAGTCCGGTGCGGGTGGTGGTCGCGGCGATGGACTCGAGGATGACTTCGTGGCTGGTCAGTGGGCGGCCGCGCCAGTTCCTCGTGATGTGGGAGAAGAGTCGGTGCTCGATCTTGTTCCACTTCGAAGTGCCCGGCGGTAGATGACAGACCGTGATGGTCAGGCCGGTTTCGGCGGCCAGCCGGGCGAGGTGGAGTTTCCAGGCCCGGGTGCGGTAGCCGTTGGAGCCGCCCGCATCGGCAGTGATCAACAGTCGTGAAGCCTGCGGGTAGGCGACGCGGCCCTGGCCGTGCCACCGGTGGCGGATCGACTCCACCGCGAACGCGGCAGTGTCATGGTCGGTGCCGACGTTGACCCAGCCGGTGTTGGCCGCCAGGTCGTAGACTCCGTAAGGGATGGCCTTGCCCAGCTGCGGGTCGGCGAAGTCGTGGACGCGTACCGGCATCGGATCGCCCGTCGGCCGCCAGGAACGGCCGGGGTTTTTGAAGTCGCCGACCAGTTCCTTTTTCTTGGTGTCCACGCTGATCACAGGCTGGCCGGCATCCCGGTGCTCACGTGCTCGCTCGTTGAGATAACGGAACTGGGCATCCCGGTCCGCATGCTGACTGCCCTCGAGCGTCTTGGCATTGGCCTGCAGACGGAAACCCTCCTCTCGCAGCAGACCGGCGACGGTGTCGGCACCGACCCTGTGCCCCTGGCGGGTCAGCTCGGCTGCCAGCATGCGGGTCGACTTGGTCGTCCATCGCAACGGCGACATCGGATCCCCGCGCTCGTCCGGCTCGACCAGACTCAACAGTGCAGTCCGCAGTCCAGGGTCGAGGTCCGCGACGCGTTTGCGTCCGCCGCCCGGCCGCCGCACCCGCCCCAGCAGAAACTCGCCCGCTTCCAAGTCGGACACACCCTTGCGGACCGTTGTCTCGCTCACCCCGGCCGCCCGAGCCACGGCCCGGACACCGCCATGCCCCAGCCCTCGGACTTCCGCGCCCATCAGCAGCCGCCGCTGCCGCTCGTCCAGATGCGGGAACAACACCGCGAACTTCACAGCAAGTTGATCACGAGTCTCGTCCGGGATGCGCATACGACATCAACGAGCCCCAGCCCCGAAAGCAACACCTTGATGATCGGCAAGCCCTTAGAGCCGTGGGCTTCTTCAGATCCGCTGGTCGGCGGGACCGGTGATCAGTACACCGGCACCGGCTACTGACCGCACTCGACGGCTCTTGACTCGCCTGTTGGGATCCCTCCGACCTCTCCAAGAGGCCGTTGACGAGATCGACAGGCCCCGACATTCTGCATACATTCACTTGCGAACCATGGATGGGGTGGAGTCATGGAAGAACCAAAGAGTTCGACGAATCCGGAACAGTGGTTTCTAGGAAAAGTGGAGTCCGCCTTAGCGTGGGCTCGAAAGAAAGCCTCTCGCCGTGAACGCGTCTACTACCGCCTGCGTATCTGCTCTCTCACTTTCTCAACTGGCGTGGTCGTGGCAGCTGCCACGCCAGCACCCCGCTGGGGTATCGCCGCCCTGGGCGGTATCAGTGTGTTGATCGAGGGGGCGCTACAGGTGACGGGCTACCGGGAGCAAATGCTCTCCGTGATGGACTTCAGGTCACGCCTCGAAGTAGAACTCACGCTCTACCGTACTTATGCGGCACCGTACGGCGATCAGGAGACGCGATTCTCTCAATTCGTCGAGCGTGTCGAGCGAATCTTTCGAGAGAGCGACAAGAGTCAAGTCTCCATTCTTCAGCAGCCAGTTAGCGGCAGTGAAATCGGAATCACTTCAAATCGCATTTGATTCTTTGTTGTCCGGCACGCCTGCCATTACAAAGTAGCCTGCGACGATCAGCCATGGCACGTCTGGAGGGTTCGTGGAAGCTATCACTCTCGTCAGTCCCGATCGGTTGTGGTCGGCGCAGGAGGTCTTGGTGCGTCCGAGCCCTGTTCGAGCAGCGGCAGGGGTGTACGGGTGGCACTTTCGGGAGCCGCCCCACCCAGACCTGGAGACCGGGCGCCTGCTCTACGTCGGTATAGCCCCGCGGTACATGGCGAACCGGACCAGCACACAGAACCTGCGCAAGCGGGTGCGCTACCACTACCGGGGCAACGCGGCCGGCTCACTCTGCGGCTCACCCTCGGTTGCCTACTGGCACTTGAGCTGCGCCGCGTGGGCAGCGGTAAGCGGATGACCTTCGGCATGGCTGGCGAAGCCACCCTGAGGCAGTGGATGGCGGACAACGCATGAGTGTGCTGGGTCGAGCAGAAGGAACCGTGGACCTTGGAGTCACAGCTCATTTCCCAACTCGATCTCCCGTTGAACCTCGACCAGAACCGCCACAGCGCCTTCCACACCCGGTCGAAGGAGCTGCGGGCTCAAGGGCGCCAGCGAGCCCGGGAGTTGCCCATCAGTTCGTAGGTCTCGGATGAGCCGACGGACCGTGGTGTGGGCCGTCTCTGGGCCGTCCGAGGCCGCTCAACAGTGACCAAAGACGGCTAACGGCGACCACCAGGCACACGAGCACACCTCTCATGAGCAGGGAAAACGCAGGTCACCAAGATCCCCGGCAAGACCCAGGGCAAGAAGACAGGTCTTGACTCGCCCATTGAGACTCCTCTGGCTCCGCAACCCCAACGTCGTCCGTCTCCTCCACGGTCTGGCCAACGGCGACATAGCGCGTGAGGAGACGCTGAGCATCGTCTGGAACGCACACGTCATGGCGACCGGCAAGCAACTCCCTGACGGCGCGTTCGCCATCCGATACCCGGAGCTGGATTCCACTGGGGACTTCGACTTCGACGACCAAGGCGAAATGACTCGCAGACTGCCACGCTTGACAGCTCTCTACCTGGAGTAAGCGGAAACTCGTGGTCACGATGCAAGGTCGAAGAGTGGAGGCAAGGCTCCCCCCTCCAGAGATCACTGTCTGTCGCGCCGCCAGGACAAGAACCCGCCTCCGCTGACGAATACGCGACACCTCAACATGCGAGCCCATCAGTCACGGACCCCTGTACGAGAACAGGGCCGTTTCCGGCGGCACCTGGAGCCGATACGCTCCCGTTGATCACGAACGGTGCCGATGGGGACAATGCCGGGATGACCCGACCCAGAATCCGTGTCGCTGCATACGTGGTCCGGCACCGTGCCGTCCCCGAGCTGCTGGTGTTCGACCACATCGGCATGCCGGAGGCCGGTACCCAGGTCCCTGCGGGAGGAGTCAGATCAGGTGAAGGACTGGAAGAAGCAGTTCTTCGATAGGTCGCCGAGGAAACCGGTCTGCTGACAGCCACAGTGGTCCGGCAGCTCGCCGTGGAGGACAAGCCTCACCCCGACACGGGGCAGCCACGACGAACCAGCTTCTTCCACCTCCAGGCACCCGCAGGCCTCCCCGAGGCGTGGGAACACGATGTCCGCGGCGACGGAGACGACGCCGGCCTCTCCTTTGCCTGCCGGTTCCTCCCACTTCCTCTGAAGCAACCACTGGCCGACGATCAAGACGCGTGGCTGGGCCGCATCGACCCGCGCTGGACCACCGTTACCGGCGACAGTCAGTAACCAGCCGCCGAACCCCTACGCCGAACACGCGACGGCCTTCCGCCACTCAGGCAGGGCTACGTACGTACATCGGGCTTCCCCTGGCAGGCTACGCGTGCTGGCCGCCGCGGATCTGACGGCGCGCTCCTGCCGGTCAGCAACCGGCGCTGTGGGCGGTGTCGGGAGCATCGGCAGGTGATCGACGGGGGAGCACCCCGCCGGAAATGGAGGTGAGCAACGGCAAGTCGGGCTCCTACCCTCACCCGCATGAGACCACCCGTGTATCCGCCCAAGCCCAGTCCCGGCGACCGCATAGCGGTCATCTCCCCCTCCTCCGGCCTCCCGGGGCTCCTCCCGCTCCCGCACGAGCTGGGACTCGAGCGGCTGCGTGAGGAGTTCGGTCTGCACCCGGTGGAATACCCGACCACCCGAAAGATGGGCTCCACCCCCATGGAGCGCGCCGACGACATCCACGCCGCCTTCGCCGATCCGACGATCAAGGCAGTGATGGCCAGCATCGGCGGCGACGATCAGATCACCGTGCTCCCTCTGCTGGACCGCGACCTGATCCGCGCCAACCCCAAGCCGTTCTTCGGGTACAGCGACCACACCAATCTGCTGATCTTCCTGTACAACCTGGGCATCGTCGGCTACCACGGGGCCGGCGTGATGACGGAGCTCGGCCGTCCGTACGCGCTCCACCCCCTGACCGCCCACTCGGTACGCGCGGCCCTGTTCACCTCGGGTCCGTACGAGCTCCGCCCCGCCGAGCGCTACCGCGACACCGCCCGCGACTGGGCCGACCCGGCCACCTTTGACGCGGAACCGGACGCGCAGCCCGCCAACGGCTGGATCTGGCACCAGCCCGAGCGCATCGTCGAGGGCCGGACCTGGGGCGGCAACCTCGAGATCCTCTCCTGGCTGCTGATGGCCGACCGCGAGATCGAACGCGATCCCACCGCGTACGAGGGCGGCGTGCTGTTCCTGGAGACCTCCGAGGAGCTGCCGAACGGGGAGGAGGTCTTCCGCATCCTGCGCAACATGGGCGAGCGGGGCCTGCTGGCCCGCTTTCCCGCCCTGCTGATGGGCCGAGCCAAGGCATGGTCCTTCGAGCAGCCGAACAGTCTTGAGGCCAGGCGGCGTTACGCCGCTGAGCAGCGCGAGGCGGTACTGCGCGCGCTGGCGGCCTACGCCCCGCAAACCATGGCGGTCTTCGACGTCGACTTCGGGCACACCGACCCCCAGCTGGTGATTCCGTACGGCGGCCTGGTCAGCGTGGACGGCCCGGCACGGCGGATCACCGTGACGTACTGACAGCTCCCGGCAGCACTTCGGCCGTGTGGAGCGTCACCGCCGAGTTGAACGTCCGGGTCGCCAGAAGTCGGCGCGGCAGCAGCTCACGGTTGCCGGTAGTCGCTGACGTGGAGGGTGCGGTCGACGCGGACGGCGTCGGCCAGGCGCCGATCGTGTGTCACCAGCAGCAGTGTGCCGGCGAACGAGGTCAAGGCCTGTTCGAGCTGTTCCACCGCTTCGATGTCCAGGTGGTTGGTGGGCTCGTCGAGGACGAGACAGTTGACACCGCGTGCCTGCAGCAGTGCGAGTCCGGCTCGGGTGCGTTCACCGGGGGACAGCAACGATGCCGGTCGCAGGGCAAGGTCCTTGCCGAGTCGGAACTTGGCCAGCAGGGTGCGGGCCTGGGCGGTTTCCATGTCGGCTGCCTCGCCGACGATGTCGGCGGTGGACCGCTCGGAGTCCAGCAGGGCCCGTGTCTGGTCCACCTCGCCCAGTTGCGCAGCGGCGCTGGTGTGCTGCCTGCCCTGGGCAAGCGGCAGGCGGCCGAGCAGGGCGCTCAGCAGCGTGGTCTTGCCGCTGCCGTTGGGGCCGGCGATCCGCACACGTTCACCGAAGCCGACCTCGAGATCCAAGGGCCCGAGGTGACACGATCCGCGCCGCACGACTGCCCCGTGCAGGGAGAGTGCCGTACCGGACGGGGTGCCGGCCTCAGCGATCGTGAACTGCAGCCGCCACGCTTCCCTTACCTGCTCGGGGGCCGCGGCATCAAGGCGGTGCACGGCACGCTCTGCCTTGGCGGCAGCTGCACCCGTGTTCTGCGCGCCGGCGAGCCGCGAGGCTTTGCGGAACTTGTCCCCGTCGGGCTGCCGGCGCGGATTGACGGCGCGGGCCGCACCCTGACGCGCCCACTCCCGCTGGGCCCGGGCCGTATGGGTCAGCTGCTGCCGGGTGGTCTCGTAGGTGGCATAGGCGTCCACTGCGCGCTGCCGGGCGGCGGCGCGCTCGACGACGAAACTGTCCCAGCCGCCGCCGTACTCGCTGGTGCGGCGGGTGAACTCGTCCAGTTCCACGATCGTGTCCACCGTCGCCGCCAGGAAGGCGCGGTCGTGGCTGATCAGCGCGATACCTGCCCGACTGTGCGTGACATGGTGTTCCAGCCGGGCCAGACCGTCGTCGTCAAGGTCGTTGGTCGGCTCGTCCAGCAGCAGGATGTCCGGCTGCGCCAACAGCACGGCGGCAAGCGCCAGCCGTGCGTGTTGCCCGCCGGACAGCTCCGCGGTGGCTCGGGCATCCAGCCGTAACCCCAGGTCGGCCGCCACATCGGCGGCACGCTCGGGAAGGTCGGCACCACCCAACGCGAGCCACCTGTCCCACGCTTCGGCATAGGCGTCGTCCGCGCCGGGCAGCTGCCGCTCCAGCAACCGGGTGGCGGCGTCGAGCTCCTGCTGCGCCCGCGCGACGCCGGTGCGGCGGGCGAGGTAGTCGCCTACCGCCTCGCCGTCGTGCGAGTCCCGTTCCTGGGCCAGGCGGACAACGGTGGTGGACACCGGTGCGCGGGTCACGGTCCCGCTGTCCGGCAGCAGGTCACCGCCGGCTATCCGCAGCAGGGTCGACTTTCCCGTTCCATTCGGGGCGACGATGCCCACGCGTTCTCCGGCCGAGATCGACAGATCCGCACCGTCCAGAACGGTGAGACTGCCGTACGCGTAAGCGATATCGGTACAGCGAAGCTGAGCCACGTCCTGGGCGCTCCTCACGAAGTAGCGGTCAGTGCCGACTGGTCGAGGCGGTCCTTCACCGTGGGCAGATGGGTTGAGGGTGCCAGCACGCAGCGATCCGCGAAACTCATTTCGTGCGCCATGCCGAAGCGGTGAGGCTCTCCGGCCGCAGCGGCAGCACTCGGCCATGAACCAGCGATCTCGTACTGGAAGTCCGCCCAGTGCTTTGCCATCCGTACGCTCCCGAAGTCGTTCGTCCCGCGCGTCACCCGACGACACTGGCCGGTAGGCGCGGGTCGGCACCTCCGGGAGCGGACGGCCGGCTCGTCAGTCCTGGGCCGCGGCCTCGACCAGGACCTGGGCCAGTTCGCGGGGCCGGGAGAACATCGGCCAGTGGCCGGTGTCCATGTCGACCAGCTCCCAGTGCTCGCTCTTCAGCACTTCGGCCACGGCGGGCATTGGCTCGGTCCCGTCCAGCAGGCACTTGACGTACGTCGCCGGCAGCTCGCCCAGCGGGCGTTCGAGCACGGCCGGTTCGGTGAGCGAGGCGCCGGGGTGCGGGGTGCCCTCGGTGAGGATGCGCTGGATCTGCTCGTCGGTCAGCTCCTGGCCGGCGTACTCGTCCGGGGGCAGGGGCGGCCAGGAGCCGTTGTTCGCGGCGAGCTCCCGCCGGACGTGGTCGCCGCCGATGCCCGACACGAACGCCTCGCCGTCCACCGGGATGTTGGAATCGACGAACACCACACGCCGCAGCCGGCCGCCGATCCGCTCGGCCGCCTGGCCGATCGGGATGCCCGAGTAGCTGTGCCCGACCAGGACGACGTCCCGCAGGTCGTGGCGCTCCACGTGGCCGACGATGTCCTCGACGTGCGTCTGCTGCCCGGCCGGCAGGTCCTTCTTCTCTGCGAGGCCGCTGAGGGTGAGGGGGTGGACGTCGTGCCCGGCCTCCCGCAGGGCCGGCGTCACCTCGTCCCACGCCCACGCACCCAGCCACGCGCCCGCCACCATTACGAAGTTGGTCATGCCGCCAACGTAGCGGTGGGGTCTGACAACGCCGCGGCCGTCGGCTCAGCCGGCCTTCGCGGGCACCGCCGCCGCACCGCCGTCCCGCACGCCCGGTCCGGTGACCGGGGGCACCGGGACGTCGACCGCTCGGGCCAGCCGCGGCCCTTCGGGACCGTAGACCGCCCGGGGCTCCGGGAACAGCCACAGCAGCGCCAGGAACAGCACCGCGGCCGACGCCAGGGACAGCGGCAGGCTGATGTCGACGCCGTTCGCCAGGTCGCCCAGGGGGCCGACGAACTGCCCCGGGATGTTGGTGAACAGCACCCCGACGAGCGCCGACACCCACCAGGCGGTCAGGCCGCGCCAGTTCCAGCCGTGGGTGAACCAGTACCGGCCGCCGCGCTGACGCCGGTTGAAGACCTGGAGTGCGTCCGGGTCGTACCAGCCGCGGCGGGTGTAGAAGCCGAGCATCATCACGACCATCCACGGCGTGGTGCAGGTGACGATCATCGTGGCGAACGTCGAGATCGACTGCACCAGGTTCAGCGCGAACCGCCCGACGAAGATGAACGCGAAGGCCAGCAGGCCGACCAGCACGGTCGCCCGCACCCGGGACAGCCACGGGACCACCGAGGCGAAGTCAAGTCCGGTGCCGTACAGGGAGGTCGTGCCGGTCGACATGCCGCCGATCAGCGCGAGCAGGCACACCGGCAGGAAGAACCAGCTCGGCGAGATCGCGAGCAGCCCGCCCACGAAGTCGGGGGCCGCGGGGTCGACGTACGCGGGGGCCTTGGTGGCGATGATGCTGGCCGCCGCCAGACCGAACACGAACGGCAGCAGGGTGGCGATCTGCGCGAGGAACGCGGCGCCCACCACCCGGCGGCGCGGGGCGTCGGCCGGGATGTAGCGCGACCAGTCGCCGAGGAACGCGCCGAAGGACACCGGGTTGGACAGCACGATCAGGGCCGCGCCGATGAACGACGGCCAGAACATGGACCGCGTGGCCGCGTCCGCCGAGGCGGTGAACACACCGGCGTACCCCGGGTCGAAGTCACCGGCGAACGCGATCGCGCCGAGCAGGAACAGCACGCTCGCCGAGGTCACCGCGATCTTGTTGACGAACAGCATGAAGCGGAAGCCGTAGACGCAGACCACGAGGACCAGCGCGGCGAACAGCGCGTAGGCGACGGCGTACGACGCGGTGCCGCGCGGCAGGCCGAAGAGCCGGTGCGCGCCGCCGACCAGGGCGTCGCCTGAGCTCCACACCGAGATGGAGAAGAACGCGGTGGCGGTCAGCAGCGACAGGAACGAGCCGACCACACGGCCGTGGACACCCAGGTGCGCCGAGGACGAGACCGCGTTGTTGGTGCCGTTGACGGGCCCGAACACCGCCATCGGGCACAGGATCAGCGCGCCCGCGACCACCCCGAGGACGGTGGCCGTGAGGCCCTGCCAGAAGGAGAGGCCGAACAGGATCGGGAAGGCGCCCAGGACGCAGGTGGCGAAGGTGTTCGCGCCGCCGAAGGCGATGCGGAACAGGTCCAGGGGCCGGGCGGAGCGGTCGGCGTCGGGGATGCGCTCGATGCCGTGGGTCTCGACCTCGGTGAGGGACGGCGCGGCGGAGGAGGGGGCGGGCGGCTGGGCCTGCGGTGACTGCTGCGGGGACATGGGGGCTCCATCGGAGGACGGCGGTGGAGCGCGTGGTGGCGCGGCGGGTGGACGGGGGCTCGCCGGCGCGGGGTGTGCGGCGGGAAGGGCACCGTCCTCGGGGGTTCGCTGACGCTAAGGCGCCGCGCGTGCACCGCACCAGAGGACGGTTCGTCCATCTTTGACGTCAGCGGTGGATGAATCCTCCATCCTCCGCCCAGCCCTTCCCGCCTTCCCGGCGGGAGTGGAGCGGAGTGGGCGGGAGTGGAGTGGAGTGGGAGGGGAACGGGAGTGTTTCAGGACGATCGACGAGCGCGGGAAACAGGCCATTCGGCCGGATTCGATGATCGGCAGGCCCGTGGGAAAAGGGTTGTAGCCACTGCCTTCTGTGACTTCACGCCACTGATTCAATACGCAAGGTTACCGAAACCCGCGGGTTCGACGTGAGTTTCCGTCGCGGACTCGGCAGACTCCCGCACGGGCTCCGGCACCGAACCGGCCGGTCCCGCACCTGACGACTTGCACCTGACGACTTGCACCCGACGACTTCCAGCGGAAGGAAGCACGCGATGCGGAACACCGCGCGCTGGGCAGTGACCCTCGGCCTGACGGCCACCGCCGTCTGCGGGCCCCTCACCGTGCCGGCCACCGCCGCGCTCCGCGCTCCCTCGGCCCTGGTGCTCACCGTGGGCCACGGCGTCGGCGCGGCGCATGCCGTACCGGAGCGCGCCGTCACCCTGAGCTGCGCGCCGATGCCCTTCGGCACCCACCCGGCCGCGCGCGAAGCGTGCGCGGAACTCCGCGGCGCGGACGGTGACTTCGGCGCGCTGACGCCGAGTGACCGGGTGGCGTGCACCAGGGAGTACAACCCCGTCGTGGTCACGGCCCAGGGCGTTTGGCAGGGCAGGCGTGTCACCTACGAGCGCACCTACGCCAACGAGTGCGTGAAGAACGCTTCGGCGACGAGCGTCTTCGCGTTCTGAGAGCCGGGATCGCGCGTTCCCCACGCACACCTGACGGGTCCCGTCGCTGGGGAGTGCGGGCCCTGCCGCGGGGACCGGGCGATTCCGCACGAGGGACCGGCGGGCGGAGTGGGGCCGCCCGCCGGCCCCTGGCACACCGCGGCGCCGCACCGTCGACGCCCCCTCGACGCCCCGGGCGCGGCACCCGGACACGGCGCCGGATGACCCCGAGGACCCCTCCGAGCAGACCCCGAAGGACTGATCTCCATGCCCACCGAACTCACCGGCACCTTCCTGCGGCTCACCGACGGCCGCCCCGCCCTGCGCTTCACCCGCGCCTACGGCCACCCCGTGGAACGCGTCTGGCACCTGGTGACCGATCCCGACGAACTCGCGCGGTGGTTCCCGTTCCGCGCCGAGGCGGACCTGCGGCCCGGCGGCACCGTGGCCTTCCGCGGGGAGTCGGGCGCGGAGGAGTTCACCGGCACGGTGCTCGCCGTCGACCCGCCCCGGCACCTGTCCTTCGAGTGGGGCGGCAGCGAACTCCACTTCGACCTCGAC
Organism: Streptomyces sp. NPDC052043; assembly: GCF_044548235.1. NCBI lineage: Bacteria > Bacillati > Actinomycetota > Actinomycetes > Kitasatosporales > Streptomycetaceae > Streptomyces > Streptomyces sp. NPDC052043. Next base: position 578,849 of record NZ_JBIUBT010000003.1, read on the forward strand.
GAACCCGAGGAAGGGCACACTCGGTTCACCCTCACCGACGTCCTCGCCGCCGAGAACACCGCCGCACGCACCGGCGCCGGCTGGGAGGTCTGCCTGGCCGCCCTGGACGCCAGGGCGCGCGGTGAGCGCTTCGAGGGACCGCACGGCGGGGCCCACATCTCGTGGAAGGCCTGCTACGAGGCGTACATCGCCGCCGGAGTCCCCTCCGGGGCGCCCGTCCCGGGCCAGGACTGAACGGCCTGGGCCAGGGCTGAACCACCCGGGTCAGGAGCAGACCGTGCGGGCCGGGACCAGACCGTCCGGGCCGGGACCGGACCGGCTTCACCGGCCCTCACGCCATCTGCCGCCGGACCAGTTCGTGCAGCCGCCCCTCCGTGTCCGCGAGCAGGTCGGTGGGCGGTCCCTGCTGGATGACCTTGCCGTCCTCCATCACCACGACCCGGTCGGCGTCCAGCACCGTCGACAGCCGGTGCGCGATGACGACACGGGTGGCGTTGAGCTTGCGGGTGCTCTCGATCACCGTGCGCTGCGTGTCGTTGTCCAGCGCGCTGGTCGCCTCGTCGAAGAAGAGGATCCGCGGCCGGCGCACCAGGGCCTGCGCGATCATCAGCCGCTGCCGCTGACCGCCGGAGACCGCGCCGCCTCCCGAGACGAGCGTGTGCAGGCCCATCGGCATCCGCTCGATTTCCCGGGCCAGCCCCGCCAGTTCGGCCGCCGCCATCGCCTCCTCGGCCGTGCACGGCTCCGTGCCGCGGATGACGTCGAGGATCGAACCGGTGAACGGCTGCGCGTGCTGGAGCACGACCCCGCACTGCCGGCGCACGGCCGACTGGTCCAGGGCCGCCAGGTCCTGGCCGTCGTACAGCACACTGCCGGACAGCGGCCGGTCGAACCCGATCAGCAGCCTCAGCAGCGTCGACTTGCCGCAGCCGCTGGGCCCGACGACCGCCACGAACTCGCCAGGCCGCACCTGGAAGGACACGTCGTCGAGGACCAGTGGCCCGTCGTCGGTGTAGCGGAACGACAGCCGCCGCGCCTCGATCGCCCCGGACAGCGGCCCGGGCCGGGTACTGGCGGTGCGCACCTCCGGCGTGGCGTCGAGCACCGGCCTGATCTCCTCCAGCAGCGGCAGCGCGGCCACCGCCGAGACGAAGGCGCCGGTCAGCTGGGTGACCGAGGTCAGCAGCATCGTCACCGAGGTGGTGAACGCCAGGAAGGCCGCCGCCGACATCGAGCCGCGCGCCGGGCCCGCCAGCAGCACGAACATCAGCAGCGTGCACACCGGCAGGTACACCGCGCCCAGCACCGTGCTGAGGTTCTTGATCCGGCCGACCTTCCGCTGCAGCTCACGGCTGCGCGCGAACTGGGACGCCCAGGCGGCGTACGCGTAGTTCTCGGCCGCCGCCACCCGCAGTTTCGGCAGCCCGCGCAGCGTCTGGAAGGCCTGGTTGTTCAGCTTGTTGGTGAGCACCACAAGACGCCGCTGCCACCGCGCCTGCCACAGCCCGAGCCCCAGGAACAGGGCACCGATCACCACGAGCATGCCGAGCGCCGCCAGCGCCATGGGGGCGCTGTACCAGAACAGCAGCCCCAGGTTCACCGCGCCCACGGTCACCGACTGGACGACCACCGGGCCGACCCCCGCAAGGAGCCGGCGGATCGCGCTGACCCCCATGGCCGCGCTCGCCAGCTCGCCGGTGGAGCGCTCGGTGAAGAACGTTGTCGGCAGCCGCAGCAGCCGGTCCCACACCGCCGACTGGAGGGTGGCCTCGATACGGCCCTCGAGACGCAGGACGGTGAGGTTCTGCAGGAGCATGAAGGCCGCCGCCACCACGCTGCTGACGATCACGGCCAGACACACCCGCACGATCGGGCCCTGCTCGGCCCTGGGCACGTACTGACCGAGCACCTTGCCGGTCGCGAGGGGCACCAGCGCCCCGAGGGCGACCGTCACCAGCCCGGCGGACAGCAGGTTCAGCAGATCACCGCCGGTACCGCGCAGGCTGAACCGCAGCAGCCCGAGCGGGCCGAGCCGGCGGTCGGGCAGCGGGCGGTAGAACATCACCGCGCGCGGCTCGAACTCCTCAGCGTTCGCCTTTTCCACCGGGCTCTCCCGCCCGGTGGCCGGGTGCACGGCGACGTATCCGCCGCGCCGCCACAGCAGCGCGACCGGCGCCCCGGACAGCGCCCGGTGGCCCACCAGCGGACCGATGTCCTCCCGCCACCAGCGGCCCTGAAGACGTACGGCCCTGGTGCGCACCCGGGAGGCCAGGGCGACCCGCTCCACCGGGTCGAGCCGGTCGCTCCCGGTACCGGCCTGCGGCGGAGCGGCCAACGTGATCCCGGCGGCCCGGGCGACCCGTTCGCAGGCCGCGTACGTGGCGTCGGCGTCGGCGGCCGTGGGCCGCGCCGCCGAGGACCGGCCGATGGACGCCAGCAGCGTCCGGTCGGCCTGGTCGCGCACCGCCTCACCGGCCCTGATGCCGGCCGCCGTCCGGGTCTCGTGGGTGCGCTCCAGCTGTTCGATCCAGCGGTCCAGGGCGGTCAGCAGCCGGTACTGCTGATCGACCATGCTCTGCCACAGGGCGGGGTCCATCAGCAGGTCGGCCGCGGCGTCGGCGCCGTACAGCGAGCCGTACTGCACGCTGCCCGGAGGGACCTGCATCCAGAACACGTCGTCGTCGGTGGGCGCCGACGTCCGCTCCTCGGCCGTCGGCGCCTGGAAGAGCACGGACAGGCCGCGACCGACGCCGAGCGCGAGGGCGTACTCCAGCGGGCTGGTCCGCGGCGGCACGTACTGGGGGTTGCCGTACGCGTCGTACGACCAGGTCTCGGTGCTCGCCGGCTGGTACAGCTCGCGCAGCCCGATACGCCGCACCACGCAGTCCCGCAGCGGACGCGCGACCAGGGTGTGCCGCGGGCCCGCGACGGGACCGAGCAGCAGCGCGCCCGCCTCCAGCCGGCCCAGGTGGTGCCAGTGGCCCTGCTGCGCCGCGTCGACCGCGAACAGGTCCACCGCTCCGGCCGCGACCAGCCACAGCACCTGCGGCCCCGCCAGGTCGAGCCGGCTGAGGCCCGAGCAGTCGATCGGTGTGCCCAGGGAGCCGAGCGCGCCGAGTACGAGGTCCGGCTCGTCCGCTGCCGTCATCTCACCGCTCCCTGACCAGCGCCGCGTACGCGCCGCCGCGCGCCACCAGTTCCCCGTGCCGGCCGCGTTCGACGACCGTGCCGTGCTGGAGCACGACGATCTCGTCGCTGTCCCGCACGGTGGACAGCCGGTGCGCGATCACCACACAGGCGCAGCCGCGCCGCCGCAGGTTGTCCATCACGACCTGCTCGGTCTCGGCGTCCAGGGCGCTGGTGACCTCGTCGAGCACGAGGATGCTGGGCCGGCGCACCAACGCGCGGGCGATCTCCAGGCGTTGGCGCTGCCCGCCGGAGAAGTTGCGGCCGTCCTGCTCGACCCTGCTGCGGATGCCGCCGGGGCGGCGGGTCACGACGTCGTAGAGGGCCGCGTCGCGCAGCGCCTCCACCACGGCGTCGTCCGGGATCGACGGGTCCCACAGGGCCACGTTGTCGCGGACGGTGCCCTCGAAGAGGAACACGTCCTGGTCGACGAAGGAGACGGAGGCCGCCAGGGCTCCGCGCGGGATGTCCTCCAGGCGCTGCCCGTCGATGCGGATCACTCCGTCCCAGGGCGTGTACAGGCCCGAGATCAGGCGGGAGACCGTCGACTTGCCGCTGCCCGAGCCGCCGACGAGCGCCACCTGCCGGCCTGGTCCGACGGTCAGGTCGAAGCCGGTCAGCAGCGGTTTGTCCAGCGGGCTGTAGCCGAAGGAGATGTTCTCCAGTTCCACGTGTCCGCGCAGCCGGCGGGTGGAGTCGGCGCCGTCGGGGCGGGCGTACCGGGGGTCGGTCCGGAAGTTCTCCACGTCCTTGAGCCGGGCCACGTCCGCCGCGAAGTCCTGGATGCGGCCAGCGACGCCGTTGAGCCGGGTCAGCGGCGCGGTGAACCGGGTCACCAGCGCCTGGAAGGCGACCAGCAGTCCGACCGAGATGTGCCCCTCGACGGCCCGCATGCCACCGATCCACAGGATCAGCGCGCTGTTGAGGGTGGCGAGCGCTGGCGCGACCACGCCCAGCCAGGCGGTCGGCACCCCGAGCCGCTGCTGCTCCTCCAACGTGGCGGCGTGCTGCCCCGCCCACGTGCGGAAGTAGCCGTCCTCGCCGCCGGTCGCCTTCATCGTCTCGATCAACTGGAGGCCGGTGTAGGCGGTGTTGGTCAGCCGGGCGTTGTCCGCGCGCAGCTTCGCCGTGCGGGTGGCGCGCAGCCGTACGACGACCCGCATCGCCACGACGTTCAGCAGGGCCACGCCGATGCCGACGACCGTCAGCTGCGGGTCGTAGGTGTAGAGCAGGAGCGCGTACAGCACCACGACCACCGCGTCGACGCCGGCCGCCGCCAGATCGCGGGCGAGGGTCTCGGCCACCTGGTCGTTGGAGGCGAGCCGCTGCACCAGGTCGGCCGGGCCGCGCTGGGCGAAGAAGGTGACCGGCAGCCGCAGCAGATGCCGCAGGAAGCGGGCGCCGGCGAGCGTGGAGGAGATGATGCGCCCGTGCAGCAGGTTGGCCTGCTGCAGCCAGGTCAGCACGACGGTGAGCAGCACGCACGCGCCCATCGACGCGAACAGCACGCCCAGCAGGGAGGTCTGGCCGCCGATCAGGTAGGTGTCGATGTAGGTCCGGCTGAGCGCGGGCAGTGCCGCGCCCACCGCGACCAGCAGCAGACTGGCCAGCACCGCCGCCGGCATCGTCCCCGCGGTGCCCCGCAGCCGGGCCGGCAGGGCGCCGAGCACTCCGGGCCTGCGGCCGCCCCGCTCGAAGTCCGGTCCCGGCTCCATCACCAGCACGACACCGGTGTAGCTGGTGTCGAAGTCCTCCATGGGCACGAAACGGCGGCCCTTGCCGGGGTCGTTGACGAACACCCCGCGCCGGCCGAGGCGGCGGCCCATGCCGTCGTAGACGACGTAGTGGTTGAACTCCCAGAACAGGACGGCCGGTGCCGTCACCCCGGCGAGGGCGGCGGTGTCCATCTGCATGCCCTTGGCCGTCAGGCCGTAACTGCGGGCCGCCTTCAGCAGGTTGCTCGCCCGCGAGCCGTCCCGGGAGACACCGCAGGCGATGCGCAGCTCCTCCAGCGGGACATGGCGGCCGTGGTGGCCGAGCACCATGGCGAGCGAGGCGGCGCCGCACTCCACGGCCTCCATCTGGAGCACGGTGGGCGTGCGGACGGTCCTGCCCCGCGCCTTGGGTACGGGCCGTCCGGTCCGGGCGGCGCGCCGGCGGCCGCGGGTCTCCTGGGTGGTGGTCACGGCAGCAGCCAATCGAGGGGACGCTGGTCGGCCAGCCGGATCGAGGCGGTGGCCGGGGTCATGGAGTCGGGCCGGTACGGCGGACCGCCGGCGGACGACCAGGTGAGGCCGCTCTTCGTCGCGGAGGAGGTGTCGAGCCGTACGAGGACGGCCACGGGCCTTCCGTCGCGGGTGAACTGCTGGCCCAGCTGGGCGTCCCCGAGGTAGGCGGCGATCCGCTGGGCCGACTGGGCCGACCGGTCCACCGCCTGCACATGGCCGCGCAGCACGCCGTAGCGCTGGGCGGGCACCGAGGAGACGGTCAGGTCGACCGGGGCGCCGGAAGGAACGGCGGCGGCGTTCTCGGCGGGCACGTACACGGTCGCGTAGAGCGGGTCGGAGGCGTGGGCGACCTTCTCCACGGCGGCGACGTTCGCACCGGTGGAGACGATCTGGCCGAGGGTGGCGGCGAGCGCGGTGATCCGGCCGGCGGCCACCGTGCGCACGACCTCCTCGCCCTGCTCGGTCCGCACCTTCAGCACGGGCGAGTGCGCCGGCAGTCGCTCGCCCTCCGTGGCGAGGACCGCGGTGACCTGTCCGGCGACCGGGCTCTGCAGGACGTAACTGCCCTGCCCGTACGTGAGGATGGCGGGCGCGCCGACGGTGGAGGCCACCGATCCCGTCACGGCCCACAGGGACGCGGCCGCCATGGCGAGGAGGGTGACGGACAGGACGAGCCATCCCTGGGGGCGGGCGAGCCGCATCGGGAGGTCGAGTTCTTCCGGTGACCGGAGCTTGTCGAGGGCCTGTTGTCGGAACTGCACGTGAGAGCTTCCTGCGGCAACCGCGGGCCCCGGAACCGGCGTGCGGTTCCGGGACCCGGCGGCGACGAGGTGCGGTCAGAGACCGGCGACCAGGCCGGCGACCGGCGCGGCGCTCAGACCGGTGGCGCCCTCGACCGTGCCGACGGCGGTGTTCACCACGCCGGACACCGGGGCAACGCTGTCCACCAGGCCGGTGGCGGTGCCCAGAGCGTTCACGGACAGACCGCCGGAGACGTTGTCGAGCTCGGCGTCCGAGATCTCGGCGGTCTCAACCTGGGGGGTGGAGTTCATGATGGAACGTCCCTTCATGTGGATGTCTTACAAGGGGGAGCGGCCAACTCTGGGGACAGACGGCCGCGAGAGCGGGTACCGGGCCCGGTCTCCCGAGCGCCCGGCCGGGGTCCCGCGCTGCGATGGATGTAAGCACGGCGCGGCCCGCCGCTTCCACCCAACCAGGCATCCCACCAGGGGAGTTGTCGGTAGCGCCGGACAACCGTGCAGGCCCGGCAACGGCATGGCGGCGACTTCTTCACACACCGCACCGCATCGGTGCAAGGCCTCCCTTGCCCACGCGCCGGTGCATCCGGCGCCGGACGCCGAACGCCTCGTGAGGGGCGCGCGGTTGTGCGGATCCTCCGACCGCGGTGACCTCACTGGGCATTCGATGTGCAGATTCGCTGAAGTCCGGATTCCGCTTCCCGTTCGCGACCGACCGTCGCCGCGCGATCACGAGGTGTGTCAACGGATCCTGCCGGGCCGGTGAGTTGACGGATTCCACATGACCCGAGGGCAGTTGGCGAACGGGATTGAACGCGGCGCCCGCCTCCTGCGTACCAACAGCCGTCCAGGCGTCCCCCAACCGCCACGGACGGCGGCACGGGCCCCGTCCCCAGGAGGTCGAGAAGTTTGAGTCACAAGCGAATTCCGAAGCGCAGGGCCGCGATAGCGGCGGGCGGCGCGGTGGCGCTCGGCGCGGCGGCGATGCTGCTTCCGAACGCCAACGCCTCCCAGGACGGCGCGGCGGACGACGCCACTCCCAGGACCCTCGCGGCCGCGGACGCCTCCGGCCTTTCCGTACGGCTCGCCACGACGCTCGGCGACTCCTTCGCCGGCTCCTACTACGACAGTGCCGAACGGCGGCTCGTCGTCAACGTGGTGGGCGGCGACGCCGACGCCGTCCTCCGGGCGAGGAAGGCGGGCGCGGCCGTCCGCAAGGTCGGCAACAGCACCGCCGCCCTGCAGTCCGCGGCGCGGACCCTGAAGGCCGACGCCTCCATCCCCGGCACCTCCTGGGCCGTCGACCCGCGCACCAACAAGGTCGTCGTCACCGCCGACAGCACGGTCACCGGCGCCGACTGGGACAGGCTCCAGTCCACCGTCCGCGTCCTCGGCTCCGGCATGGCGACGCTGAAGAAGTCCGCCGGCACCTTCCAGACCTTCGCCGCCGGCGGCGACGCCCTCTTCGCCCGCACGCAGGGCGGCACCGTCCGCTGCTCCCTCGGCTTCAACGTCACCGCGGGCGACGGCAGCCCCGCCTTCCTGACCGCCGGGCACTGCGGCGTCGCGGCCGGGCAGTGGTCCGACTCCCAGAACGGCGCGCCGGTGGCCACGGTGGACCAGGCCACCTTCCCCGGCAGCGACCTCGCCCTGGTCACGTACGACGATCCGAACACGCGGGCGCCGGGCACGGTCGACGTCGGCAACGGGCAGAGCGTCGAGATCACCGGGGCGGCCGAGGCCACCGTCGGCGCGACGGTGTTCCGCATGGGCAGCACCACCGGACTGCACAACGGCACGGTCACCGGCCTCGACGCCACCGTCAACTTCCAGAGCGAGACCGGCGGTGTCGACACCGTCACCGGCCTCATCCAGACCGACGTCTGCGCCGAGCCCGGCGACAGCGGCGGCCCCCTGTTCACCCAGGACGGCGGCGCGGTCGGCCTCACCTCGGGCGGCAGCGGCGACTGCACCCGGGGCGGCGAGACCTTCTTCCAGCCGGTCACCACCGCCCTTGGGGCGACGGGCGCGACGCTCGGCGCGAGCGACGGCGGCGGTGCCGCGGCCGACGCGGGTGCCGCCGACGGTCAGCGGTCCGGCGGCGACGACCAGTCCGGCGCCGGCACCCACAACCCCGGCGCGTCGTACGGCGCCGGGCGCACCCGGACCCACTGAACGGCCACTGAACGGCCCGCCGAGCGGCTATCCCCTGAGCCGCTCGCCCGGGTCGCTGACCGGCTCCCCCCACGCCACCGACCGGCCTGCCGGCCGGCGGCACCGGCCGGTCAGCGGATCGGTCCGGCCCTCCCCGTGAAGGGCCGGACCGATCGTCCCCCCCAGAACTTCCGGAACAGAACTCCCGGAACTGTCCCAGGGGCTGCGTAACCGGCCGATACGCGCTGTAATGACCAACGTGGTCAGTGAGGGCGCTACAGCACGAAGAACGGGAACCCCGCGCGCCGAACTCGCTCTCAGGACGCTCACCTCCGCACCGGCCTCCCCCGACCGGCTGCGTCGCGTGCTGGAGCAGGCCCTGGTCTTCACCGGGGCCGCGTTCGCCGGCGTCTACGTCCGCGCCGCCACGGGCGAGGCCCTGTGCCTGTCCGAGTCGGCCGGCGTGCCCCGGACCCTGTACGGGCTGCGGGACAGCTACCGCCTGGCCGGCCGCTCCCCGGTGGCCGACGCCTGCCGCACCGGGCAGGCCGTGTGGCCGGAACCCGAGGAACTCGCCGGCTCCGCCGACTTCCGGCGGATGCCGGCCCAGGACTCCTTCTTCCTGGCCGCGCTGCCCCTGCGCGGGCCGGACGGCGGCGCGCTGCTCGCCGTCACCGGCAGGCCGGGCGGCTTCGGCGGCGAGGACCGCGCCACCCTCGCACTGATCGCCGAGGCCGTCGCGTGCCCCGCCGCCGCGGAGGCCGCCCAGGACGGGGAACTGCCGCCGGACGCCTTCAGCCTCGCCATGGACAGCGGGAGAGTGGACGTCGGCGAGCACATCCTGGACCTGTTCGGCATCGTCCGGTCCGGCTTCGACGGCAAGGTGGAGACGCTGCTCGCACGGACCGAGCCGGAGGACCTGCCGTCCCTGATGTCCGTGGTCGAGGCCGACCACATGTCCATCGGCGAGCGTGAACTGGAGTTCCGCGCCCTGCGACCGGGCGGCCCGCCCAGGTGGCTGCGGCTGCGCGGACGGCTGCTGCCCGGCGGCGAGGGCCACCCGGCCCGCCTGGTCGGCACCGTCGCCGACGCCTCCACGCTGCGCCCCGGCGTCACCGACGTCGCCCGCGTCCAGCGGCTCGCCGCCGCCCTGGCGACCGCCGGCACCGTCCGGGACGTCGGCCGGGCGGTGGTGGCCGCGCTGCGCGCACCCCTGGGGGCCGACCGGATCGCCCTGGCCGAGCTGGAGAACGACCGGTTGGTCGTCACCGTCCTCGACCCGCCCGCACCGGAGGCCTGGCCCGAGCTGTGGCGCCTCCAGTGGCGCACCGAGTGGCCGGACGCGCCGGTGCGGACCATGCCCACCCTGGCCGCCGCCCTGCGCGAGGGCCGCCCCCAGATCTGGCCCGCCGGGACCGCCCTCGAACCGGCCCTCGCCGATGTCGGCCCGGGCGGCCTCGCGGTGCTGCCGCTGCCCGCGGCGGGCCGCATGGCGGGCGCCTGCCTGATCGGCTGGGACCGCCCGCACGACTTCGGCCCCGACGAGCGCGCCCTGCTCACCGCCTCGGCCGGCCTGGCCGGGCAGGCCCTGCTGCGCGCCCGCGCCTTCGACGCCGAGCACGAACTCGTCGGCATGCTCCAGCGCACCCTGCTGCCCCGCCGCCTGCCGGACCTGCCCGGTGCCGAGGCCGTGGCCCGCTATCTGCCGGCCACGGCCGGACTGGAGGTCGGCGGCGACTGGTACGACGTAATCCCGCTGCCCGACCACCACGTGGCCCTCGTCATCGGCGACGTGCAGGGCCACAACGCGGGCGCCGCCACCCTGATGGGCCAGATGCGCACCGCCCTGCGCGCCTACGCCGCCGAGGGCCACCCGCCGGACGTGGTCGTCTCGCACGCCAACCGCCTCCTGCTGGAGATGGAGACCGACCTGTTCGCCACCTGCGCCTACGTCGAGGTCGACATGGAGCAGGGCTCCGCCTGGTGCGTACGCGCCGGGCACCCTCCGCCCGTGCTGCGCCACCCCGACGGCCGTACCGAGATCGCGGAGGGCGAGGGCGGGCCCCCGCTCGGCGTACTGGCGCAGGCCGACTTCCCGATGACGCCGCTGCGCCTGCAACCCGGCACGGTGCTCGCCCTGACGACCGACGGCCTGGTCGAGTCCGCGGACGCCGACATCGACGAGGGCCTGGCGCGGCTCGCCCACGGCCTGGCCGCCGCCGACCCCTCCCGTCTCGGCCCGGTCGCCGACCTCCTGCTGACCGGCGCCGGCCGCGACGACGACATCGCGCTGCTGCTGATGCGCTACGACGGCATGGCCGTACGCCCGCTCAGGGAGAGCTGGTCGGTGTGGCGGGTGCCCGAAGCCGTCCGGCACGCCCGCCGCTTCACCCGGCGCACCCTGCGCTCCTGGGGTGTCACGGAGGACACCGACGCCGTGCTGCTCGTCGTGTCCGAACTGGTCACCAACGCCCTCGTGCACACCGACGGCCAGGTCCGCCTGGACCTCACCCTCGTCGACCGGCGGCTGCGCGTGGCCGTCGCCGACGCCTCTCCCCGCACCCCGGTCAAGCCGACCAGCATCGGCTGGCAGGCCACCGGCGGCCGCGGCATCCTCCTCGTCGAGGCCGTGTCGGCGGCCTGGGGCGCCGTGCCGGCCGGCGGCGGCAAGCAGGTGTGGAGCGAACTGGTGCTGTGAGACCGCCCGCGGGCCCCCGACCCGCCACACGGGTGCGCCGCGTCCCCGCCCGGCAGGTCGGGCCCGCCGCGCGTGCCGGTCGTGCTTAGGGTCCGGGCTGTGTCACACACCTTCGAAGAGCTCGTGGCCAAGCAGCGGGCGGCCGACGAGGCACACGCCCGGGTCGAGCAGCTGCGGCTGAACTACGGACCGCCCGCGCAGGCACAGTGGACCGGAACGCAGAGCGAGACGTACGAGACGGCGTGGCGGGCCTGGCGCGACCTGGCCCGTGATCTCCAGGCCGCCCTGGGCGAGTACGCGAGCGACGAGGGCAAGCCGCGCACCGAGATCGAGGCCGACGTGGAGAGGGCCGCGCGATCGGTCCCGGAGCCGGGCGAGGGCGGCCGGGACGAGGGCGGCGGAGCGGGGCGGACATGAGCCCGGCACGGCGCGGGCGCACCGCGCGCGGCGCCGGGGCCGGTGAGCGGCTCACCGGCTACCTGGACGCCCGGCTTCCGGTGTCCGAGGGCGGCGGCCTGATGCGCAAGGCGTTCCCCGAGCACTGGTCGTTCCTGCTCGGCGAACTCGCCCTGTACAGCCTGCTCGTGCTGGTCCTGACCGGTGTGTGGCTGACCCTGTTCTTCCAGCCGGGGATGAGCGAGGTCGCCTACACGGGCTCGTACGCGCCGCTGCGCGGGGTGCTCATGTCGGAGGCGTTCGACTCCACCCTGCGCATCAGCTTCGACATCCGCGGCGGGCTGCTGCTGCGCCAGGCCCACCACTGGGCGGCGCTCGTCTTCGTCGCCGCGATCGGCGCGCACCTGCTGCGGATCTTCTTCACCGGCGCCTTCCGCAGGCCCAGGGAGATCAACTGGGTCATCGGGGTGACGCTGTTCGCCCTCGCCGTCGCCGAGGGCTTCGCGGGCTACTCCCTGCCCGACGACCTGCTCTCCGGCACCGGGCTGCGCATCGCCCAGGCGATCATGCTGTCCCTGCCGGTGATCGGCACCTACGCCAGCTTCTTCGTGTTCGGCGGCCAGTTCCCCGGGCAGGTGATCATCCCCCGGCTGTACAGCCTGCACATCCTGCTGCTGCCCGGTGCCCTGATCGCGCTGGTCGTCGTGCACCTGATCCTCGTCTTCTACCTCAAGCACACCCACTGGCGAGGCCCGGGCCGCGGCAACCGCAACGTACGGGGCAAACCGCTCTACCCCCAGTTCACGGCCTCCTCGCTGGGCCTTCAGTTCACCGTCTTCGGCGTGCTGGTCCTGCTCGCCGGGATCGCCCAGATCAACCCGGTGTGGACGTACGGCCCCTACCGGCCGGACCAGGCGTCCACGGGCTCCCAGCCGGACTGGTACGTCGGGTTCCTGGAGGGCTCGCTGCGGCTGATGCCGGCCTGGGAGACGAACGTGGCCGGGCACACGATCATGTGGAACGCCCTCCTGCCGGCGGTCGTCCTGCCGGCACTGCTGTTCGCCTTCCTGTACGCGTACCCGTTCGCCGAGCAGCGGCTGACGGGGGAGTGGCGCGAGGAACACCACCTGTGCGACCGGCCGCGGGAGCGTCCCGTGCGCACCGGCCTCGGCGTCGCCGGGATCGTCTTCTACGGCGTGCTGCTGCTGGAGGGCGGCAACGACGTCATCGCCGCCACCTTCCGGGTCTCCGTGAACACGATCACCTGGGTGCTGCGGATCGCGTTCGTGCTGGCCCCCGTCGTCGCCTTCCTGGTCACCCGGGCCCTGTGCCACGCCCTGCTGGCCAAGGAGCGGGAGACCCTCGCGGAGGGCGAGGAGACCGGCGAGGTGCGCCAGTCCGTCACCGGGGGCTACGAGAGCGGCCACCGCCCCGTCGAGTCCCGCCGCCCCGGGGCCCCGGCCGGGCCGGTCGTCACTCGCCCCGGTGCACGTACTGGAAAGCCATCCCCGCAACCCCCCGCGCGAGCACCCCGAGACCGATGAGGAACAGCCACAGCCCGTAGACCACGCCCAGCGCGCTGACCGAGAAGCCCAGCGCGGTGACGATCGGCCAGGTGCTCTCGGGCGGGAAGAACTCCAGCGGCCCGGTCGCGTCGGCGACCTCGGCCTCACGGCGGTCCTGCGGGCGCACCCCCTTGCGCCGGTACTGGATCAGGCAGAAGAAGGAGACCAGCGCCGCCATCCCGCACGCGATGACCAGCGCCGCGGTGCCGGCCGGCTCGCCCGACCAGACGCCGTACAGGGCGGCGCTGCCACCGAAGAAGAGCGCGACGCCGCCGAAGAGCAGGGACTCCACCTTCATCGGTGTCCCTCCAGTTCCGCCCGCTGCACGATGTCGGGGTGGTGCAGGTCGAAGGCGGGGGCCTCCGAGCGGATCCGGGGCAGCGCGTCGAAGTTGTGCCGCGGCGGCGGGCAGGAGGTCGCCCACTCCAGGGCGCGCCCGTACCCCCAGGGGTCGTTCACGGTGACCTTCCGTCCGTACCGCGAGGTGTGCCAGACGTTGTAGAGGAAGGGCAGGGTGGACGCGCCGAGCAGGAACGCCCCCGCCGAGGAGAGGGTGTTCAGGAGGGTGAAGCCGTCGGCGGGCAGGTAGTCGGCGTACCGGCGGGGCATCCCCTCCGCGCCGAGCCAGTGCTGTACCAGGAAGGTCAGCTGGAAGCCGGGGAACAGCAGCCAGAAATGGATGGTGCCGAGGCGTTCGTCCAGCATCTTCCCGGTCAGTTTGGGCCACCAGAAGTAGAAGCCGGCGAACATCGCGAACACCACGGTGCCGAACAGCACGTAGTGCAGGTGCGCCACGATGAAGTACGAGTCGGTCACGTGGAAGTCCAGCGGCGGCGAGGCGATCAGCACCCCGCTGAGCCCGCCCAGCAGGAACGACACCAGGAAGCCGAACGACCACAGCATCGGCGTCTCGAACGACAGCGAGCCGCCCCGCATCGTCCCGATCCAGGCGAAGAACTTGATCCCGGTGGGCACCGCGATCAGGAACGACATGATCGAGAAGAACGGCAGCAGCACCGCGCCGGTGGCGAACATGTGGTGCGCCCACACCACCGCGGACAGCATGGTGATCGCGATGGTCGCCCCGATCATCGGCAGGTACCCGAACTGCGGCTTGCGGGAGAAGACCGGGATGATCTCACTGACGATCCCGAAGAACGGCAGCGCGACGATGTAGACCTCCGGGTGGCCGAAGAACCAGAACAGGTGCTGCCACAGCAGCGCCCCGCCGTTGGTCGCGTCGAAGACGTGCGCCCCGAACTTCCGGTCCGCCTCCAGGGCGAGCAGCGCGGCGGTCAGCACCGGGAAGGCGGGCAGCACCAGGACCGAGGTGAACAGCACGTTCCAGGTGAAGATCGGCATCCGGAACATCGTCATCCCCGGTGCGCGCAGGGTGATGATCGTGGTGATGAAGTTGACCGCGCCGAGCGTCGTCGACACACCCGTCACCACCAGCCCCATCACCCACAGGTCGCCGCCCGCGCCGGGGGAGTAGTACGCGCTGTTGAGCGGCGCGTAGGCGAACCAGCCGAAGGCCGCCGAGCCGCCGGGCACGAGGAACCCCGACACGACCATGAGCCCGCCGAAGAGGTACATCCAGTACGACAGGGCGTTCAGGCGGGGGAAGGCCACGTCGGGGGCGCCGATCTGCAGCGGCATCACCGCGTTGGTGAAGCCCGCGAACATGGGCGTGGCGAAGAGCAGCATCATGATCGTGCCGTGGATCGTGAAGAGCTCGTTGTAGGTCTGCTCGTTCATGAACTGGAGGCCCGGCCGCGCGAGCTCGGCGCGCATCCCCATCGCCAGCAGACCGGCCAGCAGGAAGAAGCAGAACGCGGTGACCATGTAGAGCCTGCCGATCACCTTGTGATCGGTCGTCGAGGCCCACTCCAGCAGTTTCCGGCCGAACGGGCGCGCGCGGGCGGCGGGCCGCTCGGTGGCGGATGCGGATGCTTCGGACATGTCGGTCATCGGCGGCGAGGCTACCGTCCTGCCCCGCGACCGGGCCTGCGCCACGCCCTCTTCCGCCCGGCGTGCGTCGGTCCGCGTGCGTCGGGGGCTTCGGCGGCAGGTGAACTGGGGGGCGGGTGCCGGTCGGGGTTTGCCGGGGCCGTCTCCGGGGGACCCGGCCGCCTGGAGTGCGATGTCCCGGAGGGAACCGCTCCACAGCACCCGACGCGGAAGGAAGATGAGGCGTCGTGACCGCGCGCACCAGTGGGAAACACCTTGTCCGGCACCCCGAGACGGGGTGGGCGCAGGCCCGCCGTAGGCGGGAGGAGGGCGTGCGCACCTGTATTCCCGCGCGCGAGGACCGCGGCGGCCCCCGGAAGGACCGCACGGGGGCCGAGCCGAACAGCGTCGAGTCGAACATCGTGCGGGGTGAGGACTGAGCCCCGGGCCCGGGGCGGGTGCCGGGGCGCCGGGGCCCGGGGAGGCCGTCGGAGAGGGGCGCGGCGCGGGGCGCGCCCTCCGCCGCGTCAGCCGTGCGTCTTGGCCAGCAGTTCGAGGACCTCGGCGGTGGTGCCGGTCTCGCCCAGGCGCGGGAAGATCCGCTCCACGCTGCCCCGGTGGGCCTCGGCGTCCATGTCGCTCATGGCGTCGGTGGCCAGGGTGACGTGGTAGCCGTGCTCGTGGGCGGCGCGGGCGGTGGACTCCACGCCGATGCTGGTGGCGACGCCGGCCAGCACGATCTGCGTCACACCGCGGCGGCGCAGCTGCACGTCGAGGTCGGTGCCGTGGAAGGCGCCCCAGTTGTGCTTGGTGACGGTGATGTCGCCGAGGTGTCCCGCCAGTTCGGGAACGATCACGTCCCAGCCCTCGGGACGCGCGCCGCCGCCCGGCCGTACCGCCTCGGTGCGGCCGGGCGGGACGTCGGCGAAGTCGTCGGCGAAGGAGACCCGGACCAGCACGACGGGCAGGTCCTTGGCGCGGAACGCGTCGGCGAGCGCGACCGCGCGGGAGACCACCTCGGTGCCGGAGTGCGGGACGGTCGGCGCGGCGACGATGCCGGCCTGGAGGTCGATCACGACGAGCGCGGTGCGCGGGTCGAGTGCGGTGAGTGCCATGGGGGGCAGGCCTTTCGGGGGTGCGCTGTTCGGGGTGGTGGGGTGCTTGTCAGGGCTGGATCAGCCGCTCCAGCAGGGCGAGCGCCTCGAGGAGCCTTTCCCGCTCGGCCTCGGTGTAACGGTCCTGCAGGGCCCGGGTCAGCCACTCCTCGCGGGTCTGCCGGTCGCCCGCGATGCGCTCACGGCCCCCCTCGGTCAGGGTGACGAGCTGGCGCCGCCCGTCCTCGGGGTCGGGGCTGCGCAGGATGAGCCCGTGCCGCTCCAGGGCGGCGAGCGTGGCGGCCATGGACTGCGGGCGGACCCCCTCGGCGGCGGCCAGGGCGCTGGCCGTGGCGGCGCCGTGCTTGCCGACCAGGGTGAGCGCCGACACCTGGGGCGGGGTCAGGTCCTCGTCCCGCGCGACCTCGCGGATCCGGCGCCGCAGCCGGCTGAACACCACGCGCAGGTCGCGGGCCGCCCGCGCGGCGGAGACGGAGATGCCCGGCGGTACCTCGCCGGCCTGGTGATCCATGACAGCACCGTAGAACCGCTCGAACCGAACTGTCCAGTCTGGACTGAACAGTCTTGACTGAAGATTTGTACCGCGCCGGATGTGTGCCGTGCCTCCGTGACCAGGTACCCCGCAGTACGCTCACCCCGTGCGTCTGCTGCTGATGTCTGACACTCACTCATAGACCCCCATCGCGCCCTGCAAACGCGCGAGTGCCCCGGTCCTGTCTTTGCGGAGACGAGAGGACCGGGGCACTGTTGTCGCGCGCCCAGTGGGGGCGGGCGGCGACTGCTGTGACGCTACGAACCGAGCGAATCACGCGTGCACTAAATGCATCAAGAGCATATGCCGAGAGTCACTCGAACGCATGAACGATGGATGGGAAGATCGCCCGGCGGGTACAGGGCGACCCCGGTCGGTGAGGCTGACACCGGCCGGGGTCGCGTCGTTCGCGGAGTGGAGCGCTACGCGCCGAGCAGCTCGATCTCGATCGCGAGGGCGCCGAGCCGCTCTTTCTCGGGCGGGTAGATCGAGCGAATGTTCGCGAGCTGCTGCTCGCGGGTGCTGGTCGGGTTCACGTTCGCCGGTCCCTCGCTGTCGAGCAGCGCCTCGAAGTCGTCGTACTGCACGACCCGCAGCACGCGGACGTCGCATGTCTCGTCGGTGCCCTTGATCCGGAACCGGATGGTGTCGCCCGCAGCCATGTCGGCGAGGTGCGGGTACCGCACCCGTACCTCGATCCGCTTGCGGCCGGCGGCGGCGAGATCGAAGTACCTGCGGAAGAGGTTGAGCTCGTGCCTGCGGGCCCTGCGGGCGATGGCGCTGTCGGTCATGGTGCGGTGACACTCCTCGTCTGGCCCCCTCCGATACGTGCGGGGCGCACGGCGGGACGTCGGGGGAGCGTCGACCGCCGTGCGCCCCTGTCTATGGGTGAGCCGGTAGCGGGTGGCCACCCCCGACGGGGGGCGGGGGCGGCCACCCTTCCCGCTGCCAGCGCGGCCGGCGCTTGCACGCGCTGGAAACGGGAGTCAGTAGCGCCGGCCGGCCGGCGTCGTCTGCCTCGGAACCGCCGGGCGGCATGGGTTCGGGCATACGTACACAGTGGCGCCGGCCAATGAGGCGCCGGGGATCTGGTATGTCTTGGGCTTGCCCTTGATGGGCTTGTCGCAGTGTGCGCAGAACATCAGCGGTGCCCCCTGATGGCGAGGCGACGCAGGGCGCTGCCGATCTCGCAGCCCGCAGCGTCCGTGCGGCATCCGTCGGCGCACAGCGAAGTGTGAGTGAACATGGCGACGTACGCCCGTTCGCCGGTACAGCGGCGGCACCCTCGCGGGAACCACTGCGACGCCGGGTCCTCGTGCCGCCGACGGCGCGGCCCGAGGTCGATTGCTGTCTCGGGGGTCAGGGCTACGCCGTCCCACACGCACGTGATGCCGCGCACCTGCTGCTCGGTGAGGTCGGCGGGATTGGGGAGCGGGATGAGCGCCGTCGCTTTCCTGGTCGGATCCTGCGCGCCGGTCGTGGTCATCGCTGCCCCTCGTTGACGTTGGCCCAAATCTCGGGGGTGCCGCTCGTGTCCGTACTGCCCCACCGGTCGGCGGTGCTGAGTGCCGCGATGACGCGCTGCCAGACGACTAGGTTGCCGCCGGCGGGGGCGGGTGCCCGTAGTTGCGTCGCGCGTTCGTTGGTCGTCAGACGCACGGGTTCGCCGAGGGCGTTTTCGAGTGCGGCACGTAACTCGACGGCACGCGGGCTAACCGGCACGGCGGCATCCCCCCACTCTCGTGCGAGACTTTGGCTCTCGCATGAGAGTAGACCCGGGCTGGCTAGTCTGTCACGCAAGTCACACGATCGGGAGGCGGACAGTAGTGAGCGAGACGCCGCTGTATCTGCGGGTCGCCGAGGAACTGCGCGGCCGCATCGAGTCTGGTGAGCTGCAGCCCGGAACTCGTCTCCCGTCGGTCGCTGAAATCTCCGCTCAGTACGGCGGCAGCAACAGCATTGCGAGCAGCGCGTACCGGCTGCTCGTCGACGAGGGGCTCGTCATCTCCCGTCACGGCGCCGGGCATTACGTGCGCGGCCGCGACGCCGCCGAGGTGCTCGTGCGGCAGCATCGCGAGGGGAGCGACGACAGCCCGTTCGCGCGCGGCGCGGCCGAGCAAGGGGTGTCGGGTACGTGGCGGCACGAGTCGACGACCGAGCAAGCGAGCGACGTCGTCGCCGAGCGTCTCGGCCTGCAGCCCGGCGCCCCGGTGATGCACACCTCGTACGTCTACCTCGCCGACGAGGTACCGGTGCAGCTCGCCGAATCGTGGGAACCGCTCGAGCTCACCGGGCAGTCACTCGTCGCGCTGCCCGAGGTCGGCCCGCACGCGGGCGTCGGCGTCGCCGCGCGTATGCGGGTCCTCGGCATCGAGGTCGGCGAGCCCGTCGAGCGGGTGCGCGCCCGTATGGCCACGCGCGCCGAGGCGCAGGCGCTCGGCATGAATCCGCTCGGCCCGGTGCTCGACGTCGAACGCACGTATTACGACCAGGGGTCGGGGCGTCCGGTCGAGACCGCCGACGTCGTCATGCGGGGCGACCGATGGGTCGCGATGTACGGGCAGCCGCCGGCGGTGTAGCGCGCCCGAACGCACGAAAGCGCCCCTGCCCGGCCGTTAGGCCAGACAGGGGCGCAAGTCTCATGCGATACGGCGGCGTTCGGCGGGCAGCCCGAGCAGCGGCTGCGACGAGTTCGACGGGTCACTCGGCTGTGGGGCGCCATCGCGGCGGCAGACGAGCGCATCGGGGTCCCATGGCGGCGCCTGCAGGCTGTACCCCGACGGGCAGGTCTGCCCGTCGCGCCCGTTCGTGCCGTCCTTGCCCGCCGGGCCGGCCGGACCCGTCGGACCCGTCGGACCGGTCACCGTGGCGCCGGGCACGCCCGCTGCGCCCGGCTCGCCCGGTGCGCCGGACGGACCGGGCCGACCGGCACGGCCGGGCGATCCCGTTACAGCCGGCCCCGGACTACCCGGCTCGCCCGGCTCGCCCGGCGCACCCTTCGGACCGCGCGGGCCGGCCGGACCGGGCATCGGCACGGGCACCTCGGTACGCGAGGGCAAGTCGGACACCGCCCGCGCCGGATCCGGAACTTTCGGCGTTTGACCCTCGGCCTTGATCTGCTCGCGCAGCACCCGCACGTCGGTCGCGAGTGTCGACACCGCCTCGCCGCGCAGGTTCGCCTCGGCGGCGAGTGCGTCGGCTCGGCGTGACTCGCCGTCGATCCGCAGCCACACCAGGACTACGGCGCCGAACAGCACGAGCAGCACGGCGGCGACCGCGAACGACCGCCACCGCTGCGCGAGGATCGGCTGAGCATGACGCCCTCTCACGTCGGTTGTCCTCCCAGCTCGACAATCTGTGCGCGCAGCCGCTCGCCCTCGGCTGTGAGCTCGGTGATCCGGCCCTGCAGCGCCGCCTTATTCGCGCGCTCGGCCGCGAGTTCGGCGTACGCCGCGGCGAGCTTCACCTCGTTCTCGGCGAGCTGCCGGCCGAGCTTGTCTCGCTCTTCCTGCAGGTTGTCGACGAGTGTGCTGTAGCCACCGAGCACGGCGCCGGACTGCGAGGCGCGGTTCGCGCCCCGCTGCCCGATCACCGCGGCGGCGGCCGCTGCGAGCCCGACGACGATGGTTCCGACGGCGCCGAGCTGCGCTGCGTCCACGCGCTTGCCTCCGGTTGTGCAGTGGGGGTGTGTCCGCGGCGGTAACGCCGGCGTCACCTGTTGCCGGTCGGGCCGGCGTACGAGCTCGGGTCGACCGGCGCGAGCTCGGGAACCGTCGGGTACGACGGCGGCCGCGCCCACCCGAGCAGCACGCCCGCGATGTTCTGCAGGGCGTTGCCGCGCAGCCGCTCGCCGAGCAGCTCGAGCAGCCGGAACGCGAGGTAATAGACGACGCCGAGTGCGACGGTCACGACGCCCTCGACGGTCGCCGAGGTGATCTCGACGCCGGCGCGCACGGCGAGGGTGAGCAGCCACCCCGCGACGAACGGCACGGCCGTGCGCATGAACGAGACGAACAGAGCAGCAGGCATGAGCCGGCCCCCCCTTCTGATGATGGGTGAGCCCGACCGCCGGGCGGCGGCCGGGCAGTGGTCAGGCGACGACGTCGAACCCGTGCGCCTTGCCGAGCCGCTTGAGCGACGTCATGCCGGGGATGCCGTCCGCGTCGGCGCCGCGGTACCCGTAGCGTTCCTGCAGCAGCGTGTACGCGCTGCGGGTGGCCGTGCCCGCGTGCCCGTCGGCGTACCGCTTCGCGAGCAGCCGCTCGGCGACGAGGGCGTTCTCGACGACCTCGACGAGCGGGTACGAGACCGGCGTTCCCTTCTTCGGCGGGTCCGTCTTGAACGCCTTGATCAGCTTCGCGAGGGACACCTGCGGCCGCTTCGAGGTCGACGAACTGCCGCTCGCGGTCGTCGTCTTCGGCGCCGCCTTGTACTTCGGCCGCCCGAACCCGGCGATCTCGTGCACCGTGCGGACACGCCTCGCGCACAGGCGCGCCGTGTTGCCCTCGATGGTGTAGACGTATCGGTGATCGCTCGACACCCCGGTGACGATGCCGACGTGATCGATCGTGCCGATCTCCGACGAGCCGCCCCAGTCGAAGAACACGACGTCGCCGCGACGGATCCCGCTCGCCTTGATCCCGTTCGTCATCGCGTGCCACTGCCCGGCCGCCTTGAACCTTGCCGCGTGCGCCACGGTGTACGCGTAGTCGGTGCCGAAGCACACCGCCTCGTACTCGCCGGCGTCGACAGCGGCCCGCGTGATCGTGGCGTTGCACCATGGGAAGTTGTAGGCGTACGCCGAGCCGTTGCGGTCGCGGTACCACTGCTGAATGAGGTTCGGCTCGCCGGTGCCGAGCCAGCGTTCCATTTGCGCGATCATGCTGTCGACGCTCATGCGGACTCGCCCCCCTCGGCGGTGTCCGCGGCCGGGGCGTCACCCTCGTCGGCCGGCTCGTCGGCGGCCGCCTCGGGCTCGTCGTCCTGGTCGACGAGCTCGGGCCCGGTGTAGACCCCGGACATGTCCGGGGCGCCGAACTGCTCGGCGAGCAGCCGCTGCTCGTCGTCGACGGTCGGCCCGTTGCCGGTGCTCGTGAGGTGCTGCGCTTGCTCGTGCTGATCGCCGAGCCGGTCGGGGATCGGCCGTGCCGTGTCTCCCATGGGTGAGCCTCCTTTGGGCATGAGAAATGCCCCGGCCGGTCGGCTCGGGGCATTGCAGGGTGATGGGCTGTTAGTCGATCTTGCGTACGTTGAAGTAGGCGCCGGGCTGCAGCGTGAGAGTCCCGGCCGCGGCCGCGCGCCAACGCATCCTGAGCATGCCCGCCGTGGACACGACGACGGCGCCGCGGATCCGCACGAGGACGGGTGCGCTCACCGCCGAGATCGACGTGTTCCCCGAGACGCTGTCCACTGCCGCGGCCCGGGCGATGGCGACCGCGGTCGGACTGGTGCCGACTTCGATCGTGACGGCACTACCGGCGCCCCAGACTGCGGACCCTCCCAGTGCCATCACGGGATAGGCGCCGACGGCGGACGTCGACACGAAACCCTCGATGTCGACCAGGTACGTGCCCTTGTGCACCCAGTGACCCATACCCGACACGTCGGCCAACGTGGTGGACGTTGTCGTCTTAGCGGCCGTGGCCAACATCGGCACCGGGTTCGACTGCGGTAGCTGCAGCAGCCCGGCTTGGATGGTGCCTTCATTGAAGGCGACGATATCCCGGAAAATGGACGTGTCGGCCGACGACCAGGTGACGTTTCCGCTCTTGTTGTTCTCGATACGGATGCGCTCGAAGAAGTTCGGCAGGTCGTCCGTCTCGTTGTTGTCCTCGATGATTTTGAGCTGGCCGTTCGAGGCGACGTTGACCCACATAGCGCTGAGCCGGTTATTGTACGAGTTCGCACCGAACACGAACGCCTTGTTACCCGCGTTCCCGTTGCGGCACGTCACATAGTTGAGGTCGAACACGTTGCTCTCGCCGTGGGCGACGTTGATCAACGTGTCGAATTGTTCGAGGTTCGTACCCCAAAACCGCTGCGAGGCGCCGCCCGCTGCGCCGTCGATCAGGATGCCCGTGGTCCCTGTTGCCCCGGCCCCCGCCCCGGCCTCGACCATCGAGAAATTGTTTTGGTTCATGTTGCCGTTGGCGGATTCCACGTGAATGGCGGCGCCGCCCGCACCAACGATCTCAATGAACATTCGAGTGAACGTGCAGTCGCCCGCATTCTGAATACTCGAATTGTTGTAGAGGTGAATCCCCTTCCGCGTTCCCTCGATCTCGATGTTCGTGAAGTCGGACCGGAACGGCATGTCAAGGTCCATCGCCCAACCGCTATTGGTGGACGTATAGGAACCGTTGATGCGCAGATTCCGGAAACTCGAATCCCAGAACGAGCGGGTGTCGGCGCCGGGCACGGTGACGGACTTAGACACGATGCCGGACCCGGAACCTTGAATCACGATCCCGAAGTCTCTCAAGTGGCACTGCGCCCAGTTCGAAATGAGGATCCCGTCAACGTTCGTGGCCGGTTTCAGAACGGTCGCGAACTCGCCGCAGCCGACGAGGGTGACGGTCAACGGGTTGTCCTCGTTCGCGGTTCCGTTGATCGTCACGGGGGCAGTCAGGTTGAACGTTCCGACGGAGAGTTGAACGACGCCGCCGCCCTCGGACTGCGCGGCGTTGATCGCCGCCTGAATCACGGTCTGATCGGCGACGCCCGTGCACACGTAGGACGCGGCCGCGCGCACGTCCTCGGGCGCGGTCGCCGAGGCGACGACCCGTGCGAGGGAGGTGTACCCGCCGCCCTTTCCGCCGCCACCGCCGCCGCCCCCGCCGGCGATGCCGTGAGCGTCCATCCATGCGCGACGACTGCCGCCGGCGTCCGCCCACATGCCGATCACGCCGTCGGGACCCTGAAAGCGAGGCAGCGCGCCGTACTCGTCGGTGACGACCGACGCGATCGGGTCGCCGCTCTCGTCCTGCAGATCGGTGTACCGATTGCCGTCGGCCATCGAGTCCCAGAACGTGACCTCGACGCCAGTCGCAACGCCCCACAGACCATCTGAGGGAGTCACAGCGAAGTCGCCGACACCCGCGCCGAATGTCTGCCGTGCCATCAGCCAACCACCCAACTCAAGCCGCTCTGCGGGATCACGTTCTGCCCCTTGTTGATCTGCGGGTGGTTCAACAGCCACACCTGCCCGGCCCTGTCCCCGTTCGAGTAGATGACCAGACGGCTGATCTCCACACCAGTGGTGTAAGCCATGACGCTATGGTCACGGTTGGGATGCCGGTACGCCGCGGGGATCAGCACGGGCAGGCGGGATTCGGTGCCCGCGGCGAGGTTGGCGCCCGTGCGGTTGAAGTTCCCGAGCCGCATATAGACGACGCCGTTGTGTTTCTGCAGGACGCTGCCGGACGTCGCCGACCAGCCCGACACCGCGGCGTCAACGACGATCGTGCCGCTGTCCTCATACACGATCTTCCATGCCGTGCCGGTCCATACCCGCACGATGCCGGTGTCGGTCTCGAAACACATCTCGCCGCGGGCCGGGCTCGGGTTGCGGCTCGACGAGGTACACGACCTCACGCGCGAGCCGACGTACAGCTCTTCGCGGGCGACCGACACCGCCGAGGCGCCATTGAGGACCGTCACCCGCGCGAGGGGGATCTCGTAGGTGCCGGTGTCGCCGGTCTGCTGCGCCAGCGTCGGCGCGCTGCCGCCGGGCGTGCCCGGCTTGACTGCGGCTCGTACGGTCCATGTCGAGCGGTCGAGGCGCAGCACGACGCGGTCGGTACGTGTCTGCCCGGCCGTGTTCGAGCCGACCGGCAGAGACACCGTTGACGTGCCCGACGTCCACGCGTGCCCGCGCACCGACGCGTACACGTCGGCGCGAATGTTCACCGCGAGACCGGCGCCGGCCGCGACGACGGCGGCGTCGCTCGGGCTGCCGTACACGCCGTCGTCGCTGAAACGTGCGGCGATCTTTTCGTACTCGGTGTCAGTGACCCCGCGGGCGTTGTGAGCCGGGCTCGGCCAGGAATCTTGAGCCACGCGCGCACCTCCTATCGTGTTTCGAGTCGGCCGAGTCGTCGGCCGAGGGTGCGAAGTGCTTTGACCATCTGCGGGTCGGTAGTCGCCTCGGGGGACCCGACCAGGGTCGTCACGTACTCGCCGGAATCCGGCGTCGCCTGCAGATGGATCGAGCGCACGAGGTCGGCGACCTCGACGCCGTACGGAAGAGCCACGGTGACTTTGTCGCCGAGATCGAAGTCGCGGCCCGCCTTGAGATCCGGCGTATCAACCGTGACAGTGGCGAGTTCGACCGGGGCGGCGCCGCCGGCGATCTCTTCTTTACCCGCCTGCGTGAGCTCGCCGTTCACGTCGTTCGCCGCCGAGCCGTCGACGTACTGCTCGACGCGCCACCATGCGGCGGCCGCCGCGGTGTCGGCGACCTGCAGGTGCGTACGCCCCGTCGTGCCCATTGACGGCTCGGTGCCGGCGATCAGAGCGTGCGTGACGGTCGGCGCCGACTGTTTCGCTTGGATTGAGCGCAGGTTGCCGAGACCGATACTGAATCGCGCGGTCGACGTACGGTCACGGGGCGCGTAGCAGCCGAACTTGATCTGCCCGAGGTCCTGCCGCGTGCGGAACCCGATCCGGCCGCCGTCGACTGCGATGCGCCTGCAGGTGTCGAGCAGTGGCTCGAACCGCGTATTGACGGTCGTTGCGGTGCCGGCGCCGGCGACGCTGTCGAGGACGAACGCGGGAATGCGGCGCTCTGCGAGGGCGCCCGGCCCGCAGTTCTCATTGATCAGGCTACGGATGATCGTTTCCGCGTTCGTGCCGGTGATCTGCCGGTGCGTGTTGGCGGGCTGCGCCGTCCACGCGCTTGCCGGGGCAGGCCACGTGATGTAGCCGGCGACGGTCGCGAGGTCGTCAGAGAAACTGATCGTGACCCGTCCCCACCCCGGCTCTTCGGTGACAGACCACGTGAAGTCGGCGGGTATCTCCATCGGGCCTGCCATCCACACGGCGCCGTCACGGATGACGACGACCCGGTTTCCGGGCTGCAGTTGGGCCATGACGTCCGGCCGCGCGGGCAGATCGACGCTGCCCGAGCCGGGCTCGTTGAACCGCTTTGTCGCGTCGAGGTTCGTCCAGCCGTCGAGGGGGTCGCCCTGCACGACGAGGTTCCTATCGGTGATGAGCAGCTGCACAGCCACCCGCCCGCCCCCTCACGCTGTCTCGTACCGAGGGCTAAACGACAGATCGACCGCGCTGCCCGGACCGCTGCCGTCGAGTTGGAACGTCACCGCGTTGTCACCGGGGTCGAGTCCCCACAGAACGGCGCTCGGCCAGTTGAGCCCGCCGACCCAGTTCGACCCGTCCTGATAGCGCACGGTCGGCGGGTCGGTGGAAATGGTGACCCGCTGCCCGGCGAGCAGTGCGCCGTGCCCGACCGCCGGCGCCGTCGGGTTGAGCGCGAACGATTCCTTGACTGTCTTCCCGTCGACCTGCCGCGTGCGGGTGAAAGTGATCAGCGACGCGGGACCGGTGACGGTCCACGTTGGCCACACGACCACATCGCCGGGATTGGTCACGGTGGTCGCGCCGAGCACCTGCGACGACGAGACCGTCGGGTAAGGCACAAAGAAGTCGCTGAGGCTGCCCGCCTCGCGGTGCACGGCGATCACGGTCGGGTCGATCCAATACGGATCTTCGCACCACAGCGTGATCGCCGCGGCGTCCGAGACGATCCCGGACCCCTTCGAGCCGCGCCCCTCGAACCCTTCCTGGTAGTAGACCGCGATCCGCCGACGGGACCCGTCCGGCCGGGCGATCTCCAGCCAGCCGGGCCCGTCGCGCAGGGTCCGAGTGAACGCCGTCGCGAGCGCCCGCCACCGCTCGACGAACTGCAGGTGCGTGTCGCCGTAGACGTACAGCGGCCACACGATCGCCCGCGGCTGTGGTTGGGCGTAGCGCAGCCGTGCGCCGCCGCGCGGGTGCGTGTCCGTTGTCAGTGCGTACCCGGCCGCGCCGAGCCCGGACACGCCGTCGGCGACCGTGAACCAACCCGCGTCCTCGTCGGTGAGTGGCCACACGACGCCCGTCGGGTCGGTGTACGTGGCGGTCGCGAACCCGACCTCGGGAAGCTGTACCGGACCGCCCCCGCCCCCGCCGGGCGGTTGCCCGGTGTCGGGCGGGGTGATGACCGGCGCGGTAATCAGCGGCATTTAGCGTGGCCTCCCCACTCGAGCTAGAGCGTCCTGCCGGCGCTGTAGCAGCTCCAGATCGCGCACGGTCATGTCGAGCGTGCGCGGATAGAAGTTGTACGTATGGCCGGACTGCGCCGGCTGCTGCCCGCCCGCGCGCACCGCTTCCGCGGTCGGCACGACGGTCGGAATCGCCGCCTTACTGAGCCGCTGCGCGCTCGCCCGCACCGCGGCGAGCGACTTGTCGGCGCCGACGACCAGACCGGCGCCGACCTGCGCGCCGACTTCGCGGGTGACCCGCGACGGCGACTTGATCTTGAGCTCGCGTTTGATGCTCTTGACCATGCTCGCGCCGAGCTTGTTCATCTGCTTTTGCAGCGCCGCCTCTTGAGCCTGCAGACCGGCGAGGAACCCTTTACCCGCCATGGCGCCCGAGTCGTACATCGCGTCGGCCATGGTCCGGCCGTACGACGTCGACAGTTTCTCGCCGCTCGCCGCGAGCGCGTTGATCTTCTTAATGTCGCCCGCCGACGCAGTCGACACGAGGCGCGCGAAGTCGGATTCGGGTCCGAGCGCGACGAGTTGAGCGATGACGCTCTGAGACACTCCCTTCTTTTCCGCGGCCTTGATCTGATCTTGGAACGTGCTGAGCGTCTTCTGCCGCTCCTGCATGCCCAGGATGATCCCCTCGACGCTCATGACGCCGGACAGGTTCGACAGACTCATGTAGTCCGATGCCGACTTGCTCTGATCGGCCGCTGCCTGCCTGCCCGCCTCGATCCTCGACGTGATCTTGTTGCGCTGCTTCGAGAGCGACTGCAGCCGCGCCGACGTCGCCCCGACCTGCGCGCCGAGACCGCGGCCGGCCTTGCCGGTCTTCCCGAGGTCGCCGGCGAGACTCTTCGCCGCTTTCGCGATCGTGCTCGCCGAGCCGGTGAGACTCTTCGTGAACGCCGACAGATCGCCGGGCACTTTCTTGCGCGCTTTCTCCTCGGCAGCCGACCGGTACGTTCCGGTGAGCGGCGTGCCCTTTGCGAACCCGCGCAGCGCGCCGAGCCCGGCCGCCATGCCGAGCGAAGTGCGGTGATCGTAGACCGTCTCGCCGCCCTTGAACCGCACGAGCTCGGGACCCCGCTCGCCGACCCACGCGAGCTCGCCCGGCTTCGGCCGGCCGCCCGAGGCGTACCCGCCGGGGCGGTTGTACGCCGAGGCGAGCGAGCCGTACCTCGACAGGGCGTACCGCATCGAGGCGTACAGGTTGGCGAGCGGGTCCCACACGCCACGTGAACGCAGCTTGCCGGCGTACGCGTTGAACGTCGGATCGATGACCTGCATCAGGCCCTTCGAGGGCGTGCCGTTCTTCGCGTTGATGTCCCAATTGTTGATCGCGCGCGGGTTCCCGCCCGACTCCTGGTTCATCCTGCGCAACACGGTCGGCAGCAGTGACGCGGGCTGCCCGACGAGCTTGAGCGCCTGCAGCACGACCGACGACCAACGCTTGACGCCCGAGCCGCCGATGTCTCCCGACGAGCCGCCGAACATGCTCGTCGCCGCCTCGACGACCTTGTCTTTCAGGCTCGACAGCATCTTGATCGGGACTTTCCCGATCATCTGCGCGTACTGAGACTGACCGATCGCCGCGATCTTGTCGCGGACGAACCCGGTTGCCTTGTCCCACAGCTTGCCGGGATTGGCGAGGAAGTCGACGCCGTCCATCACGGCGCCGCCGATCCTCTTTGCCTTGTCGCCGAGCCACCCGGCGACGTCGCCCACGATGCCGCCGCCGGCGAACTTCTGTACCGGCAGCTCGCCGTGATCGTTGATGTACTGCAGCGTGCCGAACCCGACCTTGCGCGCCGACGACCGCTTGACGACGAACTCGTCGGCCATCATCAGCGCCGGAATCGAATCCTTGCCCGGCGTGCCGCCGCGGGTGCGGCCGCCCTCGGCGAACTTCGCCTCGGGCAGC
Source organism: Streptomyces sp. NPDC052043 (assembly GCF_044548235.1). Classification (NCBI taxonomy): domain Bacteria; kingdom Bacillati; phylum Actinomycetota; class Actinomycetes; order Kitasatosporales; family Streptomycetaceae; genus Streptomyces; species Streptomyces sp. NPDC052043. The sequence continues at coordinate 607,620 of NZ_JBIUBT010000003.1, forward strand.
TTGCCGAGCCCGACGAACCCGGCCACGCCGTCCCAGACCTTTTTGATCCCGTTGTTGTACACCGTGTTCACGACGAACGCGACGGGCTTACGGGTAGCGTCTCGTACCTTGTCGAACGCCTTGCCGATGCCCTTCTGCGCCGTCTCGAACGCGTCCGCGAAGAGCCCGACCGCCGACTTTCCGGCGTCGAACGCAGGCTTGAGCGCCTTGTTCCACAGCCACGACGCGGCCGAGCCGATCCCGTCGAATGCCGGTTTGATCGCGTTACGCCACAGCCACGTGCCGGCCGCGCCGAGCGCCTGCACTCCGGCCTTGACGTACCCGAAATACAGCTTGACGCCCGACCACCACCAGCCGGCGGCCGTGACGATCCCTCGGAACGCGGGCTGAATGGCGTTGCGGTACAGCCACATGCCGGCGGCGCCGAGGGCGGACAACGCGGCCTTGACGTATCCGAAATACAGCTTGACGCCCGACCACCACCACGAGAACAGCGTGACGATCCCGCGGACAGCGGGACCGATCGCGTTGTTCCACAGCCACATCGCGCCGGCGGCGATCCCCTGGAACGCCGGCTGCAGGGCGTTGGTCCATAGCCACTTGCCGACCGCGCCGAGCACCTTGAACGCGAGCACCCACGGCCCGATCACGACAACCGCGAGGACCGTGAACAGCACCTTCGCGCCGAGCGCGATCGCTGAGAACACGGGCGACAGCACGTTCGACCACAGCCACGACGCGGCGTCGCCGATCGCCCGCAGCCCGGTCATGAGGTAGCCGAACCCGGTCTGCAGGGCGCCCCACAGGTAATCCCACCCGGTTTTGATCCCGGACCATGCCGCCTGCACGATGCTGCGGAACGTCTCGCTCTTCTTGTAGGCGACGACCAGGGCGGCGCCGAGCGCGAGAATCCCGACGATGATCAACCCGACCGGGTTCGCGCTCATCACGGCATTGAGCACACCCTGCGCGACCGCCCACCCGCGCGTGACGGCCGACGCCGTGAGGATCACCCCGCGGTACACCGTGAACGCGGCGGTCATACCCCACGTGGCGAGCGTCGAGGCGCCCGCGACGATCGCGATACCGCCGATCGCGATGCCGAACGGGATGAGCCACGCGCCGTAGTCCTTGACCCACTGCACGCCGCCGGCGAACGCGTCGCTCGTGTTCTTCACGGCCGGCACGAGGTAGGTGAGCAGCGCCCCGCCGATCTCCCGCGCGGGCGGCAGCACCTCGTCGCGGAGGTACCCGCCGAACTCGCGCAGTGCGGGCAGAGCGTACTTGCTCGTGACGTTGGCGAGCCCTTGCAGCGCCTGCCGCTTGAATACCTCGAGGTCTTTCGAGGCGGTGCCCTGCAGCGTCTTGCCCATACGGTCCGCAGCGCCGCCGACCTTGCCGAGCCCGGCGGCCGCCTTGCTCGGGTCGAGGGCGAGCAAACTCGCCCCGAGGTCCTCGGCTTGGGTGCCGAAAAGGTTGACCGCGGCCTGCGACTGCTCGACGGGATCCTTTATGCCGCGCAGCTTGTCGAGGGTGAGCTGCAGTACCCCGTTCGCGGTGCTGCCGCCCTTGGCGAACTTCGCTGCCATGTTGTCGGCGTTGAGCCCGAGCGCCTTGAACCCGTCGGCGGTCGACTTCGAGCCGTCGACGGCACGGATCGAGAATTCCTTGATCGCGTCGGCGACGACGTCGCCGTCGCGGGCGCCCGCCTTCAATCCCTGATTGATCAGACCGATCGCGGTCGCCCCGGACAAACCTGCCTTGCGCCATTGCGTGCCGTACTCGTTGACCGTGTCGATCAGGTCGTCGGCCTTGTCGGCGCCCGACTGGTATCCGCGGGTCAGTAGGTCGAACCCTTCCTTGGCGTTCTTGACCAGGCCCGTGCGGATCATCTGCCCGACGGCCCTCGTCGACTCGCCGACGTCGGCGTCGAACACCTCGGAGAGATTGAGCGCCGCTTTACTCAGCCCGGCGAGTTCCTTCTGTGGAGCCTTGAGCGAGGCGACGCCGTTCTGCTGCAGGCTCTTGAGGCTGTCGTTTACCTGGTCGATCGACTCGCCGTAGCCGGACGCGTAGACCTTGCCCGCGATCTTTCCGGCGCGCGCCGATTCCTTCTCACTGAGCCCGAGCGACGCACCCAACTTCGCGTTGCTCTTATCCCGGTCGATCGCCTCGGCGAACCCGACCGCGAACAGCGCGCCCGCGCCCGCGGCGACGCCGACGACGCCCTTTTTCAGCGCGCCGCCGATGCCGCCGAGGAACCCGCGGCCGGCGTCCTGCCCGGCGGCCGTGCCGACGCGGGCACTCTCGCCGCTGATCTGCTGATTGAGTAGCCGGCCGAACCCGCGCGTCTCGGGAACGACACTGACGTACCCGACGCCGACCTCGACCGGCATGCCGAATCACCCCGTTCCGGGTAGCACTTGAGCGGTGATGTGTTCGTACGCGGCCCGCGCTTTCGCCCGGTCCCGTTCGGCCGTGGCCTCGGATTCCTCGGGCAGCGGATCGCCCGGCCGCCACCCCGGCTCGGGGTAGGCCATCGGCGGTTTCTTCGGGTCGCGGTTGGCGTTCACGAACGCTGTGAAGAGCAGCGACAGCAGATCGCGGGTGTCGGCGGCCGCGTAGTCGAGCGGCTGCCACGCGTGCCCGTTGACGGCGCGGGCGGTCGCCCCGTCGGGTGGCAGGTGCTCGACCATGACCCGCAGCAGTCGCAGGCTGATCTCGCCACGCCAGTACGCCGCGAGCGGCCCGCCCCGGCCGTAACCGGGGTAGTGGTGGGCGAGATCCGCCTCGACCGCCTCGGCGTGCTCGCCGAGGACGTCGAGGACGGTGTACGAGTAGGTCTCGACGTCGTCGTCGCCGTCGCCTACCCCCTCGTAGGGCGGTGCTTCTGTACCGTGTCGGTCGCCTCGTTGCGCACCGCGACGTACAGCAGCATGAGCGAGTTCGCCTCGCCGCCGGCGTCGACGAACGCGGCCCACTGGTCGCCGAGCAGGATGCGCGCGCCGGCCTCGTCGCCCTTGGCCGAGTCGAGCTCGCGCTGCATGTGGTCGGGCGTGAAGATCGGGTGCGGGAAGGTGAACACCTGCCCGTCGCCGACCTCGAACTCGACGCGGTCGCCGCCGACGGCGTCGGCGTACGAGGCGCGTACGGATTCCAGCTTGTACCGTGCCTTGCCGGGCTTGCTCATGATCGTGCCTCTTTCTCGGGTGAGCTGCGGGTGAGCATGTGAGGGCGAGGGGCGGTCGGGGCTCACCCAGAACCGCCGCCCCTCGCCCGATCAGGGGGGTGTCAGCCGCCGGCCGGCGCGAGTGCGCGCCATCCCGGCCCATCAACCCAGTTCCGGCAGGACGTGCCGAGCGCCGAGTCGCGGTACGCGTTGAACGTGACCGGCCGCTGCGTCTCGGTGCTGCGCGCCCACTGCTCGTCGTCCTTCGAGGTGAGTCGGGCGCGCGGGAAGAACTTGACGACGTAGATTTCGCCGCCGTTGTCGCCGTAGTCGAGCCCGATGAACAGCAGCCTGCGCCACGGGTTGAGGGGCACGCCGGGGCGCTCCCACTGCCACGCCGCACCCATGGCGGGCAGCGCGCCCGCCCCGGACAGCGGCAGTCCCTCGTACAGGGCGAGGGTCGCGGGGTTCGTCTCCTGCGGCGCGAACTGCGCCGACAGCGCGTCCGATTCGACGTCCGAGCGGGTCGGCTCGACCGACTGCGACGAGGTGACGTCGGCTGTGGACAGATCGGACGTGAAGGTGAGCCCGTCGTCGGTGGTGTAGCCGACCGGCACGTAACCGGTCGGGATCGTGGCGAGGGCGCCGTCGGTCCCGAACGGGTCCGTGATCGCCGCGGTCGCATAGTCCGCGGCGAACACAGCCTGCACGAGCTGCTTACGGATGTACTCGGTGTGCAGCCCGGATTCGAGCGACACCGGGGGCGGTGTGGACATGCCGTGTCCCTTCATGGGGAACCCCCGGCCGCGTCGCGGTCCGGGGGCGAGTGGTCAGTGTTGGCGGGTGAGCCGTTGTCAGGGGGCGAGCCGGGCGCCTCGCAGCGACACCTCGACGGCGAACGAGCTGCGTTCCTGCCCGCTCACCGAGTCGGGCGAGGTATTCGGCCCGCCGACGTCGATGACGTCGTACGCCACGACGCCCCGCCACCCGGGGATCGCGAACACGAGCGCCCGCGCGACCTTGACCAGGTCGGCGACCGCGCCCTCGTCCGGTCCCCAGCACTCGAAGTCGAGGCGAGGGCGGTCCGTGACGCGGTCGAGCCGGCCGCCGCCGACCCGCTCGATCCGCACGAACCTCGGCGGCCGCGAGGGCGGCACACGCGTGACGACCGGAACGTCGACGCCCCGCTCGACGAGCGCGGCCCGCAGGTACCGGCGCACGATCTCGACGCCGTCGGGGAACTCGACCGGCGCCGCCATCACTCGACCGCCCGCGCGGCGTCCAGACCTCGCAGCAGCGCCCGCCGCGACACCTCGGGGTAGCGGGTCGAGTAGTCGCCGATCACGGCGCCGCGCACCCGGCGGTCGCCGGTCTCGACGTCCGTGCGGAACTCGCCGCGCCACCCCTCGGCCCGCGCGGCGCTGCTCGCCGCCGACTCGATCGCGCGCGTCTTCCGCTCGATCAGCGCGCGCGTCTGTGGCGTGCGGAGAAACGACGCGATGTTCCGGCGATTGGGCACGAACCGGTTTCCGGGCACGGCCGATCACCCCTCGACTGTCTTGAGCCTGATCTCGTAGTGGTGGTGCTCGGTCGGGGTGTACGCCGGTCCGGGCGGCCCGATCACCTCGAACGTGAGCCCTTGCCAGTGCACGCGCGCCGTCCCGTGCACCGTGAGCGGGCTGCCCTCGGTGTCGATCGGGTTGCACACCATCAGCCATTCGCCGATCTGCGCCGACCGCTGGTCGGTGTCCTCGGCGCCCGTGCTCTGCTGCAGCCACGCGTCGACCTCGGCGTGCGTCGTCGCGCCCGGCGACCAGTCGTCGACCGTGTTGTCGTACCGGTCGGTGCGCTTGCCGGGGTGCTCGACGTCGACGAGGTGCGGCAGCATGTCGCCGGGGATCACCACACACCGCCCGCCCACAGTCCGGGCGACGGGTCGTACGGGCTGAGCGGGTACGGGTCCTGTCGCCACCCCGGCAGCCCGTCGTCGCGCACACCGACCGAGTACGCCGCGTCGGCGTCCGGGTCGGTCACGTCCTCGGGCTGCAGTTGCGCGATCTCGTCCTCGGTCAGGTACAGCCCGCCATCTTCGCCGAGCGACTCGCTGTACTGCCCGATCGTGCGCTGCCTGTATCCGCCGGGGTTGGCCATGACCCGACGGACGACCGCGACGCAGATCGCGCGCAGCGTCGCCTCGTCGGGTGTGTGCCCGGCGGGAATGTGCCGCCGCATGATCGCCGACGCGTCGTCGAGGTACGCCTCGACCTGCGCCCGCCGCGGGCTGCCCTCGGCGAGGGTGACGGCGGCGCGCGCCTCGTAGTCTGCGACCGTTGCGAACGCCGCCACGCCCCTACTCCTCTCGCTCGACGACGCCGGCCGCCTCGCACGCCGCGATGATGTCCTCGCGGCTCGCGTCGGCGGCGACCTCGACCTCGTGCTGCTCGGCGAACCTGCGCCATGCGTCGATGCCCGAGCCGCGGCCCGAGCGGGGCGGCGCTTCACCCGTGCTCGTGGGCGACGTGCGCGGGTCGTCGTAGCCGACGCGGGTCGGCTCGTCGCCGGCCTCGCCGCTGTCGTCCTCCCACGCGTGCTCGCCGATCTGCTCGGCGACCTCGGGCGGCACCTCGTCATCGGGCCCGTACGGGTTCCCGCCGACGTGAACGAACGTCTTGAGCCTGCGCGCCATCAGCGAACCACCGCCTTGAGGGTGAGGTTCGGCGTACGCAGAACCGGCATGCCGATTCCCGCGACGTGCGTCCACAGCCGGATCGGGTTCCGCGTCTTGTACGTGGCAGCGACGATGCCCGCCCGCCCGTCGACCGCCGCGTACTCCGGTTCGAGCGCCTCGGCGGTCGTGCCGAGCAGGAACCCGCCGAGGTCGCTGGGCTGCGCCGCGTCGGTCGGGCCCGGTGCGGGCACGAACACGATCGCGTTCGCCGGCAGGATGCGAGTCGCCGTGCCGTCGACGGACACCCGCGCGTCGTTGATCTCGATCGGCGGCAGGTCCATCGAGGCAAGCACGGTGTTGATCTGCTCGACCGACACCATCGGCGCCGACCCGGCCGGCGCGAGCGGGAACACCTGCCTCACGACCTGGTCGCACTGCCGCATGTCGGCGAGGACCGTGCGCGGCATCAGCATGCGGTCGGGCGGCATGCCGTTCGTGTCGATGTACGTCTGCACCCACGACTCAAGGTCGGTGAGCGGCTTCGCGGTCGCGTGATTCGTCCACAGCACGGCCGCGGTCACGCTGTGCTCGGGCTTGCGGCCGAAGTCGACCGGCGGCAGGTTCACGCCGTTCTCGTTGATCGTGAACCGCGCGTCGGCGAGCGCCTCACCCTTGCCGACCTCGAACCGTGCGGCGATCTTCGCGGCGAGCCGGTTCGCGTCTCGCGCGATGAGTCGACGCATCGGGTCGTTGTCGTCCATGTTGCGGACGCGCAGGCTGTCGTACTCGTTGAGCGGGATCGCCTCGGAGATCGGGGGCAGTTCGCCCATGACGTCCGAGACGCCCTCGCGGCGTCCGATACGCGACTCGGCGTCCCACGACCGGTAGACCGCGGTCTCGGTCAGACCGCCCTCGCCGCCCTTGCTGTACCGGTACGTGATGTCGTCGAGCGCGACGTTCGGCAGCCACCTGCCGAGCGTGAACGCGTTCACCTGCTGCTCGCCGAGCGCAACCCGCGTGAGCGGGGTGAGCTCTTCGGGGGCGATGTACGTGTCGTCGAAAACCCAGCTCATCTAGGTCACGTCCTCTCTCAGATGAACCGGATACGGCCGGCGACGTCGGCCTTACCGGCGGCGTCGACGGGGACGGGCAGGCGGGATTCGCGCACCTTGCCGTGCACGAACAGCGCGCCCGAGACGTCGATCGCGTTGTCGGTGGGGGCGCCGACGGCGGCGAACAGGAACCCGACGAGCACCTCGCGCCCGTCGCTCGCCGCGCTGTCGTACGGCCCGAACTTCTTCGTCGCCGTGATCTGCCCGAGCGGAATGCCGCTCTTGAAGTACCCCGCGGGGTAGTGGGGTGCCGGGGTGAACGTCGAGGTGTCGAGGGTGCACGACTCGGTCGCCTGCGTCCCGTGCTCGCTGCCGAGCCACGACTGATCGTCCATCCCGAACGTGCGAACCGTCTGCTGCAGGTTCATGGTTCGGTCTCTCCTTGGGTGTCAGCTCTTCGCAGAGCGCCGCGGCCCGATGTACTGCTCGTACAGCTCTTCGCCGCTTGCTGCCCCGCGCTTGCTCTTGCTGCGGCCGCTCCCGTTACGGGCGCCCTGGTAACCGCTGCTGCGACGACGGCGGCGCGTGTCGCGCTCGTCCTGGTCGTCGTCTTCCTCGTCGTCCTTGCCGGACCGCTTGGGGGCGAGCTTGTCGACGAGCGCGGCGATCGCCTCGTCGTCGACGTCGCCCTCGTCGTCGACGTACTTCTTCAGGTTGATGTCCTCGACGACCTCGCTCGGGTTCGGAATCCGACCCTTTGCCGCCGCGAGGAACGCCGAGCGCGCGATACGCTCGCCGCCCTTCACTCGTTCCTCGGCGCGTGCCGCGGCGACCGCCGCCTCGGACTCGCTCATGCCCTCACGCTTGAGCCGGGCGAGCTCGGCCGCGGCGTCGCCGTTCTTCTTCGCGCGGCTCTCCCACTTGCGCGACGCCTTGAGCCGCTCGGCGATCTGCTGCGGCTTCAGACCATCGGCCTTCCACTGCTTGACGACCGCCGACCACTCGTCGCCGTCGTCCGTGTCGGACTCGTCGCCGTCGTCGTCCTGGTCGTCGTCCTCGTCGCCGTCGTCGTCCTCGTCGTCGTCCTCGGCGCCGCCGCGGATCGGCCACACCGGATACAGCTCGTTCGGGTCCTCGCCGGGGCGCGGCTTACGCCAGCCGACGGCGAGCAGCCCGGTACGGGCGTGACGAGGCAGAGTGCGCGCGTGCATGGTTGTGTCTCCCGTGTCGGGGTGGGGTGAGCCTGTAGGGGTGCGCCGTGTCGGCGCGGTAATCACGAGCCCGTCGAATCCTCGAGACGCGTAGCGAACGCTATGAGGCTCGAGGGTGCTACTTGATGTCGTCCGGACCCGTGAAGTTGTTTCGACGGACCGCGAGCAGCGGCCCGTATTCGCCGTGTTGGCGCGTGATGATCACGTTGCGATAGTCGGGGGCGCGGCCGCCCGCATCCGACTGCCCGACGCCCTTTGCGACGGCGTCGTGCGCCTCGCGCAGCAGCGCCTCGTCGATCACGTGCCCCGGATCCCGGTTGCCGACGAGCGGCTCGGGCTTGCAGTGGCAGCCGGGATGAATCGGCATGAGGTTCTCGACCCGGTACCGCTGCGTCGACGCGATCGTGCACAGCGCGCAGTTCTTCGAGCCGGTGAGCCGGCGCCGGAAGAACCGCACGCCGCCCCGCTGCATCGACTGCTGAGCGGCGTGCGTACGGGCGAGCTGCAGGTCGGTCTCGGTGATCGACAGCAGCCGCGTACGCCCCTCGGCGACCGCCTGCGCGTACGGCTTGCCCTTGCTGAGCGCCGTCCACGTGGTGACGAACGGACGCGCGTACACCTCGGCCGGGTTGACCCCGCGCAGCGCCTCGCCGAGCTGCACACCCGCGGGCGCCCCGGCGCCGCCGAGCATGTCGGCGATCATCGCGGACAGGTACGCGTCGGTGATCTGCCCCATCTGCGCCTGCGCCGCGAGCACGGTCGGCAGCACGTTCTCGATGAACGCCGCGGCGTCGCCGTCGCGGTACGAGCCGAGGCTGTCGAACGCATCGAGCACGAACGAGATCACACGGGCGCGCAGCGACGTCGACAGCGCGTCGTACCGATCGGTGAGCGCCGTCTGCAGTGCCTCACCCACCGGTCACCCCCTGGTCGGGCAGGTTGCCCGCGGTCGGCGCCGGGTTCGCCGGCAGCAGCGACGCGGCGAGCAGCGCCTGCGAGGCTGCGCCCGCCGTGATCCTGCGTACCTGTTGGGGCGTCTCGCCGAGCCGCTCGGCGAGGACGTCGAGCGGATACCCGACCGCCTTGAGCTTGGTCGCCGCGTCCGCCTGCACGGCCGGTGACAGGTACTGCGGGTCGGCCCACCGCACGGTGGCCTCGGTGTAGTCCTCGGGCACGCCGGCCTGCGCCGCGGCGAGGCTCATCACGTCTTCGAGCCCCTCACCGAAACTCGCGATGTGTTCGCGGCACTTCGCGACATGCATGATGTCCAACCCGGCGACCGTGTCGGCGCTGATGTTGACCAGGTCGCCGGCGTAGTAGTACGCGGGTGTCTGACTGATGATCAGCATGTCGCGCACGTCACTCGCGTGCTCTTCGAGGAACGGGCGCAGGTCGGTCGCTTCGAACTGCCCGAACTGCGCTTGCTCGCCCTCGCTCACCCATATGTTGTCGGGTCCGGGTACGAACGGCTGCTCGACCGTGATGAGCCCGGTCTCGGGGTCGCGCTTTTTCGCGAACTTGTGACCCTTGATCCACTTCTGACGGAACCCGGTGTACCGCGACGCTCCCATGCGGTTGAGCACGCCGAGGTTTACCCGATCCTGCCCGTCCATGACGCACGCGAACTCGGGCTCGGGATCCTCGCCGAGATCCGGCATGCGAGCGAACTCGACGAGCGGCATCCTGCCGAGGTCGTGCGGCTCGCCGTCGTCGCTGCGACCGAGGTACACCCACGAATCCGGGCCCCACGGCAGTCGGCCGCCGCTGCGTTCCTTCGTCCGGTACGGAAAGCTGCGGTCGTCGTAGAACACCCGCGCATACCCGTAGCCGTCGAGGTCGTTGTGCCACGCCTTCAACCCGACGACCGGCTCGCCGGTCTCGGGGTCGTACTCGACGACGCACTCGCTCGGATGCTCAGGAGTGATCAGCGGGCTCGGCCGCCCGTTGTCCTCGGTGCGGGTCGGGTGCGGACCGACGAGCATGTACCCCGTCGACTGCGCCATCGCCAGTCGCCAAACGAGTTTCTGCCTGCTGTCGATCCGGTTCATCTGCCACCATCGCGACGCTTGCTCGTCGGGCTCGCCGTCCGGGCCGATGACACCGAGCGCGAACAATCGGTGCACCGTGGCGTTCGCGATCACGACGCACAGGTTCGTGCGTGCTTTCTTCTGGAACTCGACGAACGCCTCTTGCGCGTTCTTCGGCAGCATCGGCAGCGGCGGCCGGCCGCGGTAGTACCGCCACCACTCGTCGAGCACACCCGCGCGCTTCCGCATGCGCCGCCCGAGGCGCAGCAGCATGAAATCGGGATTGTCGAGATCCGGCGTCTCGTCGAGCACGGTCGCCCCCTTCCTGTCAGAACGTGCCGCCGAACATTTCCTCGTCCTCGACCGCGACGCCCTTCGCGATCGCGTCGAGGCGGCACTGCCACGCGAGCACCGCGGCGACCGCGGCGTCGATCTTGTGCGGCGAGTCGGGGTGCGCCTTGCCGATCTGCAGGCCCGAACGGCTCGGCCGCCGCCGCGCGTTGACCAGGTGTCGCACGAGCGCCGACGAGCCGTCGTGCGTGAGCTCGCCCTCGGTGAGCGCCGTGTGAAACTTCTCCAGCGCCCGGACGATCAGCGTCGACCGGCCGCCGGTCATCCACCACTCGACGGGATGGTTCCGGGTCGCCTGCACCTGCAGCCGCGGCCCGTACGCCGCCTCCCAATCCGCGACGTGCGATTCCCACTTGGCGGGGTCGGCGTAGAAACCCACGACGTCGTACGTCTCGAACGCCTCGTGCACCGCGGCGAGCACCTCGACGACCGGCACCTGCCACTCGATCGGTTTGCCGTCCGGCCCGATCAGCCGCCGCTCGGGCTGCTCCCACACACCGATCGTGAACAGGTGCCCGTCGCTGAGCCTGCAGCCGATCAGCGCGGTCGCGTCGGTCACGCCGCGCGAGCGCTTCCGCGAGCCGTCGAACCCGAGCACGATCCGGTCGCCGGGCTGCAGGCTCTTGCCGAGGTCGGACGACGCGCGCACCTCGGGCTCGGTCAACCATGCATCCGACGCGTGCGTGATCTGGTTGAGCAAGTCGGACCGAAGATCCTGCGGCTCGTTCGACGTGTCGTAGAACTCGCTCGTGAGCCGCTCGATCGGCGACCACCCCGGCTCGCACGGCGGGTCGTGCAGCACGCACCCGTCGGCGTGATCCGAGCTGCAGCCGTACGCGTACCGCAGCCCGGCGACGATCGACCGCTCGTCGGTCATGTCCGTGTCCGGCGGCGCCTCGCGATGGTCGGCGAGGATGCCCCGCGCCCGCGACCGCCCGTCGATGATCGCCTGATAGTCGGCCGCCGACTGCTCAGCGACGCTGCCCTCGCCGGGCGTGTACGCGTTCGGCGTCTCGATCAGGCTGCCGCCCAGCTTCGCGGCGTTGAACCTCATGACTTTGGCCAACTTGACGCCGCCGTTCGACGCCTTCCATTCCTCGGTCTGGTCGAGCGACGCGAAGCACGCCGGGTCACCCTTTGCCGAGGTCGCGCTCGACGTGATCGGGCTGATCTCGCCGCGCGGTAGATAGATCACGGTGTCGAGGACGTCGAGCCCGTAGTCGGTCGACAGCGACCGGCCGCGCGCCATCTCCAGTAGCGGAATCCACGTGTTGTCGGTCTGGTCCTCGGTCACCGCGGCGATACGCACGAGCGGCGTACGCAGCGAATGCCACGGCCGGCCGACCGGCTCGCCGTCGGCGTCGAACCCGTCGGCGACGACGTCGGCGCACGCCTCGGCGAGCGCGATCGCCCCAACAAACGGGCTCTTGCCCCACCCTCGCGGCCGCGACAACAGCGCGCGGTGAATGACCCGCCGACCGGTGACGGGGTGCACCTCGTAGAACTTGAGTAGGAACTCGGCTTGCTCCTGCGTCGGGATGAACTCGGCGCCGTCGTCGCGACCAGGCTGCGCAAGGTTCTCGATCATCCAGTCGAGGACGTAGTACCCGAGCGTCGGCCGCTCGCCGTCGTATTCGGGACCCCGCCACGGCATGACGAACCCCCGACTACCCCTTGCCCTGGTCGGCCTTACCGCCCGGCATCATGCGCAGGTTCCCGTACCGCTCACGCGCCGACGGACCGCCCGAACTGCCGCGCCCCTGGTCGGCGCCGTCCGCCTCGGCGAACACCATGCGCAGCCGTGCCCGGTCCGCGGGCGTCGCGCCGAACGCGGCGACGCGCAGCCGCAGTTCGGCCGCCGCCGACAGCTCACCTCGCCACAGCCGCGCGTGAATCAGGGCGGTGTCGAGTAGGTACTGCCAGTCGGACGACCCGAAATGGTCGGACTGCGGCGAGTCGATCCACATCTGCCACCACTCGCGCGTGCGCTCGGGCCACACGAACTCGACGAGCTCGCCGTCGCGCTCGATGCGGAACTCGGGCAGCTCGGGCGCCTCGGCGCGCTCCCACCTGAGCACGGTCTGCGCGACCGGGTCGGCGTTGCGCCGCACCTTACGCGCCTTCGGGGGCGGTCCGTTGCCTGCCATGTGGTGTACCTCCCGTGTCGGGTGCGCCGCAGCACACCCGTGTCGGGAGGCAGCGGGCATCAGTACTGATCGAGCTTGAGCCAGGGATCGACGTGCAGTTTCGCGGCTTCGGCGTCCATGGCTTTGGCTGAGAGACGAATGTTCAAAATGGCTGCTGCGCTGGTCGACTCGTCGACCCGTTCGAGGATCGCCGTACGCGACGTCAGCACCGCTTTTGACCACAACTCGGCCGCATCCGCAAAGTCTTGCGTTTCAGCGGGCGCCCGCTGTGCGAGCTTGGCAAGCCGTTCATGCTCGACCTGCGCGACCAACTGCACGTTTTCGATCTCGTCGTGCGCGTTGCCAGTCTTGACGGCTGCCGTCTCTTCCTTCATGGCGTCCTGCAGAACGCGTACAGCCTGTGCTACGTCGGACGCCGACTTGTCGCGCTCAGCGTTACCGCCGCCGCACCCGGCCAACGTCGCTGCAGCGACCACACCGACGAACGCTATCCGTACCTTCTTCACGGCTCCCCCCAGAGCAACACACGTCGCGAGAGGGCAGTTTAGCGTCGCAGCGCAGGCAACAGCGCGTCGAGGACGGGCTGCAATGGGTACGGTACCTCTGTGGAACTACCGGGGGCAGCGGCGCTTTGGACAGTTGGGTCATTCCTGCTTGGGCAAGGTGTTGTGTTCGGAGGCGTGCTGATCAACAACGCGTCCCAAGCGCGGCGCGAGCGAGCAGCGCGGGAGGCCGAGCGGCAGCGGGTCCACGCGGAACGACGAGAAGCCTTCGAGCTCGCGCACCTGCAAGATCTTCATGCAGAGCTCACTGAACTGCTGCTCGTCGCCGAAACCCGCGTCCTCCGGTCGTGTTCCTGGCACCGGCTGCTCGACACCCCTGAGAGGCGCGCGGACCAAAATGGCCGGGAACGATTCGAGCGACTGGAAGCCTCGGCGACCGAGTTGAAGCGCACCACGAATCAGCATGTCGAAAAGATCAACCGGCTCACGGGGCTTGTGATCCCCGATCGCCTGCGCACCCTCGTGGGCAACGCCTGCGGGCGGTACGAGTACCTGGCAGAGATGATTGCCGACGATGGGCCCGACAGGACCGAGGCGGCCCTGCCTGGTGTGATTGACCAGCTTCACGGCGCGCAGGGCCATGTCGCCGCGCGGATCAGGGACATCTACGTATCGGCCGAGAACCTGCACGGCTCTACAACAGTGCGTCGATGACGTGCTGCAGGTCGCCGAGCCGGCGAGGCGTGGCGCCCCACGTCCGACCCGTGACCGCGATGTACCGGCCGATCGCGTACATCTCGACCGACCCTGAACCGACCGTCAGTCGGCGGCCGCTGCTCGGTAGCGCGCCGCGGCCCCACACGTGCAGGCCCGTACCGGACGCCGACACCTCGACCCACGTCGCGCCGGCCGCCTCGACGAGGCGCTGCGCCCACGGCAGTAGTTCGCCGTCGACGAGCGCGTGATCGAGGTCGAGGCAGACGACGCCGTCGCCGTCGAGGACGAACCCAAGCCCGGCGCCAGCGGTCGACGCCGCGGCGTAGGCGTACCGCGACCAGGTCGACGGGTCCGTGCTGCTCGCGACGTCGCCGTGCACTGTAAGCGGCACCTTGCGCGAGGTGCGCCGGACCCATCGCGGCCGGCTCGTGAGCTCGGCCGGGATCGTCTTCCGTGCGCGGCACGCCGCGGTGCGGCAGCGGCCCGAGCAGTACCGGGCATCGCGCCGGGCAGTGATCGGCAGCGGCTCGCGGCACGGCTCGTGCTGGCAGCGGGGCGTCGTCGACATGCCCCCATCGTACCGGCTGTAACGGCTATAGCGCTCTGACCTGCATGTATCAGGTTCGTATCGGGAGTGCGACCGGCTGAGAGGCGATCTGCGGCACCCCTACCGCGCGCCATCAAATCAGCCGGCCGCATCCCTGCCCGCCCGCCAGCGGACCGCCCACGCCCCGCAGCGTGGCCGTTTTCCCCAGACCCGTACAGGGCCAGAGCCCCAGCACCTCCCGGAGCCCAGACCGGGGGCGGGGGGAGTCACCCCCCAGGGGGGCGGGGCGATCTCGGCTCGGGCTCTGGTCAGATCAGACCGGGGTGACGTTCCTTCGGCCGCTGCATGCGGACCGCCCACCGTGCCGCGTTGCCCTCGCGGCTGCTCTTGATCGCATGGTGGTCGCGGCATAGCGCCTGCAGGTTCTCGTACCGGTGATCGTCGCCGGGCGTGATGTGGTCGACGTCGGTCGCCGTGCGGCCGCAGATGGTGCGCTGCTCGCGCCACCTGCACCGGTACTCGTCGCGTGCGAGGACGTATGCCCGGCGCTCGGGCCAGTCGGCGGGCAGCTCGTGCCGTCTGTTGCTGCCTTCCCATCGGCCGCTCATGCGTCGTCGTCCTCGTCGTCCTGGTCGCGTCCGTCGTCGTACGGCTCGGCTCGTTCGGTGCTGCTGTCGAGGCTGACGCCGTCGAGGTCGCGGCCGAACCCGAACGGCTGCTGCTGCTCGGTCTGTTCGTCGGCTGTCGTGCCGCGCAGTCGGTCGAGCAGTCGGCCGGCTGTGGCCTCGACGTCGGGCAGCTGTACGCCGCGTGCGTCGATCTCGATCTCGTGTGTGCCGTCGGTGAGGTGTACGCGCATGGGGCGGTGTCCTCTCGACGGGGGTCGACCGAGGGGGGTGTCGACGAGGGGGGGTGTCGGTCGACGGGGGGTGTCGACCGAGGGGGGTGTCGCTGTGGGGCGGGGGATCTGCGTGCCGCCCCGGTCGGTGTGGGCTAGTTGATGCCGGTCGCCTCGCCGTTGACGAGGGTCGCGAACACGCGCGCCTGCGGTTCCTTCTTCGCCGCTACCGGATAGAGGATCACGCCGTCGGGGTGCTCGACCGTGATGTACAGCTTCTGCTCATCCTTCTTCAGCCACAGCGCGAAGATCCCGGTAAGCGCGACCCGCGTCGCGGTGATCCGCTTCTTCGCCGTCTCGCCGAGTTCGATGGTCACCTTCGATCCCTCGACGGGGATCGACGCTTGCCCGGCCTGATGGAACTTGCCGCCGATGACGGTTACGCCGGCTGCTGCGGCTGCAACGCGTATGCGGCTGAGCCGCTTTGCTGCTGCCTTCTCCTCGTCGGTCTTCTTCCTGCCGAACATGGTGTGCGCCCCTTCGTGGTGGTTCTGGGTGAAGGGTCCATGGTGCCGCGTGAGTTCGGCGGGGCGGTAGTGCCCGCGCAGTGCAGGGTCGCAGCCAGCAACCCGCACTTGTCTCGTGTGTGTCCTGCACTGCGCGGAGTGGGGGTGGCGCCGCCTCGGGCTGGTGAGGCGGCGCCGTGTCCTGCCCACGGGGGGAAGGTGGGCCGGACAGGTGGGGGAATGAGCAGCGCCCCCGGCCGGTGTCGGCGTCGGGGGCGCTGTGGTGTCTGTGGCGACTTCGGCGGGTGGGCAGCCGTCGTCTGCGGTCTCAGAGTGCGACAGCCGCGGGGGTTTTGCAAGCGGTTCGAGGCGGGGTGGTGGCAGAGAGAGCTCGATTGCGCGCCCGCCCACTACCGGTAGTTGCTCTCTCTACAGCCACCACAGACCGGAGGGGAGGGGAGGGGAACACGCGCGCGCGTAGGGACCGGGGAGTCCCCTCGGGACAGATCGCGTTGACCTGCGAGGACGTGATTTTTTTGACGATAGATGTACGCTGCATTTCATCTCATTTTGCGTCGCGTTTCTCTTCAAAATGAGTTCGGAATGCGCGCGGAATGCCTCGCGCCAGGGTCGGACGGGGCGTCAGAGCACCGCTCTTACCGCCCGGTAGAAATGTGTCGGGATTCACATTCAAGGTGTGTCCGAATCGCCCTGATTACTAGAGTCGGGACACAGCGACGCCCTGCCCGGCAGGTGCCGAACGGGGCGTCGGATGGTTCGTCAAGAGGTGTGCAGTCATGGCTCGTCGGGCCAGACGGCGAGCGTCTCGCCGCTTTCCTCGTCGACGAGGGCGATACGGGCGCCGGGCCGGCCGTGCTCGCCAACTCATGCCGTGAACTTGCGGCGCGCGGTCGCCTCACTTTGCCACCAGCCGTGCACCATGGCGCCGCTGGCCAGGGGCAGGCCGAGGTGGAAGCGGCCCGGCTCAGCCATGGTCCGATCCTCCCCTCGATCCGGTTGCCACGGGGTGTTACAGCCCCTCCGGTGTCATCGTCGCTAGTTTATTCCTTCTTCTTTTGTTGACTTGTTTCCTCGATGATCCGCGTGGCTGTGCTGATACGTTCGCTCGCGTGCGGGTCCACTGCTGCCGCAAGCAAGGTGGCGAGGAGTGCAATTGGAAATTGCAACCCACCTTCCTGAAGAGCGGTGGGGGTACCTGGAATGCTTCCTTTCAGGAAAGCGATCATCGTTATGATGATTGCGATGGCAGTGATTGTTCGCAGAGCTCTAATGAGCTTTTTCCTTAGGCGGGTACGAGGAGTGGCGCCTTCCATTGCCATTGCGCGCCAGTTGCCGTCTGTTGCATTAACCAAAGCCGAGGAGAATGCCTCCCTGGCGTCGCTGGAAGCGGATATTCCCTGCGTTCGAACGTGCAGCATCCAGTTTCGTGCTGCGGCTGCCATTCCGTCGGCCATGATGTCCATTTTGGAATCAGTGACCTTGTCTCCGATATGCATAGATCGGCGCCATGGTCCTTCAAAGATGCGCGCTAGCGACTGCAGACGGTAGGTGATCTCATTCTTGAAGTGTGCTGCGACGTAGAGATCGCGTGGCTCGATTGTGCCTGATTGACGCCTGCCTGTGGTTTCCACGAGACGGCAGAGCTGATTTATGCGTAGAAGTTCATCGACGACGACCGACTGATATTCGTCACCATCCGCGACTATGATGGAAGTCGTGAAAGCGGCCAGGCCGAAGCGTCCTAGGCCATAAAACACCGCCATTCCGACTGCCGGTTTCAGCAGAGAGACGACTCTTGATATGGACTGCATCTCGTCGATTCGAGCGACGTTGGAATCCCATTGCTGCCAACCCGTAGTTACTGGTAGCTGGATCGCCGCCTCGATCTCCGTAGGCCATGCCGAGTGTGCGCCATTAATGGCGTAGGAGCACAGTGTGAGCCCGAACGCCACGACAAAAATGGCGTAATTGCTTCGCATCGCGAGGGCCTTGTGAGTCTTGCGAATCAGGACCATGACTGCGATCAGAAGGGCACCCCTGAAGGCTAGTGTCGCGCCGTTTGGTGAATTCAGGAAGTCGTACGCCGGTGGAATAAAGGCCAAGCCGAGCAAGGGCACAAATATCGTCCACAGGAAAACTCGACGTTCGCTAATGATGTCGCGTATGGCTTGGGGAGTTGCCTTCTTAGTTGCAGTTATGGTGACGTGCGCTTCTACTTGAGGTGTGATTCGCTCGCGCTCATCTGGGGTCAGGGCTTCTATGAAGGTCACATGCAAGACGCGTTGAGATACGTAGTCATCTATTATCTCGGTGCACCGGTGATCGAATTCTTGAATGGCCACTCTGACGGCGGTGAGTTCAGAACGAAACCACCTCGCGAATGAACGTAATAGCAGCCATATCGTCATCGTGGGCTCCCCCTGCCGAGTACCGGATGTGCTGGTTACGAGAGCAGCCTAAGGTTCTGGCTCGCTTCGATGGGCTCCAATGGCCAGTCGAGGGTGGTTTTCGTGGGCGCATAGGTGCACCCAGCCCGGCAGGTGCCGAACGGGGCGTCGGATGGTTCGTCAAGAGGTGTGCAGTCATGGCTCGTCGGGCCAGACGGCGAGCGTCTCGCCGCTTTCCTCGTCGACGAGGGCGATACGGGCGCCGGGCCGGCCGTGCTCGCCAACCCATGCCGTGAACTTGCGGCGCGCGGTCGGCTCACTTGACCACCAACCATGAACCGTGCCGCCACCCGTCGCCGGGGTGAGGGTGAGGTGATAGCGGCCGGGCTCATCAGTCATGGGGCGATCCTCTTACGACGACGCCCCGCCCGGCGAGTGCCGGACGGGGCGTCAAGGGGTGCGCAATAGCTACTCGGCAGCGTCCTCGCGTGCCGTACGCAACGCGGCGCCGAGGTCGCGTACGCCGCGGGCGCCGAGCGGGTACTCGATACCTGCCTCGACGAGCGCCTCGTCGACGGCTGCGAGTTCGGCGCGCAGCCGGGCGAGCTCGTCGTCGCGTGCCTCGGGCGTGCGCAGCGCGTCGACCAGGTGCACGAACACGTCGATGTTCTCGTCGGCGATGTCGAGCCGTTCGGCCGCCTCGTACGGGGTGAGCTTAGGCATGGGGTGATTCTCCTACGACTGCGCCCCGCCCGGTGAGGTGTTGAATGGGGCGTTGACGGATCGTCAAGAGCCGTGCGGGCTGCTCGCCGCTCTCCGTAGAATCGTGGGCTGGTCCGCTGCCCGCGCCGGCACGGTTGGGTCGGGCGCATAGGGGGTTTGCATGCTGTCATGGTGGGACGGCGTCTTTGTGCCGCTTCTCTGCTTCGCTGGGGGCTTGGCCCTTGAATGGGGCCTGCGCACCTTGCGGGCAATCTTGGAGCAGTCGTTCGAGCGTGAGCGCGTTGCCGTCGCGCAACGTATGCAGGATGCGTACAGCGAGTGGCGGCTACGGCGAAGCCCCCAACCTACCGGGGAGGGGTTGGTTATTACCCAACGCCGCGTTACCCAACACGCAAGAGGCGGCGGGTTCATCTCTCAAACTGATGAACCGGAAGCGGATGGCGATGCAGAGCCGCGACCGGTTCCTCCGCCCCCTCCCCGCGCGGAGCAACCGGCAGCGTCTTCGCCGCCTCCTACTGATCCAAACAGTACTTCTCCGGCGCCAAGAGCGGTCGCTGCGGACGATGAGGATCAATTTGCGACGGTCCTGATCGAGTACTACTCATACGGACTTACACAGGCCAAACGCAGCTTCAACACAAGCCAGTTCATCTCGGCTATTGGCGTCGCAGTGATCCTTTTCGGTGTCGTTCTAGCCATCTGGCGCGCTGAAACGACGGGCGGCATGTTCGCGTCGATCGTGACGAGCGGCGCTGGTGTCATTTCGACCGTGATCGGTCAGTTGGTGCACCGTCGGGCGGATATAGCTCTGAAACACATGGCTGATCAAACCGAGTCTCTGCGGGCCGACATGCGCGCCGAGCGGTCTGGAGATCAAGCGATTGCGCTGCTCGACCAGGTGACGGACCCGGAGGTGAAGACTCGACTGCAGGCGGGGTTGATCATGAAGCTGTCAGGGGCGAAGATGCCTGACACCGGCGCGCCTTCGCCTAACAGCGTGGTCCGTGCGCCCCATGGAGAGGTGGCAGAGCGGTGAGTTTGGCTGCTACCTGCGCGGCCCGTTCTGCGACTTCCAACCGGCCAGTAACCCGCGATTGTTCGTGATGTACGTCGGTGCCTCGCGCATCGCTCGGCGGCCGGTCGGCAGTGCCCACACGAGCGCGAAGATCGCGGCCGCGGCGAGCAGTTGCACGATCGAGCCGACGAGTATCTGCAGCGCCTGCATGCCGAAGTACGCGCCGACGCCGACGCCGGCGGCGAACACGCCGCGGGCGGCGGTGCGCTGTGCCTGCGGGTCGAGCCCGGAAGCGGCTGGCTGCGGTATGGCCGCGGCGGGCACGTACTCGGGCCCGTACTGGGGGTGCAGCATGCCGTCGATGCGCACGTACCCGATCACGCGCATGCCGGGCGGCGGGGCGGGCACGAGGTGCTGCTCGGCGGCGGGCACGACGGCGGCGGGGTAGACGAGTGGCGGTGCCGGCTCGGCTCGGCGGGTGTCGGGTACGTGGCTCACTGCGGGGTGTCTCCGTTCGAGGGGCGCACGGCGTAGCGGCCGTACTTGGGTTGGTGCACGCGCGGGTCGGCGCCGAGCCATCGGCCGATCGTGGCGGCGTGCGGCACCTCGACGTCGGGGTGCAGGCGGGCGATCGAGTCGCGGATCGCCTCGGGCCCGATGCCGGTCGGGCCGGACTTGAGCACGATCTCGAACACGAGCTGCTTGCGCGGGTCGCCGCCGGCCGGCTGCGCCTCGTCGAGTGCGGCGGGCGGGGTGTACGAGAGTCCGCTCGCCTCGAAGATTTCGCGCGCTTGCCGTTCGAGGTCGGGGTCGCGCGCCGTCGCGTCGTCGATCTGCTCGTGAATGCGCCGCATGGCTGCGTCGGCGTCGGCGATCGCGGCGTCGCCGGTCGGCAGCGTCTCGGCATCCTGCGCCGGGCTGTCCCAATCGGCAGTTGGGTCGGTCCATCCCTCGCGTACCGGCTGCTCGGGCTCGGCCTCGGACTCGTCGACGGCGACTGGCTGCGGCTGCACTGCACCGGTGAACAGATAGTCGCAGTCGTCCCACCTGCGCTCGTACGCCTCGCCCGCCGCCCGACGCGACAACTCGTCGAGCTCGGGCCGGTACTCGGCAGTCGCGACGACGATCCGTGCGATCTCGGCCGGGGTGATCCGGTACGCCTGGAAGGGGCGCGCAGGCTTGTCGAGCACCTTGACGGCACCGGTGCCGGGCTCGGGCATGTCCTCGGGCCCGATCCGGTCGCCCCACCCCATCAGATAGTTGATCTCGCGTTCGTCGGACTGCATCCCGACCTTGAGACCGGACTGCACGACGAGCTGCGGCTCGTCGAGCACATCGCCCGTCGCGCGGAGCGCGGACATCATGATGTTGCAGGCGACCGCGCGGGCGAGCTCGACGACCTCGATCAACAGGTCGCCCGCCTTGCGCAGCGTCGGGTTCTTGCGCGCCTTGCCCGAGTACAGCTCGGCGATCTCGTCGGCGTTCGTGATGATCGCGGGTACCTCGGGCGACACCGGAATCTTGTCGTCGTTGTGCTCGATCATCAGGTCGGCGTATCCGGGCTTGCGAGCCTTCGAGATCCGCAGCAGCGCCGCAGCCATGGCGAGCGCCTTTTCGGGGGTGTCGGCGACCCAATCGATCGGCGGCCGGCCGGGGCGCCCCGCCTTGTGCCATGCGCGCAGCCACGGCAGCGCGAGCCCGCCGCCGTTCAAGTCGAGCACCCACACGAGCGCGTCGATCATGCGTACCTGACCGGCGATCCACACGTGCATCAGGTTCGACTTACCCGAGCCACGCCGGCCCGTTGCGATCCCGGTGAGCTCGCGGCAGACCGGCGACGCTTCGGATCCGTCGCGGTGCACGCCCATCTGCAACCCGTCGTTGTACGAGCGGGGCGCGTAGTCGTCGGGGTACATGCGCGGTTCGCCGGCGGTCTGGTTGACGGTCTCGATGTTCGCGAGGAAGCTGCCGCGGTCGGCGCCCTCGGTGATCTCGACCGTGCAGCCGTTCGGCAGTCGGGCGTCGCCGGCGAGTCCATCCTGCACGCGCTGCACGCTGCGCCACGTGTGCCCGCCCTCGGGCAGTACGCAGTCGAGGGTGAACCCGCCGCCCTCGGCCCACGACTCGACGCCGACGACCTGCACGCCCTCGATGCCACTTACACGGGACAGACGAGCCGACCATTCCGCGGCGAGCGCCCGGTGCCGCCCCTGCACACTCGCGTACGCCTCGGCGGCCGCCTCGACCGCTTGCTGCTCGTCGGCTCGACGCCGGGCGGCACGGTTGCCCGCCATGCCGGCGCCGAGGGCGACGCCGCCCGCGGCGAGCGCGCCGAGACAGTTCATCGTCCACGGACCGGCGACGAGCGCCCACGAACACCACGCGCCCGCACCGACCCACGCGGCCGCGCGCAGTACGAGGCTGCCCCGGTCGGCGCCGGACCGCCGGCCCGCGATGTGCGAGCCGACGAGCCCGGCGCCTGCGACCGCGGCGCCCCACCAGGGGGTGACGCCGGCCGCGTTCGCCGCGTACGAGGCGGCGAGCGCGGAACCGGCGGCGCTGAGTGGGGCGGTGAAAGGACCGTGCCCCGACTCCCAATCGATCTGCACTGTCTGCCCCTTACAGGCTCGCGTCGGCGTTGCGGGATACGTCCCACATGGACTCGGCATGCCGGCCCTTGCGCGGCGCCTCGATACGGGCGATGTCGAGGTCGTGCAGCTTCCGGAACGCGGGTTGCAGCTCGCGGGCGAGCTCGGCCGCCTTCATCTGCAGTAGATAGACCTGTTTCATGATCTCGGTGATCCGCGGGTCGAGCGGCTGCTCGGCGTCGGCCCGAGCGGTGCTGATCTTCATGGCGTTCGCGATGTGCGTGAGCGCGTCGGGCAGCGCAGCGAAGTCGCGGCCGACCTGCATCATCCCGTCGGGCGAGTACGTCGTCGCGATCCGTTCGAGTTCCATCGCAGGTGCAAGGAAGTGATGTCCGCCGGACATACGTCCTCCAAAGGTCGAGGGGGAACCGCCGGCGGTCGCCGGGCGGCGTACATAGGGAGCGATCGGGGGCGGCGTCGACGCGATCGCCGGTCCGGTCATCGCGGGTCCGGCGGCCGCCTTGCGTGCCGCTCGGTTCTTGCGGCGGCGCTGCCACACGGCGCGCAGCGTGTCGAGTCCGGCTCGCATGCTGCGGTGCCACACCGCCGAGGCGAGCCCGGCGATCCCGGCGAGTGCGCCATCCCACAGCGCGCCGGCGGCACGGCCGGTTCGGCGAGCTGCTGCTCGACGGGCAGTCGCGCTCTTGCGCCACAGCGCGCGGACCGGGGCGGCAGCCCAGCGCCCCGCGCGGCCGACACCGCGGGCGGCGGCCGCGATGCCGCGCCCCGTACCGCGGATCGCGCGCCCCGTGCCCGCCATGCCGCGGCGGGCGGCGCTCGCGGCGGGGCGCAGCATGCCGAGCCGGCTGCGGGTGCGGGGCGCGCGCTTCCTGGTCGAGGGCGAGGTGTCGCCCCGCTTGGGGCGCCGATGCTTGTCCGCACCCGTAGGCGAGGGCAGTCGGGGCGACTTGAGCCGTCCCGCGCCCCGACCGCCGAGCGAGCCGAGGGCGCCCCGGCGGGTACGTCCCGCACCGCCCCGCCCCGCGGATCCCGCCCCGAGGGCGCCGCCCCGACGAGACGAACCGCCCCGCCCCGAGCCGCCGCCCCGCCCTGCACCCCCGGACGCCCCGCCCCGAGTACGCCCTCGGGACGTCGAGCCCGCCCCGGTGCGGATGCGCCCCGTCCCGGTCGTGGTGCGCGAGCGGACGGTTCGCCGGCGCTGCAGGGCGCTGCCCGCGGCGAGGGCGACGACGGTTCCGGCGGCGGCCGCGAGCCCGATCGCGCCGGCTGCCTGATACGCGGCGGTCGCCGCGACAGCGGTTCCGTTTCCGGCGCCGATCACGAGCGGCTCGATCGGCACACCGCCACGGCGGCGGGTGCGGCGCTGCGTCGGCTCGGTGTCGGCCGGCTCGACGGCCGGCGCCGGTACGGGTGCGGGTGCGGGCGGCGGCGCGGGCGCCTCGACGGGCGGTTCGGGCGCGGCCGCGGCGGGTGCGGGCGGTGCTTCGGTGTTCGCCACCGTGCTACTCCTTCACTGCGACTGCGGTCGTAGTTGCTGCAGGGGTGTGTCTGCGGGCGGTTTTGGCGGGTCAGAGGGGGGTCGGGGGCGAACTGTGACTGCAGTTGCAGTCACAGTCAGACCGTCACGTGCCGGTCAGTGCGCGGACGTTCGACGAGCCGCGCTCGAGCAGCTTCGGTTCGTCGCGCTCGATCTCGTCGCGCAGCTTCTGCGCGTGCCGTCGGGACTTGTAGGGGTAGCCGTGCAGCGCCTCGGCCTCGAGCAGTGCGACGATCCGGCCCTCGCCCGGGCGGGCGTCGAGCTCGTCGTACAGCGCGCGGATCTTCCGCTTCACCTCGGCGCGGGTCGGCGGCCGCTGCTCGTCGCGCGGCGCCTCGCCCTCGTCGTCTCCCTCGTCGGCGGGGCGCTCGGGGGCGCCCTCGGTGTCCGGGGCGGGCTCGTCGGGGGCGCCCTCGTCGGCGGGGGCGTCGTCCTGCGGGGCGCCCTGGGCATCGGGGGCGGGGCGCTCGGGGGCGCCCTCGCTCGGGGCGGCCGAGGGCGGGGCGGGCAGTGCCGGGGCGCCCTGCGGGGCGGGGGCGAATGTCGGGGCGCCCTCCCACATCGGGTCGTCGAACGGGGCGCTCTCATCCCACGCCGGGTCGTACCCGTCGACGGTCGGGGCGCCCTCGGCCGGGGCGGGGGCGACGTCGACCGGGGCGAGGGGGCGCCCGTACCGCGTGAGCCGGTACGCGATGACGACCTCGACGGGCGCCTTACGCCGCCACCACCACCCGTACCGGGCGCGCAGCCGAGCCCGCTCGACGAGCCGCGACTGTTCGAGGGCGATCACCTCGTCGTACGAACGCAGTTCCCACAGCTTCATACGCCGCCACAGCCGGAACGTGGACAGCGGCGACAGCAGCCACCGCGACAGCCGCACCGATTCCATATGCCGGGCGGCGCTGATGTCCGCGGCGACCCCGACCGCGTGCCGTGCCGCCTCGACGACGGCGACGAACAGTACGGGGATCACGGCGTGCATGCCGACGCCGATCGGGTCGGGCCACGCGGCCGCGCCGTTGAACGCGATCGTCGCCGCGGTGAGCAGCCACGCGATATGACGCAGCATCGGCAGCGGCATGCGCAGCCACGTGAGCAGCAGATCGAGGGCGAGCAGCACGAGAATGCCGGCGTCGAGCCCGATCGGGAAGATCATCGCGAACGTGCCGAACCCCTTCGCGTGCGCGAGAGCGCGAACCGCTGCGTACGAGCCGATGAACCCGATCAGGGCGATCACGGCGGCGCCGACCGCTACGCCGGCGATGATGCGGCGCTGCAGGGCGGTGAGCTGCGATCGGTCACGCTCGGGTGTGGTGTGACGCTCGCCGTTACTATCAGCCACGGATCGGCCCTCTGCTCGACGTTGGGGGCACGGTCCGCCCCGGCCGTATGGCGTTCGCGGCGCCGGCCGGGGCGTCCGGTTGTGCGGGTTCGACGGTAGGTGAACCTGCTTTACAGTGTCAACTAGGTTAGGGCAGGATGAGCGCATGCCAGAGCGGGAAGAGCCGCAGTCGACGGACGCGAGCGAAGGGGAACCGACGTTGGTGAACATGTCGCAGCTCGCCGTCGAGCTCGGCGTGTCACGGCAGGCGCTGCACACATGGCGCCGCCATCACGACGACTTTCCGCAGCCACAGCGCCGGCCGGGCAGTACCCGCGACGAGTGGGATCTCGACGAGGTGCGCCGCTACTGGGATGCGCGCGACTTGCGCCCCGGCCAACGAACCGACCTACGCGCCGACGACGAGTAGTGACCCGGACCCCGCCCGATGTGGCGGGGTCGCTTTATGCCCGGACGGGGCATCCCGCGCTGCAGTCGTCGGCGGCCGGCCGGACCATGGCTGTATGGATGCGCCGCGCGTGATCGTGCACCCGCCGTCGGCGAGCGGCGGCCGGCGGGTGCGGGTCGGCGCCGAGGTGCTCGGCACTGCCTACTCGTTGCGTGACGTCGCCGAGTTCCTGCGCCGCGCCGGCCTCGAAGGGCTCGACGCGTCCGACGTCGCCGAGTCTGACCTGATCGAATGGCGCGGCGGCGGCCCCGACGAGTGGATGCCGCCGCCGCTGTGAGTCTGGAGAATCAGTCGCCGCCGCCCTTGACGATGTAGATCGCGATCGGGAGGGCGAGGGCGAGCGTCGTAGCGAAAGCACCCGCCCCGACGCCGGTCGCGTCGTAGACCGAGAGGTGCCCGACGACGCCCGCGAAGACGCCCGCAGCAAACCCGAGATCACCACAGCCGAGAATCAGCAACGTGATGAGGATCGCCCGCGAAGCGGTCTGCCGGGCGAGCGTGTTCTGTGTACTGTCCAAAGCAGGGCTCGTTTCTATGCAGGATTCGTGACCCCGAGGGACCCGTCGGTGCGCTGTGGAAGGTGACGCCGGCGGGTCCTCGCGTTGGGATGAATCTTCGGGCAGGCGCCCTCAGAAAAGCCAACACGATCAGGGCTTCTGAGACCCATCCCACACTTTTGACAACCACCCCATATCGGGCGCGTCTTGACGGGGAATCAGCCTTGCCTCGCATGTGGGACGGGGAAGCACGAGGGGCGCCCGCTGTCGAGCAACGGACGCCCCGCCCACTACGCCGCCGCACCCTGCCGAGCCCGAGCCGCAGCCCGCTGCCGCGCCCGAGCGTCGGCTCGCTTCCGACGCCGCGCGGCCGCGTCGAGGGCGACCTGCAGCGCGGCGAGCTGCGCCGGCGTCGACCAGGTGCGGCGGCCGCCGTCGAGCCCGACCGGCGCCTCGCAGCCCGGGCCAGCGCAGACGACGACGTCGTCGAGCCCGCCGCCGCGGTGCAGGGTGAGCTCGTCGCCGCAGTACGGGCACGGCCGGTCATCCATGGGGACGGCGTACCGGTCGCCGACCCCGCCGATCGTCCGCTCGATGCGGCGTGCCGCCTCGCGGGCGACGAGCGCGATCCGGGCGCGGTGCAGGCTGCTGATCGGCTTGCAGTGCGCGGTGTCGCCGTTGATCCGGGCGAGCAGCCACTCGGCGGCGCGTACAGCGGTGCGGCCGCTCGTGAACGACCAGCGCGCCGGGCTCGCAGCGTCCAGTGCCGCGAGCTCGTCGCGGCGAGCCCGGTCGGCGGCCGCGATCTGCGCCTCGCGCAGCGTGGCGTAACCGGAATGCTTGGCGGGCGCCATCGGGGCGAGGGGCGCGAGTTGCACCTCGGCGGCGATCTCGTCGGCGAGCGCGCACAGCGCGACCTCGACGGCGCGGCACGCGTCGACGACGTGCAGCCGCAGCGGCACGGGGCGCTCGCCGAGCACGAGCGCGTCGCGGTCGGCGCGCGGGGTGTGGGCGCGGCCCTCGCCGACGTAGTCGCAGTGCATGCACTCGTACTGCACGCGGCCGTGCTCGTCGCGGCGGGTGATGAGGCGCTGCGCGTGCTGCAGCGCGACGGCGACCTCGTCGCGGTCGTGGTCGTCGAGGGCGCGCAGGTACGCCGCGCGGTCCGTGTCGGGCTGCCACGGGGCGGGCGTCGAGGTGTCGATCAGGTCGCGCATGTCGGTCCAGTGGTCGAGGACGATCTGCAGGTCGTCGGCGGGGTGGCGGCGGGCGGTGTGCTGCATGGGTGTGCGCTCCTGATGGTGCGTGGGGCGTAGGCTGATCACACCGCGAAGGGGTGGCGGGGGCGCCCGGTTTGCTTGCCGGCTGTGGGGCGCCCCGCCGTCGAGTCAGGCTCGGGTTTCCGGAGCGCGAGCGATCACGCGGATTAGGCAGCCTCGATCTGATCCCACACGAGCCGTTGCGCCTCGAACGCCTGCGCCCGCGCGTTCATCAGCACGCGGTGCGCCTCGGCTGCCTCGGCTGCAGTCGCCGGTCGCTTGAGTTGCTGCAGGGGCACATCGCCGCCGACCGCGGCCGCGTCGAGGATCGCGTCGAGCGGCGCGAAGTCGACGGCGTCGCCGTGTGGCTGCAGGTGTCGCCATGCTCGGATCGAGTCGAACGCTGCGGCGAGCGCGTCGGCGCGGTCGCGGTGCGCCCACAGTGCGGCGCACGCTGCCTCGTATGCGTCGGGGGTCGGGCCTTTCAGGGCGGTCGGGTTGTCCACGGGTTTCCTCACAGTCTGTGGATGGCGGGCGGGTTACAGGGGCGGCAGATCGCGCATGCCGCGGCCGGCGGCTCGAGGTTTCTGCAGGCGGGTCACGGGGCGGGCGTATCCGTCGAGCGGGTTGCGCTCGCGCTCGTACAGCGCGTCGAGGGCGGCCGCGAGCTCGGCGTCGGTGAGCTCGCCGAGCGTCTCGACGTCGTCCTCGTCGAGGTCGGCGAGATCGTCGTGATCGAACGCGCTCATGCGGCTGCGCCCCCTTCGGTGTGCAGCCACGGGGCGAGCGCGCCGAGCACGACGTCGAGGCGCCCCTCGGTGCGGTCGGCGTCGGCACACCTGCAGGGCGAGGTGCGCTCGCACTTCGGGCATGGAACCGGCCGGCGCAGGGCGTGATCGAGGACGCGGCGCACGACGAGCGGAACGTCGCCCGCGCCCGTGGGCGCTGCGAGCTGCTCGTCGCCCTGGTCGAGGAACACGACCGCGGTCGCGCCCTGATGACCGTGGATGAGCTCGACCGACGCGCGGCCGCGGTCCCAATGCACCGTTGACGGGTGCTCGCCGCGCCATCGGATCGTTGCGGTTCCGTCGGGCCACAGCACGCCGTCGGCGACGTCGCCGAGCCCGCTGATCCCGGATATGTCCTTGTGGCGGCGCAGCACGAACCGCAGCGGTACGAGCTGCTGCTCGGGTCGCACGACGGTCCGGCCGGCGACTTCGCGGGTCGCCTCGTCGACGAGCGCCTGCGCCGCGTCGGGGTCGGTGTGCCGGCGGGCGAGGGCGAGCAGCGCGTCGACGGCGGTCATGTCCTGGTCGGCCATGATGGGTATCTCCCTCGGGCTGTGCGTACGGGTGATCAGGTGGCGGGCGGGGCGGGCTGTCGGTAGCGCAGGCTCACGCCGTACCCGCGGTCGTGGTCGATCTCGGCGACCGCGCGGGCGAGTTCGGCGAGGTGCCGAGCCGCGGCGGGGTCCGGCGTGCGGCGCTGCTGCTCGCGGCCGCGGGTGCGGCGAGGGCGGGCGCCGCCGAAAGTGCCGTCGGGCACCGCCTCGGCGAGCAGCCGATCGGCGTACACCTTCACGACTCGCCCCCGACCGCTTGTGCCTCCCACACGTCGCGCCGCGACGGGTGCGTGCCGACCATCTGCCGGCCGGTCGGCAGCCGGCACGGCCGCTTCTCCGACGCCCCGCACTTCGGGCAGTGCACGGCGAGCTCGGGCGGTCCGGCCGGCCGCTCGCGGCGCGGGTATCGGGTCTCTTTCGCCTCGCGGAATGCGTCGTTAGCGGGCACGAGTTCGGCGACCCGGCCGCCGCCGAGCCGGTCGCCGACCGCGGGCATCAGCTCGCGCAGTCCGACCGGCTCGGCGTCACCCCCGGCGACCGCGCCGCGGTGCGCGCGCAGCGCCCGCACGTACCCGCCGACGTCGTCGGGGTCGAGGTTCGGGTGATCCGTCGGCTCGAACGTGCCCGTCGACCTGCCGAGCCGGTCGCGCACCTGGTCGCGCCACCGTGACGCGATGTCCTTCGGCATGATCGGCCACGCCGACTCGGCGTAGTGCCGGCCGACTGCCTCGCCCGCGAACGCGAGGGGCACGTCGCGCAGGACAACCGCCCACATGGTGAGCTGCGCCCGCTGCTCGATGTGGTCGACCTTTACGACGCGGTCGTCGACGAGGGCGATCTGCGACAGCAGCTCGAGTGTTTCCTCGGGGCTCATGCGGGGTGTCCTCCGTTCATCTGCTGCCGCAGCGCTTCGAGTCCGGCGCGCTGCTGCTGCGACTTCGTCATGGCGCCGGGCAGCCGGTACACGTTGCTGCCGGGCTCGGGCGCCGGCTCGACGCGTTCGCGTTCGGCCCACTGCTGCCAGCGGCCGCCGAACCCGGCGGCACGCACGCCGTCGTCGGTCATGCGGCGCACGAACCGGCGGGTGAGCGTGTCGAGTTGCTGTGGGGTGAGCTGCGGCCGGCTCGCGTCGGCGCGGGCGAGCTGCGCCGCGCGCACGTCCTCGTCGGACGGTTGCCAGTCCGCGGGGATCGGCGCCGCCTCGGCGCGCTGCTCGCGGACTGGCGCGGGCGGCGGGGCGCCCTGGTCGCCGTCGTCGAGCGGAAGCTGCTCGCCTGCCCGTCCGGCGCGCTGCCGCCGTTTCTTCTCGGCCGCCCGGTCGCGCCGCGCCTCGACCTCGGCGCGAGTCGGGTTGTACGGCTCGAGATAGTCGTGAATGTAGAAGTCGCCGGGCGCCGGCTGCGCGCACTTCGCGTGTCGGCACGTGTGGCCGTGCTCGTGCCACAGACCGGCCGCGACCAACTTCCGCACCTGCGCGGGGGTGCCGTACATCTTCGCGATAACGCCGGGCACGATGCCGTCGGTCAGATGCTGCGCCGCATACGAGCCGCAGCGCAGCCACAGCCCGAGCGCTGCGTTACCCGCGGCGACGATCTTCGGGTGCATGTGACTGTTGTCGTCAACGACAAACCATGGCATCGGGTGAGCTCCTAACCGAGGGTTAGCTGTCCCTCGGGAACCGAGGTCGTACGGGTGCGGCGCGGCCGCGAGGCTGCGGCCGGCGGCGCCGTGCACTTGTGGTCGATCACGTGAGGGCGGGGGCAGCCCGCGGGATGGTTACGGCGGTCGACCCACGCGAGGTCGGGACCGCTCTTGCGCTGCCGCACACACCAGTCGAGCCGGTTCGGCTCGCGCAGCTCGGCGGCCGCCGCGGCGGTCAACTCATCGGCGTCGGCGGTCACATCGAGCGCCGCCCGGCGGCCGACGAGCTGCCGCAGTACGGTCCGGCCGCAGCGGCAGCGCACTCGGCGTGCGCCGCCACTGCCGGCCGGGGGGCGTGTCATCCGTACTGCTCGACTCGGCCGCCGTTCGCGGCGCGCTTACGCTCGCGCTCGCGTTCCTGGTGCGCCTCGAACTCGCCCTCGGTCGGGTGATCGGCGAGCAGATCGGCGATCATCGCCTCGACGTCGCGCGTGCCCGGCCCGAGCTCGTCGAGGGTGCCGTGCATCTTGCGGCGACGCATCATGGCGCGCATGACCTCGCGCACCTGCCGGATTTGGTCGTTGTCGGCCGCGACCTCGGCGAGCTTGACGCGCAGTTTCACTTGCGGGTCCTTGTCCTCGCCGGCGGCGTGCCCGGTGTACGTCGTCGACGCGAACTCGACGACCGCGACGATCCGCGAGCCGGGCGCCTCGAACAGTCCGCGGCGCAGCAGCGCGGGGATCGCTTGCTGCAGCATCCCGGCGGCGCTGTCGAGCTTGACCTCGACCTCGGCGTCGTTTTCGAGCTTGGGCATGGGTTACTTCCTCCGTCGTTTCGTAAGGGACTGCTGCAGGGCGGCGTACTCGCGTGCGCCCGCGGCTCGGATCTCGGGAATCGGGCAGTCGTCGCGTCGGTGGCGGCCGTACCGGATCGCGAGCGCCTCGACCTCGGCGTGTCCGGTCGCGTCCTCGGCGTGCCCGCACGGGCACATGTAGTCGCCCGAGGCGAGGCTCTTCGCCTTGTTGCTGTCGAGGCGGACCCGCAGCCCGCATCCGGGGCGCGGGTTGCCGATCGTCGGCCCGATCCCGTTCACGCCGCGTCCGTTGTCCGCGTGAACGTCGCGTACTGCGCGTCGGTGAGCAGCCCGCGGTCGCGCCAGTCGTCGAGAATGTCGGTCTGCCCTTCGAGGGGTGCCGGGCAGCCCGCGCAAAGCCACGGCGTCACCTTGCGCTCACCCTTGGGCGCCCGCTCGGTGCCCTTGGGGCGTACGCCCCACTTGCACCATGGCTCGCCGGCCGCCTCGACGACGCGCTGCATTTCGCGGATCTCGTCGGCTTTCTCTGGGTAGAACATGCCGATCTCGTCGAGCTCGTCGGGCTTCGCGTAGCAGCCGCACGTGCAGTCGCCGCTCATGTGCAGATGCGCCGTGACCTCGTTCAACGGCAGCGCATCGGGGGTGCACATGTGGTGCGGTGCGTGCTCGTGGTCGGCGCTGCAGCGGTACCTCGCGCGGTACTCCTGCATGTGGGCGTTCGTCCAGTGAATGAGGGGAGACACCCACACCGCGCCGCCGTCGACAGTGACCTCGCCGGCGTTGCGGAACCGCCGATCGGTCTCGTCCCACCGGGTACCGGTGATGTACAGCACCTTGCGTCGCACGCCGTCGCGGCCGACTTGCTGCGCCCGGAACCGCTCGAGCGG
Source organism: Streptomyces sp. NPDC052043 (assembly GCF_044548235.1). Lineage (NCBI taxonomy): Bacteria > Bacillati > Actinomycetota > Actinomycetes > Kitasatosporales > Streptomycetaceae > Streptomyces > Streptomyces sp. NPDC052043. Next base: position 639,878 of record NZ_JBIUBT010000003.1, read on the forward strand.
CTCGCCCTTGAGGCGCTGATAGAACACGTTGTGCGAGTCGCCGCCCGGACCGGGGAACCCTCGCCAGACCGGCCGTCCCTTGTTCTCACCGCGGGTCGACAGCACCTTGCCGAGCACCAGGTCGAGGTAACGAACCTTCGGCCGCAGCTCGTGCAGCGGCAGTCCCCACGCCGCGGCGACGTCGCGCACGTGCTCGGTCGTCTGCCGGATCGCGGTGCCGGTGTTCACGTGCACCATGCCGTCGACGTACGGACGGCACACCCGCGCCGTGATCACCGAGTCGTTCCCGCCCGAGTACAGGACGTACTTACCAGCGGTCTCGCGCGGCCCGTAGTTGCGAACAGACCCCTTGTGCCGCCCCTTCGTAACAGTGCTCGTCGCGTCACCCGTGCTGAACTCGGTGATGACGCGCTGCAGGACCTCGTGCGTGCGCTCGATCGCCTCGTCGAGGGTGCGCGCCTTCCATGCCTCGTCGTCGGCCGCCTTCGGCGGGCGCTTGTCGAGGGTGTCGGGCATGCCGGGGAACATGTCGCCGAGCGGTTGCCGCTTCGCGCTTCGTGAGCTCATGCCGCGACCCCCAGTGCGTACCGCTGCGCGTACGCGTCCGGCCAATCCGCCTTGCTCAGTGCGTCGCGCTGCGCCTGCGGCATGGTGAACAGCGGCAGCCCGAGCCAGTCGTACGCGGCAGCGCGCAGCCACCATGCGTCGACCTGGTCGGCGCCCTCGTCGTCGTCGAACGTGGCGCCGTCCGCGAGGAACGCGGCCGCGGTCATGTCCTGTTTCGAGGCGCTGCCGTTGTCGGTCGCGTACTTCTTCAGCGTCTTGGGGGTCACGTACGCCCACGGCACGTCGGCGTCGACGAGCGCCGCCTGCACGACGCCGTGCAGACTGGCGATCGTCTTCAGGTTCGCGATGCTCATGCGCCCCGTGGTCATCGGCAGGTCTTCGATCACGGCGAGGTGCGGCCGCTGCTCGGCGACCTCGACCGCCAACACGTCGCGAATGACCGTGAGTCGGCGCGGTCCGTCCTTTTGCCGGGTCCGGATCCGGAACGTCGAGCCGTCGATGCGGGCGACGCCGGTCGAGGTGATCGACAGATCGAGCCCGATCACCTGCAGCTCGGTCGGGGCGGCGGCACGGTCGTCGATCGGCAGGTCGCCGGCCGCGATCAGTCCGGGAATCTCGCTCACGCCGCACCCCCCAGCACCGGGGCGATCGGGCCACGGCCGGCGCGCAGCACGTCGAGCGGGTGCTCGCCCTTCCACTGGTCACAGCGCAGGATCGGAACGCCCGACTCGCTTTCGAGGGTGCCGTGCCACCGCCACGTGTCGCCGTACGCGTCGCCCCACGGCACCGACAGGTCCCACACGTGCCCGGTGCCGTCCGTCCACAGCTTCCGCGCCCGGTCGAGGGTGCCCGCCTCCGGGTGCAGCGCCTCGGGCGGCCGCGACCAGATCGGCGCCTCGGTCGACGGCGCGCAGCGGCCGAGCGGGTGCGAGGCGATCAGGTCGTTCGCGATGACGCGCAGCAGCGCGGCCGTGCGGATCGGGCAGATCGTGTTCTCGCCGTGCAGCTCGGCGTTCCCCTCGGTGTCGACGAGCAACACGAGCGGGTGCTCGGTGAAGTCGACGAGCCGGGCGTGCGCGAACAGGTCGTCGGTCATGCGGGTGCCCCCTCGGTGGTCGGCTCGACCCACGGGCGCAGCGGCCACGCGCCGTCGACGACGGCGTTCGGGTCGGTCTTGTGGAAGTGCTTTTGCAGTCCGGCCGCTTGCTCGGCGGCGAGGTCGATCTGCAGGGCGTGCAGCTCGGCGAGCGTGAGATCGCGGAACGCGTTGAAGCGCAGCCGGCGTTCGGCGAGCACCCGCTCGGGCCAGTCACGGCGCCGCGTGTGGGCGAGCGTTCCGATCCGGTGTGCGACGCGGGCGGCGATCAGCGCGTCGTACGAGCAGCCGTGCGCCGCCTCGTCGTCCCACTCCAGCCCGTAGAACTGCGCGAGGGTGATGAGCTGCCGCGCCCCCTGCGTCTCGCTCACGCGTTTCCGGTACGGCACGGCGTGCTGATCGAGTACGCGCGTGTCGATCACGTGCAGCGGCCGGTCGCCGATCCGCTCGGCGAGCGTCGGCAGCTTGTACCGGCGCAGCTCGCGGTCGAGCAGCGTGAGGTCATACGGCGCGTTGTGCCCGACGACCGGAACGCCGTCGCGCACCTGCACCGCCAGGAACGCGGCGACCTGATCGGCGACCATGTCGGCCGGGTCGCCATCCATGCGCGCCCGCTCGGTCGTGATCCCGTGCACGGCGGTCGCCTCGGCCGGAATCTCGATCCGCGGGTCGGCGAGCCACTCGTGCGACTCGCCCGCCTCGCCGCCGCCGAGGGCGTGCAGGGCAGCAGTCACGATCCGGTCGACCTCGACGTCGACGCCGGTCGTCTCCAGATCGAACGCGGCCAGTCGGCCGAGGTGCCAACTCATGAGCGCGCCCCCGTTCCGGGCTGCGCGGCCGCCGGCCACGACACCGCCGACGGGTTCGCGGCCGGCGGCTCGTCGCCGCCCTCGCCGACGACCTCGACGTCGTACACGCCCTCGTCGTCCGGACCGGCCTCGTCGCCGTCGTGCTCGCCGTCGTCGCCCTGGTCGCCGAGCTCGCCCGTGCGCGGGTCGACGCCCCGCTCGATGTCCGCGGCGATCGCCTGCAGGTCGTCGCGCAGCTCAATGTCGCCGGCGTGCCCCTCGGCCCGCGCCCGGTGCCACACCTTGATCACGTCATGCGCGTTGCGGCATTCCCGCGCCAACTGCCGGTAGTCGACCGCCTCGGCGGGCGCCGCGGCGATCGCCGGCCGGTCGAGGCTGCTCGGGTCGAGGGCGGCCGCCGTCGAGATCGGCCCCGACAGTGCGTGCCGCAATTTCGGCAGCGACGGCACCACCATGACGACCTGAAACTGCTTCGTCTTGCCGTTGCGGACCGCCGTGCGCTGCTCGATCCACATGCGCACGGGCATGAGCCCGCGCCCCTCGGTCGCCTGCAGCACGGTGTCGAGCCCGCCGGCGAGCGCGTCGGCCGCGTAATACGACTTCGTTTCGAGCCGCCACACGCCGAGGTCGGGCAGGTCGGGCAGGAACACGCCGATACGCGAGGTCGGGCGGCACACCTCGTCGGCCTTGCGCTCGTGCCAGTCCTCGCCGTACCGCGCGAGGCAGATGCACGGCTCTCGCTTGATCCTCTCGAACTCGCCGTCGCAGCGCCGCGAGCAGCCGCCACCCGACCACATCTCGTACGACTGCGACAGCGGATCGCCTGCGGGCAGGATCGCCCGCAGCTCGGTCGCCTCGGTGATCACTCGCCACTGCGCGACGGACTGCCCTTGCGGCGTCCACTGCTCGACCCGGCCGCCGTACAGATCGGCCGCGGCCGCGATGTAGTCGCGTGAGTGCGACGTCAGAATGAACGTCTTGCTCTTGACCGGGACCGGCCGGCGATTCGGGTCGGTATGCGGACGGCTCGAGCCGGTGCGGATCCGGCCGAGCTCGGCCGCCTGCCGCTTCATGGTCATGATGCGCGATCCCATGGGTCACGCTGCCTTTCGTTCGGAAGCGCCCGGCGCCCACGGCGGTACGACCGTCGGGTACGCGGCGGGTGCGGAGTGCAGATAGCGGGCGGTGCGCACGGCACCGAGGAACGCGCGGAACTGCTCGCGCCCGCTGGGGACTTCGATGAACCGGTGCGACCGCGGCCGCAGGTTGAGCAGCGCCGTACGGTGCACCCGCGGCGCCGGCTCGGACGTGTCGTCGGGCAGCAGCCACTCGGGCGCGTGCCGCAGCGCGGCGAGCTGCAGCGGCTGCTCGTCGTACACCGTGTCGGCCGGTTTCTTCGCGCTCGTCTTGTAGTCGACGAGCCACAACTGCCGCCGCCGGTACCTGCCGGTCGGCAGCCACAGCCACACGTCGCCCGTGCCGGCGTAGCCGTAGTGGCGGTGCATCACGGTCGTCTCGACCGACTCGACGTCGCGGTCGAAGTCGACCCGCCACAGCCGGTAGAAAGCGGCGAGCTGCACGGCGTACGGCTCGACCTCGGGGTCGTACGGGTGCGGGGTATTCAGCACGAGGGCGACCGCCCGCAGGTGCACGCGGGTGCCGAGGCTCTGCGCCCGCTCGGTGTACTGCCGCGGCGTGGCGACGAGTTCCTTCCGCAGCGCGGTCGGCTCGGTCCGTGCCCGGCGGGCAGTAACGATCGGGTCGGCGATCACGGCGTCGGCGACGAGCCCGGCGCCCCACGGCACAAGCGCAGGCTTGTGCACGGCGGTGCCGAGTACGTTCGTGACGCTGATCAGGTCGGGACCCCCGGCGGGGTCGGTGTAGTACCGCCCCCGCTCGGTGTCCCGTGCCCACTTCGGGTCGGTCATCGCGCGCCGCCCGCCTGCGTCGGCCGACGAGTGGACTCGCCCTGATGCGGCGATCCGCCGCGGGTGTCCTTCTCTTCGGGCTCGGCGTTGAGCAGCTCGACCAGGTACGCGGCGACGACCGGCGAGTCGGTCTCGAACTGCGGCCACGGACAGCAGTCGTAAACACCCTCGTCGTCGCGCCGCGGTCCGCTCGGGTGGTCGTCGATCACGTGGTGCTCGTCGTCGACGCCCTCGGCGGTGCAGATCGGGGCGACGCCGGTCGGCGACTCACTGTCGGTGTAGATGACCCGCCACGCCGGGCGGCGCTCGCCAGTCTCGGCCTCGAACAGCGCGGCGACCGCCTCGCGAGCCCGCTGCAGCGTCGTGTTCACCGGGCGCTGCGCGGTGATCCTGTCGAGCGCTTCCGCCTCGATGCGGTCGGCGAGCCGGATAGCGCCGTCTGAGCCGTACCCCGCCCGCATGAACGCGGCGAGTGCCTCGTCGCGGGCGCTCATGCGGGCTCACCCGCCTCGCGGTCGGCGTTGAGCAGCTCGACGAGGTACCCGGCGAGTTCCGGCCCGACGTCGATCACGGGTTCGGGGCAGCAGCCGAACGCCGTCGGGTCCTCGGATGCGATGTGATCCTCGTCGGTGCAGACGGGCGCGATCGCGTTCGGCTCGTCGTGCACCCCGTACTCGGTGTACGTCGTGCGCCACTTGGGCCGGTCGCTACCGGTCGTCGTACGCAGCAACTCGGCCGCCGTGCGGCGGGCGTCGTCGAGGGCGCTCATGCCGACTCACCCGCCTCGGTGATCAGCACGTCGCGGCCGCACTGAGTGCTCGCGTCGGCCGGGTCGCCGTACGTGCACAGACCGCCGTCGGGCAGATCGTCGGACTTGAGCGGGACCAGACCGGCCCACGCGTAGCCGTGCTCGCGGCACAGCAGCACGCCGGAGCGGTCAGGGTTGCGGTAGGCGACGACGCCGTCGTCGAGCCGAGGGATACCGCGCTCGGCGCGGAACTCGTCGATCGCCCAGTTACAGCAGACGGGCTCACCCTCGATGCTGTGCTCGTCCTGCCGGTTCGCCGGGTCGGCCGCCTCGGCGGCGGTGAGCGTCTCCCACCCGCAGCGGCAGTGCGAGCACGTGTGCGTCTCGGTGCACGTCACGGTGACCTCGTCGACCTGCGGGCGGTGCCGCAGCTCGGCGGCGATCTCGTCGCAGCGCTGCCGGTACGCGCCGTCGACGTCTCGACTCACCATGTCGTCGGGCACCGACATGCCGGCCGACAGCTTGCCGAGGCGGCGCGGCAGCACGGCGATCGTGATCGGACCGGGCGGTGCAATGAACTCGGCGAGCTCGTCGAGACCGGTAAGCCCGAGGTCGGCGGGGCGGCGAGGCTTGAGAGTGACCATCACGCGCCACTCGTCGCGATACGTCTCCTTCACGCGGCCGCCCTCCCCTCGAGCGCCGGCTCGGCGACGACCGGGGCGCACAGCGCGTCGACCGCCGTCGACGTGATCCGGCTCGCGAGCTGCAGGCAGCGCCGCAGCCCGTAGACCGCGACCTTTGTGCCCGCCTCGGCGACGAGCTCGTCGACGAGTTCCTCGAACGGCAGCGACCGGGCGGTCGCGTACGGGTCGCTCGGCTGCTGCTCGTCGCGCAGCGCGTCGAACCGCTCGCCGAGGTCGTCATCGTTGATCAGCCGCTCGACGACGGTGTGCGCGACGAGCTGCGCGAACCCTTCGAGGTCGAGCGCGATGCCGGTCGGCAGCGCCTCGACGCCGATCCGCAGGTTCCCGGCGACGGGAACCTCTGTCAGGTGTGTGTCAGTCATCGGGAACCCCTAAGCGCAAGGAAGATCGCGAACGCGGCGAGCAGCAGAACGGCAGCGACGGTGAGGTTCGGATCGATCACGGCCGCACCCCCGCCCTGCGGTCGAGGCGGCCGTGCAGCTCGCCGTACATGGCGGGCACACCGACCCCGACGAGGCGAGCGCGGACACCGCCGACCGTGCAGCGGACGATCATCGACACCCCGGTCGAGGTGCCGCGGGCGTCGCCGACGCCGAGCGCGTGCATCCACTGCCGCCAGTCGGCGAGCGAGGTCGGGTGCACGACGAACTGCACCTCGCCGCCGGCCGCGGACACGTTGGGCCTGCCCGGCATGCCGTCGGTCTGAGCGCGCGCGGTGTCGGCGACTTGCTTCGCCCTGCGGCACTCGGCGAGGGCGGCGAGGGCGGCCGGGCTCGCCGTGTGCCGGCTGCGGCCGGGCGCGGCGAACGGGTCGGCGGGCACGAGCAGCCGCGCGTCGTCGAGTGCCTGCGCGACGTCGAGGGCGGGATCGCCCGACGTGCCGTGCACGATCGCCGCGGCGACGACGCGGGCGGCGCGCTCGATGTTCGGGTTCGTCATGCCGACACCGACCCGCGGAACTCGGTCGGCACGAACTCGTCGTGCACGAGCGCGACATGCACGCGGATCGCGACGGTCGAGCCGTCGGCGCGGGCGGGCGTCTCGGTGCGCAGCGTCCACAGCGACGCCCCGTCGAGGGCGGGCGCGCGGTTCACGTCGCCGCCGAGTGCCCACACCCACGCGGCGAACTGCTCGCCGCCGGCGACGACGACATGCACGGCGTCGTCACGGACGATCGGCGGCCGCGCGGTCGGCAACATCAGGTAGGCGATCGCCGCGTCGACCGCGACGAGCTGCTGCTCGGCGACCGGCTGCTCGGCGAGCGGCCGGCGGCGTTGGTGTAGGGGGATAGGCTTGACGCTCACGGCGTCGCCTCGCTTTCTTCCTAGCTGGGATTGGTGGGGCGCGCGCCCCGGGGTCGTTCCGCTGCTTGGCCGTTGCGGGACGGCCCCTTTGGCGTGTGCGGACTACGCCGCGCGCTGCCCGTGCTCGTCGGGGGCGCGACGGCGGGCGATCTCCGCCTCGATCGCATCGACCGATCCGAGCGGGTGACCGGGGTAGAACGCCGCCTCGGCTGCCTCGCGCGGGCTGCGGCCGGCGCGTTCGGCGACCGCGTCGACGAGGGCGTCGGCGGCGGCGCGGACGGCGCGGGCTCGTATCAGCGACGGCGTCTCGGCGGCGCTCATGCGGCGACCGCCTTGTTCTGCGGCTGCGCCTGCACCTCGCCGATCACGAACACGTCGGCGAACTCAACTCCGTACGCGCTGCAGATCGCGGCGACGGCGGTCGAGCTCGCCGGCTGCCCGCGGCGCAGTCGGTGAATCGTGGCGATGCCGACGCCGGTCGCTATCGCTTGCTGCTCGAAGGTGTGGTGCCCCCTCGACCGGGCGAGGTCGAGGAACGCGGCCACCCTCAGTTTGATCACGGACACGGCAGTTCCTTCCGTCGATGGAAGTTCCATCGATGGAAGGAAGCTGCGAGATCGCGAGATTGATTGCGGTATTCGGACGCGTGTTCGATGATGGGTCACGGACTGCAGGAACGCCGAAAGGTTGCCCTGTACGAACCTTGCGCTGTGCTTCCATCGGTGGAATGTCGACATGCCGATCATCCATCAGCGGTAGCCTGCGGCCATGCGGAGACGAGATGATCAAGATCAGACTGAAGGGCTCGGGCACGGCAGCCCGACCGCGCCGCCAGGCGAGCCGGCATGGCTGACCTGGCTCAAGGGCGAGTTGACCGACCGTGGGTACGACGTCACATCAGAGCGCGGCGGCGGCCGGGCGCGGCTCGTCCGCGAGACCGGCCTCGGGCTCGCCACAATTTCGCGTGTGCTTGACGGGAAGGTTCCGGGGTATGAGACACAGCTTGTGCTTTCTCGTCATCTCGGAATCCCTATCGAGCACTTTCTGATTCGAACGGGCAAGGCGGCGTCGACAGATTTTCTAACTGTCGGTTCGGAAACTGATCACTCTCGGGTATCGTCCGGACAGGAACTGACGCCAGAAGAGATTGCCGTGCTCGCGGGCGTGCCAGAGGATGACCGACCCTGGTTCACGACCATGATCCGACGCCTGCGTCGGGCCGGCGACGATGGTGACAGCACGACGGGGGGTGCTGTCGCAGAGGGGTGAGTCATGCGGGGACGGAGATTGCTGGTGGCGTTTTCGGTGAGCGCGATTGTGGGGATCGTGCTCGCCGTTCACGGAATCATCACAGACGTTGACGAGGCGTACGAGTTCGGGTGGGTGGTGCTGCTCATCGGCCTCGCGGGCATCGTCGATACCCGTTTCCGCATCAACGCACAAAGAGTCATCGATCACACCACGAACGTCGCGACGCTCGCCGAGCAAGAGCGGCAGAGCTACGCGGAAATGGGCTGGAAAGCTGCCCGGCTTAGCGCGACATCGGAACCCGGACGCACGGCGGGCGCGCAAATCGTAGAACTGCCCACCCGCCACACCTCCGAAATGCGCCGAGGCGGCAGCGCATAAAAGAGGGGGTTAACGTTTCGTGAATAGTCGGACACGCGCAGGTCTCTACGTGCCCGCGCAGCCGTCCATTACAGCCGTCGAGCTGAAACCCGTCATCGGGTACGCCCGCGTCAGTACGTGGCGCGAGGAAATGATCAGCATCGACATTCAGAAGAGCGTCGTCGAGGAAGCGGCCGCCCGCCGGAACCGGTACGTCGCCGAGTGGATCGTCGACCCGGACGCGACCGGCAGGAACTTCAAGCGCAAGGTGATGCGCGCGATCGAGATCATCGAGGACCGTGAGCGACCCGAGCGCGAGCTGTGGTCGTGGAAGTTCTCACGGTTCGGCCGCAACCGGCACGGCATCGCGATCAACCTCGCCCGGATCGAAAACGCCGGCGGCGAGCTCGTCTCGGCGACCGAGGACGTCGACGCGTCGACCGCCGTCGGCGAGTTCACGCGCGACATGCTGTTCGCCGTCGCCGCGTTCGAGAGCAACCGGGGCAGTGAGCAGTGGATCGAGACGCACGAGCTGCGCCGCGCCGCGGGGCTGCCCGCGACCGGGCGGAAGCGGTTCGGGTACCGATGGCACCCGAGACGCCTGCCCGACGGCGAGGGCGGATGGAAGCTGCAGGATGAGTGGTATGAGGTGCTGCCGGATCAGGCAGAGGTTATCCATGACAGCTACACGCGGTACACAGCCGGTAAGACGGGTTATCACTCGCTCGCCACATGGTGGAATGATCTAGGGCTGCGTAACGCGTGGGGCAACCCGTGGCAGGACCAAACCGTCAGGTCGTACATGACAGCCGGATTCTCTGCCGGGCTGCTGTACGTGCACCGACGGGACATTACATGTCCGAACCTGCGCCGGTCGCAGCGCTGCCTCGACGCCGACCATTGGTGCTACCGGCCCGCCGAACATGAGGGAATCCTCGACGGCGGCGAGTGGGACGCGTTCCGCGACCGGCGCAAGGAACGCTCACGTACGCCGCGCCGATCGCTGAGCCCGACGTATCCGCTGTCCGGGCTCGTGTTCTGTGGCGTGTGCCGCGAGGACAAACGCGAGGCACGGTGCAACGTCACCCACAACGGATCACGGCCCGACCTCACGTACTACGTGTGCGGCGCCAACCGGCGCGGGCTCACCACACACGGCCGCGTTCGGGCACGCCGCAGTCACGTCGAGGGCGAGGTGTACAAGTGGCTGCACGACGTCCGCGACGAGATCGACGCGATCGCCGCCGGCCGGGTCGTCGTGCCGCAGCAGCGCATCGACCAGGGCGACACCGAGCACAAGCGGAAACAGCTCACCGCAGAGATTGAGAAACTGACGCGCGCCCTCGACCGCGCCGCCGAGGCGTACGCCCTCGGCGACATGCCGCGGGATACGTTCCTGCGGACGCGGGACAAGCTGACCGGCGACCGTACGGCACGGCAGACCGAGTTCGACGCACTACCCGACCCGGCGCAGGCGCCCGCAACGCCGATGGCGCACCGCGAAGTCGTCGCCGGTCTGCTCGCCGAGTGGGACACGATCAGCGTGCAGTCGAAACGGCTCATGCTGGCGTCTTTGATCCGGCGGGTCGAGGTCGGCCTCGACCGATCAGTGCAGGTCGTGCCCGTGTGGGCGCCGCCCGACGAGCCGCTGCCGGTAGTGAAGGGATCCCGCCGACAGAGCTAGCCTGACCTTATGGGGGTTTCTCTACTACTGATGTCCGACACCCATCTGCCCAAGCGCGCCAAGGAACTGCCCGCGCGACTGCTCGCCGAACTCCCGCACGCCGACGTCGTCCTGCACGCCGGGGACTGGGTCGACACCGACACGCTGGACCTGCTGGAGAGCCGCAGCCGCCGCCTGATCGGCGTGTACGGCAACAACGACGGTCCCGAACTGCGCGCCCGGCTGGCCGAGGTGGCCGAGGCCGACCTGGACGGGCTGCGCCTCGGCGCCGTCCACGAGACCGGACCGGCGCAGGGCCGTGAGGCCCGCTGCTCCGCCCGCTTCCCCGACCTCGACGTCCTGGTCTTCGGCCACAGCCACATCCCCTGGGACACCACCACGCCCTCCGGCCTGCGCCTGCTCAACCCGGGCTCACCGACCGACCGCCGCCGTCAGCCCTACTGCACCTACATGACCGCGACCGTCACCCGCGGGCGTCTGACCGACGTGGAACTGCACCGGCTGCCGCGCCGGACCGCGTGAGGCCCCGGGACCGTGCGGCGTCGGGACCACGCAGGCGGGCAGCCCCTGAACTCAGGGGCTGCCCCGGGGTCACTCTTCCCTTCCTCGTTTCCGACTTCTCGGCGAGATCCGGGCCGCTGTGTGCGTGGCGGCGGCCCGGGCGCTGCGAGTGTGCGCTGTCACGGACCTCCTTCCCACTGGGATGTGCGGCACATGTGCTGCGGAGGCGATGCATGCCTCATCCGTTGATGGCGCGCGTACCCTTCCCGCACCACCTCACACCATCGAATCCGCAAAACCCGGCTGAAAGCCGAAATACGTCGAAACAGCAGGTCACAGCGGCAACGAGGGACTGCTCGCGGCTCACGCGCACCCTGCGCACCGGACACGGTCCGGCGACCGTCCGCTCCGGCGGCCGGCCGGTCAGGGGCGCCGGAGCCGGCGTACGCCCGCGATCAGCAGCGCCACTGCCAGGGCCACGCCGACCGCCGCGGCGGCACGCTTGGCGACCGGTACGCCGGCGGTACGCAGCAGGTCGAGCGGCTCCGGCTCCGGCTCCGCGGACCGGGGCGCGTGCCGCGCGGGCTCCTCGCGCACCTCTGCCGGAGCGCTCCCTGCGGCACCCTCGGCGGCGCCGGGAGGGGACTCGGCGGCGCCGGGAGGCGTCTGTGCGAGGCGCTGCGAAAGACACTCGGCGAACTGCCCCACCAGCCGGTCGCCCACCTCCGCCAGCACCCCGCGCCCGAACTGCGCCGGGCGGCCGGTCACCGTCAGATCGGTCCGCACGGACACCGCCGTGCCGCCGTCACGCTCCTGAAGCGTGCCCGTGACGGTGGCCCGCGCCGTGCCCTGCCCGCGCGTCTCCCGGCCGTTGGCGAGGAGGACCATGCGGTGCGCCGCCTCGTCCTGCTCCTCGAACACCGCCGTCCCCTTGTACGTCACCATGATCGGCCCCAGCCTGACCTTGACCGAACCGGTCACGGTCCTGCCGTCGTACTCCTGCACGGAGGCCCCCGGCAGACACGGCGCCACGCGCTCGATGTCCAGGAGCGCCCGCCAGGCGTCGTCGACCGGCACGGGCACGGTGAACTCGTGGTGCATCTCCATGACGTCTCCTCGTACTCAGGCGGAGCCGGTCGCGTGGATGGCTCCGATGGTCGCGGTCAGGGGCGCACCAGTGCCGCCCCAGCGCAGCGCGACGATCTCGGCCGCCACGGACACGGCCACCTCCTCCGGGGTGCGGGCGCCGAGGTCGAGACCCACCGGGGAGCGCAGCCGGGCGAGTTCGTCCTCCGTCAGGCCGGCGTCGATCAGTCGTTCGAGGCGGTCGTGGTGGGTACGGCGGCTGCCCATCGCGCCGACGTAGGCGGCGGGCCGGCGCAGCGCCTCCTCCAGCAGCGGCACGTCGAACTTCGGGTCGTGGGTCAGGACGCAGATCACCGTGCGCTCGTCGGTGTCCGTGCCGTGCAGATAGCGGTGCGGCCAGTCCACGACCACCTCCACGCCCTCGGGGAAGCGTTTCGGCGTGGCGAACACCGGACGGGCGTCGCACACCGTGACGCGGTAGCCGAGGAAGGCGCCGATGCGGGCCACCGCGGCCGCGTAGTCGATCGCGCCGAACACCAGCATCCGCGGCGGCGGCGCGAAGGACTGGAGGAACACCGTGACGGCGTCCTCGCGGCGCTCGCCGTGCGCCCCGTAGTGCCTGAGCCCGGTGGCGCCCAGGGCGAGTTCGCCGCGGGCGTCGGCGGTCACCGCCACGTCGAGGCCGGACGCGCCCAGCGTGCCCGCCACCGCCCGGGGCCACACCGTGAGCGTCGCCGCGCGCGGGGCCGGTCCGTCGACCACCGTCGCCACGGTCACCGGGTCGCCCGCCGCGACGGACGCGGCGAGCGCCCCGAAGCCCGGGTCGGACTCCTGGGTCACCTGCCTGACCAGCACGGAGATCTCACCACCGCAGGTGAGCCCCACCGCGAAGGCGTCCTCGTCGCTGTAGCCGAACGTCGCCACCCGCGGCTCGCCGCCGGCCGCGACCTCCTGGGCCAGGTCGAACACCGCCCCCTCCACGCATCCGCCGGACACGCTCCCCACCACCTCGTCGTCCGGGCCCACGGCCATCGCCGCACCGGGTTCGCGCGGCGCGCTGCGGCTGACCGTGACGACGGTGGCGAGGCCGAACGGCACCCGCGCCGCGTACCAGCGCTCCAGCACCGGAAGAATGTCCCGCACGCTCAGCTCCTCTCCCGCGGCCCCGGCACCCCGCCGGCCGCGTCCGGGCCGGCGCCCCGCACCACCGCCGCCAGACGCTCCAGGGCGGCCAGGCTGTGACCCTCGACGAAGTCGTCAACGCTGGGCAGCGCCGCCGCCATCCCCGCGGCCAGCGGCGCGTAGCCGGGGCGCGCCTTGCGGGGGTTGGACCAGACCACCCGGTGCGCGAGCCGGTGCAGGCGCCGCATCTGGGCGGCGAGCAACTGCGGGTCGCCGCGCTCCCACCCGTCGGACAGCAGCACCACGACGGCACCGCGCGCCATGCCCCGCTGGCCCCAGCGGTCGAGGAACTCCCGCAGCAGCTCGCCCAGGCGGGTGCCCCCGCGCCAGTCGGGCACGGCCTCGGCGACCGCGGCCATGGCCAGGTCCGGGTCGCGGTGCGACAGCTCCCGGGTCACCCGGGTCAGCCGGGTGCCGATGGTGAACACCTCCGTGCGCCGTCCCCGGGCGGCGGCGTGCGCGAACCGCAGCAGGGCGTCGGCGTAGGGCCCCATGGATCCGCTGACGTCGACCAGCAGCACCACCCGTCGCGGCCGCTTCGCGCGCGTGTGCCGCCGCGGCGGGGCGGGCTCGCCGCCCCGCCGCAGCAGTTCCCGCACGGTGCGGCGCGGGTCGACGTCCCCGCGCCGGGCGGGCCGTCGCCGCGCGGTGCGCCGCGGCTGCCCGTGCAGCGCGAACGCGGCGAGCAGCCGGCGCACCTGCGCGCGTTCCGCGGGGTCCAGCTCCGCCACGTCGCGGTGGCGCAGCACCTCGGCGGAGCTGGCGAGCGTCGCGGTGGGCGGCCCCTGGCGCTCCTCTCCGGGCGGGCCGGTGCGCGACCCGGCGGGCGCCTCGCGCAGCACCAGCCGCGGCGGGGGCGGGGGAGCGGTCCGGGCCGGGCGGGCCGGTGTCCCGTCGGTGCCGAAGTACGCGGCGAACACCCGCTCGTAGCGTTCCAGGTCGTCCCGGTCCCCGCACAGCGTCACCCGGCCCGCCCAGTACACGTCCGTCCGCAGTTCGGGGCGCAGGGCGTCCACCGCGCGCAGGTAGGCGTGCACCCGCTCGGCGCTCGCCGCGACCCCGGCGGCCCGCAACGCCCGGGCGAAACCCAGCAGCGCGGCATCACCCCCCGGCCCACGGCCACCGGCCCCGGTGCCCGTGCCGCGCTCCGCGCCGCCGCCTCCGTGCGCCTCGGGGTGTCCCTGCCCTCGCCCGGTCACGCCGATCACGCTCCCCGTCCCGCGAGGACCGCCGCGAAGTCCAGGGAGCGGGCCCGGTCCGTGTCCTCGCGGTACTTCAGGACCGAGCCCAGGGTGGCGACCGCCAGCTCCGCGTCCACCTCGTCCGCGCCGAGGGCGTCCAGGGCGCGTGCCCAGTCCAGGGTCTCGGCCACGCCCGGCGGCTTGAGCAGGTCCTCGGCGCGCAGCGCCTGCACCAGCGCGGTCACCTGCTCCGCGAGCCGGGCCGACACCTGCGGCAACCTGCGCCGGACGATGGCGAGTTCGCGGCCGAAGCCGGGATGGTCGAACCAGTGGTACAGACACCTGCGCTTCAGCGCGTCGTGCACCTCGCGGGTGCGGTTGGAGGTCAGCACGACCACCGGCGGCACCTCGGCCCGCAGCGTGCCCAGCTCCGGAATCGTCACCTGGAACTCCGACAGCACCTCCAGCAGGAACGCCTCGAACTCGTCGTCGGCCCGGTCGATCTCGTCGACCAGCAGCACCGACGGCTGGGTCTGCAGGGCTCGCAGCAGTGGCCGGGCGACCAGGAACCGCCGGTCGTACAGCTCGTGCTCCAGCCGCTCGGCGTCCCTGACCCCGGCGGCCTCGGCGGCCCGCAGATGCAGCAGCTGACGGGGGAAGTCCCAGTCGTACAGCGCCTGGGAGGCGTCGATGCCCTCATGGCACTGGAGCCGGATCAGGGGCGCGTCGAGCACCTCGGCGAGGGCGGAGGCGAGCGCCGTCTTGCCGACGCCCGCGTCGCCCTCGCAGAAGACCGGCCGGTGCAGCCGCAGCGCCAGGAAGCAGGCGACGGCGAGCCCGTCGTCGACGAGGTAGCCGGTCTGCTCCAGGCGGGAGCGCACCTGCTCGGGGCTGTCCAGGGAAGTGATCGGCGCTCACCCCATTCCGGCGGCGGCCAGGACCGCCCGCTTGGTCAGCACCCGCGCCAGATGCGCCCGGTACTCGGGCGAGGCCGACGCGTCCCGCGAGGGCCGGGTGCCCTCGGCCGCCGACCCGGCGGCCCGCGCCACCGCGTCGGCGTCCCCGGCGCCGGCCAGCGCCTCCTCCGCCACCGCGGCCCGCAGCGGGGTCGCGCCCATGTTGGTCAGGCCGATCCGCGCCTCGGCGATGTGCCCGGCCTCGCGCCGCACCAGGGCGGCCACGCCGACGATCGCCCAGGCCTGGGCCACCCGGTGGAACTTCTCGTAGTGGAAGCCCCAGCCCTCCCGCTTGGGCACCCGTACCTCCACCAGGAGTTCGTCGGGGGCCAGCGCGGTCTGCAGATAGTCGGCGAAGAACTCGCGCGCCGGGATCGCGCGCCGCCCGCCCGGCCCCTCGGCGACCAGTTCGGCGTCCAGCGCCAGCGCCACTGCGGGCAGGTCCCCGGCCGGGTCGGCGTGCGCGAGCGAGCCGCCGAGGGTGCCCCGGTGCCGTACGGCGGGATCGGCCACCGTCCCGGTGGCCTGGGCGAGCAGGCCCGCGTGCCGCCGCACCAGCGAGTCGCGGACGACGTCGTGATGCGTGGTCAGCGCGCCGATGACGAGCGTGTCGCCGTCCTCGCGGACCCCGCGCAGCCCGGGGATCCGCCCGATGTCGACGACGAGTTCGGGGAAGGCCAGGCGCAGCCGCAGCAGCGGCAGCAGGCTCTGCCCGCCGGCCAGCACCTTGGCGTCCTCGCCCGCGTCGGCGAGGGTGCGTACGGCCTCGTCGAGGCTGGTCGGGCGGGCGTAGTCGAATGCGGCGGGAATCATGCCGAGGCCTCCTTCCCCGGCGAAGCGGACGACCGAGCCGACCGCGCGGACCGCACGGCCTCCCAGACCCGCTCGGGGGTGCACGGCATCCGCACGTCGTGCACGCCCAGCGGGCGCAGCGCGTCCACGACCGCGTTGACGACGGCGGGCGTCGAGGCGATGGTGCCCGCCTCGCCGACGCCCTTGACGCCGAGCGGGTTGGAGACCGCGGGCGTCTCGGTCCGGTCGGTCACGAACTCGGGCAGGTCCGCCGCCGACGGCACCAGGTAGTCGGCCATCGTGCCGGAGACCAGGTTGCCCTCCGCGTCGTACACGGCCTCCTCGTACAGCGCCTGCGCGATGCCCTGGGCCAGTCCGCCGTGCACCTGCCCCTCGACGATCGCCGGGTTGACCACCCGGCCCACGTCGTCCACGCACACGTAGGAGCGGATACGGGTCTGCCCGGTCTCGGTGTCGACCTCGACCGCGCACAGATGGGTGCCGTGCGGGTAGGAGAAGTTCTCCGGGTCGAGCAGGTACTCGGAGTTGAGGGTGGGTTCCATGCCGTCGGGCACGTCGTGCGAGGTGAACGTCGCGAAGGCGACCTCCTGGATGGTCCTGCGCGCCTCGGGCGAGCCCTTCACCGAGAACACGCCGCCCTTGAACTCCAGGTCGTCCTCGCCGGCCTCCAGCAGGTGCGCCGCGACCCTCCGCGCCTTGTCCACCACCTTCTCGGCGGCCCTGTGCACCGCCGAACCGCCCACGACCAGCGAGCGCGAGCCGTAGGTGTCCATGCCCTGCGGCGCCGCCAGGGTGTCGCCGTGCAGCACCTCGACGTCCTCGAACGGCACACCCAGCACGTCCGCGGCGATCTGGCTCCAGCAGGTCACGTGCCCTTGCCCGTGCGGGCTGGTGCCGGTGACCACCTCGACCTTGCCGGTGGGCAGCATGCGGATGCCCGCCGCCTCCCAGCCGCCGGCCGAGTACCTGAGGTCCCGCAGCACCCGGCTCGGCGCCAGCCCGCACATCTCCGTGTACGTCGACACGCCGATGCCCAGGCGCACGCTGTCCCCGCGCTCGTTGCGCCCGCGCTGCTCGGCGCGCAGGTCGTCGTACCCGAACAGGGCGAGCGCCTTCTCGGTCGCCGCCTCGTAGTTGCCGCTGTCGTAGGTCAGGCCGGCGATCGAGGTGTACGGGAACTCCTCGTGCCGGATCCAGTTGCGGCGCCGCACCTCGACCGGGTCCAGACCGACCTCGGCGGCGAGTTCGTCCATGGCCCGTTCGATGGCGTACGTGGCCTCCGGGCGCCCGGCGCCGCGGTAGGCGTCGGTCGGCGTGCGGGTGGTGAACACCCCGGTGCAGTGGAACTCGTAGGCGTCCATCTTGTAGATCCCCGGGTACATGAACGCGCCCAGGATCGGGATGCCGGGCGTCACCAGCATCAGGTAGGCGCCCATGTCGGCGAGCAGGTCCACCTTGAGTCCGAGCAGCCGGCCCTCGCGGGTCGCGGCGATCTCGACGTCCTGGATCATGCCGCGGCCGTGGTGGGTGGCCAGATAGCCCTCGGAGCGGGACTCGGTCCACTTCACCGGCCGTCCCAGCCTGCGCGCGACCTCGACCGCGACGGCCTCCTCGCCGTACACCTGGAGCTTGGAGCCGAAGCCGCCGCCCACGTCGGGCGCGACCACCCGCAGTTTGTGCTCGGGCACGCCGGTGACCACCGAGAGCATGACCCGCAGGATGTGCGGGATCTGCGTCGCCGAGTACACCGTGAACTCCCCGGAGGCGGCCAGCGGGGTGACGACGACCGCACGCGGCTCCATGGCGTTGGGGATGAGGCGCTGCTGCCGGTAGCGGCGTTTGACGACGACGTCGGCGCGCTGCCTGACGGCCTCGAAGTCCTCGCCGGTCCTGAACGGCCACACATAGGCGCGGTTGGTGCCCTTCTCGGCGTGGACCAGCGGGGCGTCCTCGGCGAGCGCCTCCTCCAGGTCCAGGACCGGCGGAAGGGGCTCGTAGTCGACCTCGACCGCCTCGAGCGCGTCGGCTGCCGCGTACCGGTCGCGGGCCACCACGACCGCCACCGGGTCACCGGCGTGGCGCACCTCGTCGACCGCGACCGGCGGATGGTCCGGCAGCACCATGTCCTCGGTGACCGGCCAGGCGCAGGGCAGCGAACCCAGTCCCGCGGCGAGGTCGCGGCCGCTGAAGGCGGCGACGACCCCGGGCCGCTCGAGGGCGGGGGAGACGTCGATCCGTTCGATGCGGGCGTGGGCCATGGGGCTGCGCAGGACGGCCAGGTGCAGCAGTCCGGTGACGCTGATGTTGTCGGTCCAGTGGGTCTGACCGGTGATCAGCCGGGCGTCCTCCTTGCGGAGCCGGGCCCTGCCGACCTCGCGTTCGACGGCCTGGTCGGTCATGCCGTCACCTCCTGGGCGGAGGTCCGCTCACCGGAGGCCGCCTTCCCCTCGGCGACGGCGAGCACCGCGCGGACGATGTTCTGGTAACCGGTGCACCGGCACAGGTTGCCCTCCAGCGCCTTGCGCACCTCGTCGGGACCGGGGCGGGGGTTCTCCCGGAGCAGATCGCGCGCGGCCATGATCATCCCGGGGGTGCAGTAGCCGCACTGGAGCGCGTGCCGCTCGTGGAACGCGCGCTGGAGGTCCGTCCACTCGCCGTCCTTCGCCAGCCCCTGGACCGTGGTCACCACGCCGCCGTCCGCCTGGACCGCCAGCACCGTGCAGCTCTTGACGCTCGCGCCGTCCAGCTCGACCGTGCAGGTTCCGCAGTTCGAGGTGTCGCAGCCGATCGGGGTACCGGTCAGTCCGAGGCGGTCGCGCAGATAGTGGACCAGCAGAAGACGCGGTTCCACCTCGTCCTCGTACACCGTGCCGTCCACCGTGACCGAGATGTGGGCCATGTTCCCTCCAGGGAACCGCATGGGCAGGGTTGGGGGATGGGCGAAATGTCGCCGACCGAGTGGTGTACGTCACTCTATGACCGCGTCCGGGTGGCGGCGAGTGCTGCGGCAGGCTTTGTTGACCGTTAATCCATTGCCCTGACGCTCCCGGCTCTGCTGCACTGCACGTCACCACGTCGTCACCGAGCGAGGAGCACCCATGCGCACAGCGTCCATGTCCACCCCGGAAGGAATCCCCGCCATCAAGAAGGACATGACGCCCTGTGCACTTGCTCAACCTCGGCATTCTCGCGCACGTCGACGCAGGTAAGACCAGCCTCACCGAACGGCTGCTGCACTCCGCGGGGGTGATCGACGAGATCGGCAGCGTCGACGCCGGCAGCACGCGGACCGACACCCTCGCGCTGGAGCGGCAGCGCGGCATCACCATCAAGTCCGCCGTCGTCTCCTTCCCGGTCGACGACGTGACCGTCAACCTCATCGACACCCCCGGCCACCCCGACTTCATCGCCGAGGTGGAGCGGGTGCTGGGCGTGCTCGACGGCGCGGTGCTCGTGGTCTCCGCCGTCGAGGGCGTCCAGGCGCAGACCCGCGTCCTGATGCGCACCCTGCGACGGCTGCGCATCCCGACCCTGCTCTTCGTCAACAAGGTCGACCGGCGGGGCGCCCGGCAGGAGGAACTGCTGCGCGCCGTCGCCCGGCGGCTGACACCGGCCGTCGTGCCCATGGGGCGGGTGACGGGGATCGGCGCCCGCGAGGCCCGCTTCGTCCCCGGCCTCGGCCCGTCCGCGCCGGACGTCCTCGCCGAGCACGACGACGACCTGCTGGCCGCGTACGTCGACGGCAGGCTCTCCCGCGACCATCTGCGCGCCGCCCTCGCCGCCCAGACCCGGCAGGCCCTCGTGCACCCGGTGTACTTCGGCTCCGCGATCACCGGTGCTGGAGTGGACGCGCTGGTTGCAGGCGTCAAGGAACTGCTGCCCGCCGCGGGCGGCGACCCCGACGGACCCGTCTCGGCCACCGTGTTCAAGGTCGAGCGGGGCCTCGCCGGAGAGAAGGTGGCGTACGCGCGGATGTTCTCCGGCACGCTCCGGGTGCGGGACCGGGTGCCGTACGGGGACGCCCGCACGGAGGGCAGGGTCACCGCGATCGGCGTGTTCGACCACGGCACGGACGTCCGCGCCGACGCCGTGTCCGCGGGGCGCATCGCCAGACTGTGGGGCCTGGCGGACGTCCGGATCGGCGACGCCGTCGGCGAACCCGGCGCGGCCCGCGAGCGCTTCTTCGCGCCGCCGACCCTGGAGACCGTCGTCGTACCGGGCCCCGGCGTGAGCGGCGGGGCCCTGCACCTCGCGCTCACCCGGCTGGCCGAACAGGACCCGCTGATCGGGCTGCGCCACGACGAGCTGCGGCAGGAGACCTCCGTGTCCCTCTACGGGGAGGTGCAGAAGGAGGTCCTCCAGGCCACGCTCGACGACGAGTTCGGCCTGTGCGTCTCCTTCCGGGAGACGACGCCGCTGTGCGTCGAGCGGCCGGTGGGCACGGGCGCGGCCGCGGAGTTCGTCAAGAAGGGCGGCAACCCCTTCCTGGCCACCGTCGGACTGCGTGTCGACCCCGCGCCGGCCGGCTCCGGGGTCGACTTCCGCCTGGAGGTCGAGCTGGGCGCGATGCCGTACGCCTTCTTCAAGGCGGTGGAGGACACCGTGCGCGAGACCCTCGGGCAGGGACTGCACGGCTGGCAGGTCACCGACTGCACGGTCACCCTCACCCACTGCGGCTACTGCCCCCGGCAGAGCCACGCCCACCAGGGCTTCGACAAGAGCATGTCGAGCACCGGGGCCGACTTCCGGGGCCTGACCCCGCTGGTGCTGATCGAGGCGCTGCGCCGCGCGGGCACGCTGGTCCACGAGCCGGTGCACCGCTTCCGCGTCGAGGCCCCGGCGGACACGCTCGGCGCCCTGCTGCCGGTGCTGTCCGCACTGCGGGCCGTGCCGCGGACGACGGTCACCCGTGGATCCGTGTGCCTCCTGGAGGGCGGCGTCCCGGCCGCCCGGGTCCACGCGCTGGAGCAGCGGCTGCCGGGGCTGACCCGCGGCGAGGGCGACCTGGAGAGCGCCTTCGACCACTACGCCCCGGTCACGGGCGACACGGTCCCCGAACGCCCCCGCACCGACCACAACCCACTGGACCGCAAGGAGTACCTGCTCAACCTGACCTGCCGGGTGGGCCGCTGACCCGGCCGCCGCGGGCCGGCGGAGCCGCCGCCGGCCCGCGGGTGTCCGGTCGGCGGCGGCCCGGAGGCGGTGCTCAGCGGGCGAGTTGTTCGACCGCGCCCAGTACCGGCGCCAGGCCGTTCTCCGCGCGGATGCGGGTGCCGAGGGCTCGCGCCCGTTCGCGGTGCCCGTAGTCTCGGGTGGCCCGGATCAGGGCCGCGGCGAGGCGGTCCGCGGTGAGGCCGCGCAGCGGGACCGCGCAGGGTGCCACGCCGAGACCGACGAGGCGATCGGCCCAGAAGCCCTCGTCGAACTGCACGGGCACGGGCACCGCGGGGACACCGGCCCGCAGCCCGGCCGCGGTCGTGCCCGCCCCGGCGTGATGCACCACGCCCGCCAGCCGCGGGAACAGCGCCGCGTGCGGTACCTCGCCGATGGTCAGCATGTCCTCGCCGGACGCCTCAAGACCGGCCCAGCCCCGCTGGACCACACCGCGCAGCCCGGCTCGGCGCAGCGCGCGCACGATGGTGTCGCTGAACCGCCCGGGGTCGGGCACGGTGGCACTGCCCAGCCCCACGTAGACCGGTGGGGGCCCCGAGTCGAGGAAGTCCCACAGGCCGTCGGGGAGCTGTGTGTAACGGTCGTACGGCCACCAGTACCCGCACACCTGGAGCGCACCGCGCCAGTCGCGGGGCCTGGGCACCACGAGCGGGCTGAAGCCGTGGTACACCGGCCGGTACGGTCCCCGGCGGCCGAGCCACCCGGTGCCCGCGCGGGCGGGCGGCAGCCCCAGCCGGGCTCGCACGGCGGGTACGGCCGCCGAGAAGATCCGTTCCACGGCCAGGTTCACGCCGTGCCCGGCGAGGCGGTTCGCGGCCGCCCCCCAGTGTCCGCCGCCCAGCAGCGGAGGGGCGAACTCCCTTGTGGGGGAGAGGGGTTGGAGATGGGCGCCCAGGCTGGGCAGGTTCAGCCCCTCGGCGATGGCGTGCCCGACCGGCCCGAGCGAGCCGGCGAGCACCAGTACGTCGCTCTTCTCGGCCGCCGTGATCAGGTCGTCCGTCATCCGGCCGATGGCCGCCCGCACCAGCCCCACGGCGCGGAGCACCTTGCCCGCGCCGGTCGCGCTGCGGTGCAGCCCCCGGCCGCGCGAGGACTCCAGCTCGGCCCGCGGGTCCACCGGCAGTGGGTGGAAGCCGAGGCCCGAGCCCGCGACCAGCGGTTCGAAGCATGCGTGCGTGACCAGGGTGACCTCGTGACCGGCGAGAGCCAGGCCGTGTCCCAGTCCGGTGAAGGGGGCCACGTCGCCCCGGGATCCCGCCGTCATGATCGTTACGCGCACGACGGTCAGTATGGCCGCGCGGCCGCCCCCCGCCCGTGAACGACCCGACGGGTGTCGGCGCCGTCACCCTCTGCTCGGGTCCCGCCGCGGGCCGGGGGCGAGGGCACCAGCCGGCACGCGCCGGTCACACGCCGAGCTGCCGGGCGGCGGCCGTCACGGTCTGCTCCAGCAGCGTGGCGATCGTCATCGGGCCCACACCACCGGGCACCGGGGTGATCAGCGAGGCCCGCCGCACGGCGGAGTCGAAGTCGACGTCGCCGACGTTGCCCGGGTTGTAGCCCGCGTCGATCACCACGGCACCCGGCTTGACGTCCTCGCCGCGGATGAGCCGGGGCCGGCCCACGGCGGCGACCACGATGTCCGCCTCGCGCACGGCGGCCGCCAGGTCGGAGGTCCGCGAGTGGCAGTACGTCACCGTCGCGTCCCGCGCGAGCAGCAGCATCCCCACCGGCTTGCCGAGGATCGCGCTGCGGCCCACCACCACGGCGCGGCGCCCGCCGAGCTCGACGTCGTACGCGTCGAGCAGCCGCAGGATGCCGCCGGGGGTGCAGGACACGAACCCCGGCAGACCGAAGCTCATCGCCGCGAACGAGGCGCAGGTGACTCCGTCGACGTCCTTCTCGGGCGCGATCGCCTCGAACGCGGCCCGCTCGTCGATGTGCTCGCCGACGGGATGCTGGAGCAGGATGCCGTGCACGGCGGGATCCCCGGACAGCGAGCGCAGCGTGCCGACCAGCTCCTCGGTGGTGGTCGCGGCCGGAAGCACCACGCGGCGGGAGTCGATGCCGGCCTTGCGGCAGCGGTTCTGCTTCATCCGCACATAGGTGACGGAGGCGGGGTCCTCACCGACCAGCACGGTCGCCAGACAGGGCGCCGTACCGGTGCGCTCGGTGAGGGCGGCGGCCTTCTGCGCGGTCTGCTCGACGACACGGCGGGCGAGCGCGGTGCCGTCCATCGGACGGGCCTGGGACATGGTCCACTCCTGGGCGTTCGAGGGAAATCGCCCAGGCGCGCGGCTCACGACTCTGCGTGGGCCGCTCCCCGGTGGTGCTCCACCTCAGCGCCAGTCACGGCCCCGCCTCACCCTAACCGACCCGGCCCGCCGCGGTCGCGTGCCGTGCGCGCCGCACGACGAACTGCTGCATCCGGTGCGGCGTGTCGCGGGGTGCGAACGCGGTCCGGGCGTTGCGCCCGACGGGTGAGCGCGGCCCGCGGACCGTGCCCGGGCCGGCCCGGACGGCGTTGCCGAGGGCATGACCCGCACTCGACGCCCGGCCGCCGCCCTCGGACGCGCCGTCTCGGTCACGGGCCCGACCGCGCTGCCCGCGGGCGCCTCGTCCGCCGGCGGGTTCCAGCCCCTCCGGCCCACCGCCGGGGCGGCCGGGCGCCCACGCCCCGCCACCCCGCCCGTCCACCCATCCGCGCAGATCAGGGGCCCCTCGGTCCCCTTGCCGATCAGTCGGACGTAGGGTCGGGGGACGTACACCGCTCGATGGAAGGGACCACCACCATGGCGCAGGAAGTGCGCGGCGTGATCGCACCCGGAAAGAACGAACCGGTGCGGGTCGAGACGATCGTCGTGCCGGACCCCGGGCCGGGAGAGGCCGTCGTACGGATCCAGGCCTGCGGCGTCTGCCACACCGACCTGCACTACAAGCAGGGCGGAATCAACGACGAGTTCCCGTTCCTGCTCGGCCACGAGGCCGCGGGCGTCGTGGAGTCGGTCGGCGACGACGTCACCGACGTCGCGCCCGGCGACTTCGTGATCCTCAACTGGCGAGCCGTGTGCGGCAAGTGCCGCGCCTGCCTGCGCGGGCGGCCCTGGTACTGCTTCGACACCCACAACGCCCGTCAGCGGATGACCCTGACCGACGGCACCGAACTCTCCCCGGCGCTCGGGATCGGCGCCTTCGCCGAGAAGACCCTGGTGGCGGCCGGTCAGTGCACCAAGGTCGACCCGTCGGTCTCCCCGGCGGTGGCCGGGCTGCTGGGCTGCGGCGTGATGGCCGGCATCGGCGCGGCCATCAACACCGGCAACGTCGGCCGCGGCGACTCCGTCGCCGTCATCGGCTGCGGCGGCGTCGGCGACGCGGCGATCGCCGGGGCGTACCTGGCGGGCGCGGCGAAGGTCATCGCCGTCGACATCGACGACCGCAAGCTGGAGACCGCCCGCACCATGGGCGCCACGCACACGGTCAACTCCAAGGAGAACGACGCCGTCGAGGCCATCCGCGAGCTGACCGGCGGCTTCGGCGCCGACGTCGTCATCGACGCGGTCGGCCGCCCCGAGACGTACCAGCAGGCCTTCTACGCCCGCGACCTGGCCGGCACGGTCGTCCTGGTCGGCGTGCCGACCCCGGAGATGAAGCTGGAACTGCCGCTGCTGGACGTCTTCGGACGCGGCGGCGCGCTGAAGTCGAGCTGGTACGGCGACTGCCTGCCCTCCCGGGACTTCCCGATGCTCATCGACCTGCATCTGCAAGGGCGCCTGCCGCTGGACAAGTTCGTCACCGAGACCATCCAACTGGACGAGGTGGAGAAGGCGTTCGAGCGGATGCACCACGGCGACGTGCTGCGCTCGGTGGTGGTGCTCTGATGGCCGCCCGCATCGAACGCCTCGTCACCTCCGGGCAGTTCACGCTCGACGGCGGAACCTGGGACGTCGACAACAACGTGTGGATCGTCGGCGACGACCATGAGGCCGTCGTCATCGACGCCGCCCACGACGCCGAGGCCATCGCCGCGGCGGTCGGCGACCGCCGGCTGACCGCCATCGTGTGCACCCACGCCCACAACGACCACATCGACGCGGCCCCGGCGCTCGCCGACCTCACCGGCGCGACGATCTGGCTGCACGCCGACGACCTGCCGCTGTGGAAGATGGCCCACCCGAACCGGGATCCCGACGAGCACCTGGTCGACGGCCAGGTCATCGAGGCGGCCGGCGCCGACCTGAAGGTCCTGCACACGCCCGGCCACGCCCCGGGCGCGGTCTGCCTGTACGACCCCGGACTCGGCGTGGTCTTCACCGGCGACACGCTCTTCCAGGGCGGCCCCGGCGCCACCGGCCGTTCCTACTCCCACTTCCCGACGATCATCGACTCGATCCGCGACCGCCTGCTGACGCTGCCGCCCGAGACGAAGGTCCTCACCGGGCACGGCGACTCGACCACCATCGGCGCCGAGGCCCCGCACCTTCACGAGTGGATCGCCCGCGGGCACTGACGGAGCACGACCGGACCGGGAGCCGACGACCCCGGAGGGCGGGCCGCACGAGACCGAGAGGCACTCGTGCGGCCCGTTCCGTCTCTCCGCCTCCCACGCCTGAGAAAGGCGACAGAAGGTGTCCGGTTTCCCCGGCATTCTCGATGGCGGCAACGACACAGGACGCATCGGGAGGTCGGACATGCCGGGCCCACTGGAAGGCAAGGTCGCGCTGGTCGCGGGGGCGACGCGGGGAGCGGGCCGGGGAATCGCGGTGGAACTCGGCGCCGCCGGTGCCACCGTCTACGTCTCCGGACGCACCACCCGCGCCCGCCGCTCGGAGTACGACCGCCCCGAGACCATCGAGGACACCGCCGACCTGGTCACCGAGGCGGGCGGCCACGGCATCGCCGTACCGGCCGACCACCTGGAGCCGGACCAGGTCCGCGCCCTCGTGGACCGCATCGCGCGCGAGCAGGACCGTCTCGACGTCCTCGTCAACGACATCTGGGGCGCCGAGCACCTCTTCGCGTGGGACACCCCGGTGTGGGAGCACGACCTCGACGACGGACTGCGGCTGCTCCGGCTCGCGGTGCAGACGCACGCGATCACCAGCCACCACGCCCTGCCGCTGCTGCTGCGCCACCCCGGCGGCCTGGTGGTGGAGATGACCGACGGCACCGCCGAGTACAACCGGGACACCTACCGCGTCAACTTCTTCTACGACCTCGCCAAGGCGTCCGTCCTGCGGATGGCCTTCGCGCTCGGCCACGAACTCGGCCCGCGCGGCGCCACCGCGGTGGCCCTCACTCCCGGCTGGATGCGCTCGGAGCTGATGCTCGACCACTTCGGGGTCCGCGAGGACAACTGGCGCGAAGCCCTCGACCGGGTCCCGCACTTCGCCATCTCCGAGACCCCGCGCTTCGTGGGCCGCGCCGTCGCCGCCCTGGCCGCGGACCCGAAGGCGGCCCGCTGGAACGGCCGCTCCCTCTCCAGCGGCGGCCTCGCCCGGGTCTACGGCTTCACCGACCTGGACGGCAGCCGCCCCGATGCCTGGCGCTACCTCGTCGAGGTCCAGGACGCGGGCCGGCCGGCCGACCCGACCGGCTACCGCTGACCGCTCCCCGCCGGGCCGCGGCTCCTCCCGGTCCGCGGGCCACCGTGCCGAGGGGCGCGGGGAGTCGCGAGGGAACCGGGCGGGAGCCGCGGGAGGGCGAGGTCGTACCGCACGCTGCTGCCCAAGAGGCCCTTCATGGCAGTAGGTTCGGCGCATGACGGACAGCGGGCGCTTCCATGGACACGGGGTTCTCATCACCGGCGCGGGCCGGGGCATCGGCGCGGCCACCGCGCGCAGGCTGGCCGAGGAGGGGGCCGGGGTCCTGGTCACCGACGTGGACGGGGACGTGGCGGAGCAGACGGCGACGGCGCTGCGCGAGCGCGGACTCACCGCGCAGGCACACGCGTTGGACGTCGCGGACCGGGACGCGGTCCCGGCGGCCGTGGAGCTGGCCGTCCGGACCTTCGGGTCCCTCGACGTCCTGGTCAACTGCGCGGCGCACTGCACGCCCGACACCCCGCTGTTCGAGGACGACCCGGAAGCGGTGTGGGCCCGCGACCTCGACGTCACCCTGACCGGCACCTACCGCTGCTGCCGCGCCGCCCTGCCCCACCTGGCGGCGGGCGGCAGAGGAGCGATCGTCAGCATCGGCTCGGTCAACGGCCTCCAGGACTTCGGCAACCACGGCTACAGCGCGGCCAAGGCCGGGCTGGCCTCGCTCACCCGCACCCTCGCCGGACACGCCGCCGCCCGCGGGGTCCGCGTCAACCTGGTGGTGCCGGGCACGGTCCGCACCTCGGCCTGGGAGGGACGGGAGGCCGAACTCGACCGGGTACGCAGCCTGTACCCGCTGGGCCGGATCGGCGAACCGGAGGACATCGCCGCCGCGGTGGCCTTCCTCGCCTCCCGCGACGCGGCCTGGATCACCGGCACCACGCTGACCGTGGACGGCGGACTCACCGCCGTCAACACGGCCTTCCGCGCGGCCGTTCAGGCGGAGCGGGAAGAGGCCGACACCTGAGCGGACCCGCCTGGGGCCCCGACGGCCGGGCGAGTGTCACCGTTTCGTCTCGGCATGCGACGGTTCACAACCGATGCGCCCCCTCCGTGGTCTAGGTGTCGAAAGCACCGGAACGCACCGAGGGGGAAAGGTCGCGATGAGGGACATAGGCAGGCGGGGAGCGGTCGTACTGGGCGTCACGGGACTGGTGGCGCCGCTCACACTCGCGCTCGGTACCGCGCCGGCGCAGGCGGCGAGTTGCACGACGCAGACGGGGCCGAACCAGAAGCAGGTGGAGAAGTTCCTGGGGCGGCCGGTGGACGGACGGCAGTCGGCCGCCGACTGCAAGGCCATACGCGCCTTCCAGAACAAGCACGGCATCACCCCGAACATCGGCTACGCGGGTCCCGTCACCTGGGGCGTGATGAACCTCATGAACAAGCAGAAGGCCGTGGGCAAGAAGCCCAACAAGAGCGGCAAGTGCCCGGTCAACAAGGGCCGTATCGCCTGCGTCGACCTCACCCTCCAGCTCAGCTGGATCCAGGACGGCGGCCGGCTCGTCTACGGGCCGGTACCGGTGCGCACCGGACGCAAGGGGTACGCGACCCGCACCGGCCTGAAGAAGATCTACTGGCGGCACATCGACCACTACTCCACGCTCTACAACGTGCCGATGCCCTACAGCCAGTTCTTCGACGGCGGCGAGGCCTTCCACTCCGTCACCCTGAGCATGTGGAACCCGCCGGGCTCGCACGGCTGCGTGAACATGACGAAGAAGGACGCCAAGAAGTACTGGTCGCTGCTGAAGAAGGGCAACGCCGTATACGTCTACGGCCGCAAGCCCGGGACCTGAGCGGCCCCGTCCTTCAGGGCGGGCGGCGCGTCACGTGATGAGCGACACGGTCCGATATGCCGGTATCGGTCATACTTATTCACGGCGCCTTCACGTCGGGCGGCATATGCTGCACGGCATGTCCACCAGTGTTGAACCCGTCTCCGAGCGATCGGCCGCGGAGGTCAACGAGGAGATCCGGGCGCTGTGGCGCAGGTCGGGAGGGATCCTGACCACCGAGCAGCGCGAGGAGTACCAGCGCCTGGTGATGGAGTGGGCCGCGGCGGCCCCGCCTTCCGCCAAGGCGGCCTGACGCGGCTCCGACCTCCGACCTCCGCCGCCCTCGATCAGCTCCACGTCGCCGAGTAGTACCTCCGGTAGGCCTTGCGGTCCCGTTCCGAACGGATCCAGCGGGTGGCGACCAGGGCGATCAGGCTGCCGCCCATGACCAGGAGGCCGGGGCCGACGTTGCGCGGGTCGGAGAGCCGGGAGAGCAGCGTGCTCCCGTCGGCGGTGCCGGTCATCGGCGCCTGGGAGCCGGGGGTTGCCCCGCCGGGCGCGAGGGCGCCGTGGGGCGCGGGGCCGGACGGCTTCGCGCTCTGCCCCGTGCCCTGCCGCGCGTCGGACACGATCAGCCGCACCTCCAGCGCGGAGAGCGCCTCGGTGACCGGCTGGAAGAACGTCGTACCGCCCGTCGTGCAGTCGCCGCTGCCGCCCGAGGTCACCCCCAGCGCGATGCCCTCGGAGAACAGCGGACCGCCGCTGTCGCCCGGCTCGGCGCACACCGTGGTCCGGATGAGGCCCGTGACGGTGCCCTCGGGATAGTTCACCGTCGCGTCCAGACCGGTCACCTCGCCGTCGCGCAGCCCGCTCGTGCTGCCGCTGCGGAACACCCGCTGTCCCACGGCCGGATCGCCCGCCCCCGTGATCCGTACGCCGTTGCCGCCCCCGATCGCCACCACGTCGGCGCCCCGGCCCGCGCTGCCGGAGTCGTACCGCACCAGTGAGAAGTCGCCGCCGGGGAAGGAACCGGCGACCGTCCTGCCGAGCCGCCGGTCGCCCTGGCCGTCGGCGAACCAGACGGAACCGGTGGGCCCGCAGTGGCCGGCGGTGAGGATGAAGTCGCCGCGCCCGTCGGTCGCGTTGAACCCCGCCGAGCAGCGCCCGCCGACCGACCGGATGGGCTGCGCCCCGTTGAGACGGGTGGTGAAGGCGCCCTCGGCGCGCTCCATGCGCACGAAACCGCCGATCCTGCCGGCGACCTCGGCCATCCGGTCCCAGTCGGCGGCGGACACCGTGCTGTCGGCCTCGACCGTGACCCGGTTGGCGCGGTAGTCCACCGTCCAGGCCGTGCCGGGCACCCGGGGCGCCGCGCGCAGCGCCGCGGTGGCCGTCCTCAGCTCGTTCATGCTGTGCCGCACGACCTTCGCCCCGGCGCCCGCCCGCCGCACTTCCACCGCCGCCCGCTCGTCGGTCACGGCGACCACGGGGCGCCCGTCGGAGTCGATCCAGCTGCCCGCCGTGCGCGAGGTGCCGAGTCGGGCCACCAGGTCGGCGCCGGACGTGCCGGACGTGCCGGACGGCCGCGCGGAGCCGCGTGCGGCGGCGGGGGCGTCGGGAGGCTCGCTCGCCATCGCCGCCTGCGTGACCATCGCTCCTCCCAGGAGGAGTCCCACGACGGCCGTCAGCCGTGTCACCCGCCGGACGACCCGTCGTCGTGCGTGCCTCATGCATGGCTCCCGAACCCGAACACGCGGTCTCAACACCGCGGGGCCCTACGGTCGTTGAGCGCCCTTCCCCCATACGTGGCACGGCACGGCCCTGTTCAGCGCCCGGACGGTCTTCTCGACCGCCCGGCGGTCCTGGTCCGCTTCGGCGTGGGACCGGGAGCTCCCTCAGCGCGACGGCGCGACCCGCGTCGTGCGGCGCCGCGACGTGTGAGCGCAGGCGCCTGCCGCTTAGACTGCGGTGCGTGGACGACACTCTGGCGGATCGGCTCGGGGCGGGGAAGTACCTGCTCGTCACCAGCTACCGGAGGAACGGCACCCCGGTCGCCACCCCGGTCTGGGTGGTGCGCGACGGCGACGCGCTCGGGGTGTGGACGGCCGCCGACTCCTGGAAGGTCAAGCGGATCCGCAACCGCGCCGAAGTCCTCGTCGGCGCCTGCGACCTGCGCGGGCACCCGACCGGGGAACAGGTGGCGGCGCGGGCGGAGATCTGCGACCCGGCCACCACCGCCCGATACCGGGGCCTGATCGCCCGCAAGTACGGCCTGATCGGGCGCCTCACCCTGCTGGGCAGCAGGCTGCGCCGCGGCCTCGGAGGAACCGTCGGAATCCGCGTGACTCTCTGACCGCGTGGCAGCCGCCTGACGCGGTACCCGCTCGGCTAGGGTCTTTCGCCTGGATCAGCCCGGTCTGATCCAGGCGAGAGGCCCTGGGGTCCGGGGCGTTGCGAGACGACGGGGCTGGTGCGGTGGAAGGGATCGGGGCCAGGATCCGGGGGATCGGACAGTGGCTCACCGGCCATGCCGGCTGGTGCCTGGCCGTCTCCCTGGCGGTGCACGTCGTCGCCGTCGTCACCCATCCGACGCAACCGCTGGACCTGCGCGTCTACCGCGAGGCCGCTCCGCACGTCCTGTCCGGAGGCCTGTACGACTACGCGCTGCACACCACCCCACCCATCCCGCGGCTGCCGTTCACCTACCCGCCCTTCGCCGCCCTGGTGTTCCTGCCGCTTTCGCGGCTTCCCTGGCCGGCGCTGGTCGCGCTCTGGCAGACGCTGTCCGTGGCCGCCCTGGTCGTCGTCGCCCTCTGCGCGGTACGGCTGCTGGGCCCGCGTGCCGGCGGCCGGGCGGCCCGCCGGCGCGCCCTGCTCTGGGCCGCCGCCGGGCTGTGGCTGGAACCCGTGCGCCACACCCTCGACCAGGGCCAGGTCAACCTGCTGCTGGGCGCGGTGGTCCTGTGGGGCTTGGCCGTGCCGCGCGCGGCGCCGGGCAGGGGGGCGGGGGTGGGCCTGGCGGCGGCGGTGAAGCTGACCCCGGCCGTCGGCGGACTGTACCTGCTGGCGACCCGCCAGTGGCGGGCCGCCGCGTGGGCGGTCGCGACCGCGGCCCTGGCGACGGCGCTCGCCTGGGGCGTCGCCCCGCGCGAGTCCGCCCGCTACTGGTCCGCGCTCGTCACGGACACCCGCAGGATCGGCCCGGTCTGGTCGGTGCGCAACCAGTCGCTGCGCGGGGCCGTCGCCAGACTGCTCGGCCAGGACGCCACCGCCACCGTGGTCCTCTGGTCCGTGCTCGCGGTGCTGACCGTGGCACTGGCCTGTGCCCTGCGCTCCGCGGTACGGCGGCACGACCCGCTCGGCGTCCTGGTCGCCGTGGAGCTGTACGGGCTGCTGGTGAGCCCCGTCTCGTGGAGCCACCACTGGATCTGGTGCCTGCCCGCCATGATCTGGCTGGCCCACGGCCCCCTGCGCCACCGCCTGCTCGGCCGCGTCGCGCTCGCGCTGTGGGCCGTGGCCGCCGTCGTCCGAGTGGTGCCCTTCCTGATCGGTGCCGAGGACCGCCTGGCGCGTCCCGCCCCCTACCCGCAGCTGCTTGCCTGGCCCGGCTGCGTCTACGCCCTGTGCGCCGTGCTGACGCTCGCCGCCGTGGCACTCGGCCCCGGGGGGCGTGACCGGCCGGTCCGCGCCCCCGACAGTGCGCCGGAGCGGGATCGCTCGGAGACCGTGGCCGGTTGACGGCCGGTCGGCTCCAGGCGCCCTACGGTCGGCTCCAAGCGTCGTACCGTCAGTTCCAGGCGCCGTACGCCTCGTCGAACAGGTGGAAGACCGGCTCGCCGCGCACCGGGTCCTTCGCCATGGACAGCCGGACCCGGTCACCGCCGTGGATGCCGATGGGCGGCCCCATGACCCGGCCCCGTACGACGAAGCCCTCGCGCATCTCGACCAGCGACACATTGCGCGCGGCGGGGGAGTTGCGGTTCACCACCGTGGAGTGGCGGACCGTGCCCGTCCCCGTGCTGCGCTCGGTGCGCAGGTCGCTGCCCCGGCAGACCGGGCACAGCAGCCGGTGGTACACGGCCGTCCCGCACCAGGTGCAGCGCTGGAAGTACAGGGCCTGCGTGTCACGGGCCGCGGGCTCGAGAAGACCGGTCGCGGAGCCGGCCACCGGAGGAACGGTGTTTCCTGAGCGGTAGTGCACGCTGGTCAACTCCCTGGGCTCGGCCGGAATCCCGGGTGCGCGCGCACCCGGGCACGCACGTGCGCGTCGTGCCGCCGTGCACGGCCCCAGCGTATGGCACTGGGTGTCACTCGTAAAGGCACTGCGTACCCTCAACTGCCCTCAGCCCCGGGGCGGTAGGCCCTCCGTGAACGCCGTCTCGACCTCCCGCACCACCTGCCACAGAGGCGCGCCGCGCCGCGCGACCACGACGACCACGTCGTCCGGAGCCGCCCCGGGCCGCCGCTGGGCGCGGGCGACGGCGGGCGGGGCGCAGAAGGCGGCCTGCACATGGTTCAGCGCGTGGTCCACCGCCGCGGCCGGGTCGCCCCGTCCGTCCGAACGCAGCCACGAGCGCAGGGCGTTGTTGTGCGCCGCCACCACCGCCGCCGCGATCACGTCCGCCCGCAGCGTGCCGTCGCGCCGGCCCGCGAAACGGGCCCGCAGATACCCGGCGAGGGCGCGCTCGTAGCGCCACACCACCGACAACTCGTGGGCCCGCAGCCCCGGTACCCGCTTGGCGATCCGGTAGCGCTGGACGGAGAACGCCGGGTCCTCGGCGTACATCCGCAGGACGAGCCGGGCCGCGTCACAGACCCGCCGCACGGGCTCGTCCTTCTCGTCGCCGGCGGCGAGGAAGGCCGTCATGTCGGCGAGGTACCGCTCGTGGTCGGGGAAGACCACGTCCTCCTTGGAGGGGAAGTAGCGGAAGAACGAACGCCGTCCGACCCCGGCGAGCGTCACGATGTCGTCGACGGTGGTCTGTTCGTAGCCGCGCTCCAGGAACAGCCGGAACGCCGCCGCCACGAGGGCCTCCCGCATGGGCGGCCGCCCGGCAGCCGTCCGCGGCTTCTCGCCGCGGCGGGGCGCGGCACTGCTGGAGCTCATGGCCGGGAACGTAGCACCCGGACGGGCCCCGGTGGCACTCGGTGCAGCCGGTGGGGGAACCGAGTGCAACGGGAGCCACCGGACGGTCCGCGCAGTAACCTTTCCCTCACCTTCTCGACCGTTCCCCGCCTTTCCCCGCTCCCCGTCCGTCCCACCGGACACCACGTCCCAGGAGACGCCCATGGCGCCCGTACGCTCCCGTCTGCTCTACGTCACCGACCTGGCGTACCCGGCGCGCGGGCGCCGCTACGGCGACGAGGACATCCGGCTCACCTCCCGCCTGCGCGAGGACTTCGACCTGGCCCTGTGCCACCCCCGGGACGCCGCCGCGCTGATGGACGCCTTCGACGCCGTCGTCGTCCGCAACAGCGGGCCCGTCCTGGAGTACCGGGAGGCCTACGACGACTTCCGGGCCCGGGCCCTGGCCCGGGGGACACCGGTCTACAACCCGCTCACCGGCCGGGCGGACATGGCCGGCAAGCAGTACCTCCTCGACCTGAGCGCCGCGGGACGTCCGGTCATCCCCACCGTCGACCGCCTCGAGGACCTGTGCCGTCTGCCCGCGAGCGACCGCTACGTGGTCAAGCCCAAGCTGGGCGCCGACTCCATAGGCCTGCGCACCGTCCCCGCCGGGGAACTGCCCGGCCTGGCCGACGGCAGCGTCCTCGTCCAGCCGCACATCGACTTCGCCTACGAGGTCTCGTTCTACTTCGTCGACCACGACATCCAGTACGCCCTGTACGCCCCGGACCCGGAACGGCGCTGGGAGCTGCGCCCCTACGAACCCTCCCGCGAGGACCTGGAGTTCGCCCGGAGCTTCGTCGAGTGGAACACCCTCGCCCACGGCGTCCAGCGGGTCGACGCCTGCCGTGCCCCGAGCGGCGAACTGCTGCTGGTCGAACTGGAGGACCTCAACCCTTACCTGTCCCTGGACGCCGTCGACGACACGCGCCGGGACGCCTTCGTCGCCGCGCTGAAGTCCTCCCTGCGCCGCTTTCTCGCCGCCACCGGGTGAGCCGGCCGCCGGCTCCGCCCTGCGGACCTCCCACCGCGCCCCGGCCGGCGCGGTCAGGCCGCGTGCGGGGCGGGCGGCAGGGCCGACCTCGGCACGATCAGGTCCGCGCGACCCCGGGTCGCCGCGACCAGGTCCGCGTTGCGCTGGTCGGTGCCCAGGACCCAGGCCACCGCCTCCCGGTGCGACTTGCCGAACTCCTCGTGGCGGGCGACCAGGCGGCGTACCCGCTCCGGCTCGTCGAGTTCGCAGAACCACACCTCGTCGAGGCGGGGCCGCACCCGCGCCCAGGGGCCGGTGTCCAGCAGCAGGTAGTTGCCCTCCGTCACCACCAGCCGGGCCGACGGCGCAACCGGGACGGCGCCCGCGAGGGGCTGCTCCAGGACGCGGTCGAACCCGGGCGCGTACACCGTCTCGTCCGTCTCCTCGCGCAGCCGGCGCAGCAGCGCCGCGTACCCCGCCGCGTCGAACGTGTCCGGCGCGCCCTTGCGGCCTTGGCGGCCGAGCCGGTCGAGTTCGGCGTCGGCGAGGTGGAAGCCGTCCATCGGGACGTGCGCCGCCCATGGCTCCCCGTCCCCGTTCAGCGCCCGCACCAGGTGCGCGGCCAGGGTCGACTTGCCCGCGCCGGGGCTGCCCGCGACACCGAGGACCGCCCGGTGTCCGGCACGGGGCAGGGCCCGGGCACGGGCGAGGAGGTCGTCGAAGGCCGTCAGCACACGGCACAGTGTGTCACCCGGTCGGTGAGGACGGACCACCGAGCCGCCGGGAGGGACCGGACGGCGGCGGCGAGCGGATGGCATCGGACGTATGTGGCACCCGACACCTTGTCAAAGCCGCGATGCGGGGAAAGGTGCCTGTATGACACAGCTCGGTCTGCCCGAAGACATCACCGTCTGCCTCTTCGACCTCGACGGGGTGGTCACCAAGACGGCCGTGGTGCACGCGGCCGCGTGGAAGGAGACGTTCGACGCCTTCCTGCGTGAGCGGGAGGGGGACGGGTTCCGGCCCTTCGACCAGGCCGCCGACTACGACGAGTACGTCGACGGCCGCCCCCGCGCCGACGGGGTGCGCACCTTCCTCGCCTCCCGCGGCATCGAACTGCCCGAGGGAAGCCCCGACGATCCGCCGGGCGCGCGGACGGTCAACGGCGTCGGCAACCGCAAGAACGAACTCCTCCTGGAGAAGATCCGTACCGAAGGCGTGGAGGCGTACGAGGGCACCCTGCGCTACATCGGCGCCGTCCGGGCCGAGGGCCTGCGGACCGCGATCGTCTCCTCCAGCGCCAACACCCGGGACGTCCTGCACTCCATCGATGCCGAACACCTCTTCGACGTCCGCATCGACGGGGTGGTCGCCCGCGAACGCGCGCTGCCCGGCAAGCCCCACCCCGACACCTTCCTGGCCGCCGCCCGCGACCTGGGGGTCGACGCCGGGCGGGCCGCCGTCTTCGAGGACGCGCTGGCCGGCATGGAGGCGGGCCGCTCCGGCCGCTTCGGATACGTCGTCGGCGTCGACCGCGTGGGCCAGCGCGACGCACTGTACGCGCACGGCGCCGACGTGGTCGTCAAGGACCTCGCCGAACTTCTCGGCGTGGGAGGAGGAGCCGCGTGATCACCCACCGTTCGTACGCCGTCGAGCCGTGGTCCGTGCGTGAGACGGAACTCAGCCTCGACGTCCTCGCCCAGAGCGAGTCCGTCTTCGCGCTGTCCAACGGGCACGTCGGCTGGCGCGGCAACCTCGACGAGGGCGAACCGCACGGACTGCCCGGCTCCTACCTCAACGGCGTGTACGAGGTGCACCCGCTGCCGTACGCGGAGGCCGGCTACGGCTACCCCGAGTCGGGTCAGACGCTCATCAACATCACCAACGGCAAGGTGCTGCGGCTGCTCGTCGACGACGAGCCGTTCGACCTGCGCTACGGCCGGCTGGTCTCCCACGAGCGCACCGTCGACCTGCGCCGCGGGGTGATGGAGCGGACCTGCGAGTGGATCTCCCCTGCCGGTACGAGGATCCGGGTGCGCTCCACCCGGCTGGTCTCCCTCACCCAGCGGTCGATCGCCGCGGTCGCCTACGAGGTGGAGCCCGTCGACTCCCAGGCCCGCGTGGTCATCCAGTCGGAGCTGGTGGCCAACGAGCAGATGCCCCAGTCCGACGGCGACCCCCGGGCGGCGATGGCCCTGGAGTCCCCGCTGGAGCCGGAGGACGACTTCGCCTCCGGCAAACGGCTGCGGCTGGTCCACTGCACCCGGCACAGCGGCCTGCGGGTGGCCGTGGCCGCCGACCACGTCGTCTCCGGGCCCGAGCACACCAGGACCGACAGCGAGAGCCATCCCCACCTGGCCCGGCTGACGGTCACCTCCGTCCTCGAACCGGGACAGCGGCTGCGGGTGGAGAAGTTCGTCGCGCACGGCTGGTCCGGCACCCGCTCCCTGCCGGCGATGAGCGACCAGGTCGACGCGGCCCTGGCGGCCGCCGCGCACGGCGGCTGGACCGGCCTGCTCGACGAACAGCGGGCGTACCTCGACGACTTCTGGTCCTGTGCCGACGTCGAGGTGGACGGTGACGAGGAGATCCAGCAGGCCGTCCGCTTCGCCCTCTTCCACGTCCTCCAGGCCGGCGCCCGCGCCGAGGAGCGGGCGATCGCGGCCAAGGGGCTGACCGGCTCCGGTTACGACGGGCACGCCTTCTGGGACACCGAGATGTTCGTGCTCCCCGTGCTGACCTACACCGCGCCCGACGCCGTGACCGAGGCGCTGCGCTGGCGGCAGAGCACCCTGCCAGCCGCCCGGGAGCGCGCCGCCCAACTGGGCCTGCGCGGCGCCGCGTTCCCCTGGCGGACCATCGAGGGCCAGGAGGGGTCGGCGTACTGGCCGGCGGGTACCGCCGCCTTCCACGTGAACGCCGCCATCGCGCACGCCGTGGTGCGCTACGTCGCGTCGACGGGCGACGAGGACTTCGAACGCGACACCGGAGTCGAACTGCTCGTGGAGACGGCCCGGCTGTGGCGCTCGCTGGGCCACCACGACCACCATGGCACCTTCCACATCGACGGCGTCACCGGCCCCGACGAGTACAGCGCGATCGCCGACGACAACACGTACACCAACCTGATGGCCCGGGCGAACCTGCTGGCCGCGGCCGACGTCGTCGAACGCCATCCGAAGGCGGCCGAGCGGCTCGGCGCCGACGACGAGGAGAGCGCCACCTGGCGGGACGCGGCCGAGTCGATGAACATCCCGTACAACGCCGAACTGGGCGTGCACGAGCAGCACGCGGGTTTCACCCGCTACCAGCGCTGGGACTTCGCCGGCACCCGGGCCGACCAGTACCCGCTGCTGCTGCACTTCCCCTACTTCGACCTGTACCGCAAGCAGGTGATCAAGCAGGCCGACCTGGTGCTGGCGATGTACACCTGCAGCAGCGAGTTCGACGAGGAGCACATCGCCCGCAACTTCGCCTACTACGAGCCGCTGACCGTTCGGGACTCCTCGCTGTCGGCCTGTGTGCAGGCCGTCATCGCCGCCCAGGCCGGTCATCTGCGCCTGGCCTACGACTACGCGGCCGAGGCCGCCCTCATGGATCTGGAGGACCTGGAGCACAACACCCGCGACGGGCTGCACATCGCCTCCCTGGCCGGTACCTGGCAGGCGCTGGTGGTCGGGTTCGGCGGCACCCGCCGGGCCGGTGAGGAGCTGTGGTTCCTGCCGCGGCTGCCGGAGAGGTTCAGCCGCCTCGCCTTCACCCTGCAGTTCCGCGGCCGCCGGCTGCGCGTGGAGATCACCCAGCAGAGCGCCACGTACTCGCTGATGGACGGGCCGACCATGACGATCCGTCACCACGGCGCCCCGGTCACGCTCCGCCCGGGCACCGCCACGGTCCGCCCGGTTCCGCCGCCGCAGCACCTGCCGGCCCCGGAACAGCCCCCGCACCGCAAGCCCAATGCCCGCTGACCCGGTGGGCACCCCTCGCACGGGCCCTCGTACGGGACGCCGTCGATCTACGGGAGAACGTGCGCCAGCAGGCGCAGCAGGTCGCCCGTGGCGTCGGCGGCGCCCAGGGCGGGCAGCGCGCCGAGGGCGAGGACGGCCGCCGCGACGGAGCGCAGATGCGGCGGCGGGGCGGCCTGGAGGGCCGCGATACGGCGGGTGACGGCGTGGTCGGAGAAGCCCGGCGCGCCCGACGGCTTTGCCCGCCCGGCGGTGAGTGCCGCGCGGGCGAGCGCGCGGGCGGTGGTGGTGCGGTCGCCGACCGCCGCGGCGGCCCGCTCGTCCGCCCAGCGCTCGACGAGGAAGGCCACCTGGTCGCGGACCGGCCCGAGCAGCGGGTTGGCCGCGAAGGCCAGCGTGGCCGCGGTCACCAGCAGCGCGTGCCGGTACGCCAGATGGGCGCGTTCATGGGTGAGCAGCACCCGGCGCTCGACCGGCTCCAGCGCGCCGAGCATCGCCGCGGTGACCAGGATCCGGCCCGGCGAGCCGGGGATGGCGAACGCCCGCGGCACGGGGGAGGCGGCGACGATGAGCTCGGTGCCCCCGGGCTGCCCCTCGCACAGCCGGCGCAGCGCGCGGCGCGTGGCGTACTCGGCGCGGACGGCCCGCCACAGCCGGTGGGCGATCAGGACGAGGGCCGGGCACGCGGCGATCCCGATCGCCTCGGGCACCGGGTCCGGGAGCCGGTGCCCGGCCTCCCGGGCCTCGGCGACGACCGGCGGCGCGTCGTCGAGGAGGGTGGCGGCCAACAGGACGAGGGACCACACGGTGGCGGCGGCCGTCACCACGGCGGCGGCGGTCAGCACGCGCGCGGCCAGGGCGG
This sequence comes from Streptomyces sp. NPDC052043, assembly GCF_044548235.1. Lineage (NCBI taxonomy): Bacteria > Bacillati > Actinomycetota > Actinomycetes > Kitasatosporales > Streptomycetaceae > Streptomyces > Streptomyces sp. NPDC052043. The sequence goes on from NZ_JBIUBT010000003.1 coordinate 679,517, forward strand.
GGGCCACCCGCCGGCCGACCGCGGGGCTGATCGCGGCGAGCAGCGCGGACAGTGCCAGCGGGATGTAGACGTCCACCGTCACGCGGCTCCTCCGGTGAGCAGCTCGCGCAGGGCCCGCTCCTCCTCCGGGCTCAGCCCGGTCACGAACTGCTGGAGGGCGGCGATCGGATCGGGGCCGCGGTCCAGGGCGTCGTGCATCGCCTGGGCGGTCAGTTCCGCCGCGTTCTTGGCGGGCCGGTAGGCACCCCGGCGGCCGTCCACGTCGCGCAGCACCAGGCCCTTGTCGTACAGGCGCTTGAGGATGGTGTGCACGGTGTTGTAGGCCAGGCCGCCGCCGATCTCCAGCTGGATCTCGGCGGGGCTGAGCGGGCGGTCCGTGGACCACAGGGCCGCGAGGACCTCGCTCTCCAACTCGCCCGAACTGCGCCGTTCCACCCTGCCCTGAGGCCCTCTGCCAGCCATGCCCTCAACCTTACAGCGCGTAGGGGTTTGGGGCGTCCGGCGGTGTCCCGTCCGGCGTGTGTCCGTGAGAAGGGTAAGTTTGTCCCTGTTTCTCTGACGTCCTGTCCGGTTCCTGGTTACCTGGTTCCCGCGCCGGCGGCGCGGAACGCGGGCGTCCGAAACCCGCGGTGCGGGGGTGAGGGGTGGAGATGACCGAGAGTGCGCACGCCGTACTCGCCGGGGCACGGCGAGCGGGACCGGGGTTCGGCTCCGCCCGCGTCCGACGGGTTCGCGGCGATGCCCTCGTGGCGGCGGTGGCCGCCGCCTTCACCCTCGTCCAACTCCTCCTCGTCCGCCCCGGCATGGGCCTCGGCTGGGACGAGTCCGTCTATGTCAGCCAGGTCAGCGGGCACGCGCCGGCCGCCTACTTCAGCGCCCCGCGCGCCCGAGGCGTCCCGCTGCTCGTCGCGCCGGTCGCCTCCTGGTCGTCGTCCACCGTGCTGCTGCGCGTCTACCTCGCGCTGCTCTCCGGGGCCGCCCTCTACCTGGCCCTGCGCGTGTGGCGGCATGCGTTCCGCCCCGGTGTCCTGGCCCTGGCCGGCGCCCTGTTCGCGTCCCTGTGGGTGACGCTGTTCTACGGTCCGCAGGCCATGCCCAACTACTGGGTCGCCATCGGCGCCCTCGTCTGCGCGGGCTGCTGCCTGCGGGTCCGGGCCGACCGGCGGGACCGCGCCGCACTGTGGGGCCTGGCGGGCGGCGCCGCCCTCATGGCGTTGATGCGCCCCATGGACGCCGTCTGGGTGGCCCTGCCCCTGCTCGCCCTCGTCCTGCTGGAGCGGCACTGGAAGCCGCTCGCCGCGCTGCTCGCCGGACTGGTCGCCGGGGCCGCCGAATGGGTGATCGAGGCGTACGTCGCCTACGGCGGCCTGTTCCAGCGGCTGTCCGACGGCTCCGCCATTCAGGGCGGCCTGGGCTGGCACCTCGCGGTGGCCGACCAACTGCGCAGCCTGGGCGGGCGGGCCCTGTGCCGACCGTGCACCGGCGCGCAGCCGAACCCGGCGGTCACGGCCTGGTGGTACGTCCTGCCGCTGCTCGCGCTCCTGGGCCTCGCCCTCGCCGTGCGCGCCCGGCGCACCCCGCCCACGCTGGTCGCGGTGGCCTGCGCGGCCACGGCCGCCTTCCCGTACCTCTTCATGATCGGATACGCGGCGCCCCGCTTCCTGCTGCCCGCCTACGCCCTGCTCGCGATCCCGGCCGCCGACGCCCTCCTCCACCTCGTCAGGACGCCGAACGGCAGCTGGCGGCCCCTCGCCCTGTCCCTGGCCGCCCTCGGCCTCGCCGGGCACCTGGCCGTGCAGTACGCCGTCCTCACCGAAACCGTCCACCGCACCACTGTCGACCACCGCGCCTGGTCCGGCACCGCCGCCGCGCTGCACCGCCTCGGGGTGCGCCCGCCCTGCCTGCTCACCGGTGAGGAGGCCATCCCGATCGCCTTCTACACGGGCTGCGGCTCCGCCGCGGTCTCGGGCCCCAACGCCAACAGCACTCCGGGGGCCATCGAACGGGCCGCACGGCGCCTGCCGGTCGCCGCCCTCACCACCGCCGACGGCACCCCACCCGCGTACGCCCGCACCTGGCCCTCCCACCGCTTCGGCGACCTGCGCCTCTACGTCTCGCCCCAGGCTCGCAAGGACACCGGCACCTGACACTCCGGCTCCGCCCACCCGTCACCCACGTGCCGGGCCGGCGGACCTGGTGGCACACCGGAGCGGAAGCCGTGCCGACCGTCCCGCCGAGCGCGGCACCGGCCCGCCCGCCGGGGGGGGGGAACCCGCTGGGGCACATCGTCTGGCGCACAGGCCCGTCTGAACCACGCCGCGTGCACCACGGCGCCGGGCAGTCCGAGGCCGGCGCGACGGCGGCCGCTCCCTCGTCGGCGGGCCGCGGCCTGGTGACCCTCGCCGGGGGGTAGGGCGTCACGCAGGGTGTGATCGTCCTCGGCCGCCCGGATCCTGGCCCGCATGCTCCTGCGCCGGTCCCGAGGCTCTCGCCGTCAGGCCGGACAGCAGGCCGGCGGGCAGCCACCAGGTCGCCGCGCACAGGCACACCCCGAGCCAGCCCGCGGCGAACAGCCAGCCGCCGACCACGTCGGTGAACCAGTGCACCCCGAGATACACCCGGGTCAGCCCCACCAGCGCGCCCCAGCAGCCGACGACCAGGCGGACCGCCGTCCGGCCGCGCGGGGCGCGCGCGGTCACCGCCAGGATCACCAGCCCGGCGGTGAGCGCCGAGGTGGTGGTGTGCCCGGACGGGAACGACCAGCCCGAGGCGTGGGCCGCCCAGTCCTGCCGCGGCGGACGCGGCCGGGCGACCAGTTCCATCACGCCGTAGCGCACGGCCTGGCCCGCCACCAGGCAGCCGAGGCCGAGAGCGGCCGCGGCCGCACGCTGCCGGGCCGTGCGGCCGACGGCGAGGCCGGCCAGCGCGACGAGCAGGTACGGGACGGCTCCCGCCCCCGTGGAGGTGAGCGCGCGGGCCGCCGCCACCGCCACCGCCGGGCGGTGTCCGAGGGACCAGGAGAGCAGACTGTCGTCCACGGACAGGGGGGTGCCGTGGCCGCCGACGACCAGGCCGAGCACGATGAACGCGGCCCAGGCGGCGAGCCCGGCGCCGCCCACGAGGCCGGCCGCGCCCCGGGGCCTCATGACACCAGCAACGGCCGCAGCCGTGTCGCGGCGAGGCGACGGGCGAGTGTCTCCGGCCGGCGCAGCAGCGCCCTCATCACGACGTAGGCCACCAGGGCGCCGGACAGCAGCCCCACCGCCACGTCGTGCGGATAGTGGGCGCCGACCCAGACCCGGGAGGCGGCCATCGCGACGGCGGCCAGGCAGGCGAGCGCGCCGAGCCGGCGCGAGACGCCGAGCCGGCGTGCGACGAGGAGTAGCGCCACCGCGGCCGCGGCGGCGATCGCCGCGTGATTGCTCGGGAAGGACCAGTCGGTGCGGGCCGGACAGGCCTCCAGGGTGACCACGTGCAGCGTGCGGCACGGGCGGACCTCGCGCACCAGCAGCTTCAGGAGCGAGTTGACGGCGTAGGCGAGGACCACGACGAACGGCACCGCCAGGGCCGCGACCGCCGTCCCGGCGCCCACCCGGCGCGAGCGCCACCAGACCGCCGTCATCAGCAGGGCGAACACGCCCAGGCCGTAGGCCGACCACACCGTCACCATGTCGTCCCACCACACGGGGGAGCGGCGGGCCAGGTCCACCACGTCCACGTACAGGGACCCGTCGACGGACGAGCCCGACAGGGCGAGGATCATCCGCGCGCCTCCTTGGCCTTCGCCGCCCGGCGCGAGCGCAGGACCTCCGGGACGAGCGGGATCAGCGACACGATCACGACGAGCCCGATCACCGGCAGCAGGTACTTGTCGATGTTCGGCACGGAGGAGCCGAGCGCGTACCCCGCGAGGGTGAGGCCGACGCTCCAGGCGAGACCGCCGACGACCTGCCACAGGGTGAAGGTACGGGTCGGCACGCCCAGGGCGCCCGCCATCGGGTTGAGCACCGTGCGCACCACCGGTACGAAACGGGCCAGTACGATCGCCTTCGCGAACCCGTACCGCTCCAGGAGCTCCTCGGCGCGCTCGGCGCCCTCGCGCAGGCGCGGGGAGCGGCTGCGGGCGAGCAGGGCGCCGCCCGCCTTGCGGCCCAGCAGGAAGCCGCACTGCGAGCCGGCGAGCGCACCGATGACGGCCGCGACCAGCAGCGGGGCCAGCGACAACTTCACCCCCCGGTCGGCCGTGCCGGTGCACAGCAGGCCCGCGGTGAACAGCAGCGAGTCGCCGGGCAGGAAGAAGCCGATCAGGAGCCCCGTCTCGGCGAACATCACCACGCCGACGCCCAGCACGCCGAAGGCGGCCAGCAGCGACTGGGCGTCCAGCACGTTGACAGCGAGCTGCGACGACAGGTGCGGGAGTGCGATCATCGTCGCGAGCCCTTTCCCTCGGGACGGCGGGCGCGCGACGGAGGGCACCGGCCGAGTGACTACAAAACTGTAGACCGTCTACGTCACTGTAGACGATAGCGGCTCCCGAGGGGTTCCCGTGATCGCCCGCACGGGTGAACCGGGCCCGGCCTTCAGCCCCCGATCCAGTCGATCTGCCGCAGCTTGTTCGTCGCGTCCAGGGCGGCCACCTTGTACGACTCCGCGAGCGTCGGGTAGTTGAACACCGAGTCGACCAGGTAGTCCACGGTGCCGCCGCAGCCCATCACGGTCTGCCCGATGTGGATGAGCTCGGTGGCCCCGGTGCCGAAGCAGTGCACCCCGAGCAGTGTGCGGTCCTGAGGCGAGACCAGCAGCTTCAGCATGCCGTGCGAGTCGCCGATGATCTGTCCGCGGGCCAGCTCCCGGTAGCGGGAGACGCCCACCTCGAACGGTACCCCGTCCTCCGTGAGCTGGTCCTCGGTCCGCCCGACGAAGCTGATCTCCGGGATCGTGTAGATGCCGATCGGCTGGAGGCCGTTCATCCGGCCGACCGGCTCCCCGCACGCGTGGTACGCCGCCGCCCGCCCCTGTTCCATCGAGGTCGCCGCGAGCGCGGGGAAGCCGATCACGTCGCCGACCGCGTAGATGTGCGGCACCCGTGTGCGATAGTGCTCGTCGACCGCGATGCGGCCGCGCGCGTCGGCACTCAACCCGGCCTTCTCCAGGTCGAGTCCGTCGGTGAGGCCCTGCCGGCCCGCCGAGTACATCACGGCGTCGGCCGGAATCTTCTTGCCGCTCTCCAGCACGGTGAGCGTGCCGTGCTCGTGGCGCTCCACCGCGGCCACCGTCTCCCCGAAGCGGAAGGTGACGGCGAGGTCCCGCAGGTGGTAGCGGAGCGACTCGACGATCTCGGCGTCGCACATGTCGAGCATGCCCGGACGCCGTTCGACGACGGTCACCCTGCTGCCGAGCGCGGCGAACATGGAGGCGTACTCCATCCCGATGACCCCGGCGCCGACGATGACCATCGACCGCGGCACCCGCTCCAGCGTGAGCACGTTGTCCGAGTCCATGATGGTGCGCCCGTCGAACTCCACGCTGTCCGGACGGGCCGGTCGCGTACCGGTCGCGACGACTATGTGTTCGGCGGTCAACAGCCTTTCCTCGCCGGTCACTTCGCGCAGCGCGACGGTGTGCTCGTCGACGAAGCGGCCGGTCCCGGAGAGCAGGGAGACCTGGTTGCGGGAGAGCTGGCTGCGGATCACGTCGACCTCGCGGCCCACCACGTGCTGGGTGCGCGCGGTCAGGTCGGCGACGGTGATGTCCTCCTTCAGCCGGTAGCTCTGACCGTACAGATCGCGCTGGGTGAGTCCGGTGAGGTAGAGCACCGCCTCGCGCAGGGTCTTGGAGGGAATGGTTCCGGTGTGGATCGAGACCCCGCCGACCATGTCGGGGCTGTCGACGACAGCTACCCGGCGGCCCAGTTTGGCCGCGGCGATGGCGGCCTTCTGGCCGCCCGGTCCGGATCCTATGACGATCATGTCGAAGTCGGGCACGCCCCGGAGTCTCGCAGAGCGAGGGCCCCGAGCGAAAGGGACGAGCGAGAGGGCCCCGAACGAAGGGGACGGGCGAAAGGGACGAGCGAAAGGGACCGGAACGGCAGGACCCGGTCCCTTTCGCTCGGTTCCTGGAGCCCCTAGGGCAGCAGCTTGTCCAGGGCGGCGGGGCCCTCCGTCTCGATCTTGCGCTTGGCCCACTCCAGGTTGCGCGGCGTGATGTCGCGGCCCGCGGCCAGCACCACGTCCTCGGGCGAGACGTCGGTGCCGGTACGGGCGTGGAGCACGTCGTCCGGAGTGCAGCGGTCCCCGGACTCGCGGGATGCATCGGGTTGTGACGTCGACATGTGGCCTCCTCGGGTCCGGCTGGGTCCCCGCCCGGGTCCGGAGTGCGGGCCTCGTGCTGCGGGAGCGGGACCTCCTCCCACGATTGCCCGTCGGACGGCACCCTGCATCCGGAAGGCCGCTCCTAAGCTGGAGGGACGGCAGGAGCCGCGAGCACGGTCCGCGGGAGGAGGCAGCGAGGGGACAGGGGGACAGCGAGGGGACAGCCAGGGGACAGAGAGGGGACAGGAGGCGGCGCGATGGCCGACACCCGAAGCCGAGGCCCCGAGACGGGCGCACCCCGCTACGTTCCGATCGCCGACCACGGCCTGATCGGCGACCTGCGCAGCGTCGCGCTCGTCGGCACCGACGGCACGATCGACTGGTACTGCTGTCCCGCCTTCGACGCCCCGAGCGTCTTCGCCTCGATCCTGGACGCCGAGCGCGGCGGCCGCTTCGAACTCGCGGCGGCCGAGGCGGCGCGCACCAAGCAGTTCTACTTCCCCGACACCAACGTGCTGATCACCCGGTTCTTCACCGAGGACGGCGTCGGCGAGGTGCAGGACTTCATGCCGGTGACCGGCGACCGGCGGGAGAGGGCCGAGAGCGAACGGCACCGCCTCATCCGGCGCGTGCTGTGCGTGCGCGGCACCCTGCCGTTCCGGGCCCGTGTGGCTCCCCGCTTCAACTACGGCGCCGACGCGCACACGGTCCGGATGGAGGGCTGCACGGTCCTGTTCGAGTCCGCGACCCTTTCCCTCGCGCTGACGTCCACCGTGCCCCTGGAGAGCGACGGCACGGACGTGTGGGCGAACTTCAAGCTCGCCGAGGGCGAGTCGGCCGTCTTCGCGCTGGACCAGGTCGGCCACGAGGTGGCCCCGCGGCGGTGCGCCCACGCCGAGGCCGAGGAGCAGTTCTGCGCCACGGTCACCTACTGGCGCCGCTGGCTCGCGCAGTCCCGCTACCGCGGCCGCTGGCGGGAGATGGTCCACCGCTCCGCCCTCACCCTGAAGCTGCTCACCTACGCCCCGACCGGCGCCATCGTCGCGGCGCCCACCACGAGCCTGCCCGAGCGGGTCGGCGGTGAGCGCAACTGGGACTACCGCTATGTCTGGGTGCGCGACGCCGCGTTCGCCGTCTACGCGCTGCTGCGGCTCGGCTTCGCCGGCGAGGCCGAGGCGTTCATGCGCTTTCTGACCCGGCACATCAGCCCAGGCGACGGCAAGGCGACGGGCCCGTTGCAGGTCATGTACGGCATCGACGGCCGTACCGAGCTGCCCGAACGCGAACTCGGTCATCTGGAGGGACACCGGGGATCCGCGCCCGTCCGGGTCGGCAACGCCGCCGCCGACCAGCTCCAGCTCGACATGTACGGCGCCCTGATCGACTCGATCTACCTCTTCGACAAGTGGGCCCAGCCGATCTCCAGCGATCAGTGGGACGACGTGTCCGCGCTGGTGGAATGGGTGTGCCGGCACTGGGACCAGCCCGACGAAGGGGTGTGGGAGACTCGCGGCGGCAAGAAGGACTTCCTGTACTCGCGCCTGATGTGCTGGGTGGCCGTCGAACGTGCCATGCGGCTGGCCAACCGCCGCGGCCTGCCCGCCGACCTGTCCCACTGGAGGCAGAGCCGGGACGCCATCTACCGCCGCATCATGGACCGCGGCTGGTCCGCCGAACGACAGGCCTTCGTCCAGTACGAGGACGGCGACGTACTGGACGCCGCCGTGCTGATGATGCCGCTGGCGAAGTTCATCGCGCCGACCGACCCCAAGTGGCTGTCCACCCTCGACGCGCTGACCGGGGAACTGGTCTCCGACTCGCTCGTCTACCGGTACGACCCGCAGGCCAGCCCCGACGGGCTGCGCGGCGACGAGGGAACGTTCTCCATCTGCTCCTTCTGGTACGTCGAGGCCCTCACCCGGGCCGGCCGCCTCGACGAGGCCCGCCTCGCCTTCGAGAAGATGCTCACCTACGCCAACCACCTGGGCCTGTACGCCGAGGAGATCGGCCCCACCGGCGAGCAGCAGGGCAACTTCCCCCAGGCCTTCACGCACCTGTCCCTGATCAGCGCGGCCTACAACCTCGACCGTGCGCTGGGCTGACACCGAGCGCGGGTCCCGGTCCGCCGCGGTGTCAGCCGATGTGGTAGCCGTCGCCGTACACCTTCCAGTCCAGCGGCGGCTCCAGATCGAGATTGCCCCGGCGCAGGAAGACCCGCTGCCCGGTGTCGACCCTGCTGGTCTCGCGATGCGCCGCCTCCTGCCGCATGGCCCACAGCCGCGCGTCGAGGAACGCGTTCAGGTACTCCATCTCGTCGCCGCCGCGGGCCGGCGGCACGGCCCCGCGCAGGGCCCGTTCGCGGATGCGGCGGAAGCCGTTCGGGCCACCGCCGCCGTGCATGACCATCGCGTCGAAGTACGCGAACTGGCCGAGGGCGCGCAGCCCGTCCGCCTTGCCCCGCGCGACGGCCGGGTCGAAGTAGACGCGGTCGCGCTCGTCGTCCTGGGCCCGCTGGAAGGCGGTGTCCTGCGCCGCCCTGCGCCAGTCCCCGGGGAAACCGGGGTCCAGCCCCCGGTGCCCGTCGGTGCCGACGAGGCGGCGCAGCGCCGGAAGGTATCCCGCCAGTACGTTGTGGGGCCTGCGGTCGGTGTAGAGCCGCACCAGGTTGAGCATGTCGCCGCTGCCGGAGCAGAAACCGACGACGCCGGCCGTGTAGCCGCGTGCGTCGCCGAGGTCCTCGATGTACCCGTACTGGGCCCTCCAGTCGAGCGTGGAGTTCTCCGCGCTCGACACCAGTTTCATGGCGATCTCCTTCTTCGCCGGATCGTCCAGGCCGGGCGCCGCCGCGGTGGTGCGCCGCGCGCCGACGAGGGCGACGGCGGCGAGCGAGGCGCCGATCACGGCGAGGGCGCCGCGGCGGCCCGACCCGGTCGGGCCGGGGATGTCGTGCACCAAAGGAACTCCAAGTGACTCGACTGCTCGACTGCTCGACTGCTCGACTTGAGCGTCTTGAGCGTGGGGGAGTGCGTGTATGCGGGGGAGGGAAAGGGGAAAGCGGCTCAGGGCAGGGTGCGGGGCAGCGGTTGCTCGGCCCATATGACCTTGCCGGTGGGCGTGTAGCGGGTGCCCCACCGCTCGGCGAGCTGCGCGACGAGGAACAGCCCGCGGCCCCCTTCGTCCGTGCTGGCCGCATGACGCAGGTGCGGGGAGGTGCTGCTGCTGTCGAAGACCTCGCAGATCAGGGCGCGGTCACGCAGCACCCGGACGCGGATGGGCTCGGCGCCGTAACGGATCGCGTTGGTGACCAGCTCGCTGAGGATCAGCTCGGTGGCGAACGTCAGCTCCTCCAGCCCCCACTCCGCCAGCCGCCGGCTCACCGACGCGCGCACGTCCCCGACGGCCGCAGCCTCCCCGGGCACGTCCCACTCGGCGACCTGCCCGGGCCCCAGGGCCCGGGTGCGGGCCACGAGCACCGCGATGTCGTCCACCGGCCGGGCGGGCCGGACGTCCAGGACGGCCCGGCAGGTGTCCTCGGGCGACTCGCCGGCGGAGGCGAGAGCGGCGCGCAGGTCCTCCAGACCCGTGTCGATGTCCCGCTCCCGGTCCATCACGAGCCCGTCGGTGTACAGGACCAGCCGGCTGCCCTCCGCCAGCTCCAGCTCCGCCGTCTCGAACGGCAGCCCGCCGAGACCGAGCGGGGGACCGGCGGGTACGTCGGGGAACGTCACGCTTCCGTCGGGTCCGACCACGGCGGGCGGCGGATGGCCGGCGCGGGCGACCGCGCAGCGGCGCGAGACCGGATCGTAGATCGCGTACAGGCAGGTCGCGCCGGTGACGGGCACGCCGGCACTGTCCGCGGCCTCGTCCTGGTCGATGCGCCCGACCAGCTCGTCCAGCAGCCCGAGCAGCTCGTCGGGCGGCAGGTCCAGGGTGGAGAAGTTGCTGACCGCGGTCCGCAGCCGCCCCATCGTGGCCGCGGCGTAAAGCCCGTGACCGACCACGTCCCCGACGACCAGCGCGACCCGCGCCCCGGACAGCGGCAGCACGTCGAACCAGTCCCCGCCCACGCCCGCCTGCGCGGGCAGATAGCGGTGGGCGATGTCCAGCGCGTTCTGCTCGGGCAGGCTGCGCGGCAGCAGGCTGCGCTGGAGGGTGACCGCGAGTCCGTGCTCGCGGGTGTAGCGGCGGGCGTTGTCGATGGAGACGGCGGCCCGGGCCACGAGTTCCTCGGCGAGGGCCAGCTCCTCGGCGTCGAAGGGCTCGTCCTTCTCCGACCGCCAGAAGCCGACCAGGCCAAGGAGCAGGTTGCCCGCCCGCACGGGCACGGTGATCAGGGAGTGGATGCCGAACGCCAGCACCCGCTCGGTGCGCTCGGCGTCCTGGGCCTGCCAGCCCGGGGCCGCCTCCAGCCGGGGCTCCAGGACCGGCTGGCGGGACTTGAGACTGAGGGCCTGCGGGGTGGAGGGGACGAAACGGATCTCCTCGCCCAGCGGGTAGAGCGGCGCGTTCTCGCGGATCCCGGCGAGGGCCGTACGGCGCAGCGCGGCTCCCGGGTCCGGGTCGTCGCCGGCCAGCACGGCGTCGTACAGGTCCACGGTGGCGAAGTCCGCGAACCGGGGAACGGCGAGCTGGACGAGTTCCTCGGCGGTCCGGGCCACGTCCAGGGTCGTGCCGACGCCCACTCCGGCGTCGTAGAGCAGGCTGAGGCGCTCCCGTGCCTTCTCCGCCCGGCCGGACAGGGCGCGCAGCTCCGTGGAGTCGCGCAGCGTGGCCACACTGCCCGCCGGGCCGCCCGCCATGTCCGTGGGGCGCTGGTTGACCGCCAGCAGCCGGTCGCCGACCAGGTGCACCTCGTCGGTGGCGATCCGTCCGGAGGCCAGCAGGTCGGCGGTCTCGGGGGTGAGTCCGAGGTCGAGCACGTGCCGGCGCTCGGCGTCGTCGGGCAGGTCGAGCAGGCGGTGCGCCTCGTCGTTGGCCAGCAGCAGCCTTCCGTCGTCGCCGACGATGATCACGCCTTCCCGGACGGAGTGCAGCACCGCGTCGTGGTGCTCGTACATCCGGGTCATCTCCTGGGGGCCGAGCCCGTGGGTCTGGCGCAGCAGCCGCCGGGTGACCAGCGCCGTCCCCGCCGTGGCCAGGGCCAGGGCGACGGCCGCGGCGCCCAGGACGACCGGCAGCTGCCGGTCCGCCAGGCCGCCGGCGTTCCGGGTGGTGATGCCGGCCGACACCAGGCCCACCACCTTGCCGTCGGGTGCCTGGACCGGCACGACGGCCTGCACCAGCGGCCCGAGGGTGCCGTCGACCTGTTCGACGACCGTGCCGCCGGCCAGCGCGGGCCGGAGGGAGCCGACGAACCTCTTGCCGATGCGGTCCGGCTCGGGGTGGGTGTAGCGGATCCCCTCGGTGTTCATCACGACGAGGAAGTCGACGTGCGACTCCTTGCGGGCCGCCTCGGCGCGCGGTTGCAGCACCGCCGTCGGGTCCGGGGCGGCGAGCGCCTCCCGGACGCCCGGCGCGTTGGCGAACGTCTCGGCGACCGCCAGGGAGCGGTTGCGGGCCTCCTGGTCGCCGTCGTGCCGCACCTGGAGCACCAGCGCCACCACGGCCGCCGCGACCAGCAGCACCACGATGGCGACCTGGAGCAGGAACACCTGCCCGGCGACGCTGCGCCCGCCGAGCGCCGAGCGCAGCCCGCGCGGTCTGCCGGGGCCCGTTCGGCCATGCCCGGCCCGCCCGCGCGCCCGCCGGGCATGGCCGGACGCGAGCTGGGGACGCCGTCCGCTGGGACGGTGGGCCGACCGGGAGCCGGTACGGCCCGGGAGCCGGACCATGAGCCATGTCTACACCGCCGCGCCCCGCGAGGCGAGAGGCAGACACCTGCCCGGTCACACGTGCGGGCACGGGACGACCCCGCGGACGCCTCCACTCGAACGCCCGGCGCTGCCGCTCTGCGGCGCGGCGGTCGCCGCGGAAGCGGCCCCGGCACAGCCCGGTTGCCCGGCGAAGGCCGGTCGAGGGGCGGGTGCCGACGCCGGCCGAGGCTGTATGTTGCCGCCATGTACGCCACGCGGATCTCACGGCGGGTGCAGGCGTCTCCCGCCGCCGTCTACCGGGCCCTCACCGACCCGGACGCGGTGGCGAGATGGCGCGTCCCCGACGGTATGACCGCCCACGTCCACGCGTTCGACGCCCGCGAGGGCGGCGCGTTCCGGGTGTCCCTCTCCTACGACGAGCCGGGGGCCCAGGGCAAGTCGGGTGCCCGCACGGACACCTACCGGGGGCACTTCGCCCGGCTCGTGCCCGATCGCCTCGTGGTCGAGGTGCTCGCGTTCGAGACCGACGAGGACGCCCTGCGGGCCACGATGACGATGACCACGTCACTGGCCGAGGTGGACGGCGGGACGGAGGTCGTGATCGTGCACGAGGGCATCCCCGACGAGGTGCCGCGCGCGGACAACGAGCTGGGGACGCGCATGGCCCTGGACCACCTCGCCCGGCTGGTGGAGGGCGGCCCCCACTAGGGTCACCGGTCGGCTCCTGGGGTCACCGGTCGGCGGTGCGGGCCGCGGCGACCGCCTGTTCGGCGTAACCGCGTCCGAAGAGCACCGTGTGCACCAGCAGCGGGAAGAGCTGGTGCAGCCCGACACGGCCGGCCCAGCCGTCGGCGAGCGGCGCGACCTGCTGGTATCCGTCCAGTACGCGGTCCAGGTGCGGGCAGCCGAACAGCTGGAGCATCGCCAGGTCGGTCTCCCGGTGCCCGCCGTGCGCGGCGGGGTCGATCAGCCAGACCTCGTCGTCCGGGCCCCACAGCACGTTGCCGTTCCACAGGTCGCCGTGGAGCCGCGCGGGCGGTTCGGCGGGGCCGGCCAGCTCGGGCAGCCGTTCGAGTACGCGTTCGATCAGGGCCGCCTCGGCGGGGCGCAGGACGCCGTCGTCGACCGCGCGGCGCAGATAGGGGAGCACCCGGTGCTCGGCGTACCAGCCGGGCCAGTCGGTGCCGGGAACGTTGCGCATCGGCGCGAGCCCGATGTATGCCTCCCGCGGTCCGCTGGGCGGAGCGGCACCGAACGCGGGCGCCGCGGCGGCGTGCAGGGCGGCCAGGTCACGGCCGAACCGCATCGCCGCCCCCGGACCGGGCCTGCCGGGTGGCACCCGGTCGGTCACCAGCCAGCGGCGGTCGTGGCCGTGCACGGCGGGGACCCGCACCGCGCCCGCCTCGGCGAGCCAGCGCAGCCCCGCGGCCTCGGCGCGCACCGCCTCCGGATCCTCACCGCGCTTGACCACGACCACGTCGCCGTCGTCGAGGGTCACCTCGGTGGGGTTCGCCGCCGACGAGCCCCGGCCGCTCGCCGCACGCCCGGTCAGCCGGGCGGCCGCGGCGACGGGATCCTGGCCGGAGCCGGCGCCGCCCGGCGGACGGCCGGTCACGCGGGCAGGCGCTCGCGCACCCAGTCGAGCAGGCCCGGGGTCGCGGCCTCGATCATGGCCAGCACCTCCTCGAACCCCTCCGGGCCTCCGTAGTACGGGTCCGGCACGTCCAGGTCGCCGATCGCCTCCGGGTCGAAGGAGCGCAGCAGCCGCACCCGGGACGGTTCGTCGACGAGCCGGCGCAGGGACTTCTCGTGACCGCGGTCCATGGCCAGGAGCAGGTCGGCGTCCAGGTGTTCGGCGCCGACCTGGGCGGCGACGTGCCGGACCGGGTAGCCGTGCCGGGTCAGCACCTCACCGGCCCGCTCGTCGATGGCCTCCCCGACGTGCCACGGGCCGATGCCGGCGCTGCTGACCCGGACCGTGTCCGTGAGCCCCTCCCGGCGCAACCGCTCGGCGAACACCAGCGCCGCGGACGGCGACCGGCAGATGTTCCCGCTGCAGACGAAACAGATGTGCACGGCCCCACAGTACGGGCCCCCTCCCGAAGCCGCTCAGGTGCTGCGCAGGGTCTTCCTGGCGAGTTCGTAGGCGGGGAGCATCTGTTCGTGTTCCTCGGTGTCCATGCCGCCGAGGTGCAGTACCACCGGGCCCCGGGCGGTGTCGACGGCCAGGGCGCGTTCCTTCTTCGTCTCGTCCAGGAGTTCGCTCGTGCGCAGGTAGGCGACTTCGACGCCTTGGAGCCCGCCCGCCGCGAACGAGTGGTACGTCTCCCCGCTCACTCCGTCCTCGGCGGCCACGAAGGCCCGCAGCGCCGTGCTCGCGTCCCCGGCGTCCGGGGAGCCGGTGAACACGCGGAGGAAGCCGATGTGCCCCGCGGGCCTGGCGTCGACCTCGCACACGGCGGTCACCGGCCCCTGGCGCAGCAGGGCGTCCGTGACCTCCTTGCCTGCGGGGGAGTCGCCGGCCGCCGTCGGATCCACCGCCTCGGCCTTCCAGCCCTCGGCGATGTCGAAGCTGACGGGCAGCTCGCACGCCGACCCCGGGGCGCCGATCGTGCCCCCGCCGCGGACGGATGTGCCTTTCGCGTCCGTCGCATCCGTCGCGGCCGCCGCCCGCACGGTGGACGCCCCCTCCCGCGACGCTCCCGAACACGCCGTCAGCGCCCCGCCCAGCAGCACCGCCACGACGGCCGGACCCCACCACGCCGTGCCCACCCGAACCCGCACCGCTCTCTCCCCTCCTCGCCGGCTCGCCACCGTAACCGGTCGCGTCCTGGAGGCCTTGGGCGGCCCCGTCCCGCTACGGGCTGCGGACGGGGTGCGGGCCGTGCGCGGCGCGGTGCTCGCCGAGGGGCGCGCGGCGCTTCGCTACGGGACGTCGGCCGTGAGACCGGTTCACCGGGAGCCCAGTGTCCTGCCCAGGGCCTCGCGCGCGGCCTCCAGCGCTGTCGTGCGGTCGGACGGTACGAGGCCGATCCGGGTGCGGCGGTCCAGGAGGTCGGACTCGTCGAGTGCGCCCTCCTGGCGTACGGCCCACAGGAGTTCGGCGCGGGTGACGGGATGGCCCTCCAGCACGGGCGTGCGCAGACGTGGGTCCCGGGCGCCCAGGGCGTGGACGGCCGGTGCCTCCGTGCCGTAGCTCCGGACCAGGCGCCGCGGGGCCCGGAGCGCGGCGAGGGTGCGCGGTGACGCGGCGCCGACCAGGGGGAGGGAGGCCGTGGGGGACGGCCCCGCACCGAGCCGGTGCGCGGCGACGGCGGTGTCGACGGCGTCCTCGGCCATGCGCCGGTAGGTGGTGAGCTTGCCGCCCACCACGGTGACCACGCCGTCCGGGGAGGTGAGCACCGCGTGCCTGCGGGAGACGTCCGAGGTCCGGGGCGCCGAGGCGGATCCGGCCGCCGCGGTGGTGTCCAGCAGTGGACGCAGGCCCGCGAAGGCGCCGGCCACGTCGTCGCGGCGTACCGGCACGTCGAGGGCGGAGGCCAGCACGTCGAGCAGGAAGCCGACGTCGGACTCGGGGACCTCCGGCACGTCGGGGATGCCGCCCTCGACGGGTTCGTCGGTGAGCCCGACGTAGACCCGGCCGTCGTCCTGCGGCAGGACCAGGACGAAACGGTTGGCCTCCCCGGGCACCGGGATGTGCAGCCCGGCCGACAGCGGACCGAGCAGGCCGGAGCGCAGCACGAGGTGGGTGCCGCGGGAGGGGCGGATCCGGATGCCGTCCACCAGGCCGGCCGCCCACACTCCCGAGGCGTTGATCACGGCGCGGGCCCGGATCTCGCCCTCCTCGCCGGTCAGTTCGTCCCGCACCCGGGCGCCGGAGCCGGTGAGTGCCAGGGCCCGGACCCGGGTCAGGACCCGGGCACCGTGCCCCGCCGCCGTACGGGCGAGCGCGGTCACCAGGCGGGCGTCGTCGGTCAGCCGCCCGTCCCAGGACAGCAGACCGCCGCGCAGTCCGGTGCCGCGCAGGGCGGGCGCGAGGTGGCGGGTCTCCACCGTGGACAGCCGACGCGGCACCGGCAGGGTGGCGCGGGCCGTGCGCGCCGCCAGCCGCAGTCCGTCGCCCGCGCGGAGGCCGGCCCAGGCCAGGGCGGCCTGGCCGCGCGAGACCAGCGGGGTGAGAGGCAGGACGAACGGCTGGGCCGCGACCAGGTGGGGGGCGGTGCGTTCCATCAGCACACCGCGTTCGACCGCGCTCTCGTGGGCGACGTCGAACTGGGCGGAGGCGAGGTAGCGCAGTCCGCCGTGGACGAGTTTGGAACTCCAGCGGGAGGTGCCGAAAGCCAGGTCGTGGGCGTCGATGGCGGCGACGCTCAGTCCGCGCGCCGCGGCGTCCAGCGCGGCCCCGGCGCCGGTCGCGCCGAGACCGACGACCAGGACGTCCACGGCCGGACCGCCGACGGTCCGGGCCAGTTCGCGGGAGCGGCGGGCGGCGGTGAGGGAGGTGCCCGCAGCCGTGGGCTCGGGAACGGCCGGGTCGTCGCCGAAGCTCATGGCGTCAGGGTCCTCTCCAGGATGGTCCGCAGTTCCGCGAGGAAGGCCTCGCCGTCCAGCTCGGGGTCGTCCTCCTCGGTCATGGTGCGCAGCGACAGCGTGAAGGACTGCACGACCAGCAGCAGGGACCGCGCCTGCCGTTCGGTGGGTCCGACGCGCACCGATCCGTCGGCGTGGCCCTCGCGCAGGTTCTCGGCGAGCAGGGAGAGCAGGGCCTCCTGGCTGGCTCCCCGGCGGTCCAGTACATAGGGGAGCAGGAGTTCGGGGTCCACGTCGACGATCTTGCGGAAGAGCGGGTGGGCGCGGAACGCCCTCACCCCGGCCACGAGCCCCTCGACGATCCGCGTGCGCGCGTTCGTCCCGGGTCCGCGCTCAGGTATCGCCGCGACGGCCACGGCGATCCACTCCCGCGTCATCAGGTCGCCGACCAGGGACCGCACATCGGGCCGGCGGCGGTAGAGCGTCATCCGGGACACGCCCGCGCGGCGGGCGACGTCCGTCAGGGTCGTACGCCGGACGCCGACGGCCAGGACGCAGTCGCGCACGGCGTCGAGCACGGGATCACCGGCCGAGCTGTCGGACCGGTCCGGCCCGTCCGAACCGTTGTGACGAATAGGCGTCATGTGTCACAGTGTAACGCCCCTTCGATGCGACCGGTGAGGAACACCCATGGACATGCTGTGGAGCGGCTGGGGCGACCCGGCCAGGGCCACTTCGCTGCCCGAGCCGGTGACCGGACTCCTGCGCGATCTGCTCGGCGTCGAGCCCCGCACGGCGGGACCGGTCGCCCTGGAGGAGATCCGCGTCCCCGCCTCACCGCTGACCGCGCACGCGCTCCGCGCCCTGGGCGAGGCCGTGGGCGACGAGGCGCACGTCCGCACCGACGCCGAGTCCCGGATCCGCCACACCCGCGGCAAGTCCACCCCCGACCTGCTGCGCATCAGAAGCGGCGACGTCGCGGACGTCCCGGCGGCCGTGGTGCTGCCCGCGGACCACGACGACGTACTCGCCGTGCTGCGTACCTGTGCCGCCCACGGCCTGGCCCTGGTCCCGTTCGGCGGCGGCACCTCCGTCGTCGGCGGGCTCGCGCCCGAGCGCCGGCGCCCCTTCGTCGCCCTGGACCTGCGCCGCATGAACCGGCTGCTCGCCCTGGACCCGGTCTCCCGCACCGCCACCCTGCAAGCGGGCCTGCGCGGCCCGGACGCGGAGGCCCTGCTGGCCGGACACGGCTTCACCCTCGGCCACTTCCCCCAGTCCTACGAGTGGGCGACCCTCGGCGGTTTCGCCGCCGCCCGCTCCAGCGGGCAGGCCTCGGCGGGCTACGGACGCTTCGACGAGATGGTGCTCGGCCTCACCCTCGCCACCCCCGAGGGCACCGTCGAGGCGGGCCGCGCCCCGCGCTCGGCGGCCGGACCCGACCTGCGCCAGCTCGTCCTCGGCTCCGAGGGCGCGTTCGGTGTCATCACCTCGGTGACCGTACGCCTGCGCCCCCTCCCGCAGACCCGCGTCCACGAGGGCTGGCGCTTCGCCTCCTTCGAGGAGGGCTCCTCCGCCCTGCGCCGGCTCGCCCAGGACGGGCCGCGCCCGACCGTGCTGCGGCTGTCCGACGAGACCGAGACCCTGATCGGCCTCGCCCAGCCCGACGCCATCGGCTCCCTGGACCTCCAGCAGGGCGCCGGCTGCCAGGCGATCGTCGGCTACGAGGGCACCGAGGAGGACACCGGCCACCGCAGGCGCCGGGCCGCGGCTGTGCTGCGCGAGTGCGGCGGCACCTGCCTGGGCGAGGAGCCGGGGGAGCGCTGGGCCCACGGCCGCTACTCGGCGCCGTACCTGCGCGACTCCCTCCTGGACGCGGGCGCCTTCGCCGAGACACTGGAGACCGCCGCCTTCTGGTCCTGCCTCCCCGGCCTGTACGCCGCCGTCCGCGAGGCGCTGACCGCCACGCTCACCGAGTCGGGCACCCCGCCCCTGGTGATGTGCCACATCTCGCACGTCTACGAGAACGGCGCCTCGCTGTACTTCACCGTGGTCAGCGCCCAGGGCGACGACCCGGTGGCGCACTGGGCGCCCGCCAAGCGGGCCGCGAACGAGGCGATCCTCGCCGCGGGCGGCACCATCAGCCACCACCACGGCGTGGGCACCGACCATCGCGACGGGTACGTGCGGGAGGCCGGACCGCTCGGCGTCGAGGCCCTGCGGGCCGTCAAGCGCCGCCTGGACCCCGACGGCCTGCTGAACCCGGGCGTCCTCCTGCCCGCCGACTGACCCCGGCCGCCGGTCGGCCCCGGCCCATCGGCCGACCTCGGCCCGGCACCACCCGCGAGCGATCACTTCCCGTCCCGGAGGCCCACCGATGCGACAGTTCACCGCCATCGTCAATCCCACCGCGGGCGGATCCGCCGGGGCCGCGGCGCTGCTGCGGGTGGCCAGGCTGCTGCGCGAGGCCGGCGCGGAAGTGGAGGCCGAGTACAGCCGCAGTCTCGCCCACGCCCAGGACCTCGCCCGCGGGGCCGGGCAGCGCGACCGCGTCGTGCTCGCCGTGGGCGGCGACGGCATCGCGGGTGGCATCGGCGGAGCCCTCAGCGGCACCGGCACCCTGCTGGGCCTGGTCCCGGCGGGCCGCGGCAACGACTTCGCCCGTGCTCTCCACCTACCCGCCGAGCCGTCCGAGTTGGCCCGGATCCTGCTGCACGCCGCCCCGCGCCGCGTCGACACCATCGAGGTGGAGTCGGCCGCGCACCCGCGCACCGTCGTCCTCGGCAGCGTGTACGCGGGAGTCGACGCGCTCGCCAACCGGCACGCGAACAACTCCCGGCTGCTGCGCGGCGCCGCCTCCTACTACGCGGGCGGGCTGCGCGCCGTGGCCACCTGGCGGGCGGCGACCTACCACGTCACCGTCGACGGCGAGGAGCACACTCACCGCGGATACACCGTGGTGGCCGCCAACTCCGCCTACTACGGCTCCGGTCGCATGATCGCGCCCGGCGCCCGCGTCGACGACGGCCTGCTCGACGTGGTGATGATCCGCGAGGCACCGCGCCGGCTCTTCTTCGCGCTGATGAACGAGCTGAAGTCGGGCGCGCACGTCGAGCGCCCCGAGGTGCGGATCCTGCGGGGCACGCGGATCCGTGTCGCCGCCGACCGCGAGGTGCCCTACGGCGCCGACGGCGAGGTCGAGGCGGTCCTGCCCGTCACGGCCCGTGTGCTGCCGGGCGCGCTCGCCGTGCTGTGCTGACCCCGTCGACTCAACGGGTTTTGGTGGAGCGGTACTTGGACGACCGCGGTCTCGTCAGGCGCATCCCCAGGCCGACATCCCCTGCGCGGTGGCGAGCCGCCTGGCCACGGTGATCTGTTGTCTGCGCGAGGCCAGGTCCGCTCGGCGCGCGTACTTCAGGCCTCCCGCGGCGACCCAGCTGGACTGACGGAACTGGAGCCCGCCGTAGTACCCGTTGCCGGTGTTCGCCCTCCAGTTGCCGCTGGACTCGCACGCTGCGATGGCCTCCCAGTTGGTACCGAGACCGGAGGTCGGGGCCGCCGTCGCCTGGGGCCCGCCGGCCAGTGCCGCGGTGGTCGCCGCGGCGAGCAGCGTCCCGCGCAGCGCGCGACGGCGAGAGGAGCGGCCGGGGGCCCTGTCGATGCTCTGCTGACAGATCATATGCAGACTGTTACATCAGATAAGCAGAAGGTAATGAACCGACGCGCCGGGTGCCGGCCCGTCGAGGCCCGTCGAGCCGCTGCCGGCCGGCGCGTCCGTGACCGCGCCTTCGAGGACCCGCGCACCGCGATCCGGATGGAGGAGACCTGACGCGGACGGCGGAGGACACCTGACGCAGACGGACGAACGCCCCGCCGGGGTCCTTCCCGGAGCCCCGAGAACCGGACACCATGCCGCGTCATGGACATTCTGCTCGTCGCCAGCGCGTTCAACAGCCTGTCCCAGCGCGTCTACGCCGAACTCGCGGACCACGGCCACCACGTCGACGTCGTGCTCGCCGCACACGGCCCCGACGCGGTCCGCACCGCCATCGCCGAGACGAACCCGGAACTCGTCATCGCGCCGATGCTCAAGACCGCGCTGCCCGAGGACGTGTGGCGGGAGGTCACCTGCCTCATCGTGCATCCCGGCCCACCGGGGGACCGGGGCCCCTCCTCGCTGGACTGGGCGATCGCCGACCAGGCGCCCGACTGGGGCGTGACGGTCCTCCAGGCCGAGGCGGCGATGGACGCCGGCGACATCTGGGCGGCCATGCCGTTCGCGACCGCGCCGGTCGGCAAGAGCGACCTGTACCGCAACGAGGTCTCCGACGCCGCCGTGGCCGCCGTGCTGCTGGCCGTACGACGCTACGCCGAGGGCTCCTTCAAACCGCTGCCGCAGAGCGACCCCACCACCCGCGTCGTCCGGCGCGGCTTCCTGCGCCAGGAACGGCGCCACGTCCACTGGGGGAAGGACAGCACCGCGACCGTGCTGCGCAAGCTCCAGGGCGCCGACTCCCAGCCCGGCGTCCTCGACGAACTCCTCGGCCGTGAGCTGTACCTGCACGGCGGCCACCCGGAGGACCAACTGCGCGGCCGCCCCGGAGAACTGCTCGCCACGCGGGCGGGAGCGGTGTGCCGGGCCACCCGGGACGGCGCCGTGTGGATCCCGGAACTCAGGCCGCGCAAGAACTCCGGCGACCCGGCCCCCTTCAAACGCCCGGCCGTCTCGGTCCTCGGCCCGACCGGTCTCCCGGAGGCGGCCGTACCCCTCGAACTGCCGGCCGGCCGGCGCACCTGGACCGACATCCGCTACCGGCAGCGCGGCGACGTCGGCTTCGTCACCTTCTCCTTCCCCGGCGGCGCGATGAGCACCGACCACTGCCGCAGGCTGCTCGC
Source organism: Streptomyces sp. NPDC052043 (assembly GCF_044548235.1). Lineage (NCBI taxonomy): Bacteria > Bacillati > Actinomycetota > Actinomycetes > Kitasatosporales > Streptomycetaceae > Streptomyces > Streptomyces sp. NPDC052043. The sequence goes on from NZ_JBIUBT010000003.1 coordinate 701,064, forward strand.
CGCCTACCGCCACGCCCTCGACCGTCCCACCCCGGTCCTCGTCCTCGGCGGCGCCCGCGACTTCTTCTCCAACGGCATCCATCTGAACGTCATCGAGGCGTCCGACGACCCGGCCGCCGAGTCGTGGGCCAACCTGGGCGCCATGAACGACCTGGTCGAGGCGGTGCTGGACACCACCGACCGGATGGTCGTCGCCGCGCTCGGCGGCAACGCCGCCGCGGGCGGCGTCATGCTCGCCCTCGCCGCCGACGAGGTGTGGTGCCGCACCGGCGCCGTGCTCAACCCGCACTACCGCAGGATGGGCCTGTACGGCTCGGAGTTCTGGACGTACACCCTGCCGCGCCGGACCGGCACCGGCACCGCCGAGCGGCTGACCACCGAGGCCCTGCCGGTGAGCGCCGCGACCGCGCACGGCCTCGGCCTGGTGGACCGTCTCGTGCCCGTCCCCGCCGGGGAGTTCACCGCCGAGGTCGACCGCATGGCGGCCGCGCTCGCCGACGCCCCCGACCTCGGCCGGCGGATCGACGCCAAGGCGGCGGTCCGGGCCCGCGACGAGGTGGTACGGCCGCTCGCGGACCACCGCCGCGCCGAACTCGCCCGGATGCACGCCGCCTTCTTCGACCCCGCCGCCCCCTACCACGCGCTGCGCTCGGCGTTTGTACGCAAGGTGCCCGGCGCGTGCACGCGCCCCCTGTCCCCGGCCGGCGCCCCGCTCACCGGAGGCACCCGATGACGCCGTCGCCCGCCACCCGGCTCCTGGTCGCCGGCGTCGGCAACATCTTCCTGGCCGACGACGCCTTCGGCCCCGAGGTGATCCAGGCCCTCGCCGCCCGCCCGCTGCCGGCCGGGGTCCGGGTGCGGGACTACGGCATCCGCGGCCTGGACCTCGCCTACGAACTGCTGGACGGATACGACACCGCCGTCCTGGTCGACGCGGCGCCGCGCGGTCACCGGCCCGGCACCCTGTCCCTGATCGAGGCGGACCTCCCCGACGCCGAGACCGGCGCCGCGGCCCCGCCGGAGGCCCACGGCATGGACCCGGCCAAGGTGCTCGCCCTGGCCGCGCACCTGGGCGACGGGCCGCTCCCGCGCGTCCTCGTGCTCGCCTGCGAGCCCCAGGTGCGGCCACGCGGCGACGAGGACATCATGGCCGGGCTCAGCGACCCGGTGCGGGCGGCCGTCGCCCCGGCCGTCGAGGCCCTGCACACCATGATCCCGGTGCTGCTCGCCGATCCCGCGGCCACCCCGCCGTTGGTCCGCACGGAGGAATCCGCCCCGGCGCACACGGCTGCGCTCCCGCACCTGGCCACCGACGCGGCCGAAGATCGGTGAGGGGACCCGCAACCGTCCGCCCCGTCCCGTCCCCGTCCCCTTTTTTCCCTTCCCGTCCTCTCCCCGCCTTTCGAGCTCACCCCGAGGAGCAGCGCCATGTGCCGGTCCGTCGACGTCAAGCAGGCCGTCCTCGCCAGGAACGACGATCTGGCCGCCACCCTGCGCGGCGATCTGGCCCGGCAGGGCGTCGCCGCTGTCAACCTGCTGTCCAGCCCCGGCAGCGGCAAGACCGAACTCCTCGGCCGGGTGCTCGCCCGCGCCGTCGAACGGGGCGTCCCGGTGGCCGCGCTGACCGCGGACCTGGCGACCGAGAACGACGCCCGCCGGCTGGCCCGCTCCGGCGCCCCGGTGCAGCAGGTGCTCACCGACGGACTCTGCCACCTGGAGGCCCGGCAGGTCCGCTCCCGGCTGGAGGGCTGGCTGCCCGAGGACACGGCGGTGCTGTTCGTGGAGAACGTGGGCAACCTCGTCTGCCCCGCGTCGTACGACCTCGGCGAGACCCTGCGGATCGTGCTGATGGCGGTGACCGAGGGCGAGGACAAGCCGCTGAAGTACCCCACCGCGTTCGGCTCGGCCCACCTGGTCGTGGTCACCAAGACCGACCTGGCCGAGGCCGCCGGGTTCGACGAGGCCGCCTTCCGCACCCATGTGCAGCAGGTCAACCCCGGGGTGGAGATCGTACGGACCTGCGCGCGCACCGGCGACGGCGTCGACACCGTCCTGGACCGTGCGCTGGCCGCCCGCGACGGCGCCCCGCAGCACCGGCCCCCGCTCAGCCCGCACCCCCACGTCCACGAGCACGCCGCCGACGGCGAGCAGGCCCACGACCACCACACCCACCCGCATCCGGCGACCGCCCCCGCCTCATGACCGCACCCGTCACCGGCCCGGTACGCCGCAGGCTCACCGTGCGCGGCACCGTGCAGGGCGTGGGCTTCCGGCCGTACGCGCACCGCCTGGCCGCCGACCTGGCGCTGGCCGGCTTCGTCAGCAACACCGCCGCCGGCGTGCTGATCGAGATCGAGGGCCCGGCGGACGACGTCACCCGCTTCTGCGACCGGCTGGCCCGGCAACCGCCCCCGCTGGCCGCCGTGACCGGCATCGGCCTGGAGGACCTCCCCGCCACCGGCGCCACCGACCCGTTCGCCATCCGGCCCAGCGCGCACTCCCCGGGACACACCCACCTCCCGCCCGACACCGCGACCTGCGCCGACTGCGTGCGCGAACTGGCCGACCCGGACGACCGCCGCCACCGGCACCCGTTCATCACCTGCACCCACTGCGGCCCCCGCTTCACCATCGCCACCGCCCTGCCCTACGACCGCGCCGCCACGACCATGGCCGGCTTCCCGATGTGCCCCGCCTGCGCCCGGGAGTACACCGACCCCGCCGACCGGCGCTTCCACGCCCAGCCCGTGGCCTGCCCGGACTGCGGCCCGCAGCTGCGTCTGGTCCCCGCCGCGGGCGACGGACTGCGCCCGGCCCGGGACGCGGAAGCCCTGGCGGCGGCCCGGTCCCTGCTCGCCGCCGGACGGATCGTCGCCGTCAAGGGCGTCGGCGGCTACCACCTGGCCTGCGACGCCACCGACACCCGCGCCGTTGCCACCCTGCGGGCGCGCAAGGAACGCGGCGGCAAGGCGTTCGCGGTGATGTGCGCCGACCTCCCCACCGCCGAGCGGATCGCCGACCTCACCGACCGCGAACGGGCCGTGCTCACCGGCCCGGCGCGGCCCGTCGTCCTGCTGCGCCGGCGCGCACGACCGGACGGGCTCCGCCTGTCCGACGCCGTGTGCCCGGGCAGCCCCCACGTCGGCGTGCTGCTGCCCTACACCCCCGTGCACACCCTGCTGTTCGGAATGCCCGGCGATCCCCCCGGTCCGCGCGTCCTGGTGATGACCAGCGGCAACCGCTCCGGGGAGCCGATCGTCACCGACGACGCGGAGGCGCTGACCCGGCTCGCCGGGCTGGCCGACGCCTGGCTTGCCCACGACCGCCCCATCGCCTGCCCCTGCGACGACTCCCTGCTGCGGGTACGCCCCGACGGCACCGAACAGGTGCTGCGCCGCTCCCGCGGCTACGCGCCCCGCCCGCTGCGCCTGCCGCTCGCGGTGCGCCCCGCGCTCGCGTTGGGCGGCGACCTGAAGAACGTCCTGTGCGTCGGGGACGGCGAGCAGGCCTGGTTCGGGCCGCACATCGGCGACATGGGGGACCTCGCCGCCCAGGAGGCCGCCCGGCGGGCGGAGCGGCACCTGCTGCGCCTGACCGGAGTGACCCCGGCCCTGGTCGCCGCCGACCGCCACCCCGGCTACCACTCGGCCCGCTGGGCCCGCCGCCGCGCCGCCGGACTCCCGCAGCCGGAGCCCGTACTGGTCCAGCACCACCACGCCCACGTCGCCTCGGCGATGGCCGAGCACGGCCTCGACGGCACCACGCCCGTCATCGGCGTCGCCTTCGACGGCACCGGATACGGCGACGACGGCACCGTCTGGGGCGGCGAGTTCCTGCTCGCCGACTACACCGGCCACCGCCGCTTCGCCCGGCTGACCCCCGCCCCGCTGCCCGGCGGCGACGCCGGTGTGGCCAACCCCTGCCGGCTCGCCCTGGCCCGGCTGTGGGCCGCGGGACTGCCCTGGGACCCCGGCCTGCCCAGCTTCGCCGCCTGCACCCCGGAGGAACGGGCGCTGCTCCAGCGGCAGTTGGAACGCGACCTGGCCTGCGTGCCGAGCTCGAGCACGGGGCGGCTGTTCGACGCCGTGTCCTCCCTCGCCGGTGTCTGCCACCGCGCGGGATACGAGGCACAGGCCGCGCTGGAACTGGAGGCGGCCGCGGCTCAGGCCCGGGACGCCGACGGCGGAGCGTACCCCTTCGGGTTCACCGACGGCCCCGGCCCCCTCGGCTGCGATCCGGCGCCCATGCTGCGGGCGCTCCTCGACGACCAGCGGCGCGGCACCCCGCCGGCGGTCCTCGCGGTCCGCTTCCACCGGGGCCTCGCGCGGGCCGTCGCGGAGGTCTGCCGCCGTGCCCGCGCGGCCACCGGCCTGACCACCGCCGTCCTCAGCGGCGGTGTCTTCGCCAACGGTCTGCTGGAGGACGCGTGCGCCGCGCTGCTCGCCGAGGACGGCTTCACCGTCCTGCGCCACGGCGAAGTCCCCCCGAACGACGGCGGACTGGCCCTCGGACAGCTCGTGGTCGCGGCACACGAGCCACACCGCCGGCGGCGTCCGGGGGCCGCCGGATGAGCCGACCGGGCCGGGACCCGCGCGAGGGCGGCGGGGCCGGCGGACGAGAGACAGCGACGAGACGGAGTGACCCATGTGTTTGGCAGTGCCCGGCAGAGTCGTGGCCATCGACCACCGCGCCGACCCGCTCACCGGTCTGATCGACTTCGGCGGGGTGCAGAAACAGGCATGTCTGGAGTACCTGCCCGATGTGCGGGTGGGGGAGTACGTGATCGTCCACGTCGGCTTCGCCCTCCAGCGCCTGGATGAGGAGTCGGCCCGGGCGTCCCTGGAGCTGTTCCAGCAACTGGGGCTGCTGGACGAGGAGTTCGGCGACGCCTGGCTCCAGGCGGCCGAGCAGGCCGGTGACCCGGCCCCGCACACTCCGGAGGCCCAGGGACGCGAGAAGAGCGGGAGTGAGGCCTGATGAAGTACATCGACGAGTTCAACGACCCCGAACTGGCCCGGCGGCTGCTGGACGAGATCCGCGCGACGGTCACCCGGCCGTGGGCGCTGATGGAGGTCTGCGGCGGCCAGACCCACTCGATCATCCGGCACGGCATCGACCAACTGCTGCCCGAGGAGGTGGAGCTGATCCACGGTCCCGGCTGTCCGGTGTGCGTGACCCCCCTGGAAGTCATCGACAAGGCACTGGAGATCGCCGCCCGCCCCGACGTGGTCTTCTGCTCGTTCGGCGACATGCTGCGGGTGCCGGGCACCGACCGGGACCTGTTCCGGGTCAAGGGCGAGGGCGGGGACGTACGGGTGGTGTACTCGCCGCTCGACGCGCTCCGGCTCGCCCGGCAGCACCCGGACCGGCAGGTGGTCTTCTTCGCCATCGGCTTCGAGACGACCGCCCCCGCCAACGCCATGGCCGTGCACCAGGCCCGCCGCCTCGGCCTGGACAACTTCAGCCTGCTGGTCTCGCACGTCAGGGTGCCGCCGGCCATCGAGGCGATCATGACGGCCCCGGCCTGCCGGGTGCAGGGCTTCCTCGCCGCCGGGCACGTGTGCAGCGTCATGGGCACCGCCGAGTACCCGGACCTGGCCGAGCGGCACCGCGTCCCCATCGTCGTCACCGGCTTCGAACCGCTGGACATCCTCGAAGGCATCCGCCGGGCCGTGCACCAACTCGAGCGTGGCGAGCACCGGGTGGACAACGCCTACCGGCGTGCCGTGCGCGAGGCGGGCAACCCGGCCGCCCTGAGCATGCTCGAGGAGGTCTTCGAGGTCACCGACCGGTCCTGGCGCGGCATCGGGCGCATCCCCGCCAGCGGCTGGCGGCTGTCCGAGGCCTACCGCGCCTACGACGCCGAGCACCGCTTCGACGTCGGGGGCATCCGCACCGAGGAGCCCGCCGTGTGCCGCGCGGGCGAGGTCCTGCAGGGGCTGATCAAGCCCACCGAGTGCGCCGCGTTCGGCACCGCCTGCACCCCGCGTACCCCGCTCGGCGCCACCATGGTCTCCAACGAGGGCGCCTGCGCCGCCTACTACCTGTACCGCCGGATGACCGGACAGGCCTCACCGGGCGCCCCGGCGCCGCAGGGCTCCCGTGTCCCGCAGGAGGAGATGAACCCCGTTGGCTGAACTGGCTTACACGGTGGGCGACGCCCCCGTCGACCCGGTGAACTGGACCTGCCCCGCCCCCCTGCACGACCAGCCGGTCGTGGTGATGGGCCACGGCGGAGGCGGCGCCCTGTCCGCCGAACTGATCGAGGGCGTCTTCGCCCCGGCCTACGGCAACCCCGTCCTCGCCGCGATGGGCGACTCCGCCGTCCTCCACCTCGGCGGCACCCGGTTGGCGTTCTCCACCGACTCCTACGTCGTCAGGCCGCTGTTCTTCCCCGGCGGCAGCCTCGGCGACCTGGCGGTCAACGGCACCGTCAACGACCTGGCGATGAGCGGCGCCCGCCCCGCCTACCTCTCCGCTGCCTTCGTGCTGGAGGAGGGCGTGGAACTGGCCGTCGTCGACCGGATCGCGCGCGCCATGGGCGCCGCCGCGGAGGCCGCGGGTGTCACCGTGGCCACCGGTGACACCAAGGTGGTGGAGGCCGGACACGGCGACGGCGTGTACGTCACCACCGCCGGGGTCGGCGTCGTCCCCGAAGGAGTGGACATCCGCCCGCAGCGGGCCCGGCCGGGCGACGCCGTCCTCGTCAGCGGCCCGATCGGCCTGCACGGCGTGGCGATCATGAGCGTCAGGGAGGGCCTGGAGTTCGGCGTCGAGGTCGCCAGCGACACCGCGCCGCTGGGAGACCTGGTGGCCGCCATGCTGGCCGTCACCCCGGACATCCACGTGCTGCGCGACCCCACCCGGGGCGGTCTCGCCGCCTCCCTCAACGAGATCGCCCGCGCCTCCGGCACGGGCGTCCGGCTGCGCGAACGCGCCATCCCCGTCCCCGAGGCGGTCGCGAACGCCTGCGGATTCCTCGGCCTCGACCCGCTGTACGTCGCCAACGAGGGCCGGCTCGTCGCCTTCGTGCCCCGCACCGAGGCCGAAGCCGTCCTGGCGGCGATGCGTGCCCATCCGCGGGGCGGCCAGGCCGTGCTCGTCGGCGAGTGCGTCGAGGAGCACCCGGGCATGGTGGTCGTCGCCACCGGCCTCGGCGGCACCCGGGTCGTCGACCTGCCGCTGGGGGAGCAACTGCCGCGCATCTGCTGACCCGTGGGAACGTACGGCCCCCGTCGGCGCGCGCGCCGACGGGGGCCGTACGGCCGTCGGGCGGCCCGTCAGGGCGCGGGCGACGGCGCGGGCTCGATGGCGATGATCTCCAACTCCCGCCCGCTGCGCAGGTCCCGCGACGGACGGTCGCAGTGCGGGCACCAGAAGAACGGCGGCATGCCGACCGGGAACTCCGCGTCGCACGGCACGCAGTAGGCGTGCGCGGTCACCTGCTCGACGACGAGCCGGGCCCCGGACAGGGCGGTGCCCTCGCGGGCGACCTCGAAGGCGAAGCTCAGCGCGTCGGGTACGACCCCGGCCAGTTCGCCCACCCGCACCGTCACCACCGAGACGGTCCCCGTCCCCTCGGCCCGGGCGACCTCGTCGGCCTGTTCCACGATGGCCGTCGCGATCGACAACTCGTGCACGTCGGTCAGCTCCGTTCGGTCAGCTCCGCGAAGAACTCCTCGACGGCGGGCCACACCCGGGCCCCGCCGGACAGGCCCCGCCACTCGCTGCGGACCACGGCCACCATCCGGAAGCAGTCGTCCACGGGCACGATCCAGTGATGGTCCAGGCCCTGGACGGTGTTGACCAGCAACGCCTCCACCTCGGGCTCCAGGGAGGCGAGTTCCGGGTACCCGGTGGCGAACCGCCGCCAGGTCGCCGCGTCCACCTCCCAGCGCATGGCGCCCGCCGGGCTCGGGCCCTCGGCGGTGACCGTGCCGTCGGCGCGCGGTACGAAGAAGACCAGGCCGACCGGCACCCCCAGCGCCGCCGTGTCGAGGCGCGGAAGCCGCACCCGGCGCCGGGGGACGAGCCGGTGGTGCCCACCGCCCGCCCCGTCCCCGGCGAAGAGCACCGAGCAGGGGCCGCAGGCGCACCGCACCTCGGCCTCGGCGGTGTCGTAGAGGTGGCGGTGGTCCCCGGGCACCGGCGCGGCGCACAGGTCGCACACCTCGCCCGCTGCGGCGGTGCCCCCGCCGGCCGAGGAGCGGATGAGGCGGGCCAGCGCCCCGTCCCCGGTCACCGCGGCTCCTGCGGCCGCGGCGCACCCCGACGCATGAGCGAGTCCAGGGGGACGAACGCCGCAGCCGCCTGCCGCTCGGACGCGCCGGCCACCGCCTCCACCGCCGCCAGTTCGGGCGCGGCGGCGAGCACGGCCGCACGGACGGCACCGGTCACGTCGTCCGTGGCGCCGCCGCACCCGGAACCGCACCCGCCGCCGCCCGTGGTGATCCGCACCCGGGCCACCTGTTCCTCCAGGCCCACCCACTCGACGTCGCCGCCGCGCTCCCGTACGGCCGGGCGCAGCCGTTCGACGGCGCGCTCGGCCCGGCGCTCGGCCGGCTCCGGGTGGATCTCGTGCAGGACCAGCAGGTGGCCCACCAACTCGTCCTCGGCCAGACGTGCCGTCAGTTCACCGCCCGCGCGGTCGAGTACGCGGCCCAGCGCCTCGCCGTAGACCTCGGTGAGCAGCCGCACCGCCTCCAGGGCGGACCGCACGGTCGGCCCCGGAGCGGACTCGAGCCCCGCCAGCAGTTCCTCGAGCCGGGCGAGCCGCGCCTCGACGTCCGGGTCCGCGAGCCGGGCGGGCCGGACGCCCTCTTCCGTGTCAGGCATGGTCGGTTCCGTAGGTGGGGGTGTGGGTGGTGGTGAGGGTTTTGCCGTTGCCGAGGTACATGTGGACGCCGCAGGGGAGGCAGGGGTCGAAGCT